>JANQOW010000030.1 GCA_028285595.1 Hyphomicrobiales bacterium
ATCTGGATGACGAGGGCGACCTTTTCGTTACGGGCCGGGTGGATGACATGATCATCACGGGCGGCGAGAACGTCTTGCCTGTGGAGATCGAATCCTGCCTTTCCCTACATCCCGCTGTGTCAGAGGTGGCGGTGGTCGGCCTGCCGCACGAACGCTGGGGCCAGCAGGTAACGGCGTTCCTCGTGCGCGGCTCTGAGGTCAGCGCTGAGGATCTGGATGCCTGGTGCAAATCCTCTGAACTTGCCAATTTCAAACGCCCGCGGGACTACGTTTTCGTGGCGGCCATCCCCAAGTCGCCGGTGGGCAAGATCTTGCGCCGGCTGCTGGTGGCCGGCGACTATGTGACCGAGGCGCCGCAAGGCTGAACAGCAAAAGCAAAAAAGGACCCCAGCATGGCTTCATTTCCGTCTTCACTCACCGATCCACTCAAAGAACTGGACGGTTTCCGCGTTGACATCGACAGCGCGCGTGAACGCGCCGACATCATCTTGGATCGCCCACCCCTGAACGTGATCTCCATGCCCCAGCGCGACCAATTGCGTCTGGTGTTTGAAACGCTGGATCTGGACGACAGGGTGCGCATCATCGTGCTGAGGGCCGAGGGGGAGCATTTTTCCTCCGGTGGCAACATCAAAGGCTTCCTGGAGGCCTCGCCCGAGACGGTTTCAAAGCTCGCCTGGAACATTGCGGCTCCCACCCGCTGCTCCAAACCGGTGATCGCAGCCAACCGCGGCTACTGCTTTGGGGTGGGGTTTGAGATCTCCCTGGCGTGCGATTTTAGAATTGCCTCCGAGACTACTCTTTACTCTTTGCCCGAACAAAGGCTGGGCCAGATCCCCGGGTCGGGCGGGTCAGCGCGCTTGCAAAAGATGGTCGGTATCACCCGCACCAAGGACATCGTCATGCGCTCAAAGCGGATCAGCGGCGCCGATGCCCATGCCTGGGGCGTGGCGACCGAGTGCGTGGCCGATGCGGATCTGGAGAGCACCACCGATGCCTTGGTGGACGAGCTGAGAACCTTTGCCCCGCTCGCCCAGCGCACGGCCAAAAAGCTCTTGAACGACACCGAAGATGCGTTCCTCACAACGGCTATCGAGCTTGAGGGCCACAGCTACAGCCGGCTGCGCACCTCAGAAGACTTCAAGGAGGGCGTGGAGGCGTTCCACGAGAAACGTAAGCCCAATTTCAAAGGGGCCTGAAGCTTCCGGACCTCACGGGCCAGGCACCAGATAGACATCCACACTGGCGGCGCGGCCCACGGCATCAATGACGGTCAGTGTGGAAAAGCCCGTTCCTGTGGGGGTCCATGTGGCCATGCGCTTTCGGCTGCGCTCGGCCAGAACCGCGCCATTGGCGAGCCAGCGGAATGGGGGGCGTCCCTCCTGAACCTTCACGGCGAGCGGCATCACGCTGCCATCCGCCAAAGTGCCGAGTTCCACCTGAGCCCCTTTGGGAGGGTAGACGATCTTTGGTGCACGTTCGGGTGCTTTCGCCATTTGGAGCTTCGCGTGTGGAGCGGCGAACCGTTGAAGGGTTACCGGCAGCTCAGAGCGGGTCAAGCGCAATGCTCCAGGTGGTGCGGGTTGAAAATCCGCCGCCCTCAAACCCAATTGGCTGAATGCCTCAAACAAAACGGGTGCGGCGGCGGTGCGCCCCGTGAGCCCGGGTACGGGCCCGTTGTCCGGCCGTCCCACCCATACGCCGAGCACATGGCGGCCGTCATACCCCACAGCCCATGCGTCCCTGTAGCCATAGCTGGTGCCGGTCTTGTAGGCGATCTTTATGGTCTTGAAGCCCGCGGGTGTCGGCGTGCCTGAGAGGATATCGGTCACATGCCAGGCGGCAATCGGCGACAAAACCGGTCGCAGGGGGCCTTGCCGTTCTCCCGGAACAGCGTGGAGCTGGGGGGCATCACCGCCGCGGGCAAGCCCGGCATAGAGCTGCACCAGGTCACTCAAAGATATCCCCACACCGCCCAGGCCGATCGCCAATCCGGCAGGTTCACTCTTAGGCATGGTCAACGGGGCACCCGCTTGGCGAAAACGCGCCAACAATCTCTGTGGGCCAACGGCCTCCAGCAGGTGGATGGCGGGCACGTTCAACGATAGCTGCAAAGCCCGGCGCACACTCACTTCGCCCTGGTAGTTCAGGTCAAAGTTCTGCGGTCGGTAGCCGGCAAAATCAGATGGCCGATCATCGATCAAGGTTTCGGGCCGCACCACTCCTTCCTCAAAAGCCAGTCCGTAGATGAATGGCTTCAGCGCGGAGCCTGGAGAGCGCACGGCCCTTGTCATATCGATTGAGCCCGACCGCTCGCGGTCCAGATAGGACGGCGATCCCACCTGAGCAAGGAGCGATCCGTCGGCCACGTCGGCAAGCATCATGGCCATGGACACTTTCGGTCCAAGAGTGGATGAAGCATCGCGCGCCACCCGCTCCAGCGTCTCTTGCAGCCCCTTTCGCAAGGTCAACTGGTGGCGTGGCTTGCCGGGTTCGGACACCGCAACCTGCCGTGCCAGGTGGGGCGCCAGTGCCGGCAGAGCCATGCGGGTTTTGGAAACCGGACGGCGCGCTGCACGTTCAACCTCGCCTTTGGCGATCACACCCGCTGAAGCGGCGCGCCGCAATACCGTGTCGCGCGCCTTCTGAGCTGCGCCCGGATGCCGGTCTGGACGACGGCGCTCAGGCGACTGGGGGAGCGCGACCAAGAGAGCGGCTTCGGCCAGCGACAGCCCCATGGGGTCTTTGCCGAAGTAGGCGAGAGAGGCCGCGCGGATCCCTTCCAGATTGCCCCCATAGGGCGCGCGGGTCAGATAGAGTTGCAGGATTTCCTGTTTGCTCAGGCGCCGTTCAATCTGCAGCGCTCGCACAATCTGCATGCCCTTGGCGGCCAATGAACGTTCCTTGCGCGGCTCGAGCAGACGGGCGAGCTGCATGGTGAGTGTGGATCCGCCGGAGATAATCCGGCCGTTGGCCACCCATTGTCCGGCCGCGCGCAGCAGGGCAAGCATGTCGACGCCGGGATGAGACCAGAAGCGCTGGTCCTCATATGCGATCAGGAGATCAAGGTACTCTTGGTCCACCTGCTCCGGGGTCACATGCAAGCGCCAGCGCCCCTGAGATGTGGCAAACGCCCTCAGCAGTTTACCCTCTGCGTCCACCACTTCCCGGGAGAGTTCAGCGCGTTCCGTGAGCGGCGGAGGGTAGTGCGCATCAAACCAGAAGAACGCGGCAATGATCAAAGCAAGCCCGCCAAGGAAGCTTACCAGGCTGACGCCCAAAAGAGATTTCAGATGGCTGGGTTTCAGCGACATCGATTTAGCGCTTCACCACGCTCATTAACCCCGTGGCCGTTCTGGCGGTCATTTCAGGTCTATACATATCCTCCACATACGCTGCAGGGTGCTGGAACCGGCCTGGCGTCACCGCGCGCACGCTGTAGGCAACGGTAAAATCGGTCTCGCCCCCTTTTGCCCGGTCAAAGGCGGCGACAAACCGGTCGTCTCTGAACTCCTTGTGGGCCGGGCTGGTGTTCGGCAACCATTTGAAGTTGGTCAGATCGGCGCTTTTCACCAGGTTCGGGTTGTCGATTTCAAACCCGGCCGGCAACAGATCAGTGATGATCAGACGCGCGGGCAGATCATTTGTCTGCTTGACGGAGATAACCACCACGAAGCGCTCATTCTGCGCCACCTCGCCCACGCTTTGCTCAGTGCCATCCAAGCGGTAGTAGGTCCGCGTGATGGTAAAGCCGTTACCCCCGGGCGCAGGCGGTTCAGTGGGCACAGCCAGGGTTGTTACCGTTGCTTCCAGTGCCTCTTCGGACCGGTTGGTGAGCCGAATAGGGTTGGCGATAAGGTCTGCGCCTTCCACTCTGCGGGCATAGGTACCTGAGTGCGCCAAGCCGTCCACGTTGAGAGAAATCGCCCAGTTAGCCTCCTCTTCGGCCCGGGCTGCGAGCAGCATCCAGGCTTGCTCCTGTGTGCTGGTGGATCGGTCTGCCTGGCTGAGCGCCTTCACCAGAGCGGTCATTTCGGCAACGCCTGCGGGTTGTGGCCGCGCTTCCACCGCCAGGGCCAGCATGGCTGCCGCATCGCGCAGTTTGGAGCCGTAAGTGTAGCGCTTGCTCTGAGCGGCGTTTGCCTGGCTGGCTAAACGTAAGGCCGATGTGAAGGTTTGGGTCGCCCGCTGCTGGTCCCCGTAGAGCGCCATGGCCGAGGCGAGTTGGGCGCGGGCGAGAGGAGAGCGAAAAGCGTTCAGCCGGGCATCTGCGTAGTAGCGAAGATCACCCGCCGAGGCCATCTTGTTGCGCGCCAGAACATAGAGCGCGTAGGCGATCGCCGCATCGTTCTCATCCAGATTGTTGTAGTAGGCGAGAGTGTTTTGTAACCCCCGTAGGGCCTGGCGCAAGGGCTGCTCCGGCACGTCGTAGCCCTTCTCGCGCGCCCGGGTCAGGAAGTCGCTCACATAGGCGCTGAGCCAAAGATCGTCCGCCTGCGTGCCCCAGAGGCTGAAGCCGCCCGCGCTGGACTGGTTGGCCAGCACCGTGTTGATTGCCGTTTGTACCTTCTCTTTGATGCCGTCCACCTCAAGTCCGGGAAACCCGCTTGAAAAGCCACTGGCGTAGAGCAGGGGCAACGCCTTGCTGGTGACCTGCTCGGTGCAGCCATAAGGATATCGGTCAAGCTGCAGCAGCAAGGAGGGCACGTCGAACGCCGAAGGACGCGCCACCGAAATGCTGATCCTGGCGCCGTCCATTTGCTGGCCGGTGAGCAGGGCTTCATCGATGGTCAGGCTGCCGCCATTTTCCGCCAACGCAACTTGCAGCTTTTGAGTGACCGGCAAAACGGCCGGACGCACCTTCATGGTGATGTCTTGGCTGATGGAGAGCCCATCTTGACCGGTGAGCCGCAGGCGCGCCCAACTGGTGCCGGAAGACTTCGCGGTGACCGGCACTTCAAGCGTGCGTTTCTCGCCTGGGGCCAGGTCTATGCTGGCAGGCAGAGCCCCCGTGGCGAGTTCAAGATGTTCACTGCTTTCAAGCCCAACCCCTAACGCACCTGCCGGTGCATCGGTATTGGTGATCTCCAAAAGCAGGCGGCTGGTATCGCCCGGCGCCATGACTTTGGGCAAGCTGGCCGCGACCACAACCGGTTCGCGGATGACGGTCTCGCTTTCAGCGGCGCCCACGCCCTCAGCGCTCCAGGCCACCGCCATGATCCGGGCCGTACCGTTGAACTGGGGAATGTCGAAAGAGACTTCCGCGCTGCCATTTCCGTCCAGCCGAACAGGCCCTGAGAAGAAGGCCAGAAGCTTCTCCGTAGGAGCACTCCCGCTCGCGCTCATGCCATCGAAGCCATCACCGCCTGTGCGCAACCGTCCCGTCTGGCCCAAGCTGCCGTCGATCAGCTTGCCGTAGAGATCGCGCATATCGACCCCCAGCTTGCGCTGACCGAAATACCGCTTCACGGGGTCAGGGCTCTGATAGTTGGTAAGGTTCAAGATGCCAACATCTACGGCGGCCACGGTCACGAAAGCCTCTTCGTTCGCGCTCAGGCCGGTTACCTTGACCGGGACCACGAGCGGCTGATTGGGCAGAGCTTGCGCGGGTGGGGTCAATGCCACATTCAGTGCGCGTTCTGCCGGGCGCACCGACAGCCATTTCACGCCGATGGCGCGTTGGGGCATGCGTGAGGGACCGGCATCGCCCGGTCTATGCAGCGTGGCGAGCACGTAAGCGCCTGCTCCCCATTCCTTCTTCACGGGGATATCAACCGTTGTGCCCTCAGCAGGGACCGGCACGGACCAGGTTTCGTGCACCCGGTCTGAGGCGATGGCAATCAGCAGTTCGCCGGCAAAGCGCGGGGAGACCTTCAGCTTGGCCACATCGCCCGCCGCATAAGCGGCTTCGTCAAGGCCGATCTCAAGACCATCTGGGGTTTCGGTGGATTTGGCCTCCACAAACCATCCCGCATTAAAGAGAACACTGGTGACCGGGCGGTCCGATGCGGTGGCCTCGACCTGGAGCCGATAGCGACCCCAGTCCACCGGCACCGAGAGGCGTTTTGGTGCATCGGCAGCAAGATCGATTGTCCCGTCAGCCACCTTCTTCTCCAGGTCGATTGGCTCGTACCGCCAATAGGACCCACTGCGGTACCATTGATAGTTGCGCTCGATCTTAGTGAGCGACCAACGCACGCCGGCCATGTCGGTGGTGCGTCCGTCGGGAGCAACGGCAATCAGGCTGAAACCGGCTTGTGCGTTTTCCCCGGCTTGGCCGCCTTCAAAATCTGGGCGCACGCCCAGCATGACGCGTGTGGCGCGCACGTTCAGGCCCTGCCGGCGCTCGACAGCCCGTCCTGAGCCTTCGCGCAGACGCACCACCAGATCGGCCGTTTGGGGCCGGCTGGTGGACCGGGTGGTTTGAAGGGCAATATCGAACGAGGTCCGACCTTGCGCATCCAGCGGTGTCAGATCTTCCAGTGGAAACTGCTGCTTTGCGCCGCCTTCCTCGGTGGCGAGGCCAAACAGATAACCCTTGTGCCCAGCCCGTTCGCGCGTGGTTTTGACCTCAAGGGCGCCCTCCAGAGAAAGACCTGCTGCAGGCGCACCGTAGAGGTAGCGCCCTTCTACCGTGACGGACACGGGAACTCCGCCGCGCAACTCGGCCTGGGCTGGCGTAATGGCAAAGTCGGTGCGTTCGGGCAGGAAATCTTCCACCAGAAACCGTTCTGTTGCCACGGCCGGCTGCTTGGGATCGGTGAACACTTGAACCTGCCAAGTGCCCCGCTTTGCATTGTCGGTGAGTGGGAGCTGAACTGCATAGCCGCCCAGAGCTTCGCCTTGGCCCACCAGGCGCCGGTCCTCCACACCGTCGGGTCGCTTGAAAACAAACGTGAGCGGCAGATCGCGCACCGCGTTCGCCGCAACATCCCGCGCGAGGGCGGCCACATGAACCGTTTCCCCGGCCCGGTAGATGCCGCGCTCGGTCCAGGCGTAAACATCGATACCTTGAGGCGCGGCACGTCCCTCAACCCCGCGGTCGGAAAAGTCAAAGCCGGGTTTGGCCACATCCAGGAACACGAAGTCTTCAGACTCACCCAGAGCGGTGAGCACGGCGGGCGCAAGACTGTCCTTGCCGCGTGTCAGACCTGCATCGAACTTGGCCCGGCCTTGGTCGTCCGTGGTGGCGGTGCCCAGGACCTGGTTGTTGCGCGCCAGTAAGGTGAGCTTCACGCCGGCGATGGGTTTTGCCGAGGCAAGCGAGCGGGCAAACACGTTCAGATGCTGTGCTCCGGCGAACGTGGTGAGGCCAATATCGGAGATCACGAACCATTGCGAGGCCGGCTCCTGGCGCTCTCCAAGCAGCGCCGAGGGCGGCGTGGCGGTCATTAGGTAGACGCCAGGTTTGTGCACGCCCACCGCCTCATCAACAGGAATGCTTGTCACCACCTCTTCGTTGAGCTTGGGCCGCACATCTATAGAGCCGCTCCAGATCTCCTCAGCCATGGTGTTTTTGAGATCGCTGACCTCCCACCTGCTCAGCCGCTGCAGGAACGATGAGCCTCTGAGCAGTGGCGCCAAGGCCCGCTGGCCGACCCGATAGAGTTTCAGCTCAGCCTTATCGGTATTGATGGTGATGAGCGGAATGCCGCGCCGGGCTGAGGCGGGCAGCACAAAACCGCTGCCACTGAACCTGGCTGACGGTTTGCGATCCCGGATGTAAACGTTGAGATCCACATCGGCCAAAAGGGTCTCTTCAACCGTTGACGGCAAGCCTTGTCTTAAGGTGATGCGGTAGCGCTTGCCATGGGCCAGCCCTTCCGCACAGAGCTGCTTGTCCTTCACATCCAGCGCTTGCGGGGCGCTCCCATCTACACTCAGAAAACTCTCATAGCGCGTCTTTGCGTCCAGGCTCTCGGAGAACTGAACGCACACGCGCGGGGTCCGGCTGTCGGAATCCACCGTGTGATTGACCACACGAAACCCATATTTGCGGCGCAGCTCTGCAAATATCGCGCGTTCTGAGGGCACATCGTTGAGCGCCAGGCTTTGCTTATAAGCGGTGAGGGCCGGGCGGAACTGCCCTTGCACACTCAGAGCTTTCGCCACGCGGGCCAGAGCGCCCGCTCTGTCGACGGCGGTGCGCGAGCGCAGATAGCCGTTCAGCGCCGCCGAAGTGGCCAGTTGGGTCATTTGGGAGCTCTGTCCGGGCACGGTGAGCCTCTGGAGGCGGGCCGCATCGGAAAGTTCGAGCCACACAGCCACATTCGCCGGGTCGATCTTCAGCGCTGCCGAAAAGTCCGCAATCATGGGTTGGAGCTGCCGGGCGGAGAGGTTCTGGCGGGCGCTTTGAAGGAGAGCTGCGAAACCCCGTTGGACGGGCAGGGCGTTGTTGCCGGCCAGTCGCTCGCGCAATTGTCGGGCTCTGCGTTGCAGATATTCAGGCACATAGGACAGCTTGGGCGGCGCACCCAAATCGGCACCTTCTGTTTGGCTCACCACCCGCCCGGCAATCGCTCCGTTAAAGGGTTGCAGGGGACCGAAGTCCGTCTTCAGGAAGCAAAAGCGGGCCGATTGGTTATAGGTGAAGGCGCGGCAGGCTGCGTTGGCCAAGCAATCGGCCTTGCACTGATCTAACGAGACATTTTCTTCTGCGCGCAAATCGAAGCCAAAATAGTCGCTATCCTTCGTCTCCACGATGGAGCGCTGCGCTTGTTGGCTGGAGGCTGTGCTTGCAGGCAGGTTCAGAGCCGCCAAGCACAGGAAAATGTGAAGAAACATGCGCATCGCAAACAGACCTCCAGTTGGTGTGCCGTGATCGGAGGAAAAGATTAGGACTGTTTTGTGACGGAATCCACCTGGCCCGAACGTCAACACTGCTCAAGGCCACATTGCGCGCGTGGCTTGGAGCGCCTAAAGGAACGAAGATGGGTCAGCGCCGGACCCACAACCAAATAAACATGGGATCTGAACCAGTGCTGAAGAAACTGTTGATCATTCCCCCCATCCTCGTCGGCATTGCAGTGCTTTACCTCATGGCCAGTGGCCGCCAAGCGCCGGAACGCAAGCCGCCCGAAGAACTCGCCCGCGTGGTGCGCACGATCCCCGCGCAGGAGCTTCGCCTAATCCCCCGGGTGACCGGGTTCGGCAGTGTCTATCCGGGCACGGTGTGGAGCGCGATTGCTCAGGTTGCCGGCGAGGTTGAATATGTGCATCCGGACCTAAAAAAGGGGGCCATTCTGCCGGCCGGCACGGAAATCGTTCGGATTTCGCCCGCTGATTTCGATCTGGCCATAAATCAGGCCAAGGCGAATATGCGTTCCGCAGAGGCCAAGCTTGCCGAGTTGAAGGTGACCGAAGACAACACAGCCGATCTTCTAACGATCGAGAAGCGTGGCCTTGCACTCCGCGAAAGCGAACTGAAGCGTAAGCAGGACCTTCTCAGCCGCGGCACGGTCGCTCAATCGGCTTTGGATCTGGAGCAGCGCGAAACTCTGGCTCAGCGCAAGAAAGTGCAGGATCTGGAGAACACCTTAAGGCTCCTGCCCACTCAACGGGCTGTGCAACGCGAGCAGATTTCCGTCTATCAAGCGCAATTGCAGTCGGCTGAGCTGGACCTGAAACGCACCCGGATCGTGCTGCCCTTCCAGGCTCGCATCTCCGAAGTGAATGTGGAGGAAAAGCAATACATCCAAACCGGTGGTACGTTGGTTACGGCCGACAGCTTGGATGTGGCGGAAGTCGAAGCCCAAGTGCCGATTTCCCAGTTCAGCGCCATGGTGCGGGCCAGCATACCCAATGAGGTATCGGTCGGCTTCACGCCGGAAACCTTGTCCAAG
The DNA here is from genome assembly GCA_028285595.1 of Hyphomicrobiales bacterium. Classification (GTDB taxonomy): domain Bacteria; phylum Pseudomonadota; class Alphaproteobacteria; order Rhizobiales; family CAJQND01; genus JAAEUE01. The sequence goes on from JANQOW010000030.1 coordinate 9,843, forward strand.
ATGGTGAAGAAGATCGGCTTTGAGGCCTCCGTCCGCCTTCGGGTGGGCGAGAGCATGGTGGAGTGGCCCGCTCGCTTTGCCAGGGTGAGCGACACGATTGATCCGAAAACACGGACGATTGGTGTGATCGTTGCCGTAGACGGCGCCTATGCCAAGGCCTTGCCCGGCCAGAGACCCCCGCTCACCAAAGGGATGTTTGTGGAAATCGAGGTGCGCACCCGCGCGGCGGAGAACCAGCTGATCGTCCCGCGCTCAGCGCTTCACAATGGAAACGTCTATGTGGCGAGCGCCGAACGCCGGCTGGATATCCGGCCTGTGACCACCGGTCTCCTACAGGGCAATCTTGCGGTCATCGCAAAGGGCATTGCAAAGGGCGAACAGATCGTCGTCTCCGATCTGGTGCCGGCGGTTCCAGGCATGCTGTTGAGCCTCCGAAGCGATGAAGATGCCTTAAAGCGTCTGACCGATGAAGCGTCGGGAGGGGCCACGGCTCAATGATCCGTTACTTTGCCAGCCATCCCACGGCCGCCAACCTGGTGATGGTGGCGTTCATTGTGGCGGGTCTGTTCGCCGCTCCCGTGCTCCAGCGCGAGACCTTTCCCCGGATCCAGCCCAGTAAGGTGCAGGTGACGGTGGCCAACCCCGGCACCCGGGCAGAGGATGTGGAGGAGGCAATCTGCCAACGCATTGAAGATGCGGTGGACGCCATCGATAATGTGGCTGAGATCAGCTGCGAGGCGCGAGAGGGGTTGGCGCAAGCCACCATCGAAATGGTTGAGGGCGGTCATCTCGACCGCTTCACCACCGATGTGCGCACTGAAATTGACGCCATCACCGAGTTTCCCGACCAAGCCGAAGACCCGGTGGTCAAACAGCTTGGCCGCACAGACTTTGTGGCCTCGGTTGCGATCACGGGTTCGGTGGACAAGCCCGGCTTGAAGGCCCTGGCCGAAGAGGTCAAAGACAGAATGCTGCGGTACGGCGGCATTCCGAAGGTGGAGATCTCCGGCTTCTCCGATCACCAGATCCGCATTGAGCTCTCCGATACGGTGATCCGGCAATATGGCATCTCCATTTCCGATGTGGCCAAAGCCGTTCAGCGCCAGAGCCTGGATTTGCCATCCGGCAGCATCCAAACCCGCGATCAGGACGTGCTGATACGCTTTGCCGATGAACGCAAGACGCCGGAAGATTTCAGAGATGTGGTCGTGGTGGCGGGGGAAAGTGGGGGCCAAATCAAGCTTGGCGATATCGCCAAGATCACCGACCGGTTTGATCTGGATGAGGCCAAAGTGCTGTTCAACGGCAAACCGGCGGCCATCCTGAAAGTGACCAAGACCGAAACCGAAGACACGCTCAAGGTTATCGACGCCATCAATGGGTTCCTGGAGCTCGAACGCCAGCGCGTGCCCAGGGGCATTGAGCTGGTGGTGACCAATGATGTGTCGTCGATCGTGCGCGACAGGTTGCAGCTCTTGCTGAAGAACGGCGGTCAGGGGCTGGTTTTGGTGCTGTTGGTGTTGTGGCTGTTCTTCGGGTTCCGATATGCCTTTTGGGTGGCAGCCGGGTTGCCTGTGTCCTTCCTGGGTGCGGCTGTTCTCATGGTGGCCGCCGGATACACCATCAACATGCTCACTATGGTGGGCCTGCTGATTGTTATCGGCCTGCTTATGGACGATGCCATTGTGATTGCCGAGAACGTGGCCTCAAAGCGTGCCGAGGGTCAGTCGCCGCTGGAGGCTGCGATCAACGGGGCCACTCAGGTGTTGCCGAGTGTCTTTGCCTCATTTGCCACCACAACCTGTATCTTCGGTTCTTTGGCCTTTTTGAAGGGCGATATCGGCCAGATCCTGAAAGTTGTGCCCATCGTCATGCTGTTCGTCTTGGTGGTGTCGCTGATTGAAGCCTTCCTGGTGTTGCCGCATCACCTTTACCACGCCTTGGAAAAGTCGGATGTGAAACCATCGGTGGTTCAATCCAAAGTGGATCAGATGGTGGACTGGATGCGCACCCATTGGGTGGGGCCGGCAGCGGCCGCCGCCGTGCGCTGGCGTTATCTGACCGTTGGGATCGCCGTTGGGCTGATGTTACTGGCGATCAGCGCCATTGCAGGCGGGTTGCTGAAATTCTCAGCATTCCCGGAGCTGGACGGTAATGTGATGGAGGCGCGCATCCTCTTGCCGCAAGGCACCCCGCTCGCGCGCACCGAGAATGTGGTGAAAACAATCACCGATGCGCTTGAGCGGGTCAACACGACGTTGACGCCGGACCAGCCCGGCGGGCAGCCGCTGGTGGAGAAGGTCGCCACCAAGTTCAACGAGAATGCCAGCGCCAACGAAACCGGCCCGCACGTCGCGACCATCACCGCAGATCTTCTGGATTCGGAATCCCGCACCAGCCGGATCGATGATGTGATTGCCCTCTGGCGGAAAGAGAGTGGGGATCTGCCGGACGTGATCACTGTGAAATTTGCGGAGTCCACGCTGGGCCCCGCAGGGCTCGCCTTCGACATCCGTTTGATCGGGCCGGACTTGGCGAACCTGAAATCTGCGGCCCTGGAGCTTGTGGCCTGGCTGGAGGGTTATCGAGGAACATCGAACCTGGCTGACGATCTGCGCCCAGGCAAACCGGAGCTGAGGATCCGCCTGAAGGACGGCGCGTCTACCTTGGGCGTCGACGCGCGCCAGATCGCCGATCAATTGAGGGCCGCTTACTTCGGGACCACGGTGAGCGAGATTCAGCGCGGACCTGAGCCCTACGAGATCGATGTGCGCATCGATGCTCGCAACAAGGCAAGCCTTGCCGACATCGATAATTTCACCATCACCCAATCTGATGGTAGCCAGGTTCCCTTGGTGGCCATTGCCGACATTGAAACCGGCAGAGGCTATGCGCGCATCAACAGGGTCAACGGTCAACGCACCGTTACGGTGCAGGGCGATGTGGACGTGACCGTGGCCAACGCCGATGAGATCCTCCGCGACACGAGCGCGAAGCTGTTTCCGAAGCTTGCCGAAAAGTATCCAGACGTTTCGATCTCGCTCCAGGGCCAGAACAAGGAAGCCGCGACCACTCAGCGCTCGATGCTCTCCGGGTTCATTCTCGGTCTTGTGGGGGTGTATCTGCTGCTGAGCTTCCAACTGCGCAGCTATGTGGAGCCGGTGGTGGTGATGATCATCATCCCGTTTGCCCTGGTGGGCGCCATTGCCGGCCACATCTTGCTGGGGCTCGATTTCACAATGCCCAGCATGCTGGGCTTTGTGGCGCTGGCCGGGGTGGTGGTGAACGACAGCATTCTGCTGGTCAACTTTATCAAGCATTACCACGGCGACACGAAATCAGTGGCAGAGGCGGCTCCGAGGGCCAGTCAGGCGCGGTTCCGGGCGATCCTGTTGACCTCGCTCACCACGATTGTCGGTCTGTTGCCGCTCTTGTCGGAAAGCAGCTTACAGGCGCAGGTGCTCGTCCCGCTGGTGACCAGCCTGGCGTTCGGCCTCATGGCGACTACGGTGCTGGTGCTGCTTCTGGTGCCGGCGATCTACTCAATCCTGGACGATTTCGGTCTGGCGCAGATTGACTGAGCGGTGCCCTTTGCAGAAGTGCGGGCCCACCGCTCAAGCCGTGCCCTGGCGCGGTGCTAGCCGCCCAGCGCCTTGCTCAGATTCTCGTCAATCTTGTCCAGGAAGCCAATGGTGGTGAGCCATTTCTGGTCCGGTCCCACCAGCAACGCCAGATCCTTCGTCATGTCGCCGGCTTCAACCGTGTCCACGCAAACCTTCTCCAGAGTATTGGCGAAGTTCAGCAGCTCTGCATTGTCATCCAGTTTGGCCCGGTGCTTCAGTCCGCCGGTCCACGCAAAGATCGAGGCGATTGAGTTCGTGGAGGTCTCCTGACCCGCCTGATGTTGACGATAGTGCCGGGTCACTGTGCCGTGCGCGGCTTCAGCTTCAACGGTCTTGCCGTCCGGCGACATCAAAACGGATGTCATCAGGCCCAGCGACCCGAAACCCTGTGCCACCGTGTCGGACTGTACATCGCCGTCATAGTTCTTACAGGCCCATACATAGCCGCCGTTCCACTTCAGCGCGCACGCCACCATGTCGTCGATCAGGCGATGCTCATAGGTGATGCCGGCGTCTTCGAATTTCTCGGCGAACTCGCTGTCGAAGACCTCCTGGAACAGGTCCTTAAAGCGCCCATCATAGGCTTTCAGAATGGTGTTCTTGGTGGAGAGATAGACCGGCCATCCGAGCGACAAGCCATAGTTCATGGACGCGCGGGCAAAGTCGCGGATGGACTCATCCAGATTGTACATGGCCATAGAGACGCCGCCGCCGGGGGCTTGAAACACTTCGCGCTCAATCACTTTGCCGTCTTCGCCCTCAAACTTCACTGTGAGTTTGCCGGGGCCGGGAAAGACAAAGTCTGTCGCCCGGTACTGATCGCCGAAAGCGTGACGGCCAACAACGATAGGTTTGGTCCAGCCGGGCACCAGACGGGGCACATTGCTGCAAATGATGGGTTGGCGGAAAATCACACCGCCCAGAATGTTGCGGATCGTTCCGTTAGGCGAGCGGTACATGCGCTTCAGATTGAACTCATCCACCCGCGCCTCATCCGGTGTGATGGTCGCGCATTTGACGCCGCAACCGTGCTCCTTGATGGCGTTGGCCGCATCAATGGTGATCTGATCGTCCGTGCGGTCGCGCTCCTCGATGCCGAGATCGTAATAGCGCAGATCGATATCCAGATAATTCAAGATGAGCTTCTTCTTAATGAAGTCCCAGATGATCCGGGTCATCTCATCGCCGTCCAGCTCCACAACGGGCCCGGCCACCTTGATTTTGGTCATGTGAATTCTCCGACTGAGGTAGTGTTTTTGAGTGGGGCGGCAAACTTGGTATGCGCAGGATGCGCGCCAGCCCAGTGTTTGACGATCACGCTAGGACAATCGCCCGACAATGACAAAAGGAATTTGGATATCGGGCCCCTCGTTCACCTGCCTTTGATCTGCGGTGTCCCCCTGACATGTTTTGTGCGCTGCAGCGCGCTTGTTGCGGCGCAACCTACAAGCAGTGGTGCGACCGGTTCAACAAAAAAGTAAGCCACCTCTGAGCCCACGCGCATTTGGGCTGGAATCATTTCTCTTTTTAGTTGTGTGACTCAGTTTAAATAAACCTATAATTGCATTTACGCACCATACTCTGCGGTTTCTTGCTTTACTGGCGGGCGATGAATGAACCGGAGGATTAGACTATGGGTGTACGCCTGCTCAAACGATTTTGTACCGACGAACGGGGAAATCTGGCCCTGATGTTCGCATTTGCTGCAATTCCATTCCTGCTGGCTGCCGGTTTGGCGGTCGACTATGGGCGCACCGTTGCGGCCAAACACCGACTTCAGGTGGCTCTGGATTCCGCGGTGCTCGCCACGGGAGCGCTTCGCTATGCCGACGACGAGGCCCGCAAGGCGCTGGGGAAGGCCTATTTTGAGGCCAATTTTGATGCGCGCGCCTTTGGCTTGGTTGTTCCTGACGAGTTGATCTCGATCCAGGACCATGTGGTCACGGCATCTGAGACCGTTGAGGTCAAGACGTGGTTCATGCATTTGGCCGGCCTGTTACGCGCTCAGCCCGCAACGTCCAAGACGATCGAAGTGGGCACGCACGCCACGGCGCTTGTGCCCCAGGTGGGCAAAGCAGAGATTGCTTTGGTGCTTGATTATTCCGGGTCCATGTCGGGCAATCTAAACGGGGTTCAAAAATATCGCACCATGCGAGATGCCGCCAAAAAACTGATTGCGCGCGTAAGTGCCGCCTCTGAAACGCCTGAGGCTGTTCAGTTTTCCTTGGTGCCGTTCAACTATGGGGTGAAGGCCAATCTAATGGGCAAGCACTTGACCGGCCCGCAATACAATCTCCTGTCCGGCGAGGTGCGCACACTGAGCTGCGTGTCGGGACGCAAACAAAACGGCACGTTCGATGTCGAGCCTGGCCTGGGCAAGCGCGACCGTTGGCAGCAGAATGATCTGTGGATCGACGTTGGGCACGAGAACAGAGATCGCTCACACCTTTGTGCTGGCATCTTGCCATTGCGTGAACTGACGAGCGATACCTCGGTGTTGTTCAGCGATCTGGACACCTGGCGCCCCAGGGGCGCCACGCATATTTCTTCGGGCTTTCAGTTCGGCTGGCACACCATTTCCCCCAACAGCGTGTTCGAGGGCGGCGCGCCTTACAGCAAGGTCCATCACGCTAACCCGGCAGAGCGTGTCTACAAGGCCATCGTCCTACTGAGTGACGGGCGCCAAACGTCGCCCGACTATCGCTGGAACGGCGAGGGGCAAGACAATCCAAAGGCCAGCGATCCCAGATGGCCCCTCAACAACACGAACGGTGAGCGCAATCTTGAAGTGCTCTGCCGGAATGCTCAACGCGTCGGTATTGTTGTTGTGACCGTGGCCTTCGATCTGGACCATTTGGATACGTTGAAGAGGCTGAACACCTGTGCAAGTCCCAAGGATCCAGGCGCACCGTTTGGGGACAGATTTGCCTATAAAGCCGACACGATTGAGGAGCTGGATTCAGCGTTTGAGGAGATCGGCACCATTCTGAACGACATGGTTCATCTCAGCAAATAGCAAATTTTTCAAAACCGCAGTACACTGGTCTGCAGGAGCCCTGCTAATTGCCTGGCGAGAGGGGGCTCCTGCCCGGCTGGCAGCACTTCCCCAACCTAGAGGCAACAGTGCGCCGGCTGGGCACCGGCACGCTCTTCACTGCTGAGCAGACAAATCACCGAAAAAACAGACTGCTGGGTATAGAGCATAAATCCAACGAAATCGGGCTTTGCCGCGAATTGAGTCATTCTGCGCACCATTCGGCGCCGGCTTCGAAGAGCGCTGAGACTTCTCCAGGGAGGATAAGAATGAAACTCAAGCTACTGACAACGGCTGCGGTTGCCGCGTTCATGACCGCGAGCGCCACGTTCGCCGAGGCCGCCGATAAACTGAAGATCGGGTTTATGGCGACGCTGGAAGGCACCTACACGGTTTTGGGCGAAGACGGCCTGCGCGGATTTAAGGTCGCGTTGGAAGAACTGAACAACAAAGCCGGCGGGCGTGAAATTGAAGTGATCATCGGTGCGACCGATGCCAGCCCGGACAGTGCGGTGCGGGCGGCCCGTAAGCTCGTGGAGCAGGATAAGGTTGATATCATTATCGGACCCCTTTCTGGCTCCGAAGGTATCGCCCTTCGCGACTATTCAAAAACACAGCCGCAGGTGACCTTCATCAACGGCATTTCGGGCGCCCAGGGCACCACCTATGTGAACCCGTCGGAAAACTTCTTCCGCTTCAACATGGACGGCGCACAATGGTCGGCAGGTCTGGGTTCCTACGTCTACAATGAAAAAGGCTACAAGACCGTCGCCACCATCGGTGAGGATTATTCCTTCATCTACACTCAGGTGTTTGGCTTCGCTCTGGAATATTGCCAGGCCGGCGGTGAAATCACCGAGCGCTTCTGGGTTCCGCTTGGCACCAAAGACTTCGGCTCGATCATCGCCGCGCTGCCGGACGATGTGGATGCTATCTACCTCGGCCTCGGCGGCGGCGATGCCGTGAACTTCCTGAACCAGTATCAACAGGCTGGCGGTGAAGCCAACCTGATCGGCGGGACGATCATGGTGGACGGTACGGTCCTCAACTCCAAGGGCTCCGCCAAGAAAGCTCTGATCGGTGTTCCGTCCTCCGGTCCGCAGGCTGACGATTGGGATAACCCCAACTGGAAGAAGTTCGTGAAGGCCTATCAGGACCTGTTTAAGCCGGAGGATCGCTTCCCGAGCCCGGCGCTGATGGCCACCGGCTACTACAACGCCACAACGGCCATGGCATCATGCATGAACGAAGTGGGCGGTGATCTCTCTGATGGTCACAAGAAGTTCCGCAGCTGTCTGTCCACACTTGAGCTGAAGAATGCTCCCAACGGACCGATCAAGCTTGACCAGAACCGCCAGGCCATCGGCACCAACTTCCTAACCGAGGTGGTTGAAAACGCTGACGGCACATTGTCGAACAAGCTCGTCAAGGTGATCGAGAACGTGAACCAGACCATGGGGATCGACGAGGCCGCCTTTGCCAAGATCGGTGCGCCGAGCCGCGACGTTCCGGAGTGTAAGAAGACCTACTAACGAAAACCAGCGAGGTTGCCCGGGTCCATTGGGTCCGGGCAGCCTTCTCTCGACCTGACGCCCACGAGGACAGGCGAGCATGGCGTTGATCAATTACCTGACCCGCATTCATTTCGCAGACAGCGTGCTGGAAGAAGCACTGCGCTCTGAAATGGAACGTATGGGAAAACGGCGCCCTCTCATCGTTGCAGAGCGACAGCATATCGAAGGCGGTGTCGCGGAAGGCCTCTACGCAAGCTTCCCCATCCGCACGAAAATCGCCACGTTCTGTGACATCCCGCCCACCGTGACCGAACAGGCGGCCGATCAACTGGCACGGCTGTACCAGGCAGAGGAATGCGACCTGATGGTTGCTTTTGGGGGGAACGAAACCATTGATCTGGCCAAGGTCGCGCGCATGGCGCTGTTGCACGACAAGCCGGCCGGGATGCTGGGCCGGGAGGACAACGGCAAGCCCGAGGTTGCAGACCGATCGGCTGATCTGATCGCAATACCCGACATTTCAGGCTTTTCTTCTGCGGTCAGCGATTATTCCCGGATCAGCTTGGACGATGGTGCCCAAGCCATTGTGCGGGCGGCCCAAATGATCCCCACCGTGGTGATTTGCGACCCAACCATCACTTTGGGCACAAGCGCCGCTGCCGGGGCCAGCGCGGCGGCCGGTGTCATAGCGCGCGGCGTGGGCACGTACTTCGCCAGCGGCTTCAATCCACCCGCCGACGGTCTGGTGCTCGACAGCCTGTCGCGTGTTGTGGACAATACGGAAGCTGCCCTGAAACATGACGATCTTGGCGCGCGCCGTGAGATGATGGCCGGGAGCCTGAATAGCGCTTTGTCCATGCAGAAAGGGCTGTGTGCGGTTCATGCGATCACCAATGCCGTTGCCGCGGTCTCGAAAATTCATCTCGACTTTGGCGCCACCAGCCGGCTGATCGTGCCCCATCTTGTGCAATTCTACAGCGGGGTCCCATGTGCCCGGTTCGACGCCTTGAAACGCAGCTTGCGCATTCGCGATGAGATCGACCTGGCACAAGGTCTTTCCAGCTTCCTTGGCCCCCTTCCGCTGCCCAACACCCTGTCCCGCATGGGGGTTAAGGCGAAGCACCTGAAGGAAGCCGCGCTCAGAGCCAGCGAGGATCGCGCTATCCGGAACGGACCGAGGCGTCTGGCCAATGCCGACATCGCGCACATTCTGAAATCTGTGCATTGATCACGCTCGGCCGGTACGTGCTGCATACCTCAGAGTATCAAAATATACGATTTCTCTTGCCCTTCTCTGAAAAGAACGCTGAAATCCGGAAAAAAACGGGCCGAGGCCGGTGTAAGGCACAGACCCGACACTATGGGAGGAAGCGAGATGGCCAGGGCTATTGCCGTGCACCATGGCTCATTCGGTCGTGCCACATTGTATGAGCTGGACAATCCCCTCATCACCCATGCCCACAGAGAAGGGCATCTGATCTTCTATCTCGGCGGGGGACGAGGGCAATTCGTGGTGCGGGGCGAGTGCTACGATCTTGACGAACACAATGCCGTTGCCGTGAGCCCGTGGGAGCCGCACAGCTTTTCTCCTGTCAACGAGGGCGAATGCAGCTACGTGCTGACCTTGTACATCAAGCCGATGTGGTTTCTGGAGAACAATCGGTCGGCCGAATTCGCTCTCAAGTTCGGTACGCCGCACATCCACATGCTGCCGGAGGTGGAAAAGTGGGTCGGCCGCCTCAGCTCATTGTTGCTGGACGACCAGCCGTCGTCCCGGTTTGACGGCTTCTTGTTCGAGACCTGTCTGCAGTGTTTTGACCAATCCTGGGAGGGGGCGCAGGACCGACCGTTGCTGCACAGTGTGTATAGCAAGTTCAGTGATTTCCGCGTTAGACGATCGCTGCGGCTTATGCAGGAATGTTACTCCCACGAGGTCTCAATCGACACCTTGGCAAAGGAAGTGGGGCTCTCGCGGCCGCACTTCTTCAAGCTTTTCAAGATGCAGATGGGCGTGACGCCCAACCTCTACCTCAACACCCTGCGCGCCGAGCACGCTATTGACGATTTGATGAGCACGTCAAAAACCATCACGGAGATTGGCTTTGACCTGGGCTTTGCTTCCCAGGCCGGCTTCACTCGGTTCTTCACGTCAAATGTGGGCATTCCGCCAACCGACTACAGGAGAGTGGCCCACTTCGTCTGACCAGCATTTTGCCGATGCAGAGCGACCCGATCAGACTCAAAGATACGCCGGATTGGCGCAAGCCGTCCTACCTTGCGCTGCCGTGTTGGGGCCGGTTCGCGATCGTCGCAAAACCAAGTGTGCAGAAGAGAAGGGGAATGGAGCACAAAACGAGTAAGGGGGGATGCGGTCAGTGAGAGGGTTTGCGCGCCGACATCCCGTGTGGACCGCGGTTCTGCTCGTGCTTGCGGCGGTGTTGCTGTGGATGATTTTCGCAGTTTGGCCAAAATGGCTGATCGGGCTCATCGGCAAGAAAAAGGTGTTTCTAAACGCCTTCTTCAACGGCATTACGCTTGGCGGCCTGTACTTCCTCGTGGCCAGCGGCTTCACCCTGATCTTTGGGCTCATGCGCAACGTGAACCTGGCACATGGTTCGCTTTACATGCTGGGCGGTTACATCGGATATCAGGTGGCAAGCGTCACCGGATTTTGGCTTCTGGCCTTTCCGGTCGCCTTCATCATTGTCGGCATATTGGGGATGCTGCTTCAGCTTTTCGTTTTCCGACGAATGGAGGGCGAAGATCTTCGCCAAACCCTTGTGACCATCGGCATTTCGATTGTCTTGGCTGACCTCATGCTCTGGGGTTTTGGGGGCGATTTTTACAATATCCAGGCACCCGATTGGCTTAACGGGCCTCTCACCACCTTCTTCGTGACCGCTGTAAAGAGCTCCGGCGACCCGGTCTATATGAAGTACCCCATGGTGCGCGTGGTGATTTTCCTGGCCTCGGTGGTGGTTGGCGTTGGCATCTGGCTTTTGCTCAACCGCACGCGGATCGGCATGCTGGTGAGGGCAGGGGTGGATGACCGCGATATGCTGTCGGCCACCGGCGCCCCGATCCAACTGGTCTTCTTAGGGGTATTCGGTTTTGGCGCAGGGCTCGCGGGCCTTGCCGGCGTGGTGGGCGGCACGTTTCAATCTATTGCGCCGGGCGAAGATATCCGCTTCCTGCTGGCGTCGCTCGTGGTTGTCATCGTGGGCGGCATGGGATCCATACCCGGCGCGGCGGTCGGGGCGCTGCTGATTGGCCTGGCTGAGCAGTTGGGTTCGGTTTATGCGCCCACCTACTCGGTCGTGCTGACCTTCTTGATCATGGTGCTCGTCTTAGCGTTCCGGCCCCAAGGCCTGATGGGGAGGGCGTAGAATGGAAACGCTGGCCCCCCCTCGCGTCTTGGATGGTCAACAGCGCAGCTGGCTGGAGCGCATTCCGGTGGCCTATTGGGTGCTGGGCATCCTGCTGCTGATTATGCCGGCCGTTGCCGGTGACTTTATCTTGTTCCAAGTGTTCGGCTGGACCTTCATTCTCGGCATGATCGCCCTCAGCCTTATGTTCTTGGCAGGCTATGGCGGCATGGTCAGTCTGGTGCAGATGACCATCGCCGGGTGTGCCGGCTACATGGTCGCGATCTTCGGCGTCTCGGCGATCGAGAACATCTCGCTCGGTTGGCCCTGGTACTTGTCGGTGCCGCTGGCGCTCATCATTGCCGTACTGTTCGGCACGCTGGCCGGCTGGCTGGCGGTGCGCACCGAGGGCATCTACACCATCATGATCACCCTGGCGATTGCCTCGGCATTCTTCTACTTCACCCGGCAAAACTACGTGATCTTCAATGGCTTCTCCGGGTTCAACGGGGTGCTGCCGCCGCAACTGTTCGGCGTGGATTGGCGCCAGCCGGTGGCGTTCTATTACCTCACATTGTTTTGGGGCGCATTGGCCTATGGCGTCGTGCTCTACCTGTCACGCGCGCCGTTCGGCCTGGTGCTCCAGGGCATCCGGGACAACCCGCGCAGGATGGCCGCGCTGGGTTACAACGTGGTCGCCCACAGGGTGGCCGCCTACGCGTTCTCTGCTCTCTTGGCTGCAGTTGGCGGCATTCTGCTCACGTGGCAATCTGCTCAGATCTCGCCTGGAACAGCCGGGATCGGGCCGGTCATCGACATTTTGGTGATCGCGGTCATCGGCGGCATGCGTCATCCAATCGGCCCGTTTATCGGCGCCTTCATCTACGTGCTGCTGAAGACCTTCGCGCTGGACGCCCTGGTGTCGGTGGGCCTTTCCGGCGAGCGCTTCCAACTGCTGATTGGCGTAGGGTTCCTGGTGATTGTCTTCTGGTCTCCTGACGGCATCTTGGGGCTTTGGGAAAAGTGGCAACGGGCCAAGAACCGTGACCCGCTCCTGGACCGAACCGGAGAGGGGCCATGAACGCGCCGGCCACAATCTCCGACCGCCTGACGGCCACCGGCACGGCTCATGCTCTGGAGCTGCGCGGCGTGGCGAAGCTCTTCGGCGCCTTGGCGGCGCTGGAGGATATCGACATAACGGTTCGTCCCGGCGAGCGCCGCGCTGTGCTGGGGTCTAACGGGGCGGGAAAGACCACCCTATTCAACTGTGTTACGGGCGACTTCCTGCCGACGGCGGGCACCATCCGCTTCTTTGGTGAAGACATCTCCCTGTTCCCACCCCATGAACGGATCCGCAGAGGCCTGCGGCGCACCTATCAGATCTCGCTGTTGCTGACCGGGCTCACGGTGATCGACAATGTCTACCTGGCGTGCGCCGGGGTCTCGCGCAACCGCTTCTCATTCTTGCGGCCCCGCCGCAACGATGCGCTGATGTCGAGTGCTGAAAACCTGGTCCATCTGGTTCATCTGGACGCGGTGCGCGACGACGTGGTGGCCAACCTCTCTTATGGACAGCAGCGGCAGCTGGAGATTGCCATGGCGCTGGCCGGCGCCCCCCGTTTCATTCTGTTTGACGAGCCGGCCGCGGGCCTCTCGCCTACCGAACGCTCAGAGCTGATCGAGATCCTCACCGGCCTGCCGGGCCATATGGGCTTCATCATCATCGAGCATGACATGGACGTGGCTCTACGTGTCGCGGAAAGTGTGACGATGATGCACAATGGGCGCATCTTCAAAGAGGGCAGCCCGGCGGAAATCGAGGAAGACCCGGAAGTTCAAGCACTTTACCTGGGGGGCGACGATGGTTGACGGCACCCCCATCCTCGAAGTCCGGGATCTCAACGTCTATTATGGTCACAGCCATGCCCTTCAGGGCGTGGATCTGACGCTGGGTTCTGGCGTTCTCTCCGTGGTCGGCCGTAACGGAATGGGCAAGACCACCCTGTGCCAAACCATTATGGGCCTGGTGCCGGCCGCTTCCGGCAACATTTCCCTGGCAGGTCAATCCATCGTTGGCCAGACGCCCGCCAGGATCGCCCGTATGGGCATCGGCTATGTGCCGCAAGGGCGCCGGCTCTGGCCTTCGCTCACAGTGGACGAGCACCTGCGGCTGGTGGCCAGCAGCCGCGGTGCCTGGACCATAGAGCGGATCTACGCAACCTTCCCGCGGCTCGCCGAACGGCGCCGGAACAATGGCGGCCAGCTTTCGGGCGGCGAACAGCAGATGCTCGCCATCTCTCGCGCTCTGCTGCTCAATCCGCGTCTGTTGGTGATGGATGAGCCGACCGAAGGCCTCGCGCCTGTGATCGTGCAGCAGGTTGAAGACATGCTGATCCGTCTCGGTCAGGAAGGGGATGTGGATGTTCTGGTCATCGAACAGAACATCGGCGTTGCCTGCGCCATCGCCCAGGAAGTGGCGATCATGGTCAATGGCCGGATCAACCGTGTCATGGATTCCGCTCTTCTGGGCGGCGATCGTGACCTGCAGCAGGCTCTTCTGGGCGTCGGCCGCCATGCCCATGACGAAACCCCCGATCCCGCCGCAACGCGGCAAGAGGCTGCCGAGACCTCCGGCGAAGACAGCCTGCAGAGGATCTATCTCTCCAACCCCAAGATCCCCACCCGGTGGTCCCGCGCTGTGCCGGTGCACGTGATCGAGGGCGCGGCGCGGACAAGTTCTTCCATCTCCGCCAACAATGTGTTGCCCCTGCGCCCCGCCGATCATTCCAGGGGATCCACCGTGATCGTTGCCGGCACGCTGGACACCAAGGGCGTTGAACTCGGCTTCATTGCTGACACGCTCAAGGCGCGCGGCGTGGCGGTGCGGCTGGTGGATCTGTCCACCAGCGGTAAGCCATCCGGGGCCGATGTCCCGGCCCATGCCGTGGCGGCCTATCATCCCCGCGGCCACAGCGGTGTCTTCACCGGTGACCGGGGCAGCGCCGTCGCCGGCATGACCGAGGCGTTCGAGCGCTGGATGCGGGCACAGAGCCAGGTGGCCGGCGTCATTTCCGCCGGCGGGTCTGGCGGCACCGCCTTGGTGAGCCCGGCGTTCAGGCTGCTGCCCGTGGGCATTCCGAAGATCATCGTCTCCACCGTGGCTTCAGGCACCACCAGCCAGTATGTCGGCGCGTCCGACATTACGTTGATGAACGCGGTGGCCGACATACAAGGCCTCAACTCCATCACCCGTGAGATTTTGGCGAACGCAGCCAACGCGCTTGCGGGCATGGTCATGGCGCGCCGGACGGCCGTGGCGGATGCGACAGACAAGCCGGCTGTGGGCATCACCATGTTTGGCGTCACCACACCATGTGTACAGCAGGTTGCTGCCGGACTGAGCGATGCCTACGATGTGCTCGTCTTCCATGCCACCGGCACAGGCGGGCGTGCCATGGAGCAATTGCTCGACAGTGGCAAGCTGAGCGCGGTCCTGGATCTCACCACCACGGAAGTGTGTGACATGGTGGCCGGCGGTGTGTTCGCGGCAGATGACACCCGGTTTGAGGCGCCCATCCGCACAGGTCTGCCCTACATCGGCGCCTGCGGCGCCCTCGACATGGTGAACTTCCATGCACCCGACACAGTACCGGAGCGCTACCAGGGCCGCGTGTTCTACGAGCACAACCCGCAAATCACGCTCATGCGCACCACGCCTGAAGAGAACACGAAGATGGGCCAATGGATCGGCGAGAAGCTGAACCGCATGAACGGTCCGGTCCGGTTCCTGTTGCCTGAGGGAGGCGTGTCCGCCCTCAGCGCCCCTGGCCAGGCGTTCCACGACCCGGCCGCCGATGCGGCGCTCTTCGCCGCGCTGGAATCCACCGTCCGGCAGACCTCAACGCGACAACTGATCCGCACCCCTTTCAACATAAATGATCCCGAATTCGCTGCCTTGGTCCTGGAGATGTTCCGCCAGCTGCACAGGCCCCCAGCGAGAGCAATGGAGGCCTAGATGCACGCTCGATCTGATTTGATGGAAAAGTTCAAAGCCATGCGCGACCGCGGCGAGCCGATCATCGGCGGTGGTGCCGGTACCGGTCTGTCTGCGAAATGTGAAGAGGCCGGGGGGATCGATCTGATCGTGATCTACAATTCAGGCCGCTACCGCATGGCCGGGCGCGGCAGCCTGGCCGGACTGATGCCCTATGGTGATGCCAATGGCGTGGTCATGGAAATGGCCGGCGAGGTTTTGCCTGTGGTCAAGGACACGCCGGTTCTGGCAGGCGTTTGTGCCACCGATCCGTTCCGGCTGATGGACAAGTTCTTGGATGAGGTGAAAGCAGCCGGCTTCTCCGGTGTGCAGAACTTCCCCACAGTGGGCCTCATCGACGGCACGTTCAGAGCCAATCTGGAAGAGACCGGCATGGGCTACGACCACGAGGTGGAGATGATCCGCATGGCCGCCGAGCGCGACATGCTGACCACGCCTTACGTTTTCAGCGAGGACGATGCAAAGGCTATGGCGCGCGCTGGGGCTGATATCATCGTGGTGCACTTAGGGCTCACGACGGGCGGCTCCATCGGCGCGGAAACCGCCGTAACCCTTCAGGATGCTCCGGCCATCACGGACCAGTGGGCCAAGGCCGCCCTGGAGGTCAATCCTGACGCGATCGTTCTGGTTCATGGCGGCCCGGTGGCCATGCCGGATGATGCGGAGTTTGTGTTGAAGAACACCCAACATTGCCACGGCTTTTATGGAGCATCGTCCATGGAACGCCTGCCGACGGAAGTGGCGCTTACTGAACAAACGAGAAAATTCAAGGAGATCGGCCGCTAGCCGATGGGGAGGACAATATGACCGGCCAATTTATTGGACAATTGATCCTATGGGCAATCGCCGCGGTTATCGTGGTGTTCATCCTCTATTGGGTGATGCACTGGTTGTACCGACGCTCAACCAAGGAGGTCGCGTTCGTCAGGACCGGTTTCCTGGGCGAGAAGGTGGTCATTGATGGCGGCGCGTTTGCGTGGCCGATCATCCATGACATCACGCCGGTGTCTATGAACTCTCTCCAACTGGCGATCACGCGCGAGAAGGAAGAGGCTTTGATCACCAAAGACCGCATGCGCGTGGATGTGGATGCTGAATTCTATGTGCGGGTGAAGAACACCCGCGAGGCGGTCTCCATCGCTGCGTCCACCTTGGGCCGGCGTACCCTGGAGCCTGAGCGCATTCACGACTTGCTTTCGGGTAAATTCATCTCAGCCCTGCGCACCACGGCCTCTCAGATGAGCCTTGAGGAGATCCACGAGAACCGCAACGACTACGTGGCGAGAGTGCTGGAGATGGCTCAGGTCGGTCTCGACAAAAACGGTCTGGAGCTGGAAAGCGTCGCGGTCACCGACATCGACCAATCTGACATTCAATACTTCAATCCCTCAAACAAGTTCGATGCGGAAGGTTTGACCACAGTCATCAAGGCCGTCGAGGAACGGCGCAAGATGCGCAACGACATTGAGCAGGAATCCATGGTGCTGATCCGCTCGCGTAACCTTGAAGCGGAAAAGCAGGTTCTGGAAATCGAGAAGCAATCTGAAGAAGCCCGCCTGGAGCAGGAGCGCGAGATCGAGTTCCGCCGCGCTCAGCAGCGTGCCGAACTCGCTCGTGAGCGGTCCGAACGTGAGAAGGATGCCGAGCAGGCCACCTTGCTGTCGCGGGAAGCGATCGAGACGGCGCGGATTTCGAACGAGCGCCAGATCGCCGAAGCCCGCATTGCCTCTGAACGCGAAGTGCGGCAACGGGAAATCGACCGGCAGAAGGTGGTCGAGGAGGCTGAAATCTCCATGCGCGAGTCCTTGGAGAAGGCGCGCATTCTGCAGGAACGGGCGGTGACGGAAGAATCCATCCGCAACAAGCAGGAGACCGATAGCGTCGAGATCTCCGCGCGCGAAACGGTGGAGAAGGCCCGCATCGCCCAGGAGAAGGCCTTGGAAGAGGCTCGCATCGCCAAAGAGCGTGAAGTGCAGGCCCAGGAGATTGCCCGCCAGCGCTTGCTGGATGAGGAAGGCATTTCTGCACGCGAGGCGGTGGAACGTGCCCGGATCGATCAGGAGCATGCGGTGACCGAAGCGCGCATTGTCTCTGAGCAGCAGACGCGGGAGCGTGAAGTGGCGCGCGATCTTGCTATCCGTGAGGCGGAAATCGCCAGCCGGGAAGCCACTGAGAAGCTGGCGATCATGCAGGAAAAAGCCGTGGCCACGGCCCGCATCGAGGCGGACAAACAGACCCGTGGTATGGAAATCACCCGCAACAAGGATCTGGACGAAGCCGAAATCGCCGCACGCGAAGCCGTGGAGAAAGCCCGGATTGCCCAAGACAAGCTGCTGTCGTTCGAGCGCATTGGCGCTCAGCAGGACACCGAGGAGCGCGAGCAACTCAGAGCAGAAGCCGTGGAAGCGGCCCGGATCGCGAAAGAGAAGAAGGTGGCCGCCGAGCGCATTGCTTATGAGCAGGATATGCGCGAGCGCGAGATTGCCCGCAACCGCGCGGTCGATGAAGCCAACATCACTGCGCAGGAAATGATCAACGCGGCCCGCATTGCCGAAGAGAAAAAGACCCGGGCTGCCGAGATCGATAAGGAGCGGGCCCTGGATGCCGCGCAATTGGAACGGCGCAAGGCTCTTGAGCACTTGGAGGTGGAGCGCACTCAGGCCCTTCGTGAAGCCGAGATTGCCGCCAAGGACTTGGTGGAGCGTACGGAGATTGAGTCTGAAAAAGGGCTCGATGATGAGCGTATCGAGCACCAGAAGAAACGCCGTCAGTTGGAGATCGAGCGCGAGAAGGCCGTGGAAGAGGCGGCCATGGAGAAGGCCATCGCGCTCTATCAGAAGTCGCTCGACGAAAGCGCGGCGGCCATCAAGGCAGAATCCGCTCGGGCTACGGTAGCCGAAGCCAAGGCCAAGGTGGATACAGCCGAAGCGGTGGAAGTGGCCGAGCGCGAAAAGTCCGTGGATGTGAAGCGGGCCGAGAAGGAAGCCGAACAAAGCCGGCTCTCCGCAGAAGCGGAGCGTATCACCGCGGCGGTTCGCGCCGAGGCGCAAAAACTCATCAACGAAGCCGAAAACATCCTCACCGATCAGGCGCGCGCATCGCTCTTCAAGCGCAATCTGCTGGAGCGGCTGGAAGGCATCGTGTCGGCGCAGGTCAAGCCTCTGGAGAAGATCAGCGAGATCAAGATCCTGGAGCTTGGCGGCGCCGGGTCCGGCTCGCTGAACGCCGGGCGCGGCGGCTCCGGCGAGGGCGGCGGCAGTGGCGGCGGCGGGGGCGGCAGTCCCACCGACGAGGTGATCAACTCCGCCCTGCGCTACCGCGTCCAGGCGCCGATGATCGACAGCTTGCTCAACGATATCGGCATTGAGGGCAGCAATCTTGCCAAGCAGCCGGGCCTGATTCGCGAAGCGTCGGACATGCAACGGATCGCAGCGGCCGCCGGAAAGGAGAGCGGTGGAGACGGCAAGAAAGGCGAAAGCTCAGACGGGGGCAAATCGTAGATGGCCCGCGTTTACGTTTCCTCGGTGATCAACGCGCCGGCGTCTGATGTCTGGGACCGGGTGCGCGATTTCAATGGGCTGCCCAAATGGCATCCCAGAATTCGCGACAGCCGGATTGAGGATGCGCTTCCTGCCGACAAGGTGGGATGCATCCGCAATTTCCACCTTCAGAATGGCGAGCTGATCCGCGAGCAGCTCTTGGGTCTGTCGGACTACGATATGTTCTGCACCTACTCGATCCTGGAAAGCCCCATGCCGCTGGAGGACTATCTGGCCACTCTGCGCTTGACCCCGATCACCGAAGGCGACCGCACGTTCATTGAGTGGACGGCGGAGTTCTCATGCGCGCCGTCTGATGAAGACGGGCTGGTTGAGGGCATCGGGATGGACGTCTTCCAGGCTGGCTTTGACAGCCTGAAACGGCACTTTGGATCAAGCTGATGCCAAGAGTTAAGCGCAGCACCGTAATCGATGCACCGATTGAGGCGGTGTGGGACATGATCCGCGATTTCAACGGGCACGACCGCTGGCACCCGGCTGTGGCCACCAGCCAGGTTGAGCGGGGACGCCCGTCAGATGTCGTGGGGTGCGTGCGCAGCTTCCGCTTGGAAGACGGCTCGGCCTTAAGGGAGCAATTGCTCTCTCTGTCCGATCTGGAGCAGACCTTCACGTACTGCCTGCTCGATACGCCGGTACCTCTGTTCAACTATGTGGCCCACGTGCGCCTGTTCCCGGTGACCGATGGCGATCAGACGTATTGGGAATGGGAGAGCCGCTTCGACACTCCGGCGGGGCGCTCCGAAGAGCTGGCTGAGCTGGTGGGCGAGGGGATCTATGTGGCCGGCTTTGAGGCCATCCGCAGCCATCTGGAGCCGCGCCATGCTTAGGGTTGAGACATATCCAACGGCCGCAGAAGCGGCGCGTGCACTGGGCCCGGGCGCGCGTTTTCTGGGCGGCGGCTCGCTTGTTATGATCGAACTGAACTATGGGGCAAGCGACATAGAACGGATCGTGCGCACCACCGATCCGGCGCTTAAAGACATCCGTGTCGAAGCCGGCCGGATACACCTGGGCGCTCTGGTTACCATGGCGGACGTGCTGCGCTCCCGCGAGTTGAGTTTCCTTGCTCCCGTCGCCCAAGCGGTGGGCGGACCTGCGGTGCGCAGCGCCGCAAGTGTGGGCGGTAATCTTTTTGCGCCTCATCCTTATGGAGACTTCACCGTGGCCCTGCTCGCCTTGGATGCCATGGTGCAGACCGCCGGTGGCGCGAGCCATCCCTTGGAAGGCTACCTGGCCGATCGCAGCGGGCTGGTGACCTCTGTTTCGTTCGCTGCACCGGCAAGCAACGAGTTTGCCTTCCGCAAAGTGCGCAGGGTTCGCCCCAAAGGAGCCTCGGTCATGAGCATGGCCTGCCGGCTTTCCCGCTCCGCCGGTCAGCTTTCCGGCGTGCGTGTGGCCTACGGTGCGATGGCGCCCACTGCAGTGCGCGCCAAGGCTGTGGAGCAGGCGCTGGAGGGCGCAACGCTCGACGAGCGTGGCATCGCGCCAGCTCTTGCGCGGGCGACGGAAGGCTTGGATCCGCCCACCGATGCGCTTGCATCTGCGTGGTACCGCAAAGAGACCGCGCCGGTGCACTTGCACCGTCTCCTGCTTGGGGAGAACGCCAGATGAGTAAAACCCCTGTCACCTTCAGACTGAATGGCGAAGATGCCGCCGCCTTCGCGGATCCAGGGTCAAACCTTCTGGACTTCCTGCGCCGCGCTGTGGGTGATCTCAGCCCCAAATATGGCTGCGGCCAGGGCACCTGCGGCGCATGCACCGTTCTGATCGACGGCGAGCCGCATTTGTCCTGCATCACCTTGGCCGAAACGGTCACCGGCCGTGAAGTGCGGACCGCCGGTGGCCTAGCAAACGGCCCGATCCTAGACCGGCTGCAGGAGGCCTTCATCGACAAGTTTGCTGCCCAATGCGGTTATTGCACGCCTGGCATGCTCATGGCGGCCACAGCGCTTTTGGACAAGAACGCTAATCCGAGCCGTCAGGATGTGATCGATGCCATTGGCGGCAACATTTGCCGATGCACCGGTTATGAGCCCATCGTGGACGCCATACTGGAAGCGTCGCGCAACACCAGGGGAGCAGCGTGATGGCGGTGGAGTTTCGCAAAGATCTGTTTGCCGATGAGCGCGATGACAGCTTTGACCAAATCGGCCAGCCCCGTGTGCGCCAAGACATTGAAGGCCACGTAACCGGGCGCTCCCCGTTCTTCGATGACCATCTGTTCGACGGTCTCCTGCATGTGCGCTGCGTGCGCTCGCCCCATCACCATGCGCGGATCAGATCCATCGATGCATCGGACGCGGAACGCATGGAGGGTGTGGTCCGCCTGATCTGGCCGCGGGACATTCCGCGCAACATGAACACGCTGCTCTCGCTGATCAACTTTGGCCGCGATGATGAGCCTCTGCTGGCCGAACGGAAAACCGCCTACGTGGGCGAGCCGGTGCTGGCCGTGATCGCCACCTCCGTGCAGGCGGCCCAGCGCGCAGTGGCCGCGGTGCGGGTGGATTGGGAGGTCTTGCCCCATGTGCTCGATGTAGAGGAAGCGCTAACGCCCGATGCACCCGTGGTGAACGATGAGTATCCCAACAACACGTTCGACTATCACGACCGCTACGACCACCAGAAGCTGAGGTTCGGCGATCCGGAGGCGGCGCTCGCGCGGGCCGATCATGTTGTTGAGGGGACCTATCAGATGTCGCCGATCGAGCAGGCGCCGGTAGAAACCTGTGGTGCGATTGCAGCGCCTGAAACCAACAATCGCATTGTCTGTTACACCTCGACCCAGGCGCTCTTCTTTTCGATCGGCGTCACCGGCAAGCTGCTGGAGATCCCGTCGTCCAGGCTTCACTTCATAGGTGGCACGGTCGGGGGCGGCTTCGGCGGCAAGGTGGACAGCCACCACGAGCCGATCGCCGTTCTGGCGTCGCTTTTGACCGGGAAGCCCGTCAAGTACATGTGGGACCGGGCCGAGGAGATGCAGGCGGGCGCGCCGCGCAGCGGCGAGCGCTGGCGCATCAAGGACGGCGTCATGAACGATGGCCGGATCGTTGCGCGCATCTTCACCGGTTTCTTCGATGCCGGCGCTTACACGCGGCTGACGTCTTACGGTGTGCAGAAGTGCACCGGGCATCTGCCGGGGCCCTATACGATCCCCAACGTCGCCTCTAACATCTTCTGCGTTTACACCAACCGCACCCCGTCCACCGCCATGCGCGGCTTCGGCATCACCGGTGTGGATTTCGCCATTGAGTGCCACATGGACAAGGTGGCCGAACGGGTGGGCATGGACCCGATCGAGCTGCGCATCCTAAATGCCTATCGCGATGGGGACATGAAGGCCCATCGCCGGCTCGCCAAGAACTGTGCCCTGATAGAAAGCTGCCAGGTGGTGGCACAGAAGGCCGATTGGCGCCTATCGCCCGACGCCATGGCCCAATCCAGTCTCGCTGGCGGCGGCACAGACTGGCGTGCGGCGATCCCGGAAACCGTTACCGATGATGAAGGCAAGATCGGAGAGCGCCGTCGTTCGGGCCTTGCGCCTGACCCGTTCGCAGGCACCGGCCAAAGGGGCAGGGTGGCTGCTGGCACCTTCTCCGACCATCCGGCCACCGGAAACGCACCTCAACGCGACGACATGATCGCAGAGGCCTCGCGGCTTGGCTTCAAGGTGGACACCGGCGCGCCTTCCGCTCCAATGCCGCAGGCAGAGCGTCCCGTTGCGCCTCCGGCACCGCCTCCTGCTGCACCCCCTCCCCCAACAGCGCCGCACGGGAGCCAAGGCGCGCCCACGCTGCCGTCGGCCTACTCTGAAGCCCCACCCGCGCCGACCCCGACCGTAACACCACCCGCGCCGCCTCCGGCGCCCGCAAGTACAGCACCTGAGCCTGAACCCTACCGCCCAGAACAGCCGTTCCAACGCGGGGTGAAGCGTCCAGGCGTGTCCCGGTTCATTTCCGGGTCGAGGAGGCGCTGATGGCTGTTCATAAAGGGCGAGGATTTGCCTGCATCAACTATCCTATCGGCATGAACCTGGGGGGCGATCCCAGCCAGGCTTTGGTGCACTCCACACCAGACGGCAAGTTCAAGGTGACGTTGTCGTCCATTGATCTTGGCCAGGGCATCAAGTCCGTGGGTCGTCAAATCGCGGCAGAAACTCTCGGCATCCCGATTGAGGACGTCTACGTGGACACCGCCGACAGCGACACCGGCCCTCACGATATGGGCAGCTTTGCCTCGCGCGGCACCCACCGGATGGGCAATGCCATCATCCGTGCGGCCAGCGAGGCGAGGGCGCAGATGCTGGAGGCAGCGGCAGAGAAGCTCGAGGTGGACGCCAGCGATCTGACCACGGACGGGAAGGGCAACATTCACGTCAAGAACGTGCCGAGCCGTTCCATCACCGTTGAGGAGACCGCCCAGGCCGCGCAGTTTGAGCAAGGACGTACTTTGGCCGGCCGCGGCATCTTCCTGGTGCCGCTCTCCGGCGTTGATGCCGATACCGGGGAGATGACCCCGGTCTCCTGCTTTGCCCATGCTGCGTTGATCATCGATGTGGAAGTGGACGATGAGACCGGAGAGGTCGAGGTCCTCCAGATCAATTCTGCCTACGAGGTCGGGCGCGCCCTGAACCCCAAGCTTGTGGAGCAGCAGCTCATTGGCGGTGCTTGGATGGGTGTTTCCCATGCGCTGTATGAGACCACGGAACCCTACTATCCGGATCGCTCGCACGGGCCCCAGGACTTCAACACCTACTTGATGCCAGGCCCGGGAGAGATTGCGCCCCATCACATTTCGATCCTTGAGCGCCCCGCGCCTGATGCGCCGTTCGGCGGCAAGGGGCCAGGTGAGATGTGCGCGAACCCGGTTCTGCCGGCGGTGGCCAATGCGGTTTACAACGCTGTTGGCGTGCGCTGCGATAGTCTGCCCATCACGCCGGAGAAGGTTCTGCGCGGTATTCGCGCCAATGGCGGTGCCAGACCAGGTGGGCGTGCCTAGATGGCGGTTCGCTCTGAAATATCAGGGATTGAAACCCCCAACGCCCTTCAGGATGCCCTGCGCGATGCGCAATATCTGGCCGATGACCCACTTTCGACAGCCGCCTATCTGGCGCTGGCCTTGGGCAAGCCGTTGTTGCTGGAAGGCGCGCCGGGGGTGGGGAAGACGGAAGCGGCCAAAGCCATCGGCGCCGTGCTGGGGCGCAACGTGATCCGCCTGCAATGCTATGAGGGCATTGATGCGGCGGCCGCCCTTTACGAGTGGAACTATCCGCGCCAGATGCTAGCCATCCGCCAGGCGGAAGGCGATCATGTGAACATCTACAGCGATGCTTTCCTTTTGGTGCGGCCTTTGCTGCAAAGCCTGCGCGAGGGCAGCGACAGCCTGTTGCTGATTGACGAGATTGATCGGTCTGATCATGAGTTCGAGGCCTTCCTGTTGGAATTCCTCTCCGACTTCACGATTTCCATCCCTGAGACCGGCACTGTGCGTGCCGGTGTGCCGCCGGTGGTGGTGCTGACCTCAAACAGAACCCGCGAGCTGCATGAAGCCCTGCGCCGCCGCTGCGTCTACCATTGGATCGATTACCCCTCGCCAAGCCTGGAAGCTCAAATCGTTATGGCGCGTGCTTCCACTGTGGCCGAAGCAACGGCGGCTGCCGTTGTGGCATCGGTCAATCTCCTGAGATCGGAGCCCCTGGTCAAACCGCCCGGCATCGCCGAGACGGTAGAGTGGGCTGAAGCGGCCACCTTGCTGAACCGTCAGGGCCACACCTGGCCTGAAGCGTTCCGCCGCTCCCTCGGCGTGGCGCTGAAGGATCATGATGACCATAACTTTATAGCGCCGAGGCTGGATGAGATCCTGCCGGGAGAGGCGGCATGAACATGCTGCCTGCCGCCACCCAGCCGTTTGTGGAGTTTGCCTCAGTGCTCCGGGCGAACGGGTTCTCCATCGCGCCTGATCAGACCATCGGCTTTGTAGAGGCGGTGGGCCTTTTGGGGCCGCGCGGGATCAATGATGTGCGCAGCGCGGCCATTGCGCTGCTGGCCATTCCTCATGAGCGTGAAGAGGAGTTCGACGCCATCTTCCTCGCCTTCTTTTATGGCGAAACGGCATCGGGCGTGTTTGAAGGTGAGGACGAGGAGGTTGAAGCCCGCGAGGCCACGGGCGCAACCCAGGAAGAGCAGCAGGAGCCAGGCGAAGAGAGCCCAGGCGACGAAGCCACCGCGGCAGAGAGGCTGGCAAGGCGCGAGTTTCAGCCCGAAGAGCCCGAAGCGGTTCTGGCCCGGTTTGCCCGTTTGGCGCCGGCGCGACTGCCCCGGCGCAGATCCTATCGTCACGCCCCAAGCCCGAGGGGGCGCATGTTGGATATGCGCCGCACTTTACGGATTGCGGCCCGCCAGGACGGGGAGGTCTTCCGGCTTGAGCGACGGGCCCGGAAAACCAGACAGCGCGCGATTGTGCTGCTGATCGACATCAGCGGGTCCATGTCGGACCGCACCGACGTCTCCCTGCGTTTTGCTCATGCTTTGGCCCGCGCGGCTGACCGGTTTGAGGCTTTCACCCTCGGCACCCGGCTCACGCGGATCACACCGGCCCTTCAGCGGCCGAATGAGCGGCAGGCCCTTGAACGCATCACCGCCCTGGTTGCGGACATGGATGGTGGCACGCGCATTGGGGAGGCCCTTCAGACCTTTTTGGCCGTGCCGCGCTATGCCGGTTTTGCCCGCGGGGCGTTGGTCCTGGTACTGTCCGATGGCCTTGAGCGCGGAGGGTCTGAAGCCATGAATGATGCCGTGGTGAGGCTCTCGCGCCGTGCCTGGCGGATCGATTGGCTGTCACCCTTGGCGATCGATGGCGAGGTGCCGGAGACGGCGGCCCTCACAGCCATCCGTCCGCATTTAAGCGCGCTCAGCGATGGCACGAACCTCACCGCCATTACCGATCACGTGCTGAACCTGGGGCAGGCCGCATGATCGATGCTCATCATCATATTTGGCGCCAGAAGGATCTGCCCTGGCTGCTTGGACCGGAAAAGCCCCGCATCTTCGGAGCATATGAGCCGATCCGGCGTGATTACCTGATCGATGAGTTCTTGGTCGATATCGCCAAGACCGGCATTGAAAAATCAGTCTACGTGCAAGCTAACTGGGCGCCGAACTGGTGGGCTGATGAGATCGCCTGGGTGGACGAGGTGGCAGACGCGGCAGGCTGGCCTCACGCGATTGTCGGTTTTTTGGATTTCACCCGCGGGGATGTGCGCCCGGCGCTGGAGAAGGTCAAACATCGCCAGCGCCTCCGCGGCTTTCGCCAGCAGTTCCATTGGCATGACAACCCGCTCTACCGCTTCGCGCCGGGCCCTGCTCAGTTCGACAGCGAGACCGTGCGCAGCAACATTCAACGCTTGGCCGATTATGACTGGAGCTTCGATCTGCAGGTCTTCGCCCCGCAGATGCAGGACGCCGCCAAACTGGCCAAGGCCTGCCCAGAGGTCACCTTCATCCTGCAGCATGCGGGCATGCTGGAGGACACATCAAACGAAGGTTGGGCGCTCTGGCGCGATGGCATGAAGGCTCTGGCCGATTGCAAAAATGTGGTCACCAAGCTCTCCGGGCTGGGCACCTTCGTGCGCCGCAATGATCCGGAGCTCATTGGGGAGATCGTCGCTGAAACGCTGAAACTCTTCGGCGCGAAGCGGTGCATGTTCGGGTCCAATTATCCGATCGAGAAGATCTGGACACCTTACGGCGACATTGTCGATGCCTACCGAAAGGCAACAACCGGCCTGCCCAAGGGGCAACAAAAAGCAGTTTTCAACGATACGGCAGCGCGGATTTACCGGCTAGATTAAGGGAGTGAGAGATGGCGCTTACGATCCACACATTGGACTTTGGGGATATCGAACTTGAGACTAGCTTTCTGGTGCTGGGGCACGAGTGTGGCCGCGTGCGTCGGGTGCCGGTCTATGGCTTCCTGATTTTGGGGGGCGAGTATCCCGTGTTGGTGGACACCGGCTACCGCGACAATGCCATCATGGAGACCCTCGGCATGCGGGGCCACTGCTACCATGAGAACACCGTGGAGCAGCAGCTTGCGAAACACGGTCTTAGGCCCGGCGACATCCGTTACATCCTCCACACCCATCTGCATATCGACCATGCCGGCAATGACGATGACTTCCCGATGAACACAACGGTGGTGATCAACCGGCGCGAGATGGAGTTTTCCGTCTCCGGTATCATGTATCCGCAATATCCCAAGCCCGACATTCTGCACCTGGTGGAGCGGATCTATGAGCCGGAAGCCATGCGCTTTCTGGACCTGGAGATCACGCAGGCCGAAGAGATCATTCCCGGTGTGTGGTGCGAGCCGGCCGGGGCCCATACCGAAGGTTCCATGAACGTTATTGTGGAAACGGCTGAAGGTCTCGCCTGCATTTGCGGTGATGTGATCTACGATTTCAACGATCAGATCATCAATCATGTGCGCGTCAACAATTACATGGAGCCTCAGGTGACTGGGAACCATGCGGGCTCCAAGCGCAGCGAGAAGGGCCAGATCAAGCGGCTCTTGAACAATTACACCTTCCTTTTGCCGATCCACGACCGTGGCGCCAAAGTCGCCAATGGGCGCGTGGTGGGCCGCTTGGGCATGAGCTGCCCTGGCCCGATCACCGAAACGCTGCCGGACCGCCATTGGTTCCCGGCCTAGGAGAGGTGACGGCATGGCACACACCGTAATTGACGACAGATTTACCGAGCTGGTTGCGCCCGCCGCGCCGGTTCGGCAAATCGGCACTGGGTTTGAGTTCACCGAAGGCCCTCTTTGGCATCCGGTGAAGCAGGATCTGATCTTCTCCGACATGCCGGGCGATGTGCGGCGCCGTTGGTCTGCGGCGGGCGGTGTTGAAGAGATCATGCGCCCGTCCAACAAAGGCAACGGCATGACCTATGATGCCGATCTCAATCTCCTTGTGTGCGAGCATGCCACGTCATCGGTCGTGCGCTTCCGACCGGATGGCACCCGTGAGGTGCTCGCCACGCACTTTGAGGGCCGCGAGCTTAACTCTCCGAACGACATCATCGTGCACTCTGACGGTTCCGTCTATTTCACCGATCCCACCTATGGCCGCATGCCCGGCTTTGGAGTGGAGCGGCCTCTGCAGATGGGCTTTCAGGGGGTGTACCGCCTGCCGCCCGGTCACAAGCCAGGCGATGAGCCGCAATTGGTGTCCGATCGGTACATGTTCACCCAGCCAAACGGCTTGTGCCTGAGCCCCTGTGAGCGCTTTATCTGGGTCAACGACACCGATCAAGCCAACATCCGCATGTTCGACCTTGGTCCCGATGGCATGTTGACCAACGGGCGGATGTTCGCCAGCGGGATTGTGGAGAACGACCGGGCAGGCGTCCCGGATGGCATGAAAGCCGACACGGAAGGCAACATCTATGTGACCGCGCCTGGCGGTGTTTGGGTTTACGATTTTCATGGCGTGAAGCTGGGGGAAATCATCATCCCGGAAATGGCCGCCAACCTTCATTGGGGCGGCGCCGACTGGCGCACGCTCTATGTGTGTGCCTGTACCTCCGTTTATGCGCTCGACATGAAGGCACAAGGGCGCCAGGAGGCGTTCATGAACCGGCCGGGGCCCGCCGCGGGGGCAGGCTCGTCCGCGCCGGCCTTCCTCATCGACCCGTCCCGGAGCGCCCTTTTGATCCAGGACATGCAGAACGACGTGATCACCGAACGCGGCGCCTTTGCGGACAGCGGTTCACCTGCCCATGCGCGCGAGCAGAATGTGATTGAAAACTGCCGGCGTTTGGCCGAGGCGTGCCGGCGCCGGGGCATTCTGGTGATCCACATCTGGTTCGTTTGTGAGCCGGGTCACCCGACCCTGCGCCGCCACTGTGGGCTCTACCAGGGCCTGCGCGATGCCAACGCCATGGTGCGCGGCACGTTCGGCGCGGCCCCTGTGCCGGGCCTTGAGCCTCAGCCGGGTGATCTGGTGGTGGAGAAGATGTCCATGAGCGCATTCGAGACCGGCCGTCTGGACAGCTATTTGCGCCATGCCGGCGTGGAGACATTGATCAATACCGGAGCGTGGACCAACATGTCGGTTGAGCATACGGCGCGCACGGCAGCCGACAAGGGCTATCATGTGATCGTGCCGGAAAATGCCTGTTCCACCATGAATGCGGACTGGCATAATGCGTCGATCAATTACGCCATGCAGAATGTGGCGACGGTGACCAATGTGGATGCTGTGATCAGCGCGGTTAATCACGGAGTGCGGCCATGAGCGATCTTGGCTCAGAGGGTGACGCCCGGTTTGCGGCACATGTGTTGCGGCCGGCCCGGATCATCCGATGGGTGTGTCAAATGATCATCGGCGTTGGGCTGACCGTGGCCTTGATCCTGAAGATCTACATGTTGGTGCTCACCGATTATCAGTGCACCGCAGACGGCACCACAATCGGCAACGCCATCCGCTGCACATCGGCGCTGGAGTTGACGGCATACACTCTGGCGTTGGTCGCGGCGTTTGATCTGGCGTACCTTTTGTTTGAGGACACCATGGAGCGCGCGGTGCGTCCGCTGCTGATGGGGTTGAGCGCGACGCTGCTGTTTATTCTGTCCGGGCTGACGGTGGAGACCGCGAACTGGCAGATTGCGATGACGATTGTTGCCCTTGCTGCCGCGCTGACGGGGGGGCTGGCCTTTCGGTTCTGGATGCGGCGCAGTCGGGGCGCCCCAAATCCGCCGGAGAGCACATCAGGAACGTCTGATCAAGGCGCGCACGGAAGCGAGTACTGAACGTCAAAACCGGTTCCCATCGCGCCTGACCACGGATCTTGCATTGCGAAAGGTCAACTCAAAAGTATGGTTTTCGCGTTGGCTTCCTCGTCGTTCTCGTGCATTATCTTCCAACGATTCCCGATGCTTAGACGTTAGTTCAGCGCGCCTTTGCCTCGACAACATCATCGACCGGAGGAAAACCATGCGCGCGCGTGCGGCCCGTCACTTACACATTCTGATCTGGCTCTTCTTTGGTGCGGCAATCCACTTCGCCTCGTCCGAAACGCACGCACAGAATCTGCTTTCTCTGCGCATTCAAAACGGCACCGAAGGGCGGATCGAGCTCTTCTGGCGCAACTATAATGGTGGCCTGGACGCAATGGCTCAGGTGCCGGCTGGCCAGTATGTCGATCGGCAAACCTACGAAACGCATCAATGGGTGGCTAAACAGAACGGGAAGATCATCGCGGAGTACACCGTCGGTCCGGGCGCAAAGCAGGTGTTCCCGATCGGCGACCCCCAGGCGGCCGCCAACACCAAAGCGCCTCAACAACAGCAGAGGGTTACGGTGGAGTTCTCCAACCAAACGGCTAAACCTGTGGAGCTCTTTTGGCGCAACGCTGAGGGCCATCTCGTGCCCCATGGAACTATCCAGCCTGGTCAGGCCTTCATTCAATCGGCATATCCTGCTCAGCGGTGGATGGCCAAGCAGGGCAATGCGATCCTGCGCGAATATGTGGTCACGAAACAGGCCAGTCAGGCTGTGACCTTGAGGCCGCCTGGATCTGATCGGCCCACACTGGTCAAGGCGGCCAACGTTTCAAGCCAAACGGTTTCTGTGTTCAATACCGCAGACCCCAAAAGGCAGGCGCCGATCACCCGACTGCTGCCGGGCACGCAGGTTGAGCTGAAAAGCTGGCCTGGACTTGTCTGGGTGTTTTCCGTGGGCGATCAGATTATTGAAACGTTGGTCACACAGGGCCGAGGCAAGAATGAGGTGCTGATCGACAATCGCAACTTGCCGCTCGCACTGCGGCCTGCCCCGCCGCGCGAAGACCAGATGGCGGCAGATCAGACCAACACGCCTGAGAATGCCGAAGCGTGCCCGGTGCGCGAGGGGACGCCCAAAAGGCTCTCCAGGCCCAAGCTCGAGGCGGCGAGAGAAGCTTCAAACAATCCCTTCTCGTTTATGTTGCGCCAGTCCGCTGGTGTCTCGGCAAAATATCAGATGGATGATGGAAACTGTGCCATTCACTATGAATTCGAACAGTTCCAAGTCGCTCCGTTCAACGCCTCGATCCAGAAATATGTGGGCACTGATCGTGCGCCTTTTGATCTCCAATTCACGCCGGAAGCACGTGCCTGGATTGAAAATGGCGACTTGTTTTTAAGCATCGATCTGGGCACGAGATTCAGCCTTCAGTTCAACGGCTCAACGGTTCAATACAATGTCTCCAGAGGTGGAAAGTATGGCGCCTACGACCGGGAACCGGCATTCATCTATGGGCCGTTTCTGGAGCGGCTTAGGGTCAATTTCCAGACGCCGGCCGGATTTGAAGTGCAAGACTGGTACCCACGGACGAAAATGCGCATGGCAAGCGTGTCGGAAACGCGCGGGAAATCGATCAGCTCGAACTTCGCACTCAGTCCATTGTTAGAGATGTCTCAGTTTGGCATCGCGAAGGGCCAAAACTTCGACACGACGGTGGGCGGAGAGCACGAGGACTTCGAGATTTTGCATCAGCGTGGCCATGACTCGCAGAGCTTCAGCTTTGTGCTCTGCCGGGCCGGCATCAGCGGCAGCGCAAGCGGCGCCAGTGCTCCGTGTCCTTATCAGAAGCCGGAGAACTTAATCGCTGAGGACTGGACGGATGGATTGGGGGCGGTTGATTATGTCTCGGGCGTATACCCAGTGCCGGCCACGGCATTCAACTTCGAAGTTGGCCGAAGCATCGTGGTCTACCGTGTCCCGGCCTACAAGCTTACCGCATCATCTGTTCGGGTCCCCATCCAGTTGGCGGTCGGCACTTTGTCGATGAAGGCCCGCGACCCCATTGGCAAGGCGAGTGGTGCTCTCGGCGATCGATACGGCAACGTGTCCGCCAATCAGCGCTTTGTGGCGCTCACCTACAATCTGGACTTCGACGTCAGCCAGTTGACCGAGGGTCTTGCCCAATGATGAGAGACTTGCAGAGATGGAAATCGGAGCGTGTCATGACCTTGAAACTTCTCTCGATGATCGTGTTGGCGGTGTTGACCTTATTGGTCCTGCCGCACGGATCATCTTTGGCCCAAGAACATTTTTTGGTAACGCACTACCCGGAATACAGGCCGACCTACGACAAGCTGAACCATCCGGACGCGGTCAAAAAGGCAGAGAGGTATAATCGCGTCAGGGTGGAAAGGCGCACGTTCAAACAAGACAAGGTCTTCGCCACCACCGGTCCTTATCAAGGGCAACGTGTTGTGCTCGATCACTACGGCAACATCGTCCCTCACACGCACAAGACTCGCCTTGAAGCGGAACACAAGGCTTTGGAAAACGGCAAGATTTATCAGGCACGAGGCATAAACACACGTACGGGGCGCCAGGAACGTGGCTTTGTGAGAGCTGAAGATACCAGAACAGGTGTTTACTACATTGATGCAAATGGTCAGTTGGTGAATCACTATTTGCCGAGAGACCGGAACTCTTTCAATCTGGGCAGCAGTGAGGCCCGCGAAGCCGATCTATTGAGTGCACAACACGTCATGCCCAGTGCATCAGCCCCTATGAACAAGGCGATGTTGGATCAGGTGCTCTCAGGGCAGGTGCGCGTGGTGAACGGTGAGTTCAGGCTCCACACTGGTGAGCTGGTTGTTTTTGACGGCGGCGGCGGAATGCGTGTGATTGCCAACGCCCAGCCGGCGTACGGATTTGTGCCGCCCCAAAACGAAGGCGTGGCACCCAACGTAGCTCCCAATGTCGTCCAGCAGGTTGTGCAACAACAGCCGGTGGTGACCAACATTCCAGGCTATCAGGCGCCGAACGCCCCGCTGCAATAGAACCTTGCCGATATGGTAGGCGCAGAGGGATTCGAACCCCCGACCCGCTGATTAAGAGTCAGCTGCTCTACCAACTGAGCTATGCGCCTGCCGATGCCGGAATGTTCCCTGATATAGGGAGCCTGCGCGCAAATCCCAAGAGGTATACCCAAGACCCTAGCTGTCCGCCGCCGGGTGTGGTATCGCCGATGCGGATCAACCATTTCGTAACCCAAAACCGGACACCCGCCCCATGCAGCAGCCTCAAGATTTTTCCGCCGCCGCGGTCGGCCTTAGTGCGAAGCTGTCTGATAAGACAGCCAAAATCGGTATCGTTGGCCTGGGCTACGTGGGCTTGCCTCTGGCGCTCGCCTGCACCGGCGCTGGCTTTGGCGTTATTGGCTTCGACATCGATCAAGCCAAAGCGGAGCAGCTCAACGCCGGCCAGTCCTACATTGGCGACGTCTCAGATGACGCCGTGGCCAAGATGCGCGGCGACAACCTGTTCGAAGCGACCACTGATTTTTCCCGCGCGGGCGAGGCGGATGCCGTTCTTATCTGCGTGCCCACACCACTGAACAAAACCCGCGAGCCTGATCTTTCGTATGTTGAGGCCTCGACCCGTGCCATCCTGCCCACCTTGCGGGAGGGGCAACTGGTGGTTCTGGAATCCACCACCTGGCCAGGCACCACCGAGGAGGTGGTGCGGCCGATTCTGGAGGAGAGCGGGCTTGATTGCGGCACACAGTTCTTCCTGGCCTTTTCGCCGGAACGCGAAGATCCCGGCAATATCGATTTTTCCACCTCACAGATCCCCAAGGTCGTGGGCGGGGAAGGGGCTGTGGCCCGAGAGCTGGCCCGCCAGCTCTACGATGCCTTCGTGGTCTCCACCGTGGTGGTCTCTGATGCCAAGACCGCTGAAGCCGTGAAGCTGACCGAGAACATTTTCCGTGCGGTCAACGTCGCGCTCGTGAATGAGCTTAAGGTTGTCTATGACAAGATGGGGATCGACGTTTGGGAAGTGATCGAGGCGGCCAAAACCAAGCCATTTGGCTATATGCCGTTCTATCCAGGTCCCGGGCTTGGCGGCCATTGTATCCCCATCGACCCGTTCTACCTCACCTGGAAGGCTCGCGAGCACGAGATCTCCACCCGGTTTATCGAGCTTGCCGGCGAGATCAACAATGCCATGCCGGACTATGTGGTGCGCAAGTTGGCCAGAGCGCTGGATGAGAAGCTGGGGGTCAGTCTGTCTCGCGCCAAGGTGCTTGTGGTGGGGCTTGCCTACAAAAAGAACGTCAACGACCTGCGCGAAAGCCCGGCGCTGAAAGTGATCGCGCTGCTGAAAGAGCGGGGCGTCCAAGTGGATTACATGGACCCATTCATCCCTGAGGTGCCTGACACCCGCAACTACCCGGACCTTGCAGGCATGAAGCGGATTGAGCCGGTGGATAGCCAATTGGCGAACTATTCAGCCGCAGTAATCATCACCGACCATGACGCCGTGGACTATCAGCAGATCCTTAAGTCGGTCCCTGTGGTGGTCGACAGCCGCAATGCCACGAGCGGCGTTGATGGCTTTGAAGAGAAGATTGTGAAGGCTTAGCGCTTTCGCGCGCTTGCGGCATTAGCCGCGCGGATCGGCCACCTCTTCATCATCCGGGTGGCCCATGTTGCAAAAGACGCCGCCGGCAAACTCCACCGCCGGATCGTGGGGATCGCCCGGCGGGCAGGCCGCCTCGACCTTCTCACGGAATGCCTCCGCACTGTCCTTGGGCACATAACCCACATGGCGCGCTTTGTCGTTGCTGAAGAAGCGCTCCCTATTATCGGAGATGCCGTAGAGCACGCAGCACCCAATGCGTTCGGCCACAAGGCAGCGGCTCACCATCTGCACCAGGTCATCATAGCTCATCCACGTGGCCAGATGGCGGCGGTCCTTGGGTTCGGGGATTGAGGTGTTGATGCGCAGCAAGGCGCTCTCCATTCCGAACTTTCGGAAATAGAGCGAGGCCAAATCTTCCACGAAGCATTTGGAAACCCCATAAAGACTGTCGGGACAATGGGGCGTGTCGGTATCTGCGCCTTCTTCACGGCGCACATAGCCCACGGCGTGGATGGAGGAGGCATAGACCACACGCTTGATACCATGGCGCCGGGCGGCCTCGTAAACGTTATAGCCGCCAATAATGGATGAGTTGAGGATCTCCTCCCACGGGCGCTCCACCGGGGCGGCGCCGAAATGCACCACCGCATCGCAGCCCTCAACCAGGGCCATCACGGCGTCAAAATCTCCGAGCTCGCAGACAACGGTTTCCTCGTTGGCTGCCGGTGGGCTCATCTCTTGTATATCGGACGCACGGATGTGGGTGGCCAAGGGGGCGAGACCTTCGCGCAACACCCCACCCAGTTGACCGGCCGCGCCGGTCACCAACACGCGATTAAATCTTGCCATCTTCCGTTCCTGTAGATTTTGCCAGGTCCAAGGCTTCTCTTAGAACCTGCCCGTTGCCAATATGGTTTGCCAAGACCAACACGAGGCGCGCATTCAGCGCCTGGCTTTGCGCCTCGCTGAGACCGTCATGGGCGGCCAGAAGGTCTTGATAAAAGCCGTCCCGGTCTTCGATGTTCGGTGTGTCCACCAGTTCTGCCATGCCTCAAAATCCCATTGCTGTGCGGTGCGCTGCCGCGACCTTGTCTGCATCGAACTGCGTCCATCGGGCGGCCACGTGCTGGTCGGGGCGTATCAGATAAACCGCGCTCTGCGCGCTCCCCAGAAGGCGCGTACGCACCATCTCATCGGCTTTGACAGAGAGGGTCTCCAAGTCACCCAGTGCGTGAGGTTCGCAGTCAACGAAGAGCAGGGTGAACCCTGTCGCGAGCCGATTCAAAAGCCAGCCGTCGTCCGTCGGCGCGTCGGGCAGAGCAGCACCAGGCCGTGAAATCGCCGGCAGGCCCTCTGCATCTTCCCCGTTCAACACAGAGCCGTCCAGCACGCAAGGCACTGACAGCCGGCCTGAATTGACCATCAGGCGCGCAAACGGTGCTTTGGCCGCAAGATCCAGAACCGCTTCGCGAAAAAGCGCCTCCGCGCCCGGTTTGGGCGACATGAAGTTTGTGGAGCGCGAGGAGTTCATAATGTTCTCATCGGCTCCATAGGTGCGCTCTTGGTCGTAGCTTTCCAGCAAGCCTGGTCCTGCGGTTCCCTTCAGAGCCGCGGCCAGTTTCCACGCCAGATTGTCCACATCCTGAATGCCGCCATTGCCACCGCGCGCACCGAAGGGGCTCACAATGTGGGCGCTGTCGCCAACGAAGATCACCCGGTCATGGACGAAGCGTTGAAGCCGTCGGCACTGGAAGGTGTAGACCGAAACCCAATCGATTTCGAAGGGCCGGTCGCCCACCATGCGTTTGATGCGCGGGATCACATTTTCCGGCTTGCGTTCCTCTTCCGGATCAGCGTCCCAGCCGAGCTGAAGATCGATGCGGTAGATGTCATCAGGCTGCTTGTGCAACAGAGCAGATTGGCCGGCGTGGAAGGGCGGCTCGAACCAGAAGCGCCGTTCAGACGGAAAGTCGGCCTTCATCACAATGTCGGTGATCAAGAAGCGCTCTTCAAACAACTGGCCGTCAAACTCCAGACCCATGGTCCGGCGTACCGTGGAATTAGCGCCGTCGCAGGCGAGAAGATAGTCGGCCTCAAGCCGGTAAGGGCCGTCGGGTGTTTGAAGCTCGACCGCAACACCCTGACTGCTCTGCTCACAGCTTACCAGCTTGTTTTTGAACCGCAGGTCAATCAGCTCGGGAAACGTCCGGCAGCGTTCGATCAGATACTCTTCCACGTAGTATTGCTGCAGGTTGATGAAAGCCGGCATCTGATGGCCGTCTTCGGGCAGAAGGTCGAAATTGTAAACCTCCCGCTCGCCCCTGTAGAGGCGGCCCAGCTTCCATGTGACGCCCTTGGCGACCATTTGTTGGCCGACGCCCAGCCGGTCGAAGATCTCCAATGTGCGCTTGGCCCAGCAAATGGCGCGCGAACCCACGGAGACCACATTATTGTCGTCAACCACAACCGAGGCGACCCCGCGCAAAGCGAGATCGATGGCCATGGCAAGACCAATCGGCCCGGCGCCCACGATCAGGACCTGATGGGGGCCATCCGACACCCCGGAGAGGGCAGGGGGCTTGGTGTAGGCAAATTCCTGGTAGGTGTAGGCCATCTAACGTTAGCTTCCGGTTGACGCCTATGGGTAGCTGCACTTCACGTCAGTCTCAACCGGCATTGCAGATTTGAGGACAGCTTTTTTGAGCGGGGGATTGACGGGCGAAGGCTTCGGGGGGTCGACACCTTCGCCCGTTTGACCTGCGCGGTGCAGAACACCTTACCGGCCAAATCGTTGATCGTGAGGAAAGGGTGGCCGAAGAGGGACCCTGGGGAAGGGATGAAGTCAGAGCTTAGCACGAACCCTAACTTCCACCTCTTCGGCCGACCGGTCATCGTCCGGGCGAACGGATTAGATTGCGACAATCCTGATGACCGGTGTTTTTAGGGCTACCAGCCGGCCCGAACGTGAAGAACTCTCAGCCAGAAAATCGCGTTCGTATCGCGCTGGGTGCTTGCCCCGATTAGTCGTAATGCACTCTCCCCGCGTCTGTATTTTCGGCGGTGGTGCCGCGCTTTAAAGCACATGCCAACGACCTTAAAACCTTGCACGCACCGATATGGTTACTTGCGCTAAACTTGTAACAATCAACCATATCGGGTATATATGAGTGGGAAATCACGTCTCGTCAAGTGGAATTTCACGCTATGATCTCGAACGCCGATCTTGCAAAATTGCCGGAAATGACCAGCGCGCCGACAAAGCTCAACGGACCTCTCGTTTCGAGGCTAAAACGAGCCCTCGAAAGGAAGGGAGTAACCGCGCGGGCGGCCTCCATCAAGGCAACGGGAGCGCCTGATACGATCAGAATGATTCTCATTGGCCAAAGCCATTCCCCGCGCACCAGCACGTTATCCAAGATTTCTGACGCTTTGGACGTGAATTTTCACTGGCTCGCCACGGGCGAAGGGTCAATGGAGCGCCCCCGGCCTGAAAGTGAGAATGATGGTATCAAAAATGATTCCGACCGCAAAGATATGCGCGTCAAATTGTTTTCAGATATATTCATCGAGATCGCAAAAAGAAACGGACTTCCCGTCAACAGCGAGCAGGCCTTGATACTTGCGCGAACGCTGGTCATGGCACAAGATAGGGACGAGCGGGAAGGCCAGAATTTGGATCACGAAATATTAGACTTAGTGGCCCAAAATTTAAGGGACTTTCAGTCGAGTGAATAGTTTCAACTCAGGGGATCATAGGATGCGTGAAAAGAAGATCGGGGACGTTTTGAGTGGATTGCGGCGCGAGCGAGGCTTTTCCATCTCTGATGTTTCAGAGCAGTGGGCCATTCCAGCCGACACGCTGCGCGCGATCGAAGCAGGAGAAATTGACAAGCAGTTCCTTGCGGTTGTGGCCTATGGTATTGCTTTGGATGCGGACTTAGAGGCGTTGTTCCAGCCGGCCCAGCGGGCGGTTTGGGATGCTGCAAACCAAATGCGATTTGCGACTAAATGAAAGACTTTGCCTACATTGATGGCAAACACTTAACGCGGTTTTCCAAGCCGCTCTTCTCCGATAATGACCTGCCTTACAGGACGTTCGGATTGGCCAGCCTGGAAACCGCGGATGAAAGCTGCACGCTGCGGTTTGATCTGGAGCATGTGCCGGAAGAGGCGATTGAAACCGCCTGCACCTTGCTGGCGGAACATCGCGGACCGGTGAAGCTCCATCTGTTCAAACAAGGCTGGTTCACGGAGCGGTTTGAAAACTCCGTCATGGCGATCGACCGCGTTGAACAAGCCATCGCTTTGAAGAATGTGGCTATTCCGGGCTGTTTCATGTCTTTGCGCAAGACCCCTGAGCAGATCCCGGGCCTGTTTTCGGCCATCAAGAACAACCCGTGCCATGCAAGCCACCTGCTTACGTTCGCCAGCACCGATCATGAGCGTGGTTTTCCGCTGGTCAGTGTCGGGGCCCACTCACTGATGGCCGACATTATGGGTCCGGAATGGGTGGCTCGGGGGGATTTTGATCTGGGTCCCAATGCTACAGCGGACCGCACGGTGACCCGGGCCTATCATGACGTCTTGGACACTATGGACGCCTATTATGATGAAGCGCTGGTGCGCCTAATGCCGTCCGATCCGGAGCCCAACTGGATGCGCTATCACCGCTTGATTTGGCCGGTGCGCCGGGCCGATGGCGAAATTCAG
The DNA here is from genome assembly GCA_028285595.1 of Hyphomicrobiales bacterium. Lineage (GTDB taxonomy): Bacteria > Pseudomonadota > Alphaproteobacteria > Rhizobiales > CAJQND01 > JAAEUE01. Next base: position 49,127 of record JANQOW010000030.1, read on the forward strand.
TTGGCGAACCTTTGCGTCAAACTGGACCACGGGCTCGATTATCTGCTCGGGCCGATACAATGAGCTAAAATGGGACGCTTTTAGCGACTGGCCAGCAGGGCGGGTTCTTGTTCATCGAACGCTTCGCGCGTGTTTAATGTGCGGCTCAGCTCCGACACCATCACCTCCAGCTCCGATTTGGTAAGCGTTGCCAGCGCTTCGCGGTCATAATCCATGCCCGGGGCGGGCGTCTGCCACACCAAAAAGTCAGCTTCAATATGGGGGTTCCCGGCCCGATAGACCCCGCCGCGTGCCACGTCCTTGGGATCCACCAGCGCCCAGATGGCCTCCGGCTGCCACTGAATGTAGGCGAGGATGACACCAAGCCTCGGCAGAATATCGAGGGCGCGCCATTTGAACTTGTGCCCGGAGCCGCCGACCCACAGCTCTGCCTGATGGCACAGCCAGCCGTTGAGGTTGCGGACCCGCTCGCTCGTGATGGCGGCGGGCTCTTCGATTTTTACAATGTCACCGGCTCGCGCATGCAGGCCGGATACCCAGGTGCGGCACCAAAGAGGGAAGTCTTCGGCCACGTAATCGTAGCGAAACCCATGGAGGAAAACCGTTTCCTCGTTCTGGACAGCTTCCACCCAGAAGGCGTTTGTCGGGTTGAAGCTGTTCAGCTTGTGGTCGAGATAGGGCCATGGCTTTGACCCTCTTACCCATTCGCGCTTGGTTGCAAAGAGCTCGAAGTCCGTGGAGACGTTGACCTTGACGTTAAGTTCTTTTTCGGCCTGTTCCAGCAGTTTTGCGCCAGTAACAATCAGTTCCAACGGCTTGTTGAAGCCAGGTAATGCGATGCCCATCCGTTTACTCCCCGATGTGAACGAGAGGTGCCTGCAACGCCTCAAATCTCGGGCACGGAACTGCTGAAGTCAGGAGTGATCCCGTCTCGTTGCCATGCTCAAAACTTGCGGTTCCAAGTGTCATGGTACCCCCCAAGTTACCAAACCCACCTCGTTGGCCGGCTCACTTTCAGCATGAGTTGCTGAACCATCGCCGCCCACCGATTTGGTGTTAAGCAAGAGGCGTGCCAGGGCGGATGATGTTGCTGTGTTCGTATGAAAGCGTTGGACCTGTCGCGCTCAAACTGATGCTTCCGCTGCCCTTACGCGCTCTTTACTCAAGATGAGAACATGGCTGCTCGGCGCGCGCAGACGCGAGAATGGATGTTGGCGCTAAGACAAGGGAGTTCCTCAGCCGGACCGAGCTATGTACAGCAAGGCCGCTTCTTTCTCCGGAAAACTAGCCTGCGAGCCAGTGCCCGGTTTTGGCTTTCGATTGTTCCCTTCCCCATGGACAAGGTCCTGCTCATGCATCACTGGACCGTTTCTGGGATAAGCTCTGGATTTGGTCATCACCGTTGAATTAGTATTCAGGCCAACGCTAGAGCAACCGTCTTCCCATGCCGCGCCGAGAAAAAGAAAAGTCCTACGCGATCAGAGGTGCGCTCGTCTGTCTGGGCGGGATTATCGGTCCGATTCTGATAGCCGTTGCATTTACGCTGCCCATCGAGGCCGGCGCGGCCCGGGAGCACACGCAGCTCATGACCGCTTTGCCAGATGCGCATTCGGCCGGCACGGGTGCAACCGCCCTGGTGAGCGGGAGGATTTCAAACCAGACGCCGCTTCTGCGTGGAGATTTTGTGGCCTATCGGCGTCAGCAGGTCCGAGGGACTTATCGCTTGGGCACTGAAACGGTCACGATCGACAGCGGCACACAACCGCTCACCATCGAAACCGATGCGGGGCCGGTCCGGATCGTGAATAATGATTATCGTTTCGAAGATGCGCACGTGGAGTGGGCGGCCGCCGAGGCGGTGGACACGCCCCACACGCTCACGGAGGCAATGATCAAGATCCGCGGTTTCCAGCGATCCACGCCGGTGGTGGCAGTGGGCAGGGTTGAGCAGGCCGGTGAGGTGGTTTCCGTTAAGGCGGAGTTCATCGTCGCCGGACCGCGCGATGCGTATCTGAAAAGGCTGGGCGATGCCTCCCAGAGCAGAGTGGGGACCGTTTTGCTCATAGCTGCAATCGGTGTTCTGCTCCTGCTCTATGCAGTGTGGGAGGGGCGGCGCATCTATCGCGACTGATGCGCGGTCAGTCGTTTGGAGGGGAGCCTGATCCTCCACGCCCCGGGGCTGAGGGCGCGTTCGGCTCTAGTCGTCCTCCAACGGGACGATCATCTTGCCGATCGGCCACAAGGTGAGGCCGGTCAGCTTTAGGTGCGCCCAGGCAAACGGCAAGCCGATAATGGTGATGGCCAATCCGAACGCGGTGATGAGATGGCCGAGCGCCAGCCACCAACCCGCCAGCACAAACCAAAGTATGTTGCCGATGACCCCCAAGGGCCCGGTTCCGAGACTGCGTTCGCCGGTGTGTTCCTCACGGTCGACGGCCGTGGAGCCAAACGGCAGCAGTGTGTAGAGCGCAATGTTCCACGCTGCGCGTGCCCAGGGGAGGCCGATGATGGTGATCGCCATGATGATGGCGGCGATAAGCCATCCGGCCGCCATCCATAATCCGCCAAAGACGATCCAAAGGATGTTTAGTAGCAACGACATCTTATGAAGACTCCTAGACCAACCGTGTGGGGCACTCTTCGGGGTTTTACCGATCAGTGCGGATCACAACAAGCAAAGCGTGCACCGCCAAACGGTGGGTTAGGCAGGAGAGAAGCGCGCAACCAGCTCCCGCACGTGGTTATTGCCAAGCCCATCCAATCAGGGTAAAAGCGATTTCAGTCAAAGACCGAACCAGCAGGTTGTGACCCAGCATGCGTTCCGCCGCAAAGACCAGCCCTTGCCCCATGCGCACCGCCCTTATCGGCGGCTTGCTTGGTCTGTTGCCGCTCGGCCTTGGCCTCCTCCTTATCAGCCCCTGAACACTGGCTGGGCCCTTTCGTGGCCGGGTGTTTAGGGGATCATGAAACCGAACCAAGCCATAACCCTGGCGTGCCGGCCCCTAACCTTGAACACCGTGCGGCACCCACCAAGACGATAAGGATCAAATCCCGATGAGCAACTCCGACAAAGATCAAGTGGTCATCTTCGACACCACCTTGCGCGACGGCGAACAGTCGCCCGGCGCCACCATGTCCTTCGACGAGAAAATGGAAATCGCCGCCACGCTCGATGAGATGGGCGTGGACATTATCGAGGCCGGCTTCCCCATCGCCTCCGAAGGCGATTTTGAGGCGGTGAGCGAGATTGCCAAGAACACCAAAAACGCCGTGATCGCCGGCCTGGCCCGCGCCATCCCCGGCGACATTGCCCGCGCCGGTGAAGCGGTAAAACACGCCAAACGCCCGCGTATCCACACGTTCGTCTCCACGTCTCCGATCCATCTGGAACACCAGATGCGAAAAAGCGAAGACGAAGTCTTGGAGATCATCGCCGCCACGGTGACCCAGGCGCGCAACCTGACCGACGATGTGGAATGGTCGGCCATGGACGCCACCCGCACCAGCCACGAGTATCTGGCCCGCTGCGTGGACGTGGCCATCAAGTCCGGCGCCACCACCATCAATCTGCCGGACACGGTGGGCTATAACGTGGCGGAGGAATATTATGAGATGTTCCGCTATGTACGCGAGAACGTGGCCGACGCGGACAAGGTGCGCTTTTCCACCCACTGCCACAATGATCTGGGCCTGGCCGTGGCCAACTCACTGGCTGGGTTGGAGGCCGGGTGCCGGCAAATTGAGTGCACCATCAACGGCTTAGGCGAGCGTGCCGGGAACGCGGCCCTGGAAGAGATCGTTATGGCGATCGCCACGCGCGGCGATAAGTTGCCCTATTACACCAATGTGGATACCACCCAGCTCATGAAGGTGAGCCGCATGGTGGCAACAGCAGCCGGCTTCCCGGTGCAATTCAACAAAGCCATTGTGGGCCAGAACGCATTCGCGCATGAGAGCGGCATTCACCAGGACGGCATGCTGAAGAGCGCCAACACCTTTGAGATCATGACGCCGGAAAGCGTGGGCGTGAAGGAAACCTCCCTGGTCATGGGCAAACACTCCGGCCGCCACGCCTTCAAGGAGAAGCTCAAGGATTTGGGCTATGACATGTCCGACAATGAGTTCCAGGACGCGTTCGTGCGCTTTAAGGACCTGGCCGACAAGAAGAAGCATGTCTACGACGAGGACATTGAGGCCCTGGTGGATGACCAGCGCGCCCATGCCCATGACGGCATCCAGGTTGTGGCCTTAACCGTGATTGCCGGCACAGGCGGTCCCCAACGCGCCACCATGACGCTGAACATTGACGGCGAACATCAGACCAAAGAAGCCTCCGGCGACGGTCCGGTGGACGCCACGTTCAATGCAATCAAGGCCATGGTGGACCATAAGGCCACGCTGAAGCTCTATCAGGTCTCCGCGGTGACGGCGGGCACTGATGCGCAAGCTGAGGTGTCGGTGAAGCTAGAAGAGGACGGCAAGACCGTGACGGGCCGCGGTGCGGACACCGATACCATGGTGGCGAGCGCCAAGGCTTATGTGAGCGCCCTCAACAAGCTCATGGTCCGCCGTGAGCGCACGGCGAAGGCAGAGATCTTCGACGCTGCGGGGTAAACCGTCATTTCTCCGTGCCCCTGCGAAAGCAGGGGCCCGTAGCTCACACCCATCCGTTGGTTAAGAAGGTCCCTGCTTTCGCAGGGACACACACCGTCAAGCCTTTTGCACAACCTCTATGGCAAAGGCGTAGGCTTCGGCAGTTTCCTTCAAACTGTCGAACCTACCCGATGCCCCGCCATGGCCGGCGTCCATGTTGGTCTTCAAAAGCAAGAGGTTGTCGTCGGTCTTCAGCGCTCTCAGCTTGGCACACCATTTGGCAGGTTCCCAATAGGTGACCCGCGGGTCGGTGAGGCCGGCGGTGATGAAGATCGGCGGATAGGCCTTGGCCTCCACATTGTCGTAAGGCGAATAGGCGGCGATGCATTTGTACGCCTCAGCGGAGGCAATCGGGTTGCCCCACTCATTCCATTCCGGCGGGGTGAGCGGCAGGCTGTCGTCCAGCATGGTGGCGAGCACATCCACAAACGGCACCTGGGCAATGATGCCGCCGAACAGCTCCGGTGCCATGTTGGCCACGGCGCCCATGAGCATGCCCCCCGCGCTGCCGCCCCGGGCGACAATCCTGCCCGGCGAGGTAAACTTGTAGTCCTCTGAACAAAGCGCTTGGCCGGCAGCAATGAAGTCCTTGAACGTGTTCTCCTTGTGCTCCAGACGCCCGGCCTTATACCAGAGGTAGCCGCGCTCCTTGCCGCCCCGCACATGGGCAATGGCGTGAATGAACCCCCGGTCGACTATGGGGAGCACGGTGGTGGAGAATGCTGCAGGCATGGCCGCGCCGTAAGCGCCATAGCCATAAAGATGGCACGGAGCGGAGCCGTCCAACGCGGTGTCCTTGTGATAGAGGATGGAAACGGGAACCAGTTCGCCATCATGGGACGGCGCCATGATGCGCCGGGTCACATAGTCGGAGATTTCGTGGCCGGAGGGCACCTCTTGGGTCTTGCGCAAAACCCGCTCGCGGGTGCGCATGTTGTAGTCATAAACCTGAGCCGGCGTGGTGAGGGAGGAATAGGTAAAGCGCACCCAATCAGTGTCGAACTCATAACCGGCCGAAAGGCCTAAGCTATAGGCCTCTTCCTCAAAGCTGATGGCATGCTCTTCGCCGGTCGCGGTCTCGGTGATGACAATTCGCGGCAGGCCGTCCTCCCGCTCCAGGCGCACGAAAAAATCCTTCAAGGCCGTGTGAGACAAGATCAGCCGCCCGGGTTTATGGGGCACCAGATCGCGCCAGTTTTCCGGCTGCGGCGCGCTCACAGGAGCTTCTACGATTTTGAAGTCTTCCGCATCATCGATATTGGTCAGGATCAACAGGCGATCACCCTGGTGTTCCACGTCATATTCGATCTCAGGCTGGCGCGGCGAAATCAGAACAGGCTGGGCTGCGTCCGCTTCGGTGTCGATGAGATAATGCTCCGAAGACTGATGATCACTGGCCGAGATCACCATGAAGCGGCGCGACTGGGTCGAGGCCACATCCACAAAGAAACCCGGATCAGCCTCTTCGAACATCAGCTCGTCCTGGCTCTGATCGGTGCCCACCCGGTGGCGGTAAATCTTTGACGGACGGTGGTTTTCATCCAGTTTGGAGTAGTAGAGATCACGGCTGTCATTACTCCAGGTGCCGCCGCCGGCAACGTCCTCAACGCAATCTGAAAGATCTTCACCCGTGGCCACGTCACGGACTCTGAGCGTGCAATATTCAGAGCCGTTTTCATCCGCGCTCCATGCCAGAAGCGTGTGGTCGGGAGAATGGCTCAGCCCGCCAAACTCAAAGAAGGCCTTGCCATCCGCCAACTCGTCGCCGTCCAGCAAAACCACCTCATCGCCGCCGTCGCGGGCCTGGCGGCACAAGCGTGGATGCTGGCCGCCCACCACATAGGCTGTCAGATAGGCATAGGGGCCGTCCGGAGTGGGGACCGAGCTGTCGTCTTCTTTGATGCGGCCCTTCATCTCGGCAAAAAGCTTGTCCTGCAGCGCTTGCGTGTGAGCCAATTGCACTTCGGTGTAGGCGTTCTCCGCTTCCAGGTAAGCACGGATGTCGGCCTGCAGCACCGAGGGGTCCCGCATGACGTCCTGCCAGTTGTCGTCGCGCAGCCAGTGATAGTCATCGCTGGAGCTGATCCCGTGCATCTCGCGGGTGACGGGTTTTTTCGGGGCGAGGGGAGGGGCGGCAGGGCCGTCTGTTTTGGTCACGGGGGCTCTACTCCTCGCGCGCTTTAAAGTCGAGGGCCGCGCCGTTCATGCAATAACGCTGGCCTGTGGGCTGGGGGCCGTCCGGGAACACATGGCCCAAATGGGCATCACAGTCGGCGCAACGCACCTCGGTGCGCACCATGAACCATGAACGATCGGAATGCTCGCTCACCGCCTCTTCAGATTCTGGAGCAAAGAAGCTGGGCCAGCCGGTGCCGGATTCATACTTGGTGTCGGATGCAAACAAAGGCCGTCCGCAACAAATGCAATGGAACATACCCTTGCGCTTTTCGGCATTGTAGGGATGGGTCCCGGCACGCTCGGTCCCGTGTTCGCGGGTCACGCGATACTGTTCCGGGGTCAGCTGCTCGCGCCATTCGGCGTCGGTTTTGGTCACCTTCATCTTAAATCTAGTCCTATTATCAGGAGGTTATTCGTAGAACAGCGTAATGGTCTCCGCCATCATGGCCGGTTTGATCTGGCCTTCGATTTCCACTGTGACCTCAGAGATAATGCGGCAGTTGCCGGTTCCCAAGGTGGCTCGCAACAATTTGAGGCGGGCGCGCACGCGCGAGCCTACTGGAACCATGTTTGTGAAGCGGACTTTGTTGCTGCCGTAGTTGATGGCGCGCTTCACGCTGGCCACCGAGAAAATCTGCTCTACGAAGGGCACCACCAGCGACAAAGTGAGATAGCCGTGGGCAATCGTGCTCATGCCCAGTTCGGCCTCCGTGCGCTCCGGGTCCACGTGGATCCATTGATGGTCATTTGTGGCCTCGGCAAACATGTTGATTCGCTCTTGGTCGATGACCAGCCAATCACTCACACCGAGCTCGTTTCCCTGCTCTGCGGCAAGGTCTTTTAGGGTTGGAAATGTGCGCATAATGGTCCGCCTGGGTCAAAGTTCGCGAAGCGTTGGAGGCGGCAAATTTAGCCGTTTGTTAAGCCTAAATCCCTAAATTTGCCATGCCGGAGCAGATTTAGTGTGTTTGGGGTTTTTCCGTCAACCGGTTTCATTGGGCCTAATCTGTGGCGGCGGGCTAAGAAGATTGGTGACATTGGGGCGCGCATTTAGTGTCAGAAGCAAAACCGTCATCCCATGCGGCACCCGGCAACGGGAACGCCCAATCTCCCGCTGAGAGCAGCCCCCTCGTGTCCCACGAACAGGGGCAGAACTGGGCGGTTCCCAAAGTGTCGCCCGCAACCCGTTCGGCCATCACCCAAGCATTGGACGAGATGGCGGCCCTGTTCGACGACAAACCCCTCGTTCCGGGGATAAACTCGTCGGCCCGCGCGGCCGCCGAAGCGGCGCTGGCATCCCAATACGCGCCTGAGCCCGAGCCTGATTTCCAGCCCCAAGCGGAGCCCGCACCCCAACCGGAGCCCGCGCCTCAACCTGCTCTGCAGGAAACCTTTGAGCCCCTGCCTGCAAATCCCGTGGCGCCGGCGCCTGGTTTGCCCCAGCCTCTGCCTGAATCTGCCCGCCGGCATGCGCCCGGGTTCGTGGATCTACCGGAAACAGGCGCCCCCGAAGGGCCTGACCGGCCGGTTGTTTCCGTGCCTGCGCCTGTCGTCGCCGTTCCGGCGCCGGATATACCTGATGTGGCGCCAGATGTGAGCGAGATGGCTCCGGATGCGCCTGATGTGGCGCCGGAGGCTTCCGATCCAACACCGATGATTTCCATTCCGGTTCCTCCGGCTCCTGTCGTCCCGGAGTCTGTGACACCGGAAGCGCCTCCGCCGGTCACCTTCGTGGTTGATCCACAGTCGGGAGCGGCTGAGCCCGTGGTCGAGAGGCCTGATGCGGCTGCGGGGCATGCCGAACCCGTCGCTCCTGAGCTCCCGTCGCCAGTGGCCTTTGAAGCTGAGCCAGAGCCGGCAGCACCCCAGTCCTGGGCGGAAATGCCCGACCCGGTTGCCGCTCCCGCGGAACCCGTTGTTCCCGAAGTGCCTTCGCCAGTCTCCTTTGGAGCTGAACCGGAGCCTGCCGCGCCTGAGCCGGTTTCGTCTGATCCTGAACCCATGGCTCCGGAAGCCCCAGCGGCGGTAACGTTTACCGCAGATCCGGAGCTGGAAGCGCCTCAGCCCCTGGTCGAGATGCCTGATCCGGTTCCATCGGCTCCTGAGCCTATGGCCCCAGAGGCGCCTGCGCCTTTTGCGTTTACCGCGGATCCGGAGCCGGCAGTGCCTCAGCCCCTGGTCGAGATGCTTGATGCGGTTCCATCGGCTCCTGAACCAATGGCTCCGGAAGCCCCTGCGCCGGTCGCGTTTACCGCAGATCCGGAGCCGGCAGCACCTCAGCCCATGGTCGAGCTGCCTGACCCGGTTCCATCGGCTCCTGAACCCATGGCTCCGGAAGCGCCAGCGCCGGTTGCGTTTACCGCAGATCCGGAGGCGGCAGCTCCTCAGCCTATGGTGCAGAGGCCCGACCCAGTTCCATCGGCTCTCGAACCTGTGGCCCCAGAGGCGCCTGCGCCGGCTGCGTTTACCGCAGATCCGGATCCGGCAGCGCCTGAGCCAACGGTCGAGATGCCTGACCCGGTTCCATCGGCTCCCGAACCTGTGGCCCCAGAGGCGCCTGCGCCGGCTGCGTTTACCGCAGATCCGGAGGCGGCAACACCTCAGCCCATGGTGCAGATGCCTGATCCGGTTCCATCGGCTCCTGAATCCATGGCTCCGGAGGCCCCAGCGCCGGTCGCGTTTACCGCAGATCCGGAGCCGGCAGTACCTCAGCCCATGGTCGAGATGCCTGACCCGGTTTCAGTGGCTCCTGAACCCCTGGCCCCAGAGGCGCCTGCACCGGCCGCGTTTGCCGCAGATCCAGAGCCGGCAGCGCCTCAGCCCATGGTGCAGATGCCTGACCCGGTTCGGACGGCTCCTGAACCCATGGCTCCCGAAGCCCCAGCGCCGGTTGCGTTTGCCGCAGATCCGGAGCTGGAAGCGCCTCAGCCCCTGGTCGAGATGCCCGACCCGGTACCAACGGCTCCTGAACCCATGGCTCCGGAAGCCCCTGCGCCGGTGGCGTTTGCCGCAGACCGGGAGCCGGCAGCCCCTCAGCCCATGGTGCAGTTGCCTGACCCGGTTCCACCGGCTCCCGAACCCATGGCTCCGGAAGCCCCTGCGCCGGTTGCGTTTGCCGCAGATCCGG
>JANQOW010000031.1 GCA_028285595.1 Hyphomicrobiales bacterium
TGGCGGCCCGTAAGACACCAATGCAGTGGCCGCGAAGGCCAAAGACAGCCACAGCCCGGATCTGGCGTTGATCTGCCAGAGCGCGGCGGCGCCCAGCGCCAGGGAGGCGCCTAAGAACGGCGCAAGCGCAAAAGGCGCCACCTCCAAAGGCGGATGGGGCGGGGTGCGCGTGAACAGGGCCAGCAGCATCACGCCGGTGAGTACGATCAAAACCATCACGGCAGCGCCCAAGGCATCTTGCGGGGTGCGGGACATGGGGACCTCCTCTGGGGCAGTAGATTTTCGTACCAATGAGTACGGATTTACAAATTCCGTACCGTATGGTACGGTTATTGTCAAGCGCTCACCCCCTTCCGGATGGTCTGATTATGAAAGAGGAAAACCGCGCCAAGCGCCGGGACCGCATTTTGGACGTCGCCGTGGAGGTGCTTGCCGAGCGCGGCTACCGGGATGCGAATATGCTGGAGGTGGCGCGCCGGGCAAAGGCGTCCAAGGAGACCCTCTATTCCTGGTTTGGCGACAAGCGGGGGGTGTTTGAAGCGGTGATCCGGCGCAATGCCGCCTCGGTTCAGACCGTGATGGCCGCTCAACTGGAGGCCGATGTGCCCATCGAGGAGGCGCTTAAGGCGTTTGGAGCGGCTCTGCTCACCCTGTTGACGGGGGATGCCGCCGTGGCGCTCAACCGGGCGGCCATTGCCGAAGCGGCCTCTGACCGAAAGCTTGCCGACATCCTGGTGACGGAAGGCCGTGAGGCCACCTTGCCGGCGTTCATTCGCTATCTTGAAGGCCAGGCACAGCAGGGCCGGCTGCAGCTCAGCGCGTCTGAGGTGGCGGCGGAAGATTTTCTCGGGCTGCTCCTGGGAGACTTACAAATCAGGCGGCTCTTGGGCGCGCACCCAAAGCCGGGCAGGGCACAGATTGAGGCGCGGGCGCAGGCGGCCACGGAGAAGTTCTTAAGGCTCTATGCCCCGGCCCGCTCAGCGTAACGCTGCATGAAGTCAGCAAACAGGGGCACGGTGAAATCGAGATAGCCGTGATCTGTGCTGTAGATCATGCCCTTGGAGATGATCTTCGCGCGGGTTGGCCCCAAGGATTGCTGGGTCCGTCCCATTGCGCCCGCAATGTCTGCCATCGCGTAGGGGCCCTCTCCAAGCTCAGCCATGGTTTTGACGAACTGCACCTCGCTTTTCGTCAGCCGGTCGATGCGCACCCTGAAGAAGCCCGCATCCAAGGACGCCAGGGTTTCCGCATAGGAGAGGTTCACGTCGTTGAGCGAGATCTCCGGGCCTTCTGCTATGTCCCATGCGCTCGACGCCCATTCCTGCAGGAAGAACGGGTAGCCCTCGGTGCGCTGAACCACCGCCTCCAGGGCGTCGGCGGCGATGGAGGCGCCTTCCTCCTCAATAGGCTTTTGGATGGCTTGGGCCGCTGCCTCAGGCTCGAGCGCCCCCACGTCCGGGTAGAGAAACAACCGCTCCGCATAGGACTTCGCCTCACCGGCGAGGCGGGCCACCTGGGGCAGGCCGGCGCCCACCATGAGGATTGGGAGCCCCTCCTGAGACATGCGGTGCATGGCCACGATCAGCGCCGACAGGTCGGCCTCGGAGAGATATTGAACCTCATCGATCAGGAGGATCCATCCCTTGCCGGCCGCTTGCGCCGCCCGCCCCACCATCTCAAAAAGCGCCGGCAGGTCGTGTTGCAGATCGCCGCTGTCGGCAAGGCCGGGTTCGGGATCAACGGAGATTTCGACACCGGCAATCTCGATGTTGAAGATTGAGGCAAAGTTGCGCAAACCCCTCAGGCCGCGCGCGGCAAGCTGCTTGGCCGCCGCGACGCTGGAGAAAGACCGCATGGTCTTGCGCAGTTCCGGATAGATCAGGCGGGGCAGAGCCTCGCCTTCAGGTGCCTCCAGTTTGGAGACAAGCAGGCCTTCGCTTTCCGCAATCTTGCCGATCTCATTGAGCAGGACGGTCTTGCCGGTTCCTCTCAGACCAACGAGCATAATCGAGCGGGCGCTTCGTCCCTTCAGCGCGCGGCCGCACGACACTTTGGCGTCCTTCAGGATCGGGTCCCGCCCGGCAAGCTCAGGCGGCCGGCTTCCCGCGCCCGGCGCAAAGGGGTTGAGGTAGGGATCCATCGTTGTCTTCCCCCGCATTTGGCAGCTCTAGCGAACTCTATCAATATATATCAATAAACACTATACTTTGATAGATATTGCTAGCTTCGCGCATCGCCGCCGATGGTCCGGTCTGTTCACCATGACACGGTGCCCGGACAAAAAGTCTGATCCAGATCACATATCCGCTCGTAGAGCAGCGGACAATCAACAAAAATGGACGGATGGATAATGCCTACCAACTCAATTTTGGACATCGTGGTCGACGCCAGCGACAACGCCGGGGAGTTCAATATTCTCCGCGGGGCGCTGGAGCTCTTTCCCGATCTTGTCGGGGCCGCCGGTGACCCAAACGCCACGCTCACGGTCTTTGCCCCCACGGACCAAGCGTTTCTCAACCTGGCCAATGTTTTGAACCCAGGCGTAGGCAGTGACGAAACTGCGGCGATCAACACGCTGGCCGATGTGTCCGCGCTCCTGTCGCCCTCCAACGATCCGGCCGCTTTCCTGAAGACCGTCCTTGGCTATCACATCGCCGGCGAAGCGCTGACCGGCGATCAGGTTGCCGCCTCCAGCTCTGTCAGCACGCTGGCCGGCGAGACCATCCGCCCCAACGGGCTCACCCTGCGGGACAAGGATCCGGACTTCACCAACCCTGAAGTCACCAACCCCACGGGCTCAGAGAACGGCATTCTGGCCGAAAATGGTGTGGTGCACGTGATTGACAGTGTGCTCTTGCCGTTCGACATCACGTTTGCCAAAGGCGGCTTCCTGTTCACCGGCCGCGGGCCTGACGTGGTGGTGGGGTCCGACCACTTCGATTTTGTTGTTCTGGGCAGCGGCAACGATATCGCCAACGGCCTCGGCGGCAACGACGTGATCCTGGCCGGGCGGGGCGACGATCTTGCCATTGGCGGCGATGGCCACGACAAACTGATCGGCGGGCGCGGAAACGATATCCTGGAAGGCGGTGCGGACAATGACCACCTGAATGGTGGCCGCGGCCGGGATATCCTGAACGGCGGCGAGGACAACGACTATCTGAACGGCGGCCGCGGCCGGGATATTCTGGAAGGCGGGGAAGGCGACGACTACCTCAAGGGGGGCTGGGGCCGGGACCAGTTCGTCTTCAATCCCTTCCGCGACGGCGAAGGCCACGATGTGGTGGCCGACTTCAACCCCAACCGCGACAAGCTGGTGCTGGATCTGCGCGACGGCCCGGCGGACGTGCTGGCGGCCATCGCTGCTGAGGGCGCGCCCGGCTTGCAGTTCACCGATCTCTTAACGTTTGATGTGGATCCGGGGACGGACGGCATTCAGGCGCCGGTCTCGCTGGGTGCGTCCGGCGACGGCGATCTGCTGATCACGCACCTCACGGGCACGATCGAGCTGAACGGCATCCCGTCCGACGTGAACCCGGCGGCTCTGATCCCGGCGATCGAGTTCATTCTGCCGCCGCCGGCAGACGACATGGCGATTGCCTAAATCTCAACCCTTTAAGACGAGAGCGGTGGCTTTGCTGGCTTGGCGAAGCTGCCGCTTTTTTGTTTTTCCGCGCCGCGCAAGCCGGTAGACTTGGCGAATGGCTGACCTCTGCCCTGATCTTCTGGCCCGCCTTGCCGATGGAACCATCCGCAGGGGCCTTCAAGGCCATGATGTGGAGGAGCAACTGTCGGCCTTTGCCGAGGAGGTGCGCGCCGCCGGGGTGCCCATCAAACGGGTCAGCATGGGCATGACCACGTTACACCCGCAGTTTGGCGCCTTGACCTATGTGTGGCGTCCGGGCGCCGGGCGGGCTGAGAACGCGCCCCAGCAGCGCGACATTCTTCAGAGCGACGCGTTCAAGCTCAGTCCCATCAAGCATCTTTTGGAAACCGGCCAGGAGCGCTTTCGCCAGCGGCTGGATGGTGAGGCCCCGCTGCCGTTCCCGGTGCTGGAGGAAATCAGAGACGAAGGCATGACCGACTATGCCGCCTGCCTGATCCGCTTCGGGTCGGACAGCGTTGGTGATGGACAGTTGGAGGGTGTGTTCTTCTCCTGCGCGACCGATGCGGCCGAAGGGCTTGATGCGCGCCAGATTGAGCAGGTGCTCGGGTTGCTGCCGCATCTGGCGCTTGCCGTTAAAGCCCGCCTCACCTATGACGTGGCCAAGACCGTGGCGCAAACCTATCTGGGCGAGGATGCGGGCAAGCGCGTGCTCACCGGCGAGATTGTGCGCGGGTCCACCCGGTCCATCGATGCGGTGATCTGGTTCTGCGACCTGCGCGGCTTCACCTCCCTGGCCAGCCGGTTGGACCAGGAGGCGCTGATTGAGCTTCTGGATGCCTATCTTGAGATCATGGCCCGTCCGGTGAAGCGGCACCAGGGGCAGATCCTGAAGTTCATGGGCGATGGCTTTCTGGCCACCTTCCAGTTGACCGATGCGGACCGCTCAGAGGTCTCCCGGCGCGCCCTCAGCGCGGCTAAAGAGCTGCGCGCGGAGTATGCCCGGTTCAATCAGGCCAGAGAGGCGGCCGGCGAACCGGTGCTGGGGTTCGGTCTCTCCTTGCATGTGGGCGAGGTGCTCTACGGCAATATCGGCGCCGATGAGCGGCTGGATTTCACGGTGGTCGGCCCGGCGGTGAACCTGGCGGCCCGCGTCCAGGATCTGTGCCGTCCGCTGGGCAAGGACGTGCTGGTGTCCAGTGCGTTCTACGATGCGGTGGGGCGGTCTGATGTGGTGCTGGAGCCCGTGGGAACTCACAGTTTGCGCGGGGTGGATGAGGCGCAGGAGCTGTTCACGGTGCCGGAGCGTTAGGGGGGCGCCACCTCCCCCGTCATTCCCGCGAACGCGGGGAACCAGGGCAGCGCGCTTCAGAGGGTCTCGGCTCTGGGTCCCGGATATTTTGCTTTCGCAAAATTCCGGGATGACGAAACCTCCTGCAACGCCCCGCGTCCCTGCGAAAGCAGGGACCTTCTGAGCCAAGGGCAAGGTGTGAGCTATGGGCCCTCGCGTTCGCAAGGGTGCGGAGAACAAGGCCGCTTACTCCGCCGCGTCCACCTTATCGTCGCCCCAGCGGTCTTCCACGTAGGTCTCAACAATATCCTTGAACTGCTGCGCCAGGTGGTCGCCGCGCAGGGTCATCACCTTTTTGCCGTCGATGAACACCGGAGCAGCAGGCACTTCGCCCGTGCCGGGCAGGGAGATGCCGATGTCGGCGTGCTTGCTTTCGCCCGGGCCGTTCACGATGCAGCCCATCACCGCGAGCTGCAGCTCTTCAAAGCCCGGATACTGCTCGCGCCAGGTGGGCGTGCGGTCGCGCAAATAGCCCTGAACATCCTGAGCCAGTTCCTGGAACACCGTGGACGTGGTGCGCCCGCAGCCGGGGCAGGCAATCACCATGGGCATGAACGAGCGCAGACCCATGGATTGCAAAATCTCCTGGGCCACGATCACCTCCTTGGCGCGGTCGCCGCCCGGTTCCGGCGTCAACGAGATACGGATCGTGTCGCCGATGCCCTGCTGCAGGAGCACCGCCAGGCCCGCGGTTGAGGCCACGATGCCCTTGGAGCCCATGCCGGCCTCGGTGAGGCCCAGATGGAGGGCATAGTCCGATTGCTCGCCGATCATGCGGTAGCAGGTGATGAGATCCTGAACCTCCGACACCTTCACCGAGATGATGATCTTATCGCGGCCAAGGCCGATCTCTTCGGCGCGCGCGGCCGACAGGAGGCCGGAATTGACCATGGTCTCGTGCATCACCTCGCGGGCATCCTTGGGCTGGGCCAGCTTGGCGTTGGCGTCCATGTTGGCGGCCAGCATGTCCTGGTCGAGCGAGCCCCAGTTGACGCCGATGCGGACCGGCTTGTTATGCTCAATGGCCTTCTCGATCATCATGGAGAAGTTGCGGTCGCGCTTGCCTTTAAAGCCCACATTGCCCGGATTGATCCGGTACTTGTCCAGCGCTTCGGCGCATTCGGGATAGTCGCGCAGCAGGGTGTGACCGATATAGTGGAAATCGCCGATGATCGGGGTGTCGAGCCCCATGGCCCGCACCTTGTCGCGAATGTGGGCCACCTGCGCGGCGGCCTCTTTGCGGTCCACCGTGATGCGCACCATTTCAGAGCCGGCGCGCGCCAGCTCGGCAATTTGCTGGGCCGTGGCGTCTGCGTCCGCCGTATCGGTGTTGGTCATGGACTGCACCACAACCGGGGCGCCGCCGCCCACCTGCACGTTTCCAATTTTTACGCCGACGCTCTTGCGCCGCTGGATCTCCGGATACCCGGCCATGTGCTCTCACCTCTAAAGTGCCATGCGTTTCAGGTTCTTTTGCACCAGCCCCGCGACAGGTTCAAGACGCTGTTTGAGCCGGGCCGCTGCCCTCTTGGGCGATGGGGCCGAAACGGCCGAGATATTCCGACGCACTGACGCCCAGATGGCGCTGAAAGCTGCGCCGCATGCGCTGCAGATCGCCGAAGCCGCTTTGGGCCGCCACCTGCTTCTTGGGCACCCCTTCGCTGAGCAGGGCCCGGGCCGCTTCCAGGCGGGTCAGCTCCACAAACTGCACCGGCGAGATGCCCAGGGCATCGGAGAACCGCCGGCTCAAGGTGCGCTGGCTCATATTGGCTTCCGCCGCGAGCGCCTCCAAGGTCCAGTTCTTCTGAGGGTCCGTGGCCACCCGTTCAGCCAGGCGCACCAGGGGGGCCTCCAGCGAGAACTGGGCTTGCAGCACGTTGGAATATTGGCCCTGGCCGCCGCCCCGGCGCATATAGACCACCAGTTCCTGGGCCACGGCGAGCGCCTCCTGGTTCCCGCAATCAAGCTGGATGAGAAAGAGCGCAAGATCGATGCCGGTGGAGACGCCGGCGGACGAATAGACCTCGCCGCTGTTGGTGAAGATCCGGTCCAGCTCCCACTGCACGCCCGGAAACAGCTCGCGCACCATGGCCGCGCGGGACCAGTGGGTGGTGGCGGGCCGGCCGTCCAGGACACCGGCCGCCGCCAGAAGCAGCGCGCCGGAGCACACCGAGATGAGCCGGCCGGCGCCGCGCGCTTTTGCCTGGGCGCTGAGCGGCGCCAGCACGGTCGCATCGCTCAGCAACCGATCAACGCCCCCGCCGCCGGGCACCAGCAGGTCGGCGTCCGGCGCATGGTCCGCAAGGGCCCCGTCCACGCCCAGGCGCAGGCCGCAGGAGGCGCGCACCGCGGCCCCATCCGGCGAGAGATAGCGCAAGACGTAGGCCCGCTCTCCATTGATGCGGGCATTGTCAAACGCCTGGGCTGGTCCGGCCACATCCACAATATTGACCTCGTCGAACACCAGAATATCGATTGCGCGGGGCATTTTCATTTTGGCCAGATTTGATGCAAGATTTATATTTTCGCCAAACGGTGTAGCGGCTATGGTGGCATCTCGTCAACCGCTTTAGGAGCAGATCCATGGGCGCCCTCAGCCGCGAGGCCTTGCGCAATTTCGGCCTGATCATTCTCGGCAACTCCATTTTGGGCGCGCCCATGCCCATGTTGATCATCCTGGGCGGGCTGGCCGGGCTGTTGCTCGCGCCGGCCAGCGAGCTGGCGACCATTCCCATCTCCGTGCAGATCCTGGCCGGGCTGCTTGCGGCGGCGCCGGTGTCCCTGTTCATGGGCAAATATGGCCGCCGGGCCGGCTTCCTGCTGGGGGCTGCGTTCGCCATTGCCGGCGGCACGATTGGCGCGAGCGCTCTTTATTTCACCAGTTTTGTGGCGTTGTGTCTGGGGCATGCTCTGCTGGGCGCGGCGTTGGCGAGCTTTCAGTATTTCCGCTTTGCCGCCGCGGAGGCGGCCGAAGAGAGCTGGCGCCCCACCGCCATCTCCATCACCCTGGCGTCGGGCTTGTTCGCCGCGCTGATCGGCCCGGAGATCTTCGTTCAGACCAAGGACACGATCTCCACCGTGCCCTATGCCGGGGCTTATGCGGCCATTGCCGTGATCGGCCTTGTGGGCTGTTTGCCCGTTCTGGGGCTCACCCTGAAGCAGGCTGAGGCGGCCGCCGGCGAGGCGGGCGAGCCCGCGGCGCACTGGACGGTGATCATCCGGCGCCGGCCTGTGTGGGTGGCGATCCTGTGTGCCGCCATTTCATTCGGCGTGATGACGCTGCTGATGACCCCGACGGCGCTCGCCATGGTGGGCTGCGGGTTCTCCGAGACCCAGGCCAGTGACGTGATCCGCTGGCATGTGATCGCCATGTTCGCCCCCGGCTTCTTCACCGGCGCCCTGATCTCCCGGTTTGGCACCGGGGTGATCGTGGCTGTGGGGCTTGGGCTGTTGGGTGTGTCGGCGGTGGTGGCTATTTTGGACATCACGCTGATCCACTTTTATGTGGCGCTGATCCTTCTGGGCGTCGGCTGGAACTTCGGCTTCATCGGCGGCACGACCATGCTGGCCGCCGCGCTCGCGCCGGCTGAGCGGCCGGTGGTGCAGGGCATCAACGACACACTGATCGCGCTCGCCTCCACCGTTGCCTCGTTCAGCGCCGGCGCGTTGATTGCCTCGGTGAGCTGGGCGGCTGTGGCCGTGGCGGCGTTCCCCATGCTGGCGCTGGCGTTGGCCGGGCTTGGCATACTGTATCTGCGCAAGCCGCAGGCCGCCTAGCCGTCATCCCGGAATTTTGCGCAAGCAAAATATCCGGGACCCAGGAGCCGCACAGCTCAGAGTTAACCGCCCCTGGGTCCCCGCGTTCGCGGGGATGACGGGGG
>JANQOW010000075.1 GCA_028285595.1 Hyphomicrobiales bacterium
TTCTGCTCACCGGCCTTCTGCGTCACCAGGGGGTGGCGGCGCGGGTGCGGTGCGGGTTTGCGGCCTACTTCACCCCTGGCCGGTTTGATGACCATTGGATTTGCGAAATGTGGGAGGGCACGCGTTGGCGGCGGGTGGATCCCCAGCTCGATGACCGGCATGTGGCGCACTATGCCATCGGTTTCGACCCTTGCGATCTGCCGGAGGGCCAGTTTCTGAGCGCGGGGGAGGCCTGGCAGGCCGTGCGCGCCGGGCGCTACGAGGCGCACCTCTTCAATGCAGGCGAAGCAGCCTCCGGCGCGTGGCTGATGGCGGTGAACCTGGCGCGCGATGCTCTGGCGCTGCGGAAGCAGGAAACCTCAGAGTGGGACCGCTGGCGCGAGGCACCTGAGGCGGCGCAGGCGCTGAGTGAGGAGAGATTGGCGTGGGCGGATCGGCTGGCGGAGTGTCCCGGTGATAGGGAGCTGCCTGGGGAGCCTTTTTGGTGACCGGCACCCATCGTCATCCCCCTTCTCTCTGTTCGTCATCCCCTTCTCTCTGTTCGTCATCCCCCTTCTCTCTGTTCGTCATCCCCCTTCTCTCTGTTCGTCATCCCCCTTCTCTCTGTTCGTCATCCCCGAGAACGCGGGGACCCAGGGCGGCTGGCTCAGAGCCCTGCGGCTCCTGGGTCCCGGATATTTTGCTCGCGCAAAATTCCGGGATGACGGGTGGGGTGCAGACGACAACAAGTCTGCTCCCTCCAATCGTCATCCCCGCGGACCCAGGGCGGTTGGCTCTGTGCTGCGCGGCTATTGGGTCCCGGATATTTTGCTGACGCAAAATTCCGGGATGACGGAGAGGGGAAAGAGCGCCAACAAATCCGCTCCCCACTCTCGTCATCCCCGCGAACGCGGGGAGCCAGGGTGGTTGGCTTTGCGCTGTGCGACTCCTGGGTCCCGGATTCTTTGGGGATGACGGCCTTCCCCTAAACCTTCGTCGCCGGCGCCGGCGGCGTGACACCCTTCCGCGCCGCCACCAGCTCCCGGTGGGAGATATAGGTCGCCGCGCCCACAATCACCGCGCCGCCTAGGATCACCATAGGATCAAGCGCCTCGCCGAAGAGGATGATCCCCAAAATCGCCGCCCACACCAACTGGAGGAAACTGATCGGCTGGGTTACGGTAATGGGCGCCGCCTTGAACGCCTGGGTCAGGGTATAGTGCCCCGCGGTGGCGAACACCGCCGTCATGGCCAGCCAGAACACCTCTTCCATGGTGGGCGTGCGCCATTGCCAGATGGCTCCAGGCAGCAGCACCAAGGTGCAGCCGATCGAGAGCATACCCACGATTACCGCCGGGTCGGTGCGCTTTGTCAGCAGCTTGGCCAGGATGAAGGAGGCAGCAAAGAACGGCGCTGCCAAGAGCTGCGCCATCTGGCCAAGGCCAATCTCCTGAAACCCGGGCCTGAGGATGATGAAGGTTCCCAGGATACCCGCAAACACAGCAGCGATCCGCCGCATCTGCAGCCGCTCGCCCAGGAAAAGAGCCGCGCCAATGGTCACAAAGATGGGCGAGGTGTACCCCAGGGCCGTCACTTCGGCGATGGGGATGCGCGCCATGGCATAGAACCACAGCATGACCCCCACGCCATGCACAATGCCGCGGCCCACATGAAGCTTCATGTCGCTCCAGTCAATGGGCGTGCGCCTCAGACGCAGAAACACCGGCGAGATCAGCACCAGGCCAATGGCGTAGCGGATGAACGCCGCCTCAATGGCCGGCATGTCAGACCCCAAATGGCGCACGATCACCGTCACGCACACAAACATGAAGCCGGTCAGCACCATCCAGCCAATGCCACGCAAGGTGGCGTCACGAGAAGTGAGAGTGAGGTCGCTCACGGGATCTCCGCTAACAAGAAAAGACCCCCACACTGACGGGGTTTGCCGCCCGGATCAAGCAGATTGCTTTCACCATTTGATCCGGCCTGTCAGCAGCACCCCGAGACGAGTGCTAAAACTATGAAATTGCTTGCCAAATTCAAATCCACTCTTAAACTTTAACCCTCGGGCAAGCTCCTTTTGAGAGCCTGAGTGAGGAAAGGAAAGGTCCATATGCATACACCTGAAATGGAGAAACTACTCGCAGGTTACGGATTGATGACCGCGCAGATTTACTACCGGATGCCCGACTATGAAAATCTGCTGCAGACATATGCCTGGCAAGCCTATGACCTGGCGCCGGACTTTCCAGAACTCTTCAAGTTTCTTGATTTCTGGGACCGCAAGTTGGATGCCGCCATTCAATCGGTGCAATACACCCACCGCCAGTTGATCCATCCCGGAGAATGGCGCAACGCTGAGGGTGAGTTCACCCTCAACTAGATTTCCTTCCCGAGTACTTGGTTGAGAAGGTCCCTGCTTTCGCAGGGACGCGGGGGTTTGCTGTTTCACTCCCCTACCTCCCCCCGCTCCAGTGCCCCTCCCGCTCCCCTGCGAAAGCAGGGGTCCATAGCTCCGCGGCGAGCTCACAATCCCGATTGACAGAACACAGATTGCAGCGCACCTTCGCCTTTCGTGATTTGGGCGAAGCGAAATGCGAATTGTCACACAACCCTGTTGTTGCCGGCGCGCGGAGAGGTCCAACCTGGTGACCCGACGGTAGGCCTTCGGAAGGCCGTCTAAGCCGTTTGCCCCCTCTCCCTCCCAAAGCGCGAGTTCAGTGTTATGTCTGCCCCGCATTCCAAACCCCGCCTGGCCGTCGATATTGGCGGCACCTTCACCGATGTGGCCATCGAGATCGGCCCTGAGATCAAAACCGCCAAGACCCTCACCTCCCACGACGATCCGGTGAAGGGCGTTCTCCTCGGCATCGAGTATGCGCTTCAGGGCTCAGACCTTAAGCCCGGTGCGTTCGGGTCCGTCATCCATGGCACCACGCTGGCCACCAACGCCTTGATCGAGCGCCGGGGCGCGAAGGTGGCCGTGATCACCACGGAGGGTTTTCGGGACATTTTGGAGATCGGCTATGAGCGCCGCTACGACCAGTATGACATCAACATCGATGCACAAGACTTTCTGGTCCCGCGCGATCTGATGTTCGGCGTCCGCGAGCGCCTGGGCGTGGACGGCCAGGTGCTGACCGCCATTGAACGCCAGGCGGTTGAAGCCGTGGTGGCGGAGGTCCTGGCCTCCGGCGCGGAGAGCATCGCCGTCTGCCTGCTGCACAGCTACAAGAACCCCGCCCATGAGCATCTCGTCCGCGAGGTGATCGCGCATGTGGCACCGCACGTCTCCGTCACCCTGTCGTGCGAGGTCTCGCCGGAGATCCGCGAGTTTGACCGCATGTGCACCGCCGTCTGCAACGCATACATCAAGCCGCTCATGGAGAGATATCTCACCTCCCTGGAAACCGCGCTCCAGGCGCAAGGCTTTGCGTGCCCCCTCTTCATCATCACCTCCGGCGGCGGCATGACCACCCTGGAGACCGCGACGGCCTATCCCATCCGCCTTGTGGAATCGGGCCCAAGCGGCGGGGCCATTATGGCGGCGCGGGTGGCCGCTGAACGCCGGATTGACAAGGTGGTGTCCTTCGACATGGGCGGCACCACGGCCAAGATCTGCCTGATTGAAGACCAGACACCAAAATCCTCCCGCGCCTTTGAGATCGACCGCTCCGCGCGGTTCCTGAAGGGCAGCGGCATCCCGGTGCGCATACCCGTCATCGAGATGATCGAGATCGGCGCCGGCGGCGGCTCCATCGCCAAGGTGGACAGCATGCAACGCCTGCGCGTCGGCCCAAAGAGCGCCTCGTCCGATCCAGGTCCTGCCTGCTACGGCAAGGGGGGCACCGAGCCCACCGTCACCGATGCGGATGTGGCCATAGGCTATATCGACCCTGAGGGCTTTGCCGAGAACCGCCTCAACCTTCAGCCGGATCTCGCCCGCGCCGCGATCGAGCGCGACTTGGGCAGGCCGTTAGGGCTCACCACCATCGCCGCAGCAGACGGCATCTCCCAGACCGTGGATGAAGCCATGGCCAATGCGGCCCGCATGCACGCGGTGGAACAGGGCAAGGATCTCACCGGCTGCACCATGGTGGCCTTCGGCGGCAACGGGCCGCTCCATGCGGCCCGCATTGCCGAGAAGATCGGGGTGAAGAAGATCGTTGTGCCGGAAAACCCCAGTGTGGGCTCAGCCATCGGCTTTCTGTTCGCGCCGGTATCCTATGAAATCGTGCACACCTACCCGGCCAGCTCCGCCAACTTCCCATTCGAGGCCGTGAACAGGCTTTTGAGCGATCTTGAACACGCGGCCCGGGAGATTGTGGAGGCCGGTGCGGACGGTCAGGAGATCACCGTGCAGCGCATGGCCTTCATGCGCTATGACGGCCAGGGCCAGGAGATCGAGGTGCCGGTGCCCTCCGGTGCTCTGGATGACGACGCGCTCTCCAGCATGGTGCGCCAGTTTGAAGCCGAATATGGCCGCCAGTTCAGCCGCATCGTTCCAGGCATGCAGATCGAGTTCATCAACTGGTCGCTCACCGCCTCCACCACCCCGCCCCAGCCGGCCAGCGTGGGCCACATGGCGGCCGGAGCCTCAGCCGAGCCCACTGGCATGCGCCAGCTCAACCTCGGACAGGACGGCAAACTGACGGACGCCAATGTTTATCAGCGCGCCGCGCTCAAAGCCGGGCAAGCCATCAAGGGCCCGGCCCTCATCGCTGAGCCCCAGACAACCACCTACATCCCCGCCACGTTCGATGCTGAAATCGACGGCGCGGGCAGCATCGTTCTGATCCGCAAGGAGCACGTGGCCCAGGCCGTGCGTTCGGAGCGCTCCGCCATTGACTGGCAGGTTATGTGGGATCGCCTCCTGGCCGTGGTGGAAGAGCAAGGCCAGGTGCTCATGCGCACCGCGTTCAGCCCCATTGTCCGCGAATGCGGCGACATCTCAGCCGGGGTCTTCGACACCAATGGCGATATGCTGGCCCAGGCCGTGTCGGGCACGCCGGGCCACATCAACACCATGGCCGAAACGGTCAAGCAGATGATGCCCCACCTTGATCTTGAGGCCATGCGCCCAGGCGATGTCTTCTGCACCAACGATCCGTGGATCGGCGCAGGCCATCTCAACGATCTCGCCTTGGTGGCGCCCATTTTCCACAACGACACATGGATCGGCTTCACCGCCTGCACCAGCCATGTCTACGACCTCGGCGGGCGCGGCATGGGGCCTGACGGCACGGACCTCTATGATGAAGGTCTCTATATTCCCGTCTGCAAGCTGGTGGATCAGGGCGAAGTCAACCGCCTCGTCATCGAGTTTATCAAGACCAACTCGCGCTCGCCCGTGGCCAATGAGGGCGATGCCTATGCCCTGATTGCCTGCTGCGATGTGGGCGGCGCCCGCGTCTCTGAGATGCTGGCGGAGTTTGACCTGGACACCTTGGAGGCCCTGGCAGACCACATCCTCACCGCATCCGCCAAAGCCACCAGGGACGCGATCGCCGCTCTGCCCAACGGCACCTATCACAATGAGCTGATGATCGATGGCTATGATTTCGAGATCAAGTTTTGCGCGGCACTCACCATTGAAGATGACCGGATCATCGTGGATCTGGAGGGCACGTCAGGTCATTCGGCTCTCGGCATCAATTGCCCGATCAATTACACGGCCGCCTACGCGGTGTTCGCCATGCGCTGCCTGATCGGGCCGGAGGTGCCGAACAATGCCGCCTCCCTCGCCCCGTTCATCATGAAGGCGCCGGAAGACTGCATCTTGAATGCTCAGCCCCCTGCCCCGGTGGCCATGCGCCACACCTGCGGGCACATGGTGGCAGATCTGGTGCTCGGCGCCATCCACAAGGCCGTGCCGGGCCTGGCACCGGCGGAGGGTTCCACCTGCCTGTGGGATCTGCCGATCCGCAGCGCCGCCTCCAGCGCCATGCCGGGAAGCACCGCCACCACGTTTGCCACCGAGTTCACCCATTCCGGCGGCACCGGCGCCAGGCCCACCAAGGATGGCCTTTCGGCTACCGCGTTCCCCAGCGGGGTCTACGGCACACAGACCGAGATCGCCGAGGCCACGGCGCCCGTGCGCTATCTGCGCCGCGAGCTGATCGCCGACAGTGGCGGCGCCGGCAAGTTCCGCGGCGGCCTTGGCCAGTTTATCGAGATGGAATCCAGCGAAGACGCCGACATCCTCTTGTTGGCCGGGGTTGAGCGCACCAAGTTCCCCGCCGAGGGCCGCGAGGGCGGCCACAACGGCGCGGCCGGCCACATCCAGCTCCGCTCAGGCCCGGTGCTCAAGAGCAAGGGCGAGCAGACCATTCCGGCCGGCGACACCCTGTTGTGGTCAAGCCCCGGCGGGGCGGGCTACGGCGACCCGCTGGAGCGCGACCCCGAAGCGGTTGCCCGCGATGTGCGCCAAGGTCTGGTGTCGCGCCAGGTGGCCGAAACCGTCTATCAGGTTGTGCTGGATGACGCCGGCGCGCTGGACATGGAGGCCACCCGGCACCGCCGCTGTTCAGGCTCTGCGGCGCTTGTTGATCACCCAAACGCGTAAGTCCGCCAGCACCTTCAAGGTCACCAGGAGCACCAGCGCGCAGAGCACAGCTTTGGAGATCTTTTCCATAGTGCCCTGAATGAGCCAGGCATGCACCACACTGCCCACCACCACCACGGCGGCAAGGCCTGTGTGCGCGAGGCGCCAAACCTGAGGGCGAAGAGAGAGCCGGCGTCTGAGAAGCGCCAGGAGCCCGGCCGCAAACAGCGCCCACATGGCAACCACGCCCCAGTCGGAGAAGGGTGTCGGCGAGGTAAACGTGAGCGCGTCAATCACATCCGGCGCGCTGGTGATCCAAAGGCCCACCACGTGCAGCACAACGGCCGCAATGAGCCCTATCCCCACATAACGGTGGATCCGCCGTCCGCGCAGCGCGGGGATGCCCGGCAACAGACCTCCGGCCAATAACGGCTGGAGGAGCAGCAGCGCCATGGCGACGATGCCGGCAAACCCGGCACCGATATAGACCGGGTCACGCCATGCGAGCTGAGGGCTGAACCCCGCCAGCACAATCGGAATAGTCACGGCAAGCGCCAGGCCGGCCCAGATGATGATCTTGCGGGCCTGGCTCACGACTTCACAGCTCCCCGGTTGGGGTCAAGCCGGCTTCAGGACGAAGTGGGCGCTGAGGGTTTTGTCGCTTGCGCTCTTCATCACCGGGCGCAGGAACACGGTTTCAAACTCACCGCTGTCATAAGCCAGGTGTCCGTGGGGCTGGCCGAAGGCGGGCACGATCTGGGGCATGTCCAACTGGAACTCGCCCTTCTCGTTGGTGAGCGTCGCCCCATGGCTTTGGGGATCGCTTTCATAGCCCTCGGTGGTGTGGGCCCAGATCTGGATGCGCTGGCCGGCGAGCGGCGCGCCGTCGCCTGCACGGCGCACGGTGCCCGTCATCAGGAAGCCACCGCCGCCAATGCGCTCCACAATGGGCGCACCCGGCTGGTAGTTGTTGGATCCGCCCCGCATGGAGCGTGTGGGGGCCAGCCCGTTTGCGCTGGCAGGCACGATCAGCCCGGAGGCCGCAAGAGCGCCCCCTGCGGCCAGAAGGGACCGGCGGTTCAGAAGAAGCTTCGTCATCAAATCAACTCCTATCGACTGGTGGGTGGTCGGTCGGGTTTATGAGACACGTTCAAAAAATAAGGGACCCTCTACATGGGTGTCCAGTCACGTTCTGGCAAGCGCAGGCTGGACATTTCTCGTCCCCGCGCTCAAATGTCCTCATAAGGAGAAGGAGACGCCATGGCACCGCCTCTAGGTCGCTTGGTCATTTACACCCGGAAGATCGAGGAGATGACTGCGTTCTATGCCAAACACTTTGGGTTTGAGGTGGGGCGCCGGGAAGGCGACCGTATCACGGAGCTCAAGGCGCAAGGGCATGGGCTGTCGCTGCTTTTGCATCCTGCCGCCAAGGGGCAGAGGGAGGGCCAGGCCCTGGTGAAGCTGGTCTTCGACGTTGAGGACGTTGCCGCCTTCTGCCAGAGAGCCAAGACCAATGGCCTGGATTTCGGCAAGATCCATCACGCGGACGGCTATCACTTCGCCAACGCCAAGGACCCGTCCAAGAATTCGATCCAGGTCTCCAGCCGGGCTTTCGCGCCTTAGAAAATGAAGTCGTCCTGCGAGATGAAGCTCATGTCGAGGCCCTCCAGGACGATCTGGTTGTCCCGGCCGGTGTAAATCACCGTATCGTTGCCGACCTGCTCCATGCGGCGGTTTCCGCCGTTTTCAAGATCGTCAAAGTCCTGCACCGCTGTCCGGCTGAGGTCGATCTTGTAGACCCCTTGATAGAAGGATTCGATCACGTCTCGCTCCCCGGAGAAATCGTGATCGAACACAAAGACGTCAGCGCCCCAACCACCGGTGTACCGATTGTCGCCGCGGCCATCGATAAAGATCTCGTCCTGAATGCTGCCGTGGATGTTCTCAATGCCGCTGATATCCGTCCTGGGATCGCCTCCAGACGCGCCGATATGGCGGAGCTCTCCGTCCTCAAGATCAAACACCACCCGCGCGGCCTGGGACGGATTGATGTACAGGAGTGTGTCGACCCCATCACCGGCATCGATTTGGCCATTGACGATTGAGTTGATGTAAATGATGTCATCACCGTCCAGGGTTTCCACCGTGTACTCGGTGCCTAAAACGCTGACGATATTGTCCTCGTCGGTGCCGATAACCGTATTGCGATGGCCGTACACCGCGGCATTCTCAAAGTTCAGATAGGTATCCCCTTGCGCGATCCCGCCCATTCCGCGCCCGTTCAGAAGATCCAGGGTCACATCGTTGTGCCAGTAGAGGGCCAAGGTATCCAGATCGCCTCCGCCATCCAGAAAGTCGGCACCATCTGAGACGACCACACGGTCTTCGCCGTCCCCAGCGAGGATTTTGTTCTTGGCGCCATTGCCGACGACCGTGTCGTTGAACGCCGTTCCGATCACATTCTCAACTGAGGAATAGCGGTCTCCTTCCGCCAACCCGAAATAGCCAACTCCGTCCTCCAAATCGACATTGACCCCCCAGTTGCGGCCAGTGGAAGCGGGGGTTCCCTGGTTGCTGTAGTTGACGGTGTCGCTTCCGGCTCCGCCGAAAAACGTGTCGGCTCCGATGCTGCCCCACATCACGTCGTTGCCGCTTCCCCCCTCAAACTCATCATCCAGGAAGGTGCCGTGGAACACGTCCCAATCGTCCTGCCAGATCGGCGGCAGGAGAAAGCCTTTGGTCGTGGGGCCAAAAAGTCCATAGGTGAATGAGAGTTTCATGGGGCTCAGGCTCGCTCTTCTTGTTGTTCTTGCCTCACGGCTAATGCCATGCTTGGAGCGCTTGATCGCACGCACGAGCCTGCGGCGGTATGATGTGCATCACACCTTTAGTGGCGTTGTGGGTTGGAGTGCATCCCGCGTTCCTGCGAAGGCAGGGACCTTCCCGGCAGGTGAGAGAGAAAGAGCCATGGGCCCTCGCGTGCGCAAGGGCGCGGCGTTAGCGGACCGCGTCCTTGAGAAGGCGAGGACCGTCTCAGCCAAAGAAAACGTGTGAGCTTAGGCCGCGTTCCAGCCCATCACGGATTTAACTTCCAGATATTCCTCAATACCCGCCTCGCCCCATTCACGCCCGTTGCCGGACTGTTTGGTGCCGCCGAACGGGGCCTTGGGATCCGCCACCGCCATGTTGATGTGCACCATTCCGGCATTCAGCTTCCGGGCCACCTTTTGGGCCCGGGCATGATCGCCGCTGGAGACGTAGCCCGCCAGGCCGAACGGCGTATCGTTGGCAATGCGGATCGCATCGGCCTCATCCTCATAGCCGATGATCGCCAGCACTGGCCCGAAGATCTCTTCCTGGGCAATGGTCATCTGGGGTGTCACATCGGCAAACACCGTGGGCTTGACGTAAAACCCGGTTCCCAGCGCATCCGGCCGCTCCGGACCGCCGGTGACCAGCGTGGCGCCCTCGTCGATCCCTGAGCGGATATAGCCTTGGATCTTCTCCCACTGACGCGCAGAGACAACCGGACCCAGCCCGGTCTCCTCATCGGACGGCGGACCCACTTTGAGCCCCTCGGCCACCTCTTTGGCCCGTGCGGCAACCTCATCCATCTTGCCGTGGGGCACCAGCATGCGGGTGGGCGAGTTGCAGGACTGGCCGGAATTGCGCATGCACAAGGAGACCCCCGCCTTCACCTGAGCCTCAAAGTCGCAGTCGTCCAACAGGATATTGGCCGACTTGCCGCCGAGTTCCTGGCCCACACGCTTCACCGTCGGGGCGGCCTTGATGGCAACGTCAATGCCGGCGCCCGTGGACCCGGTAAAGGAGATGGCATCGATCCCCGGATGGGACGCCATGGCGGTGCCCACGCCGGGCCCATCGCCGTTCACCAGATTGAACACGCCCTTCGGCACACCGGCCTCATCCAGGATCTCAGCAATCAGCAGCGCCGACAACGGGGCCACTTCAGACGGTTTCAGCACCATGGTACAGCCCGCCGCGAGCGCGCCGGCCACCTTGCAGGAGATCTGGTTGGACGGCCAGTTCCAGGGGGTGATCATACCGATCACCCCAATCGGCTCGCGCACGATCGCGGTCGGCCCCATGTCTTCATGAAACTTGAAATGCTCCAGCAGCCCATGCGCGGTCTTGTAGTGGCCTAACCCCGCACCCGCCTGGAAGCGGGTGGCAAAGGAGATCGGCGCGCCCATCTCGCGCGAGATCGTCTCGCCCATCTCGGTGAACCGGCTCTTATAGACGTTGATCACCTCGCTCAGCAGTTCGCGGCGTTCAGCCACCGTGGTTTGGCAATAGCTTTCAAACGCCGCCCGTGCAGCGACAACGGCCCGGTCCAGATCGTCTGCCGTCCCCAGCGCAACCTGGCAGATCGGCTCCTCGGTTGCCGGGTTGACCACATCAAGCGTGCGCTCAGCGTTGGCGGGCACCCATTCCCCGCCAATGAAGAATGACCCTGCCCGATCCGATATCTGTGCTGCACGTGGCATCAAGGTGCTCCGTTTCTAGTTTGCCCGACATTGATCAATGGTTTGACCACCTTCAATCAGCATAATCTGCGATCCCTTGCCTCTCAGCTCATTGAAGCCGTCGCTGTAGCTGAAGCCAGAGCCCGACGGTTGAACCGGCACCCGGATCTGAGGCCCGCTATCGTGGCTGTAAACCGCAAAATCCTGCCGGTCGTCCTCAACAAAGGTCACGTTCAAAGGAATGCCCTCGTTGCAGGAATAGGCCACCTGCCGCCGTCTTTGCCGGGGCTGCTGCGGCTGCTGGGGTTGGTTGTTGCCTTGCAGCGAGGCGCGATAGTTGGCGCAGGTATCGAAGGTGCCGTTGAACGGCCGGTTGGTGGAGCAGATGATGCCGCCCCATTGATACCCGCGGCGCCCGCCTCTGTATTGGATCTGGAACCAGGGATAGCCGTTCATCATCACGCCGGTGTTGCGCATCACCGTCAGCGGTTCGAACTCGCGCAACGATGTCAGCTTGCGGTAGTTCATGCCGGGCCCGCCCCGCACAATGCCGCCGCCTGAGGCCGCGCGCACGGGAAACCCGCCGCCCTGGCTTGAGCCCTGCTGGGAGGCCGGCCTGAGGAAGCGGTTGTTCACCCAGCCTTGGATGTTGCGCCCCCGGTCGTTGCCGCGAATGAAGGTCCAATTGCCCTCAACCGCCTCGATGTTCATCCCACACTGCCCCGGCGCAAGCGAGCCGAGAATGCGGGCGCGGGAAAACGGCTGGGAGCGCACA
Source organism: Hyphomicrobiales bacterium (assembly GCA_028285595.1). Taxonomy (GTDB): domain Bacteria; phylum Pseudomonadota; class Alphaproteobacteria; order Rhizobiales; family CAJQND01; genus JAAEUE01. The sequence goes on from JANQOW010000075.1 coordinate 11,786, forward strand.
TTAAGCCGGTCATTCTGGGAAACCCCGCTCACACAGGCCGGTCCCGACCCGGTATACCGCGCTTCTGCCTGACCGGAGAGGACGCTGAAGCCCACCACCGCCGCGCCCACATAGATCCATTTCGTTGAAGTTCTCATCCCGCTGTCCTCCCAATCTTTGAAGTCGGTTGTTGGTTTTGTACGCACAGCGCCTTGATTAGGCTCATCGCGCCTGGCTTGCAAGATGCTATAAAACACAAAGCGTTAGCTACCCACAGGAGGAACCGCACCATGGCACACACCCCGCTCGCCGCACTGCTCTCAAACCCTCCTCTCCTCATGGACGGGGCCATGGGCACCGAATTGGATCGCCGCGGCACCAGCATCGCCAGCACCGATTGGGTGGCATCAACCCTTGGGGCTCCCGATGACGTTGCCGCCATCCATAAGAGCTACGCGGAAGCCGGCGCGAGGCTCCACATCGCCAACACCTTTGCCACCGGACGCCACGTGCTGGCCGAGGTGGGCTTGGCGGACAGGTTCGAAGAACTGAACCGGGATGCCGTTGCTCAATGCCGGGCCGCCATTGAGGCCGCGAGCTCTGGCCCCTTCTGGATTGCCGGGTCCATCTCCACCTACATGATCGGCAGCGACCGGGGCCGGCTGCCGGCCCGCGGCGAGCTCCTCAGAAACGCCGGCGACCAGGCGGCGATCCTGGCCGATGAAGGCTGCCACATGATCGTTCTGGAAATGCTGCACGATGTGGAGACTAGCTCTTGCTTAATGGAGTCAGCCGCCACCACCGGCCTGCCGGTCTCCGTCGGCCTCACGGTGGTCTTCGATGAAGACCGCCGCCCGGTCATGCGAGGCTTGAAGACCGGCCGCAGCTCAGGACAACTGTCACTGGACGAGGCGCTGCCGCTCCTCCTGGCCCAAATGGAGGGCGATTATCCCTGGATCCTCACGGTGATGCATTCCGATCTGGACGAAACCGACGCGGCGCTTGATGTGGTGCGCGCCCACTGGGACGGTCCTTTCGGGGTCTATCCCAATTCAGGCAAGTTCACCGATGGCTATGGCTGGGATCACCAGGCCATCTGCACACCGCAGGAGTTCACCGAACATGCAACCGCCTGGGCGGCTGCGGGCGCCGCCTTCATCGGCGGCTGTTGCGGCATCGGCCCCGATCATATCCGCGCCTTCGCGGAAGCTCAGAAGGCTCACGTGTAAACCAGCGTGCCGTCTTCCAGATCGGCCGCCGGGATCTCGTCTTTCTCCAGCATGTAGTCCTGGCTGAAGATCCACGGCTGACGGTCGCCCTGCTTGGGCATCTTGTGCATGGAGCGCATCAGGTAGCCCGCGTTGAAGTTCTCCGGCGAGATCAGAGGCAACTCCGGCATGTCCTCATCTTCCGCCCGCAAGCCCGGCATCACCACGGACGCTCCTTGCGCGTCCATATGATTGAGCAGGCGGCAGACAAAGTCAGCGACAAGATCGGCCCTTAAGGTCCAACTGTTGCGCAAGTAGCCGAACACCCAGGCAAGGTTCGGAACGCCGGAGAAGAGGATGCCGCGATGCGCCCAGCACTTCTCAAAGGCCAGCGGGTCCCCGTCGATCTCAAAGGAGATGTCGCCCAAGACGCTCAGATCAAAGCCGGTGGCCGAGACGATGATATCGGCCTCAAGGCTCTTGCCCGATTTCAGCCCGATCCCGGTTTCGGTGAGACTCTCGATCTCGTCGGTCTCAACGGAGGCTGTTCCAGCCCGGATCGACTTGAAGAGATCGCCATCCGGGATGAGCGCCAGCCGCTGGCGCCACGGCCGGTAGCGCGGCGTGAAGTGGGTGTCGATGTCGTAGTCCTCACCCAGGTAGGCCCGCGCACCCGCCAAAAGATCTGCCTTCAAGCCGTCCGGCTCCTCAAACGAGCGCTGGGTGATCAGTGCGCTTTCATGCAGATACTTCCGGCGCATGATCTCGTGGGTCCACTCGTCCGGCACATCCAACACGCGCAACTGCTCGGCCAGTTCATCCACCTTGGGCCGTGCATAGAAGTAGGTGGGCGAGCGCTGCAGCATGGTCACATGCTCAGCCCTCTCCGCAAGGGCGGGGATGATCGTGGCCGCCGTGGCACCGGAGCCGATCACCACAACCTTCTTGCCCGCATAGTCCAGATCTTCCGGCCAGCCCTGGGGGTGAACCAGCGGCCCCTCAAACCGCTCCGCGCCGGGATAGTCCGGAACATAGCCGGTCTGCTTGTAGTAGCCCTGACACATCCAAAGGAAGGCGCAAGAGACCTGCCAGCGCTCCTCGCTTCCGGCCTCCACCACCGTCAGGGTCCAGCGCGCCTCGTCCGTTGACCAGACTGCGCTTTCCACCTTCAACCCGTAATGGATGTGCTCGCGCAGACCCTGCTCCTCAATGGCCTCATCGAGATACTTCAAGATCTCCTCGGCCGTGGCGATCGGCACCCCGCGCCAGGGTTTCCAGCTGTAGCCGAAGGTGAAGAGATCACTGTCGGAGCGGATGCCCGGAAACTTGTGCAGCCGCCAGGTGCCGCCAAACGCCTCTTGCCGGTCCAGCAGCGCAAAGCTCTTGCCGGGACACTGCTGTTGCAGGTGATAAGCCGCATCGATGCCGGAGATCCCGGCTCCCACGATGAGCACGTCGAAATGCTTGTCCGCCAGATGTTCTGTGGGCTGAGGTTCGGTTTTGGTCAGCATGGCGCCTCGCTGCTTTTGCTCTTTACGGCAAAACCATCCTGCGGCGCTCACCCAGCCAATTCAAGGGATATCATGCCGCGCCCAGGCGGTAGCCATGGAGATACTCATAGATGGGCAGGCAGACATCATAGATCTCCTTTACCCAGTCGGGTACCTTGGAGATATCGGCATCCTTGCGCGGCTGGGGCTTAAGGCCATCTGAGTTGATGAGGTTCTTATGCCACACCGCCTCTTTGTCGTACCACAGCACCTCAGAGCGCTCCCCCGGCTCCCAGCTCAGGGCCTCCGGAATGAACGGCTCACCGATGGCCTCGCAATAGGCCTTCACGATGCCGTGCGGGTCCTCCAGCAGATCATCGCTGTCGATCACCGGCGGGGCCGCGCCAAGCTGATCGCTCATCCGATCGAACAGATCGCGCATCTCGATGAAGCCGATCTCCTTCATCACAAAGTGCGGCCAGTTGCGATGGACCGAGGTCAGCACCTTCGCCGGATCGCGGATCAGGAAGCTGTGGTTGAAGGTTCCCAGAAACTCGTCCGACCACAGGTGATCGGTGAACTGTGGCATGTCCTTGGAAAACACCGGCCGCTCTTGAGCCGCCGCCTTCAGCCGGTCGTAGACCACCTGAAACGTGAGCCCCGGCTGGCGCGGGCTGTCTTCTGCGAGCCTCGGCCACAAAGCATCATCGCCTTGATACCAACATTCGCCGAATGGCTCGTGAAAGCAGGTCATGTCGCCGCGCATGCGCATCATCCACTCAAACGCGGTGGAGGTGGAGCGCGGCGTTGCCCAAAGCACATGGATCGGATGCATGGCGCCCTCGCTCTATGACTTGAGGGTGGCCAGCAGCCGCCCATGATCGCCTTCAGGCGCCACGCCCAAGGTCTTGAAGATGTTCCAGTAGAGCGCAAAGTCTGAGGAGACGATGGGCTTACCGAGCTTGGCCTCCAGCTCCGGCGCGAACGCCAGGGTGCGTTGCGGAAGCCCATCGGCCCGCCGGAAGTTCGGCATGCCGTTGACCACAATGGCGTCGGCTGCGGGCGCCCGTTCGGCCACGTAGGTCATGGAGGCTTCGGCCAATTCGCCCGGGAAGATCCAGGTGCACTCGTTCACCTCTTCCTGGGTTGCGTAATGGCCTTGGTCCACGAAGTTGCCGTAGTAGATGAGGTCAAACCCGGCTTGCTTTAGGAACCGCGCCACCCCATCGCGCCAATCGGGCCAGAAGTAGACCGAGTTGAGGGCAATCTTCTCCGCCCCCAATTCCCGCAAACCTTCCACCAGGCACATGCCGGCCATGTGGAACGGGGTTTCGTACTTGTCTTCCAGCTTGTCGCAGAAGGCGCGGATATCGTCTGGGGTCGTGCCGTTGCAATGCACCCAGTTCGTGCCCACCTGGCCCACCACATCGGCCCCGGCATTGGACATGCAATGCACCACGTCTTCGAGCAGGTGGAAGTTCGCCGCCCGCTGTTTCAGCTCGTGCGCATAGGTGTCCACATGCAAGAGCCGGCCATGGGCCCCCACCGTATCAGGCGCGATGCGCAGAAAATCGGTCGGCGCCGCATCGAAATCATGGGGCGGGGCGGTGAAGCCCACCTGGTGGGGAAAGAGCTTCTTGGCGGGGTCTGACCAGCGTTCCGGTTTCATGGGGGCATGTCTCCCTAAGGCAAATTCACATGCGCCACGCTATCACTGAAACGCCAAAGCACACATTGCCTTTTGTGCCCGGTGGCCATATCAGTTCTGATATGAGATTACGCAAACGCTGGATCCCCTCCACAAGCGCCCTGCTGGCATTTGAGAGCGCGGCGCGCAACGGCCATTTCAGCCGGGCGGCCGACGAGCTCAACACCTCCCAGTCTGCCATCAGCCGCCACATTGCCGGCCTTGAGGATCAACTCGGCACCAAGCTGTTTGAGCGTAAGGGCGGAAAGGTCGCCCTAAACAGCGCCGGCGAGCGGCTTTACCGCTCGGTGGTTTTAGGCCTTGAAACCATCCAGGCCGCCTCGCTGGATGTGGCAAACGCGCCGGACGATGAGCAACTGGTGATCGCCTGCACCCACGAGATCTCGCACCTCTACATCATGCCGCGCTTTGAGGCCCTGCAGAAGACCGCCGGTCAGCCGATCCGCATCATGACTTTTGATTACGACCATTTCGACACTCTGGCCGATCCGCGCATCGACATGGTGTTCTCCTACCAAGACATGGGCAGCCGGCCCGAACACCGGGCCGTGGCGTTCTCAGAGGCGGTGATGCCGGTCTGCTCGCCAGCGTTCGCCAAGCGCCATCGGTCCACGTTGGAAGAGGGCCCGGCCGCCTGGGGCGAGTTGCCCATGCTGGAGCTCATCAAGAGCAACCGGGGCTGGGCCACCTGGGAGACCTGGTTCGCCGCCCATGGGTTGAGGCGCCCGGAGGCGCGGGGTGAGCCCGGCTTTGACAACTACGTCTACATGCTTGAGGCGGCCAGCCAAGGCCGCGGCCTCGCCCTGGGCTGGCGCGGCCTGATTGAGGGCTATCTGGACGCCGGCCGCCTGGTGAGCGCGGGGCCGGACTTTGTGGAGTTCAACCGCCCCTTGCTCGCGGTCTTGACAGAGCGGGCCCAACACCGCTCCATTGCGCAAAACTGCCTGGCGTTCATCAGGGCCAATTCCATCTGAGCGGGACTTAGCGCATAGAGCCATGAGCCTCACCATCGAACCTGGCGATCCGCGCAGCGCCGAAGCGGGCCTTCTGCTGCAGAAGCTCGATGAGGCGCTCTCGCGCGGCTACTCCCCCGACCAGCAGCACGGCCTTTCGGTGGAGGCGCTCGAGGAACCCCACGTGCACTTCTTCCTGGCCCACCAGGACGGGCGCGCCGTGGGCTGCGGGGCCGTCGCCCTGTTTGCCGGCTTCGGCGAGATCAAGCGCATGTTCGCTGAGGCAGACACAAGGCGCAGCGGCGTGGGCAAAGCTCTGGTGGCCCGGTTTGAGGATGTGGCCCGCCGGCATGAACGCCCGCTTCTGCGCCTTGAGACCGGCATCTACCAGCACGAAGCGCTGAAGTTCTATGAGCGCCTGGGCTTCACGCGCCGCCCGGCCTTCGGGGCCTACCTGGACCTGCCGCCCCACACCATCGAAACCAGCATCTTCTTTGAAAAGGCGCTTTGAACGCCAAAGGATACGCCCCATGCTCCAGACCGCTCCCCAAGCCAGCCCCTTCGCCGACTTCGCGCTTGCAACCCGCGCGAACCAGATCCCGGACACGGCCCTTGAGCGGGTGCAGGACCTGATCTTGGACCTCATCGGCGTGGGCGCTGCGGCCCGCCATATCGATGCCAGCCGCCTGGGTCGGGAAATGGCCATCCGCCTCTTCAACGCCGGCAGCGATCAGGACCGCGCGCGCATGCTCTTTGACGGCCGCACAGCCAGCCTCGGCGGGGCAGCCTATGCGGGCGCCACGCAGATCGATGCCCTGGATGCCCATGACGGCTACAGCCCCTCCAAGGGCCACGCGGGCTGCGGCCTGTTGCCGGGCGTCCTGGCCTTTGCGGAGCACAAACCTGAGCTGACCGGTCCGGAGTTCCTGGCCACCATGGTGCTGGGCTATGAGATCGCCTGCCGGGCCGCCGTTGCCCTCCACGGCACGGTGTCTGACTACCACACCTCCGGGGCCTGGGTGGCTGTGGCGGTGGCCGCCCTCGGCGTCCGCTTGGCCGGCGGCTCTGAGGACACCCTGCGCCAGGCCATCGGCATTGCCGAATATCACGGCCCCCGCAGCCAGATGATGCGTGAGATCGACAACCCCACCATGCTGCATGACGGCTCCGGCTGGGGCTCCATGGTGGGGGTCACCTCGGCGGAGCTCGCCCTCTCCGGATTTGCCGGCGCCCCGGCGCTCACGGTGGAGAGCGATGAGGCCGCCACGTACTGGGCCGATCTCGGCCAGGACTGGCTGGTGGAGAGGCAGAACATCAAGCTCTTCCCCGTGTGCCGCTGGGCCCATGCGCCGATCCAGGCGGCCTTCAATCTGCGTGCCGAGCATGGGCTGGCGCCTGACGACATTGCGGCCATCGAGATCTCCTCGTTCCACAACGCCACCAGGCTCGCCCTCGACATCCCTCAGACCACGGGCAAGGCGCAGTATTCCATCTCCTACCCCGTCGCCGCCGCCTTGGTGTTCGGCCAGCTCGGCGCGCGGGAGGTGTCGGGCGAGACCTTCAATGACAGCGACGTCGCCCGCCTTGTGGCGGCCACTTCGGTGAGCGAGTGTGACGAGTGCAACGCCAACTTCCCCGCCGACCGGCTGGGGCGCACGGTGATCGTCACCAAGGACGGGCGCCGGCTGGATTCCGGGATCGTCCGCGCGCCGGGTGAGCACACCAACCCCATCGACCGGGCCGGCTTGATCGAGAAGTTCCACGGGCTGACCGGGCCGGTGCTGGCGGAGGATCGGCGGCTGGAAATTGAGCGGGCGGTGTTTGGGCTGAGGGATCCGGGGGCAAAGCTGAGCGATCTGGCCGAGCTGCTCTACGCGCCGGTGGAATAGGGCAAGATCCGCGAACGCGGGGACCCAGAGCGGTGAGCTCAGAGCCCCACGGCCCCTGGGTCCCGGAGATTTTGCTTACGCAAAAATTCCGGGATGACGATTGTTGAGCGCATGCAACTGAGCCAGCCGTCATCCCCGCTTTCTACCCCGTCATCCCCGCGAACGCGGGGACCCAGAGCGGTGAGCTCAGAACCCCGCGGCCCCTGGGTCCCGGAGATTTTGCTTACGCAAAATTCCGGGATGACGATCGGTTGGAGGAGAACTCAACCATCAAGGCCAAATAGCGCGAATTTCGCCGTTACCTCAACGCGTTACGCGAAATTGGGTTCGTTCGGATAGTACGACATTTTCGCTGGCTTTAGCTCCAATATAAACTATTTAGCGGCAGAACTCATCAAACTCCCGCCTCCGTCATCCCCGCGAAAGCGGGGACACAGGGCAGCTGGCTCAGCGCCTTGCGAGCCCTAGGTCCCGGATATTTTGCTCGCGCAAAATTCCGGGATGACGATGGAGGGTAAGTGCTCTTAAGACCGAGGACCCGTTGGGGGACACACGTGGGGCATGTGTCCCCTCCAGATTCCCTCAGGCGTTGGGAATAACGGGCCCGACCCCCCGAAACCGATCTACTCCTTGTGGGCGTGGTGCCCGAAATACATGAACTCCTTGTCCATTCCCGCCACATCGGCCGCGGCCAGCTTCATGCTCGGCCCCTCAAGCGTCTTGTGGCTCTTCTGGCTCTTCACCCACTCATCGGCCGGCGTCAGCGTGGACAAGGTGTAGGTGCTCGTCTCGCCCAGATAATGGGTGGGGATCACCACCTTCGGCTTGATCCGCTCCACAATCGCATTGGCCTGATCGTAGGAGAGAATGTGCTGAGAGCCATCCACGGGCAGGGTCAACACATCCACCCGCCCGATGGCCTCCCAGAACCCGTCCGCCGGGTTGTGCCGGTTGTCGCCCCAGATGAGGGTGCGGATGCCGCCGGTCTCCACCACATAGGTGACCATGTCCATATGGCCCACATTGTTGGGCGGGCAGGCTTCCGCGCCGAACTCTTTCAGCGCGTTGGTCCAGGGATACCAGCCCGGTGCCACGCAGGCGTGCTTATCGGCAAACCCGGTGATCTTCAGATCGGCAAACTCGAACGTGCCCACCATCCGGTCCAGCACCATGGTGGAGTTGGGCCGGTCGATGGCGTCATGGTCAAAATGCGTGTGGGTCGACATGGTGATGTCCACCCGGGTCTCGGGGAACTTGTACTTGAACCAAAGCCCCCAGGCACCGGACGGGTCATCGCGCCACGGGTCAAACAGAACGGTCGCCCCGCCGGGCGAGGTGATCTTCAAGGCGCAGTGGCCGAAAAAGTCCATGCCCACCTCGCCATCAGGAAAGCTGGCGCTCTCCTGCAGCTTGATCACATGGTTGTTGTTGCCCGACTGCTTCCAATCGGTGGACTGGGCACCGGCGGGCGTGCTCACCAGCGGCGTGGCGGCCGCGGCGACGCCTGCGGCGCCGGCGGCCATAAACAGCGAGCGTCTTGACAGGCCGGGCCGCATAGCGTCAGTGGCGCCATCGACCTTGGTGGGTTTGAGGTCGTCTTTCTTCATCGGCTTGATCTCCCTTATTTGGCCCCAGGGAGAGCTTAGCCATCAAAGAAACAGCCGGTAATACGGGTTCGCTACCAGGAGAATGTGGGGGAAATCCCCATATTACTGGAGCGACAACAGATGGCTGCGCAGGTTCACCCCACGGTGCCTCAGCCCCAGTTTCTTGCGGATATTGTTGCGGTGAAAGTCGATCGTGCTCTTATCGCGCGAGAGGGTGCGGGCAATGTCCTTGGTGCTCTGGCCGTTGATCACCATCAGCGCGATCTCCGCCTCCGCGGGGGTCAGCGTCTTAAGCACATCGGCCAGCCGGTTGGCGAACGAGGAGGTCACCTGCTTCAGGTTCGCCTCCACAATCTCCACCAGCGCCTGCTCGGCCGCCTGGCCCGCCAGCTTACGCTTCAGCTTGGACACATGGGGCAGAACCAGCCCGGTGATCTGGCGCAGGATCTGATCTTCAAACTCCTGACGGGAGGTCTCCAGCTTGGAGAGCAGAACGCTGAGCGCGGCATTGGCCTCCTCCAGATCCTGCTCGCGCTCCTGCAGATCCCGGTTGGCTTCAGAAAGCTGATGCGTGCGCCGCGCCACCCGGCTCTCCAGTTGCTCCAGATGCTCCTGCAACTGGGCCTCCAGCGCCTCGCGCCGGCTGATCTCCACCAGAAGCGCCAGGTCGTTCTCGATCAGCTTGCCGAACTCCTGCACCAGCTCCCGGTGCCGATAGGCGCGCTCGTTGTCGTAGCTGTCCAGAACACAGACCGTGCCGAACAGGCTGCCGTCCGGCCAGCACAGCGGATAGCCGATATAGAACGACATGCCGTGATCCAGATCCTGATTGTCACACCAATCGGGGTCAGCATGGGCATCGCGCACCACCAGCTCGCCTTTTCTCTGCAGCACCGAATAGCAATAGAGCTTGTCGTTCAGCTCAAAGCTCTGGCCTACCGAATAGGGGTTGCCCTCGGTGCGGCTGGAGAGCAGCACTGCATGGTCGGGCATGTCGGTCTTCATCACCAGGCTGGACGGCACGCCCACCATCTCCGCGGCAAGGTCCACGATCCGCTGCCATTTGGCCAGCGTCGTCTCAGGGATAGCCGGTTTGTGCAAGATCATGGGCGGCCTCACTCACGCACAACGGGAAGCTGAAGTGTAGCGGCAGTTGCCCCTCCGGGCAAAGGGTCAGCCCTTTCGCGTAAGGCATTGACCTTATTGAGCAATAAGAAATAGGAAATATATCTTGACAAATGCGGATATGTTCCCTATATGTTCCCCATCAAACATCACCCGGAGGATCCCGACATGACCACCACACTTTCCCCGTTCACGCCCCTCTTCGCTCTCTGGCTCTGGCTCACCCAGACGATTTACGCAACCGTACAGAAGGCGTATGGTCCGCCCTCAAACTGGATAAGCGCCGGAGTTAAATCGATGCACCGCGTCGGGATCGTCCCGTTCGACATCAAGGGCAAGCTGACAGCCCTCCTGTTCGTCACCTCGTCAAGCCGGGGCCGCTGGATCTTGCCCAAGGGTCTGGCCAAGGCCAACGAGAGCCATGCGGACACCTGCCACCGGGAGGGCTTTGAGGAAGCCGGCGTGCGCGGGGAAGTCTTCACCAACTTTCCCTGCACGGTGGTGATCAGCAAGACCACATCCAAGGGCATGGAGCAGATCCCGGTCACCTACTATCCATATCTGGTCAAAAAGCAGGAGGACACCTGGCCGGAATCAAAGCGGCGCCTGCGCCACTGGACCTTGGTGGAGGACGCGGCCAAGGTCGCCTACAAGGACGACTTCCTCGGCCTGATCAACCAGTTCCGCGCCCTGGAGCCGTGGATCAGAGAAGCTGCAGCAGAGCATAAATCGTAGCGGCCAGCAGCGCTGATGCGGGCACCGTCACCAGCCAGGCCGCGGTGATCAGCACCACGAACTTGCGCCGCACCAGGCGCCGGCTGCCGCGCTCGCTGGGGCTGTTGAAGGCCTCTTCGGCGGTGGCGTTGAGCTTGTGACCGGGGCGGCGTTTGCGCCGGTTCGGGTTCTCCAGATATTCGCGCACAAAGCCCACGCCGAACACCGCGCCCACGGCAATATGGGTGGAGCTCACCGGCAGGCCGAACGTGGTGGCCACCAGAACGGTGATGGCCGACGACAAGGCCACGCAATAGGCCCGGGGCGCATTGAGCCGGGTGATCTTTTTGCCCACCACCTGAATGAGCTTCGGCCCGAAGAGACCAAGGCCGAGCGCAATGCCGAACGCCCCCACGCTCAGCACCCAGAAGGGCACGGACACTTGGGCGGAGATGGAGGCATCGTCCTGCAAGGTGGAAACAATGGCCGCAAGCGGGCCCACGGCGTTCGCCACATCGTTGGCGCCATGGGCAAAGGACAGGAGGCAGACCCCGATGATCAGCGGCAGATTGAAGAGCTGGTAGATCTCTTCCTTGCGGCCCTCCATGTGCCGGGTCTTGCCGGCAATGTGGGGCTGGGAAAGCATGTAGGCGATCAGCCCGGCGGCAATGGATCCCAGGATCACCACCACCGGCGGCGCTGTCCAAATCTTGCTCAAGCCCTTCAAGGCCATATAGGCCACGAAGGCCGCCGCCATCACGGCGATCAGAATGGGCACCCAACGCTTTGCGCCTGCCACCCGGTCGGGCACGTTCAAAACCGAGCGTTTGATGAACACCAGAAGCGCGCCGGCGATGACCGCGCCGAACACCGGCGAGATGATCCAGCTTGAGGCGATGGTTGCGACCGTCGGCCAGTTCACCAGGCCGAGGCCTGCCGCGGCGATGCCTGCGCCCAGCACGCCGCCCACAATGGAGTGGGTGGTGGACACAGGCGCGTTGAGCATGGTGGCCAGATTGATCCAGAGTGCTGCCGCCAGAAGGGCGCTCAGCATGAGGGAGCGGAAGCTGGCGACGCTGAGCTCTTCGCCGGGCGTGATGATGCCGCTGGCCACGGTCTTCACAACGTCCCCGCCGGCCAGGAGCGCTCCGGCGCATTCACAGATGGCGGCAAGGATCAGCGCGGTGGCCACGGTGAGCACCCGCCCGCCCACGGCAGAGCCCATATTGTTGGCCACATCGTTGGCGCCGATATTGGGCGCCATGTAACCACCGAGCGCCGCCGCCACGGCCACCATGAGCGCACCTTCGCCCACGGGGAGGATACCGCTGCCGGCATAGGCGGCGACGAAGCCGAGGAAGACAATGGCCAGCGCCACGGGCACAAGAGCACCCCGCGCCTTCAGCACCTGGCCTTGGGTAAAGCCAAGCCGCCGCAGGTCGTTCACATAGCGGTGCCCCAGATCTCGGTCTGCCGTTCCCATGGGCTGGGGTTGTAGCTGGTTAAAGATTGGCTTTCGAGGGCAAAATTTTTGGGATGCACAGGCTCGCGAACTTCGTCACGCGCACACCCCACCCTCCGTCATCCCCGCCCTCTCCCTCCGTCATCCCCGCCCTCTCCCCCCGTCATCCCCGCCCTCTCCCCCCGTCATCCCCGCGTACGCGGGGACCCAGGGCGGCCAGCCCGGAGCCCCGCAGCTCCTGGGTCCCGGATATTTTGCTGGCGCAAAATTCCGGGATGACGAGGTGTGCGTTTCCGCGTTCCTGCGAAAGCGAGGACCTTCTTAGCCAACAGAAAGATACGAGCTATGACGGCAAGGCCCGCGTTCCTGCGAAAGCAGGAACCTCCTCAGCCAAGGGGAGCGAGGTTTGCGTTTCCGCGTCCTTGCGAAAGCGAGGACCTTCTTAGCCAACAGAAAGATACGAGCTATGCCCCCTCGCGTGCGCAGGGGCGCGGGGGAAGGATGCGTCAATTCCCCGTCAAAAGCTCAAACCGGCGCTGCTCCACTCCGGCGCGCGCCTCAAGCCCCGCCGCCCGGCAAAGCTCCGGCGCATAAAGCTTGCACGGCGCGCGCTCCGCCAAACCCTTGTCGAGCTGCGCCAACAAGTCACCCGGCGCCATATCCGCCGGCGCGGCAATCCGGCCCGTCACCACGTGCTGCTCGGCCACCTCATGACTTTCATGATCCACATCCGGATCACGCCAGCAACAGGCACACAGTTCACGGAAACTCTCCGTATGCGAATAAACCAGCGCATCCCCCTCCAAATCCACACTCACATCCGCCAACTGCCGGGACGTCTCCTGCGTGCCGGCAAAGGGATAGATCTGATAGTTGCGCTTGATCAGCGTTGCCATGTGGGGAAACACCGGCACCTCGTCATCGCCATACTTATGATAGGTGATCGGCGCCCCGTCGATCAGCACCACGTCCCCATAGTTCACGCCCAGATCGTGATAGAGCACGCTGCGGATGATACCATGACACGGGCTGAGCCGCTCAATCCAGATGGTTTCCTCCTGACCGGGATCATCGTTTTCAGCACCGCGCTCCGCCAAAGGCCGCTCCGCCAGGCGCACCTTGCATGTGGGGTAGCGCCCATCGGGCAAGCCGAACCGGCCCATCTCAATCTTGTTGCCGATGCCCTTCCAAACCTTCAAGGCCACATCCGCATCCCCTGCCCCGGTGGCGCAGATGCCGAGGTTCCACACATAGGGCTCATCGTCCTCCCCCGACAGCTCAAGCGCACGTCGATTGGCTTCCATGCCTTCCTGGAAGCGGCCCCGGGTCTTGAAGAACAGGCCGAGGTTATAATGGTTGCTGCACTTCTCCGGATTGATCTCCACCAGCTTGCGGTAGCTGGCTTCGGCCAACTCATCACGCTGGCGCGCCACCATCCGGGCCGCATGGGAGAGCCCCCGCAGCAACGCTTCTTCATCCTCACCACCCTCGTGGGTTTCCGCCAGCGCCGCCAGGCGGCCCACCACATGCTGAAACACCGGATGGTCCGGCGGGGCGGCATTGAGATTGTCGATATCGCGGATCGCTTCCAGGCAATCGCCCATGAGCGCCATCAGCTCCGGCTCATTGCCATGAACCGTCGCCACGTCCATCAGCACATCGGCCACATCTTCCGACGCAAAGAGCTGCTGGTCGGAAATCCGCAAGAGCGCCCAGGCGGCCTCGCGCTGATGCTCCTGGGCTTTGCGCAGCGTCTCTAACTTCTCCCAGGCAGACGCGGCCTCGCCCCCAGAGGCTTCTTCAACGATCGTCTTTTCAAGACTTTCGATCTCGTGCTCCGCAAGCACCTTGCTCAAAAACCACGCCATGGCCAACACCTCTTTCAGGCACGTTCAAGGCCTCTTGCCTAGCAGAGAAGTCTTAATGGCCGCCTCACGTGGTCACGACAATGTTTCCGACATGGGCCTTGGCCATGAACGCTTCTTGCGCCTTCGCCAGGTCTTTCAGCGGAAAGGTCTCCGCCAGCAAGGGCTTCAGCAAACCCTGTTCGATCAGCCCCACCAGCCGCGTCATGGTGCCCGGCGGCACAATGGTGGCGCCGGTGAGTTGGAGGTCTTTATAGACCAGTTGGCGCAGATCGAACTCCACCATCGGCCCGGCGATGCAGCCGGACGTGGAATAGCGCCCGCCCTGGCGCAGCGCATTGATGAGCCCCATGAACGTGCCCCCGCCCACCACATCCAGCGCCACATCCAACGGGCCGCCGGCGGCCTCCCGCAGCGCGCCTTCCAGGTCCGCTTCGGTCCGGTCCACAACAGCCGCCGCCCCTAAGGAGCGCACAAGGTCGGCCTTGCCGGCAGACGCAATGGCAATCACCTTCGCCCCGCGCAACCGGCAGAGCTGGATCGCCGCCGACCCCACCCCGCCGGACGCGCCGGCAATGGCCACCGTCTCACCGGGCTGCAACCCGGTGCGCGCCACCAGGTTCTCCGCCGTGGTGTAGGCGCAAGGAAACGTGGCGAGCTCGGCATCGCTCAGCGCCGTGGTGATGGCCAGCGCGTTCTCTGACCGCACCTTGGTGTAGTCCGCATAGCCGCCATCACACTCTGAACCGAAATAATCAGAGCGCTCCGCATCCTGCCAGTCGCCCACCGCCAGGAGCCAGGGATCGATCATCACCCGCTCGCCGATGCGCGCTTGATCCACGCCATCGCCCACGGCGGCGATGGTGCCGGCCACATCGGCCCCTTGAATGCGCGGGAAGGTGATGGCGCTGCTGCCCCAGGAGGCATCGCCGCCCTCTGCCTCCTCAAACCCGCCTTTGCCACCCGCATCGGTGATCCCGTCCGAGACGGCCTTGGAGTACCAGGCAGTGCGGGTGTTGATGTCGGTATTGTTGAGCCCGCAGGCGCCCACCTTCACCACCACCTCGCCGGGCCCCGCGTCAGGGGTCGGCCAGTCTTCCACATAAGACAGCTTGTCGAGACCGCCATGGCCGGTGAGCACCACGGCGCGCATAGTTTTGGGCAGAGACATCGGTCTTGAGGGTCCTTGTTAGGTCACGCGATAGGCGTGCACGCGGTGGGAAACGTCCGGTTCGCCATAGGGCATGGACTGGAAGCTGGGTGTGGAAAACACCTCGCTCCAGGCGCCCGCATCAGAAAGGCGCTTGAGGGCCGCCGGATACTCCGGCTCCTGGGCGGCATCATCGCGCATACTGAAGATGATCAGTGCGCCCGGCCGGGTGATCCGGACCAGTTCATCGAAACTGTGCGCCGGCGCATGGCCCGGCGTGATGCAGCCGCTGGAAAGGGTGGCGGCGAAATGATCATCCGGAAAGTCCAGGTGCTCGCCCAGGGTCATCTGGCGCAGCTCCGCATAAAAGCCCTTTGAGCGCGCGATTTCCAACATTCCGTCAGACAGATCGATGCCCGTGATCGGGCCATAGCCCATGAGGTTAAGCGGTTCGGCCTGAATGCCCCCGCCGCAGCCCGCATCCAAAATGGGCGCGGTGCCGATCTCCACCAGGCGGGCAAAGAGCGTGGGCACCACCGCGGGGATGCGGTTGCCGAAGGCGCAAAGATCGGCCTCGTAATTGCCGGCCCAATCGTCATAGGCCTCCCGCTGCTCATCGATGGTTTTGGCCGCATAGGATTTGGCGACGTGGGTGTTCTGCCCGCTCATGTGGTCCCTGCTCAAGCTTTCAGGCGGGTATTTTGGGGATCATGGGGGCCAGATGGCAAGACCTCAGCGTCCACAAGCTGACCCAAGATCGACACCTGAAGCTGCGTGCCCGGCGCGCGCGCCTCGTCGCGCAGGAAGCCGATGATGAGGCTCTTGCCCACATGATGGCCGTAAGCGGCCGAGGTCACAGACCCCACCAGGGCGTTCCCCATAAATATGGCTTCCCCGCCCAGCGCATCGGTGCTCTCGCCCTTCAGGGCAAGAAGCGAAGCTTCCGAGCGCGGCTCGCGCGCCTCCATGGCCTCCTTGCCCACAAAGGACCGCGCGCTCTGGGTCAGGCGCATCAGACCCACATCCTTCAGCGAGGCATCGTTGGCCAGTTCATGTCCGCCCCGGTAAAACTTCTCCAGCCTGAGGCTCTCCACCGCCTTTGTGCCGAACGCGGCCATGCCGTGGGCCTCGCCCGCCGCCCACAACGCGGCCCACAGCGTCCCCAGCTCCGCGTTCGGCGCATGCAGCTCATAGGCGAGCTCCCCGGTAAACGAGAGCCGCAGCGCCAGCACATCAATGCCGGAGATGGAGAGCGGCTTCGCCTTCAGCCAGGCAAACGCTTCGTTGCTCACATCATCATCCGTAACGGCCGCCAGCACAGCGCGCGCCTTGGGCCCGGCCAGCGCCAGAATGCCGGTCTCATCGGTGCGGTTGGTGATCACCACATCGTCCATGGCCACACCAGAGTGCAGCGTCAGCCAATCCCAGACCCGGCGTTCAGACGGTGCGCCGGTCACCAGATAGAAGGTCTCCCCGCTGGTGCGCACCAGCACAGCCTCGCCCTCAATCGTACCGCGCCGATTGAGGAAGTGGGTGAGCGCGGTGTTGCCCACCTTGGCGGGCGGCCTGTTGGCGCAGACGGCATCTAAGAATCCTTCCGCCCCTGCCCCGCTCAGCTCAAACTTGGCAAAGGCCGAGAAGTCCCCCAAGCCCACCCGCGCGCGCACTGCCGCGCACTCGGCCGCCACAGCCGCAAACACGCCCGTACGCCGCCAGCCGAAGGGCTCGTCGGGCGCATAGACCCGCGGGCGCTCCCAGCCACCGGCTTCCTCATAAAGCGCCCCGAGCGCCGAGGTGTGTTCATGGGCGCCGGAGCGCTTGATGTCGCGGAACTCTGTACGTTGATGCTGCGGATAGGGCATGGCCTGGCGCAGGGTGTAATCCTCCGTCGCCCGCGCCTTGGCGTAAGGCGCGTCTGCCCAGATGCCGAACCTGCGGGGGTCATACGCCCGGGTGGAAAGATCGGCCGAGCCATGCACCATCCACTGGGCCAGCGCGCGGCCCGCCCCCGGTCCCCAGGCGATGCCCACGGTGGCCCCGCAGGCCAGCCAGTAATTCTTCAATCCCGGCACCGGGCCCAGCAACATGGCGCCGTCGGGCGTATAGGTGATACCGCCATTGACAATGCGCTTGATGCCCCGCTCGGCTAGGCCCGGGCAGCGCTCAAAGCAGTTCTCCAGCCAGGGCATGATGCCGTCCATATTGGCCTCAAACAGCTCGTTCTCACTGTCCCACGGACACCCGTCCAGCCACACCGCCTGGGGCGCCTGCTTGTCATAAAGCCCGATCAGCACGGAGGCCTGCTCGCGCCGGATATAGCCGCAGAAATAATCATCGCGCGTCACCGGGATCTCGTGATCCATCTCGGCGAACTCGGGCACGTCGTCGGTGATCACATAGTGATGCTGCATGGTGGTGATGGGCAGATCGAGCCCGCTCATGGCCCCCACCTGACGGGCGTGGTAGCCGGCGGCATTGACCACATGCTCGGCACGTATGGTGCCCTTCTCGGTGACCACCTCCCACTCGCCGGACGGCAAGGGGTTGACCTCCAGCACCCGGCAGTGGCGGATCACCTCCGCGCCGCGCTGCCGTGCGCCCTTGGCCAGCGCAAAGCACGTGCCGGCCGGGTCCACATGTCCGTCATCCGGCGTATAGAGCGCGCCCAGAACGCCTGCCGCGTCAATGTCGTAGAGCGGGTTGAGGGCTTTGACCTCCTCAGGCCCGATGATCCGGGCCTCCTGGCCCCGGGCCAGAACCGCATCACGCACATGGTTGATCCAGTCCATATGATCCGGCGACGTGGCAACCCTCAGCGAGCCGCAGCCGTGCCAGCTCACCGCCTGTTCGGTTTCCGCCTCGATGGATTTGTAAAGGTCCACCGCGTAATCGTGCATGGAGCCCAGCGAGTAGCCCCCCACCATGCGGCTCACCAGCCCGGCAGCGTGCCAGGTGGCGCCGGAGGTCAGCTCCGCCTTCTCAATGAGGACACAGTCGCTCCAGCCTTCGAGGGTGAGGTGATAGAGCACCCCGGCGCCCATATTGCCGCCGCCGATAATCACTACACGGGCATGGGTACGCATGGGGGTCTAGGCGGGGAAAGGGGCGGCGGTCATGGGAAGGACGGCATCATATTTCCGAAGCGATTGCAACAACGGGGCCGTTGGTAGGGCGGTGAAAAGTTTACACCTTCCTCCCGCGCCCCAAACCGTCATCCCGGAGCAGCCCGCGCCGAGCGGACGGCCCTGGGTCCCCGCGTTCGCGGGGATGACGGGTGGAGAAATGGGTGGTGTCCTCCCCACCCTCGTCATCCCGGAATTTTGCGCCAGCAAAATATCCGGGACCCAGAAGCGCAAGAGCTCTTTGGCCCTTGGGTCCCCGCTTTCGCGAGCATGACGAAGAGAGTGAGCTAGGATGATGGCTGATAGAACGCCTCGCCGGAACCCAAAAAGGTGAGATATTTGCAACTCTTATGTCGCATTCCGCACTGCCCAAATTCCGCATGGCGCGATAAATTGGCCGGCACGCAAGAACTGTTCGGACACATCTATGCAACACCCCTCCCCGGACCAGATGGTCATGGCCGACGACTGGAGCAACCTGGCCAGATTCAAGACCCCGCCTGAGATCGATCAGGACCGGCTGCGCGCCTATCGCCTCGGACGCATCAAGCAAGGTCTGAAACGCCAGGACGCCGCGCTCTGCCTGCTCACCAACCCGATCAGCATGCGCTACGCGGTTGATTACACCTCCTACATGCAGTTCCAATCCCACATCCCAACAAGTTATGCGGTGGTGCCTCAGGACGGTCCGGTGATCATGTACAATGCGTACGGTGTGCCGGGCGGCGCAGATGAGGTGCGCCAAGGCCGGGCGCTGGCCCACTTTGACGGCGGCGATGAGCTGGCCGACCAGGCCCGCCTGCTGGCCGATGACATCGTCAACTACTTGAATGAGATCGGCACCGACAACCGGCGCGTGGCGTTGGAATATGTGAACCCCAGCCTCACCCAGGCCCTGCTCCAGCGTGGCATAGAGGTGAGCGACGGCGTGATGATCTCCGAGGACGCCCGGGTGATCAAATCCGAAGACGAAATGGCCTGCATCCGCTGGGCCGTGGCGGTGGCTGAACTCGGCATCTCCAAGATGAAAGAAGCCTTGCGGCCGGGCGTCACCGAACTGCAGCTTTGGGGGCTGCTGAACTACACGAACCTGGCAAACGCGGGCGCCTGGCATGACGGGCGCATGCTGGCCTCCGGCGAGCGCATCAACCCCTGGCTCCAGGAAGCCTCCGACCGGGTGATCCAGTCCGGCGATATGGTGGGGTTCGACACGGACATGATCGGCCCCAACGGCTATTTCGCCGACGTCTCGCGCACCTTCCATTGCGGTCCGGCAAAACCCACCAAGCGGCAAAAGCAGCTTTACCGCACAGCGGTTGAGGAGATCGAACATAATCTCAAACTCATCAAGCCGGGCATCAGCTTCACCGAGCTGCAGCGCCGGGCCTGGCCGATCCCTGAAGAGTTTCAACAGAACGCCTACCCGTGCATAGTCCACGGTGTCGGCATGTGCGATGAGTACCCCAAAATCGATCCGATCCATCGGCGGGTCAACGTCTATGACGGCACGGTTGAAGCGGGCATGGTGTTGTGCATCGAAAGCTATATTGGCGCGGTGGGCGAGCGCGATGGGGTCAAGCTGGAACAGCAAGTGCTGGTCACCGATGAGGGCTATGAACTGCTCTCCCACTACCCGTTCGAAGAGGCGCTGTTGGATTAGGGCAGTTCATGACCATCGCAAAGATTGAGGTCTGGAACTTCCGCCCGCTGATGCGCGACGGGCCCTACGCCATGTCCCATGTGACCCAGGACAGCGCCTACGGACGCCTCTACAAAGTCACCTTGGACGACGGCACGCAAGGGTTTGGCGAAGTTGTGTTCCCCCCGTCTCTGCCCCAGGGCGAACAGATGGGCAAGATTGCCGAAGAACGCGCGTTCCTCGCCCTGCTCATCGCCCAGCCTCAAGATGCACTGCTCGATCTTGCTGAAGATCTGAGGGAGCGCGGCAAGGGCTGGGGGGGTGTTGCCTTTGGGCTTGAAACTGCCTGGCATGATCTGACGGCCCGGCAGAAAGCCTGCCCGCTGTGCGACCTCTTGGGCGGCGCTCTTACACCAGCGGTGCCGGATTATTTCTCCATCTCAGAACGCACGCCGGAGCGCATCCGCGAGCGCGTGGCTTTGGCGGGAGCAAAGCGCACGGTGTTCCAGGTGAAGCTCGGCGTAGGCGCCCTTAAAGAGGATGTTGAGCATCTGACCACGCTTCTGGCCGCGCTTTCTGCGAACCAGATTGTGCTGGCCGATGCCAATGGCGGCTGGTCGGTGGACAGGGCGTGCGAAACCATGGCCCAGCTCACCGATCCGCGCATTGTCTGGGAGGAACCGTGCGCACTCTACGACGATAATGTGGATGTGATGAAGCGCACGCAGGTCCCGGTGATGGTGGACCAGTCCGTGTCCTCTGCCGAGGTGGCATTCCGAGCCATCGAAGAAGGCCTCGCCCAGTCCATCTGCATTAAGCCAGCCTTCCTGGGCGGGCTCACCGTGGCGCGCAAGGTGCGCGATGCGGCAGCAGCGGCGGGCATGAAAATGCGCATTGACGGGCCCTGGTGCGGCGACATTGCCACGGCGGCCATTGTGCACCTGGCCATCGGCGCGCCGCCCGATCTCCTGATCTCCTGCTGCGATCTGCGCGAACCGTTGGCGCTAACGCCCTGCTTGGACGGGATTGAGACCCTGCCCGACACCCGCATTGCGCCTAAATCCGGCCCTGGTCTGGGCTTTGTTCCTTCGGACTTGGGAAGCCCGGAACACACCTATTCCTAAGCCGCCTCATATTGTTGTGAGGCTGCCCAGTTCCCGCCTTTTTTGCTTGGCACAAGGCGGTCCTTATTCCGGGAATTGAAAGTTTACGACCAATGATCGAAGCCGCTGTCATTGCGATGACCGTTATGGGCTGCAACCACCAGTCCGAGGACTGCCAAGTCATCGCCCAGCCTCCCAAGGTGTGGCAAAGCCAGAGCGCCTGTGACGCGGCGATCCCGCGCGTGATCGAGGGCTCTTTGCAAGCGCCCTATCCGGTGATCGTGGCGCGCTGCGCGGCGAAGGTCGAAAGCGCGCCGGTGAAAATCGGCAAGCCCAAGCCCGAGATTCAAATCGTCGAATTGCCGGCTCCCGAGCCACAACCGCAAGCCGAAGCGCCCAAGCAGGATGACACAAAGCTTCCGCCGATTGCAAAGCTGGCCGTGCAAAAGACCACAGAGGGCTGGACCTTCGTGCGCAAGGGCGCCAATGCTGGCGTAGACCGGGTCAAAACCGGTGTGAAAGGCGCAGTGGACGGCGTGAAAGGCGTGGTCGGCGATGCCGTTGATTTGGCAGAGCGGGGCGCCACGGCGGTTCGGGACATCCTGACGCCGAAGGACTAGGCGGGGAGCAGCAACAGCCGCGCAAGCTAGTCCCGCGTCCTTGCGAAAGCAGGGACCTTCTCAGCCAAGGGAACGGCCAGAGCTATGGGCCCTCGCGTGCGCAAGGGCGCCGGCTCTGTTGCCGCGTCCCTGCGAAAGCAGGGACCTTCTCAGCAATAGGAAAAGAACGAGCTATGGGCCCCTGCTTTCGCAGGGGCACGGAGAATGCTACCCCGCAATCTGCTGCGTGGCATACGCAATCGCATCAGCCGTCTGATCCAGATCCTCCTGGGTCAGAGCCAGCGACACATAGGTCTTCGCATCACTCTTCAAGAGCCCCTTCTCGCGCAGGTGCACGTTGAACTGCTTTTGCTTGGCGCCATCCGCCTGGAAGATATCGCGATAGTTCTTCACCGGCCGGTCTGTGAAGATCACATCAAACAGCGTCTCATCGCCCACGATCTGGTGCGCAATGCCCGCCCCGCCCAGGTTCTTGCGCAACGTTTCCATGATGAAGGCGCCGCTCTCGCGCATGGCTTCATAGGTGCCCGGCCGGCGGAGGATCTCCATGGTTTTCAGGCCCGCAACCGAGGCCACCGGATTGCCACTCAGTGTACCGTGCTGGAAGGTGAAGCCCTCAGCGCCCACCTTGGCTTTGTCGAAATGCTGCATGATCTCCGTCTTGCCGGCCACCGCCGCCAGAGGGAAGCCGCCGCCGATGATCTTGCCCATGGTGCACAGATCCGGCACCACGCCATACTTCTCCTGAGCCCCGCCATAGGCGAGCCGGAAGCCGGTGACCACCTCGTCGAAGATCAGCACGATGCCGCGCTTTTCGGTTTCCTCGCGCAGGGTTTCCAGAAAGCCCGGCTCCGGCGGGATCAGGCGCTGCAGCGGTTCCACGATCACGCAAGCCAGCTCCTCGCCATATTCGCTCATCATCGCCCGTGCGGTTTCCGCATCATTGAACGGCGCAATGATCATCTCCGCGCGCACACTGTCGGGAATGCCCGCACTGTCGGGCACGGCGTTCGGATAGTTCTCCAGGCGTTGAGGTGTGAGGCTCATCAGCGCTTCGGCCGACATGCCGTGATAGCCGCCTTCGAACTTCATGATCTTATCGCGCCCGGTGTGGGCCCGGCCAAGGCGCATGGCATACATATCCGCCTCACCGCCCGTGCTCACATAGCGCACCTGTTCGGCGCACGCCACGGCGCTGCAGATCTCTTCGGCCAGCTCAATGCCGCGGGCATTGTTGGCAAAGAAGGTCATGCCCTTGGCAAGCTGTTCGCTTGCGGCCTCAACCACTTCCGGGTGGCCATGACCCAGAAGCATGGGGCCGGAGCCGATCAGATAGTCGATATACTCCTTGCCGTCCTCGTCCCAAACGCGCGAGCCTTTGCCCTCGCGCACAATCACGCCAGGGTCGAAATTGCCAAAGCCACCGGCCGGCAACACCTTATTGGCGCGGTCAATCCAGTCTTGTTGTGAAATATTGGCTTTCATCAGCTCGCTCCGTTCACTCGTAGATCGCTATGGGTTCGCCCAGAAGGTCAAGATCAGGCTCGACCCCAAGACCGGGTGCATCGCTCACCCGCAAATCGCCATTCTCATTCCGCGTGCCGTGGCCGGGCGCCACGTCCACCGCCAGCATATCCTGACAGGCCCAGGTGCCCAAGCGCGATTCGGTCGGGATGGACTGCGCCAGATGGGCCGCCTCGCTGTCGGCCATGACGGTGCCGCCTGTGGCCATCACATAGATCTGGATGCCGTGGGCCAACGCCATGTCGCGAATGCGCTGGGCTTTGGTGGGCCCGCCCACGCGGTTCAGCTTGATGTTGACCACTTCAGCGAGGCCAGCGCGCGCGATACGCGACATATCCTGCAAGGTTTCAAGCCGTTCATCCACACTGATGGGAGACGAGGTAAGCGGGCGGATGGCCGCGATATCGTCCAAGGTTTCGCAGGGCTGCTCCACGGTGATGCCAAGCTCCGCCACCGCATTCATCACGGTCATCGCCTCACGGCGCGTCCAGGCGCGGTTCACGTCATAGAGAATGCGCTCATCAGGTTTGCGGTTTTGCTCCAGGAACCGGATGCGCTCAATATCGGCCGCAATGTCGGCCCCCACCTTCACCGAATGCACCCGGTAGCCCGTGGCCCGGTATTCATCGATCAGCGCCAGCATCTCGTCCGGGGTGCCGGTGGAGATGGAGGACGCAATAGGCGTTCCATCCTCATAGCGCCCCCCGAAAAGATCGGCCATGGGCAGGTCGAAGGCTTTGCCCATCAGGTCCCAACAGGCCAGATCGATGGGCGCCTTGGCGTAAAGATGGCCCGGCAGGCAGATGTCCATGGCCCGCTCCACATGCTCCACCTTGCGGGGGTCGAGCCCCAGCACGGCATGGGCCATGGTTTCAATGCCGGCGCGGATGCCCGGGCCATGGGCCGGCAGATAGGTGTGGCCCCAGGGCGTTCCCTCGCCCCAGCCGGATATCCCGGCATCGGTATCCAGCCGGACAAAGGTGGCATCCAGGTTCTCAAATTTCAGCCGCCCGCCCGAAAGCCAGTAGGGCTTTGTGAGCGGCAGATCTTTTTGCCAGACGCTGATGCGGGTGATCTTCATGAGCCTTGTCCGTACACCGCAACCGCTTCGCCGAGGCTCGCATAGTCCGGTTCCACGCCAAGACCCGGCGCGTCCGGTGCGAAGAGTTTGCCCTCGCGCGTTTCAGGCGACGGCAGCCCGGTGTTGCGCGTGTTGTAGTTGTGAAGATCGGTACTGTTCACCAGCATGTCCGCCGGCGTGGACACGGCCAGATGGGCCAGGGCCGCCGTGGTGATCTGGCCACCCCACGTGTCCTCAGCCACCACGGGAATCCGGCTCTCCACCAGATAGTCACGCAAGCGTCTTGCCTTGGACAGCCCGCCCAGATTGGACACCTTCAGACAGACGACTTCCGCACCTGCGTCCTCCACCACCCGGTGGGCCATGCGCATGTCGGTAATGCACTCGTCGAGCTTCATGGGCAGATCTGTGCGCCGGCGCACTTGCTGGCATTCTTCATACGTCCGGCAAGGCTGCTCCATAAAGTAGTCCAACCCGCTCGTCGCCCTGGCCACGCGCACCGCCTGGTCCACCGTCCAGCCGCGGTTGGCATCGGCAAAGGCTTTCTCGCCTGCCTTCAGGTGGGGCACGGTGGCTTTGATGCGCTCAATGTCTTCAGCCCAGTCAGCACCCACCTTGATCTGAAACTGGCGATATCCCGCAGCCCGGTGTTGCTCCATCTCAGCGACCATCTCATCAGGGGCCTTTTGCGGCGCCACCCGGTACATGGGGGCTCCGTCGGTGAGCTTTCCGCCCATCAACATCCAGACAGGCTGACCACTGGCCTTGCCGAGAATATCCCAACAGGCGGCATCAAACGGCGCCTTGGCATAGCCATGTCCGAAGATGGCCTGGTCCATAATCTGCTCGATGGCACCGACCTGACGGGGGTCTTCCCCCAACAGTGCAGGCGCCAGAATTCTGGCTGCCGCTTCGGTCCCCTCAGAATGAGCCGCCATATAGTTGTCGCCGCACGGGCAGAACTCCCCGCACCCGGACACTCCGGCGTCGGTGTCGATCACCACCACCGTTGTCTGACCGACACTGATCACGTTGCCCGCGCCCCACTGATACGCACCGCCCGCATAGGGCAGCTCGGTGCGATAAATGGAGACGCGGGTGATCTTCATGGAAGTGAGCTTTCTACGCGCTGACCGCCACAGGCGAGGAGGTCGCATCGGTGCGCGGCAGCAGGCTCTCCGGGTCATAGATCGGCTCGGCCAGCACTTTGGCGGGACGCTCCTTACCCATGATCACCACCTCAAGCTCCGTGCCCGGTTCGGCCGCGTGGGGCTTGACGTAGGCAAAGGCCAGGATGGAGCCCACCGTGTGGCCGTACGCCACCGAACTGGTGGTGCCCACGACTTCGCCGTTCAGCAGCACCGCTTCGCCGCCATGGCCGTCTTCCTCGCCATCAGCCTCGATAGAGAGATAGGCACAGATCCAGGGCAGCTCGCCTTGCACGCTCACCTCTGTCGGCGCTTTGCCCACGAAGGCCTCCTTGTCCATCTTCACAAAGCGCATCACGTCGGCTTCCGGCAGGGTCACCTCGTTGGTGAGTTCGCCCGCGCCCTTAAAGCCTTTCTCCATGCGCATGGCGTTCATGGCGAACGAGCCATAGTCCACCACGCCATAGGGCTCGCCAGCGGCCCAAAGAGCATCGTAAACCGCCAGCATGTCTTCAGCCGGGCCATGCAGCTCCCAGCCAAGCTCGCCCGCATAGGACATGCGGAAGGCCCAGAGCGTCTTGCCGGCGACCGTGATCTCCTGCGCGTTGAGCCAACGGAAGCTGGCATTGTCGAGTGCTGCGCTTGTGTTCGCCGCCAGCACATCGCGGGAGCGCGGCCCCTGCACCGCCAGCGCGGCCCAGGAGGTGGAGCGGTTGATAACGTCCATCTCAGCATCAGCACGGCGCAGGTTCAAATGATCCAGCAGGCGTTGTTCGAAGAACGCCGCACACACCAGATAGAACCGGTCTTCAGCAAGGCGCACAATGGTGATCTCAATCTCGATCCGCCCGCGTTCATTCAGCAAGTGCGTCAGCGCAATACCGCCCACCTTCTTGGGCAACCGGTTGGGAATGAGCCCATCCAGGAAGCGCTCCGCATCGGGCCCGGCCACTTCCACCTTGGTGAAGGCGGTAATATCCATCAGCCCGACGCCCGCGCGCACGCCCTTCACCTCATGGCCCACCATGTCGTGCACCACGTTGCGGCGGAACGAGTAATGATCCTCCTGCGCCACCCCATCGCGGGCAAACCAGCGCGGACGCTCGTGGCCATAGACCTCCTCAAACACCGCGCCCTTTTCCTTCAGGCGCTCATAGAGCGGGCTCGGCTTGATGGGCCGGCCTTCCAGGCGGTTGAAGTGGGGGAACGGGATCTCATGGCGCAGGCAGTAATCTTCCTTCGCCTTGGTCACTTGCCAGTCTTTGACCGCATAGTCGCCAAAGCGGCGCGGGTCGAACTCGCGCATGGAGATATCAGCTGCCCCGTGCACCATCCAGCGCGCCAGCTCCCGGGTCAGCCCCGGACCCCAGCCAATGCCGATCTGGGTGCCGCAGCAGCACCAGTAGTTCTTCACGCCCGGCGCCGGCCCGATCAGCGGGTTGCCGTCCGGCGGGTGCGAGATGGCGCCATGCACTTCGCGCTTGATGCCAAGCTCAGCAAAGATCGGCATGCGGTCCATGGAGTTTTCCAGCCACGGCATGATGCGGTCATAGTCCGCTTCAAACAGCTCGTTCTCCGCTTCCCACGGGCAATGGTCGAGCCACACCGCGTTGGGGTTCTCTTTCTCATAGATCCCGATCAGGCCGGACTTCTGCTCCATGCGGATATAGCCGGACACCAGCTTGTCATCGCGCACCACCGGCAGCTCATAGTCCAGCTCCTGGAACTGGGGCACCGTGTCGGTGACGAAATAGTGGTGGGTCATGGAGGTCATAGGCAGTTGCAGCCCGCTCCACTCGCCCATCTGCCGGGCATAGGTGCCGCCCGCATTCACCACATGCTCGCAGGTGATATCCCCAAGCTCGGTGGAAACCTTCCACTCCCCGCTTGGAAGCTGCTGAATGTCGGTGGCCCGGCAGCGGCGGATGATCTTCGCGCCGAGTTGACGCGCGCCGATGACCATGGCTTGCGTAACGCCTGAGGGGTCCACGTGCCCGTCATCGGGCGTGTGCAGCGCGCCCAGAACACCGTCCAGATTGTAGAACGGATGCAAGGCGGCAATCTGCTCCGGCCCCACGAGCTCAATATTGAAGCCCAGCGAACGCGCAACACTCAAAGTGTGGCGCAGCCAGTCCATCTCATCTTCCGTATAGGCCAGACGGAACGAGCCGCAGCCATGCCAGGTGACGGACTGGCCGGTCTCCGCCTCAAGCGCACCTGCGTAAAGACCGATATTATAGTCAACGCACTTGCCAAGCCCGAAACTGGAGGTGGAGTGGGTGATTTGACCTGCCGCATGCCAGGTGGAGCCCGAGGTGAGCTCGGCCTTCTCCAACAACACCACATCGCTCCAGCCCTCATGGGCCAGATGGTAGGCCAGACCGCAGCCCATAACGCCGCCGCCGACAATCACAACCCGCGCGGACGCGGGGAGTTTGGAGGAAGGTCCTTCTGCCACTTTTTTGTCTCCGTCAAACCGGTGAACACTTCAGATTTCGATGGACACATAAATAGTACAAATGTACAATCGTCAACCATGAATAACATGTTTGTACCAAATTCTGCATCCCCCGCCCCCCAGGACGTGCTGGCGGCGCTGGGTGCTGAGCTGTCCAACCTCACGCCGGAAACGCGCAAAGCCGCGGCCTATGTATTGGAAAACCCCAATGATGTGGGGGTGAGCTCCATCCGCGAGATCGCCGAGGCGGCCAATGTGAAGCCCAACACATTTGTGCGCATGGCGCGCTCGTTCGGCTTTGAGGGCTATGATGATTTCCGCGAGCCGTTCCGCGAAGAGATCCGCAAAGGCGGCGTCAACTTCCCGGACCGGGCCCGCTGGCTGCAATCGCTCTCAAAGGGCGGCAAGCTGGACGGGCTTTATGCGGATATGGCCGCGGGCGCGATTGCCAATGTTGAGCAAACCTTCGCGGCCACGGACGCCAAACGAATGAAGGCCGCCGCCGATGCCATCGTCGCCGCCCGCACGGCCTACATTCTGGGCGTTGGGATCAACCACACACTGGCGCGCAGTTTCACCTATCTGGCCGACATGGCGCTGGACAATGTGCGCGCCATTCCCCGCAGCGGCAGCCTGGCGGTGGACGATATCGCCCGGGCGGGCGAGCAGGACGTTCTGCTGGCCATCACCTTCAAGCCCTACCGGTCAGAGGTTGTGGAGGCGGTGGACGTCGCCAGGGCCCAAGGGGTCACCATCATCGGCATATCCGACAGCCCGGCCTCTCCGGTGATCGCCGGCAGCGAACATGGCTTCGTGGTGCAGACCGACACACCGCAATTCTTCACCTCGATCTTTTCCACCGGTGCGCTGTTGGAGACCTTGATGGCTTACGTCATTGCCGATGCCAGCGAGGATGTGATCGCGAACATCGGCCGTTTCCATGAACGCCGGCATGAGTTAGGCATTTACCGCAGTGAATAGGAGATGAGGGTATGAGCACCCCGGTTGTTACCCGCTCGCTGGAGGCGAGATACTATACCGACCCTGAAATCTTCAAGGTCGAGCAGAACGGTATTCTGGCACGCACCTGGCAATATGCGGGCCACCAGTCGCAGGTTGAAAATGTGGGCGACTATTTCGCCTTCCAGATTGCGGGCCAGAGCCTGTTTTGCATTCGCGGGCGCGACGATCAGGTTCGTGCCTTCTATAATGTCTGCCAGCACCGGGCCCATGAACTGGTGAGCGGCACAGGCAACTGCAAGGTGGTTGTGTGCCCCTATCACGCCTGGACCTATGAGCTGAGCGGAGCCTTGCGCTCAGGGCCCAACATCAAGGCCGTCGAGGGCTTTGACCGCAAAGAGATCTGCCTGACCGAGGTGCGCGTGGAGCTCTTCAACGGCTTCATCTTCGTCAACCTGGATCCGGATGCCAAGCCCATGGACGAGTGGTTCCCCGGCGCCCGTGAACAGCTTGCCGCCTTCGTGCCGAATATCCAGGAGCTCAAACCCCTGGAATGGGTCGAGATTCCGGAGGACTGCAACTGGAAGGTCTCCGTTGAGAACTATTCAGAATGCTACCACTGCTCGATCAATCATGTGACCTTTGCCACCGGGGTGGTGAAGCCGGAGACCTATGACATTCAGCCTCAAGGCTATTGCCTGCGCCACACCACCGAGTGCCAGAACCTGGACGACATGAGCTATCCGATCGACCTGGAGGCGAATGAGCATGCGGGCGATTACTCCTCGTGGTTCTTGTGGCCTCTGTTCTCGTTCCAGGTCTATCCCGGCAACGTGCTCAACACCTATCATTGGCGCGCGACGGGCGTGGACACGGTCACGGTGTGGCGTGGCTGGTACACGGTGGATGGCCGCGAATCCGATGTGATCCGCAACCTGGCCATCCAGGACCGGCAGACCACGGTGGAAGAAGATATCCAGCTCGTGGAATCGGTTCAGCGGGGCCTGAACAACAGGGGCTACCGCCCAGGCCCCCTGGTGCTGGATCCAAAATGTGGGGTTAACTCAGAGCACTCCATCCGCGCCCTGCAGCAATGGATGCGCGAGGGCGCTGACGGACACTAAGTCGGCTACTGCAAAGCCCAGGTGATGTTCACCGTGGCGGAGAGTTCCTGTTCGCCGCGGGCCACGGGCACAGGCGCAGCGGCCGCTTCTGCGGCAAACGCCCGTCCCCTGGCCACCGGCTGAGGCGGGCGCACACCGCCGCTTTCCGACATGGTCATGATGGGCCCGAGGGTCACGCCGGCCGCCTCGGCCAGCAGCTTGGCGCGCGCAACCGCCTGGCTCACGGCCCGCTTGCGCGCCTCATCACGCAAGGGCCCCGGCTTATCGATGGAAAAGCGCAAGCCCTGGATCTGGTTTGACCCGGTGCTGACGGCCTTGTCGAGCACCTCTCCCAAGCTGTCCAGATTGCGCACGATCGCGGTCAATTGGTTGGAGACCGTATACCCCACCACCCGGGGCGGGCGCTGCAGCCCATCGCTGCTGCGCTTGGGATAGACATAACGCGGCTGCACACTGAAGTTTGAGGTTTGCAGATCTTTCTTTGCAATGGCTTGAGCCACCAATTCATCAATCAGGGCACCCATGGCTTCGGTATTGGCGCTGAGAGCCGCGCGCGCCGTTTTCGCCTCGGTGAGCACGCCCATGGTGACCACGGCAATATTGGGTTCTGCTGTGACGGTTCCGGTTGCACTCACGCTGAGCGTGCGTTTGGCCGCCTCTTGGGCGGCCGCAGGCGCGAGCGGAGCGGCCCATGCCATGAGGGTGAGTGTTGTGAGTAAGAGCCATTTTGCGGTCATAGCGGTCCATCTCCTGAGGCAGCGTCAGCGCTCCCCCTATAGGCTTGCGATTAAGACGCGAATATGGCGTCTGGTTCAGGCGGTAGAGCAAACGCAAAGGCACAAGACTTCCCGCTTTCACATGCTCACCGCTCTTGCTATAGCAGGGGCCTTGCGCGGGCTCCACCAAAGCGTGCTCCGCGCCAGGTGGGTCCGTAGCTCAATTGGTTAGAGCCGACGGCTCATAACCGTCTGGTTGCAGGTTCGAGTCCTGCCGGACCCACCACACCTCGCAGTTCTACAACGGTAAGCTCGCCTCGAGGCCTGCCTTGAGCAGACCGGCCAGAAAGTGCGCATCCTCGTCGCGATTTTTGACCGTAGGCGAGAGTTTAAGCACCACGCAGAACCCTATGTTGGGCGCACCTCCGCTTCCTCCAACCCGAGCGCCCTGCGTCCGTTTCGCCCGAACATCGAGACAAATTCATACTCGGTCATAAATTCACCAAGCAGTCCGGAAAGTGCCTCTGCATAGCGAATTGTCCCCTCGGGAAACGGATCACTGCTGATCTGTCCAAAGTCTGTCGACAGCAGGACCTGCTCTGGACCCGTTTTGCGAATGGAGTCTGCGAAGGCCTGGAGCGCAACGCCGGTGTCCGTGTGGACCGCAAAACAATGCTCTACAAAGACTTCCGGGTGCTTGGCGAGGTGCACCAGGTCGTCGTCGCTTAGTCCGACAACCGGATAATGCGGGTGCGTCAGAATGATCTTCTTCACACCCATTTCGAGGGCCATTGGAACAAGGCGCAGAATCTCTTGCGCAGACAGATGCCCGGTGGCGAGAACACAGTGATTGACCGCGATGGCCTCCACAGTCTCGATCAGGGCTTTGGTTGGGGCCAAATGATCGTCAAACGCAACGACAGGTTCGTCGAACAGGTGGGGGTCTTCTGCTTCGAGCGACCGCGCACAGCAGCGCAGCCAAACCTCCCCGAAATTGCGACCCTGGTTTGCCATTTCCGCAGCTGAATGCACCGTCGGCATCCAGACGACGACGGGGGCAGGATCAGGCCTTGACTGCTCAACATTGGTCCTGTTCCCGGACATCGCGCCTGTAACCGCAGCGGGGTTCAGACCGCCGACATAATGGTTCAGCACAACGCCGCCGTAGAACCGTGCGCCAAACCGCCTGCGGGCAAGGCTGGCGAGTGGCGATGTGGGGTAGGTATGATTTTTCAGAACCAAGGTTGCCCCGAATGGCGCCGCCACATCACTCAGGGATTTCACATCGTAACGTCGCGCAACAAGCTCCGGCCCCACATGATAGTGGGTGTCCACCACGCCCGCATTCTCCAGGGCGGCTTTAACTTCGCTGTGGTTTGCAAACATAGCGCTGCGCCGATCTAGTGATACGTCTCTGTGTGGCCATCCACACTGATGGCCTGTCCCGTTACCATCGCAGAACCCGGAGACGCGAGGAACAGAGCCATGTCGGCAATCTCTTCCGGCTCAACAAAACGGCGCATTGAAACACCGGAGGCATAGTAGTCTCTGATCTCGTTCTCGTTGCGATCGGAGTTGGCCGCCTCTGCGGCGATGCCGCGATCCATGCGTGGGCCGGAAACGGGGCCGGGGCAAATGGCGTTGCAGCGAATGTTGAACGGACCGACTTCCGCTGCGACGGACTTGGTCAGGCCGATAACCGCCCATTTCGATGCGGCATAGGGTGTGCGGAGCGGATAGCCGACCAGGCCTGCTACGGATGAAATGTTGATGATGGAGCCACTGCGCTGTTGCTTCATCACCGACACTGCGCGTCTACATCCAAACATGTGGGAGTCCACCCCGACAGTGAAACACTGCCGCCATGCCGTTGTATCCATGCTTTCGATCCGACCGGTTGGCCCGCCCGTACCAGCATTGTTGATCATCACGTCGAGCCCACTCAGATCGCTGAGCGCCCGGTCAAACCAATTGTCGAAGGCGGTCTCGTCGGCAACGTCCACGCAGGTGCCCTGGATATCCGGTCGCTCAGTCGCCAGTCTATCCAATGCCGCTTTGTCCACATCGCAGACATGGACACGCGCACCGTGCTCAACAAAGCGCTCCGCCATCGCGCGTCCGATTCCCGCAGCACCTGCCGTTATCATAACGCGCAACGCGGGCGGCGGCGTCGTAGACTGGTTGGTCGGAAGCATGGGCATTTCTCTCCACTCAAATCATTGGCAACCGATTGATGGGTCGTCAAACATATCCTCGGCCAACGCCTTCATCGCCGATCTTCAATATGGCCGAACTCCTCAAGTCTGAACTGCACGGTCTGTCCGGTATCCAGATCAAATTCGGTGCGCGCACCCTGATCCTCGAACCGCGTTCCATAAAAGTGCAGATGGAGCAGAGGGCCGGAGCCGAGGCTGGCAGTATTGTGTATGCCGTCCGGCATCAGAGAGATCGCATGCCCGGGACGACAAATGATATCCGTCTTGTGGATCAGCTTCGGCGCGGAACCGTCGTCTCCGGGCTCCCTAGTGAACATCCCGTGTCTGGTTTCGCCTTCGATCATGGCGACAATTGCCCACGATCCGCCATGGTCGTGCGGCCTGTAGGCCTGACTGGGCACGCTCGTCACCATGTACAGTGCGGCACCTTCGGCGTTGTCGTAGATCAAAAACGTCCTATCCGTGATGCCGCCTGTTGGAATCGGAAAATCATCTTCCCGAAACAGCTCCTTCCTGGCGCAGAGCGCGACAAGAACCGCTTTCGCACGCTCAAGTTTCTCCACTGAAGGTGTGTCGCCAATGATCGACAGAATTTGTTCGGCCGCATTCTTTACAGCAAATCGTCTTTCCTCAAGTGGCGTCATGATTGAGCCTATGCGCTGCTGAGATCACTGAGAAAACTCTCCAACAAACTCATAGAAAAGTAAACGGAGGCGTCACTGTTCAACTCAAAGTGTGCTGGTGCATTGTAGTGCTGTACGCGACCCAACACTGATTTCGCAGGCGCTATCTCCCTGTGTAGAAATTCGTCATTTCGCTCTTCAGTAACTGACTCATGCCAACGGGTCGCAGCTCACCTGGGTCCAGGTAAGGATTGGCGACTGCGGCAATTGCGAACATAACGAGCCCTGTGTACCCGCCGAAGATCGAGAGCAGTGTTAAATTCATGAAGGTCGGAGGAAAGATCAAATACGGAACTGCAACCACCAATAGCCCCACGATGGCGACTGTCCAGAACAATGGGTTCAGGCCATAGCTCACGGCATTTACGCGCATCTGTCGGTAGCCTGCGATCTTCCGCACTCTGGGCAGCATCAATGCGATCAGGGCTTTGTCGCGTTTGCCCTGCACCTCAAGGTCCAAAATACCTTGATAGGTGGTCTCCCAATAGCGCCATGCCGCAGGACTGAGCCCCTCCCCCTTACCAAGCCGCGCCCACTCATCGTGGACCACCGCATGCGTGTAGCTGGTGAGAGCTTGACGCAACTTGAGAGTCCTGTCGGGGTCTAGGCGACCGAGGTCAAAGAACACGTCACCGACTGCGATCGCTTCTTCAGACACGGTCTTGCGCACCTCATTGTAGTTGGTGAGCTCTTGAGCAAACACCAATGCGAGGATCAAGCCATGGAGGGCAGCTATCCGAAAAATGATCGAGGACGCCATATCTTGGCTATGCTCATCGATCCTATGACTGAGCAGTCCCCGCGCAACACGGTAGAACACAATAGACAGAAAGGTCGCGCCAAGGACAAAGCTCGTGGCGAAGACGAGAGAGTATAGGTCAAACATATTGTACTGGATCGCTTGAAACGGTGTGAGGCAAATCCGGTCGGGACCGGACTTCAGTCATTCTGTTCTGGTCGCATCTGATGCAGGTCGTCCTTAAGTTTTGAGAAGCGCCTTATCCAGGAGTTTTGCGAGCTGTCGGTGATTGTCTCCTCTGGTCATCGAGAAGTGCGTTCCAGGGGCCCAGTGCACCTGTACTTCTCTTGCCAGCTGCCCCCACCCCAACGTTTTGTCTTGAAAACCTTGCGTTTCCGCAGAACCATCAAGCGCTCGGAACAAATGGATGATCCCCTCGTACGCCCCTGGCCGGTATGTCCGTCTCGCTTTGTCATGTATGCCGGTGAGGTAGACAGAACGTCCGATTCCAGGTTGCCGCATCATCAACAGACGCGAACGCCGATCGACAGCAGAAGCAAGACCCGAACGTTTGTGAAAATAGGCAAACATGGCATTTGACCAAACCTTACGGAGGTTCCAACGCGATCCACCGTCTGCTTGGCTATTGTGATATCGGGCCTCAGCACCGAACAGAACGTAACAGCCATCCACAGCCATCGGACCTGCTTGGGTCAAAATCTGTCCCAGAAAACGAAGCTCTCGCCAGGCTGAGCTTAGCTTCGCGCTCAAGCCGTTGGCTGCAGCGGCCTGGGGCGGCGTGGGCGTGTCCAGCATTCCAAGAAAACGCACTTCCTCACCAGATACCTTGAGCTGACGCGCCATTTCATAAACCAGAAGACCGCCGAAGGAGTGCCCACAGAGCTGATAGGGGCCCTGGGGCTGAACCGTTCGAACCTGCGCGATCAAAGCTTTGGCCATGTCCTCCAACCGCCGCTGCGGTTCGATGGCCGGATCACATGCTGGGTCCTGAACGGCGAAGATCGGAAAGTCACCGCCCAAAGACTGAGCCAACTCGAACACCGTGAACGCTAGGCCGCCGGCACCATGTATGAAAAACAATGGTGTCCCATCTCCTTCGGTTCGCAAACTGACGATGGCTGTACTGGGCCGATAGTTTCTCTGCTCATTGACATGCTCCACCAAGCCTTCAACGGAGGGGCGCTCCAAGAAGTGGGGCAATTCAACCTTCAGACCTATCTGTTCCTCAAGCGCCAGGAGCAACTCAACGGTGGCCAATGAGTCACCACCCAGTTCGAAAAAGTTGTCTGTAACGCCGACGGTCTGCACTCGCAAAATATCCTGAAACACGCGCGCCAGACGGAGTTCCAGCGCATCGCGAGGTGCCACATATGCATCCGCCAGAGCTGGCCGCTCAGCCACTGGGTCGGGTAGTGCATTTCGATCGATTTTGCCCGACGGCGTAAGGGGAAGTTCATCCAAGAACACATACTGGCTGGGACACATCGGGCCAGGCATATGGTTTCTGGCGAGCGTATGGAGCTCCCTTGTGAGTTTCGCAGCATCATGTTCGTGCGTGGCGGGAAGCGCGTAGGCCACCAAACGCTGCTCGTCATTGTAAGATGACTTCAACGTCACAATGACCTCTCGAATAGCCTCATGCCGGCAAAGCACATTCTCCACCTCACTCGGTTCTATCCTGAAGCTATTGAGCTTTATTTGGTTGTCGATCCTGCCGTGAAAGGCAAGCTGACCGTCGGGTCTCAATGATACGCGGTCTCCGGTCCGGTAGGCCCGACCATGCGGTCCTTCAGCGAACTTTTCTGCGGTAAGCTCCGGTCTCTCCAGATATCCGCGAGATAGGCTCGGTCCCTTGAGCCAAAGCTCGCCAATTTCACCCGTTTGAACTTCGCGTTTCTCGTCGTCCACGATCAAAGTTTCCACGTGGTTGAGGGGAAATCCAATCGGGATCAATCCTGCCTTGACATCTTGCAACGTTAGTTTTGCCGCGGACGCCCATACAGTTGTCTCTGTCGGCCCATAAAGGTTCCACAGCTCGTCCGACCGATGAAGCAGATCGTTCGCCATGGCTGGGCTAATGGCTTCTGCGCCCGTAAGCAATGTCAGCCCTTGATGGCCTTGCCACTTTGCTGCCAGCAACATGCGCCAGGTCGCCGGTGTGGCCTGGAGAAGGCTCGGTCGTGAGGCATCAAGGCGAGCCTTTAACAATCTCCCATCCCTTGCCTCTTCCAGAGAGGCAAGTTCTACGCAGCCTCCAAATGCAAATGGCACGAAAAGGTCCAAGAGCGAAATGTCGAAGCTAGGCGAACTGACCGAAAACACCCACCGCCACACCGCAGGATCGAGCAACTCGGCCATAGAGGAAAGAAAGGCCAGAAGCGCTCCATGTTCGATCTGGATCCCTTTGGGTCGCCCGGTGGAGCCAGAGGTAAAGATGATGTAGGCAAGGTCATCTGGTGTGACGGACGGCCAGGGGTGCGTGACGTGGCGGGTGACGTTGGGGAGGTCATCTATGTCTGCAGAGATGACGATAGGCTCACACTTCAGATGCAGCGACGGCCCGTGAGTGTCGGCCACGAGGAGCTTAATGCGCGCTTCGTCTGCCATGAGCTCCAAGCGGGCGCGAGGGTAAGAAGGATCAAGCGGGAGCCAGGCTGCCCCAGATAAGGTGATCGCTAAAATCGATATCACACTCTCAGCAGAGCGCGGAAGGTGGATGCCGCATACGTCACCATGCCGTAACCCTGCCTCACGCAGTCGGCATGCAAGCGCACGGGCGTATGAGTCCAAGTCTGCATAGGTGTAACACTTGTCATCGGCGACTAGGGCGATGTTATCGCCAAATCTTCGCGCCGCGGTGCACCAATAGTCAGCAAGCGTGTTTTTCCTGGTGGCAGCTTCAGCAGCAAACTGACCGCTGGCTTGGGCAATGTTCATAGCGTCTGTCCAATATCATTCTGACGATGCAAGACCTGTTGGCTGACCAACAGGGGCAAGTTCACGTTCCAAACGCGGTCGGGAGTGCGAAACCGGAAGCTTGTCTTCATCACTCGGTACTGCGGTCGGCAGCCATGACTGCCCCTCCATCGGCCGATTAGAACTCATTCACGTGTTTGGGGACTTTGGGTCAGTTTGCGCAGCGGCAGAAGCAACTAACTGTTAGTCACACTCCGGTCGAGGCAGCAAAACCTGTTAAATTTTGAGCTCAATCATCCTGACGATCCGATTTTCCTGCAGTTTCCGACCCTGACAATCGCTTCAATGAGAGTTTCACCGAGCCGGCGCACGGTCTGGTCGGACAGACCGCCAAACGAGTTTGTCATTCTGAAAAGAAGCTGATTTGTCGCCTCTAGATCGCTGCGAAATCCTTGCAGCAATTCGACATCCTGCCGGCTGAGATGGCCCACAGGCTTATCAATAATCGCTTGGACGCTTTGCGTTAGGCGCTTCAAATCCCTATCGGCTGTTTTAAGCGCAACGATGGCACCGTTCACCTCATGCCCGGCTTCTTGCAACAAGGCACTGCCAGCATGGGTCATAAAGTCTTCCGCGAAGCCTTCAATCTGGTGAACGAGAAACACGGCGCTCAGCGTTAGGATAACACCCAACATGAGAGTGGCATTGAGAAGGGAAAGCAGGAGTGCTTTGACTTGACTATTCATCATCTGACTTTCTCAATGTAAATTCGTCCCCGAGCAGGACACCGATCCGCATCGACAATTTTCGATCAGGAATCACGCCCCTGTTGACCTCTTCTGTGAACTCATGAAGATCAAGAGCACAGCGCACCGCATCAACGGCGTTATCAAATTCTGCCAGCAGCGTTGCTTTGGCTGAGTGGAACGGCCGCCCGTTATGATCGGCCACGCTTTCACGGACAAACCTAAAACACGCTTGAAGGCTCTCCTTGGTTTCAGTCTCGTAGTCGCTTAACGATGGGCTGTGAGCTGGGATGTCACAGGCCAAAATGGCAACCAGCTGTCTTTTCATTTTTCATTGTCTCACTGCAGTGTGCGCGTGGTGCCCCGCTGCTGTTTGATCAGACAATGTCAGAAAAAGTGCGCAAAATTTAAGTGTCTCACTGTTAGTCGCATTGAATGCGACAAACCTGAAGAACGCCAGATTGGGCCAGGGTCAGCGGCCCGGAGGCACCTTTGCGGTTGCGGTGAGTCACCGAGACTAACTTATGAAAAGCCGCGCGATCCTCCACAGTCCAAGTCAAATCAGATTTGGAGTGGATTTCATGCCCAAGCAAAAACAAATTCTCGCACGCAGTTTGCCCTTTTCAGGCTTCCTGCTCACGTTGGCCACGATTGCCCTGGCGGGATGCCAAGAAGTAGAGACAAAAGACAAGAACGTCGTCCGCTCCATCCAGTGGATGAAAATGCAAGATGGCGTGGATCAACAACAGCGGTTGATCGCCGGTCTTGTTAAGCCGGTTGACAGCACCGCCCTCAGTTTTGAATCGGGTGGCAAGATTTTCGAGTTGCTCGTTGATCTGGGGGATCGCGTGAAGGCTGGAGATGTCATAGCCAGACTGGACCCGAAACCGTTTCAACTGAAGGCTGATGCCGCACGCGCAAGTCTTGCGAAAGCCAATGCGCTCTTTCGCGAAAGTCAGCAAGAGCATGAACGGCAGAAGAAGCTGTTCAAAGGAAAATGGGTTTCGCGCGCCAAGCTTGATGTGACGCTTGCTGCATTTGAAGCGACTGAAAGTGAGGTCAATGCTGCCAAATCAAGACTGAAGCTGGCTCAAAGAGACCTTGAGATGGCGGTGATCCGTGCGCCTTTTGATGGCGCGATCACGAGAAAGTCTGCGCACGCCTTCCAGGAGGTTGCGTCCGGTCAGACAATCGTCGAGCTGTCCGGCGAGAGTGAGCTTGAGATCGTCACGAATGTCCCGCCCAGCCTGGTCAACAAGCTAAAAGTTGGCCAGTCGATGAACGCCACTTTCCCGTCTTTGCCAGGCGAGAAGATCTCGGCGAATATCCGTGAAATTGGATCGCGGGCCCGCGAGGCGAACGCCTTTCCGGTCAAACTCAGACTGACCGGCCATGTAACAGGCCTTCATGCGGGTATGTCCGCCGAAGTTGCGTTCAGGTTCAAATCCACGTTTTCCAACGCGAGTGCTTTTATGGCGCCACTCAGCGCCATTCTGGCTGGAGAGCGGCAGGAGCACTATGTCTTCGTTTATGACACGAAGAAGTCTTCAGTGTCGAAGCGCAAGATCCTGGTTCGCGATGTTCGCAACAACCTGGTCGAAATCACCGGAAATCTTAAAGGTGGCGAGATTATTGCCACGGCTGGCGTTTCCTTCCTCCGGGAAGGCCAGAAGGTAAAGCTGCTTGGCGGCGAGGCCCCCTACGGTGGAGGTAACCAATCATGAACCTCACCGGATTTGCCGTGAACAACCAACGCTTCACAGCACTGGTTGTCATAACTCTCGCGGTTGCGGGTCTGTTGCTGTTCCTCAACTTTCCGAGCCGCTCCGATCCCAACGTCACTGTTCGTGAAGCCGTGATTGCAGCTTACTATCCCGGCATGGCGCCTGATCGGGTAGAAAATCTGATCACGCGAAAGCTTGAGCGCAAGATACGTCAAATTCCAGAGATCAAAACGATCAAATCGGAGTCGAAAACCGGCGTCGCGATCATTCACGCAGTCGTCTACGACAAATTCTTCGACATGAAGCCGATATGGCAGAACTTGCGCAACAAGATGGCGCAAGCAACGAGCGAGCTACCCAAAGGCACATTCGGGCCGTTGGTAGACACAGACTTTGGTGACGTTGCCGTCGGGACGATTGCGCTCACTGCGCAAGGTTTTTCCTTCGAACAGATGCGTAAAGTCGCTCAAGACATTACGAATG
This sequence comes from Hyphomicrobiales bacterium, assembly GCA_028285595.1. Classification (GTDB taxonomy): domain Bacteria; phylum Pseudomonadota; class Alphaproteobacteria; order Rhizobiales; family CAJQND01; genus JAAEUE01. Next base: position 51,959 of record JANQOW010000075.1, read on the forward strand.
AGCTCTATACGGTTCCAGGTGCACGCCGGGTGGTGATGAGCGGCGTCCAACAGGAACGCATCTTCATTGAAACAACAAACGCGCGGCTGGCCCGATATGGACTGTCGCCGGAAACTCTGTTGGAGACTTTGCAGGCGCAGAACATCATTCTGCCAGGCGGCAAGGTCGATGTTGATGGCTATGAGGTGGTGATCCAGCCTTCCGGCAATTTCGACAGTGTTGAAGACATTGGAAACACTGTCGTCAAACTGCCAGGCAGCGAGCAAGTCACCTATTTGCGCGACTTGATGCAAATACAGCGCGCCTACGACTCTCCGCCTCAAGAGATTGCTCTTTACAACGGAAGCCAAGCCATAATGCTGGCGATATCCATGCAAAAAAAGGGCACCAACGTGCTCGAATTTGGACCGCTTCTGAAAGATAAGATAGCAGAGATCCAGAACGAACTGCCGGTCGGCTACAAACTCGATTTTGCCACCTACCAAGCGGACTATGTGAGCCAATCGGTCAGCAATGTGTTGAACAACGTCTACGAGACCATCGCGATCGTGCTTGTCATGATCATGGTCTTTTTGGGCTGGCGCACTGGCTTGATTGTGGGATCGCTCGTGCCCCTCACCATGTTGATCACCCTGGTGTTCATGCGCGCCCTGGACATTGAGTTTCAGCGCGTCAGCTTAGCGACGATGATCATTGCCCTGGGTCTGCTCGTCGACAATGGCATTGTGATTGCCGAAGACATCACCAAGCGCCTCTCGGAAGGTGCGAAGCGACTGGACGCGGCGTTGGCCACGGGCCGGCAGCTGGCAATGCCGCTCTTATCGTCCTCCCTCACGACGATCCTGGCGTTCATGCCGCTGATGCTCGCCTCCGATAGCTCTGGGGAATACATGCGCTCCATGTCGCTGGTCATCTTGCTGGCGTTGATGGTGTCTTGGGCGGTGGCCATGTGTTTCACGCCTTTGCTGTGCATCTGGTTCATGCCCGATCCAACCAAAACACCAGAGGAAGCAAAGGCTGTGTTCGATAAGCCCATTTTCAGGGCTTACAGATCCTTTATCGGATTTGTGGTGCAAGCCAAGTTCCCAGTGGCGGCCGCTATGATCGGCACCGTGGTGGCAAGCTTCTATCTGCTGTCCCAAGTGCCTCAGCAGTTCTTCCCGGAATCTGATCGCAACCAGTTTCTCGTCTACGTGGATCTGCCCAGCAGCGCGAACACCGAGGCGACGCACAAGACCATGGCTCGTTTCACAAGTTGGTTGGGTGACAAGACTGCCAACCCCACGGTTACCGCGTCTGTGGCGTATGTGGGTTATGGAGGTCCGCGCTTCTTCGCGTCTTTGTCTCCACGCGATTCAGCTTCCAACATTGCCTTCGCTTTGGTGACCGTGAACTCAGGTGATGATGTGGCCGGAATGATCGAAAAGACCCGGCACTTCTTCGCCGACAACCACCCTGAAGCCTATGCCCGCGTGAAGAAGTTCTTCCTGGGCAACACGGAACCGGGACTTCTGAAAGTTCGTTTGCGCGGCCGCGAACCGGACCAGGTAGCGGCATACGGTCGCCAAGTGGAGCAGGCCTTTCGCAACATCCCGGGCACCATTGGCATCTATCAAAACTGGGGAAACCGGGTCACCAACATCTCCGTTGAAATTGATCAGGCACGTGCCAGGCGCGCGCAGGTGACGTCGCGCGAGATCGCCAATAGCCTCAATGCCTATTTCGGTGGTGATGCGGTGTCAGTCTATCGCGAGGGCGACCAGACCATACCCATCGTCATTCGTGCAAAGCGCGCAGAGCGTACGGATATGGACCGCTTGCGTTCTATCGAAGTCTACTCTCAGGCTCTAGGCAGCACGGTGTTGTTGAGCGAGGTTGCCAGCTTTAAGGCAGTCAACCAGTACAGCAAGATCGCCCGTTACAACCTGAAGCGCGCTGTCACGGTTGAGGCCAAGCACTCGTGGATGCAAGCTGGCCAATTGTTGAATGCTGTTCAACCGGCCTTAGACGAGATTTCAAAAGCTTTACCGCCGGGTTATATGATCGAAATCGGTGGAGAGCCTCACGCTGCTGCCAAAGGCCAGAATGCCTTGTTTGAGTTTGTGCCACATTGCCTTGCAGCGATGATCTTGCTTCTGGTTTGGCAGTTCAATTCGTTTGCCAAACCGGCAATCGTCTTTCTATCTATCCCCCTGTCCTTCTTCGGGGCGGCCATTGGTCTGCTGGCAACCGGCTCTTATCTGGGTTTCATGGCGACGCTCGGCTTCTTGAGCCTGGCGGGCATCATCATCAACAACGCGATCGTTCTGCTTGATGAAACCCAAATCCAAATGGATCAGGGAAAGCACCCGTTTGATGCTGTCGTGGAAGCTTCAGTGAGCCGTCTTCAACCGGTGATGATGACAACCGCAACCACGATTCTCGGCCTTTTTACGCTGATGGTCCCGCCTTCGCCCTTGTTTTTTGCAATGGCGGTTGTGATTGCAGCAGGCCTATCGGTCGGCACGCTTTTGACGCTGGTTGCGGTGCCCGTTCTGAGCGCGATCTTCTTCCGCATCAGCAAGCCGGACTCTGAGGCTGGACACTCTCCCGCTCCATCAAACCAGCAAAGGAAAGCCACAGCCGAAAACTCGCTCAGCACCGCACCTGCGGAGTGAGGAAGGTATCATGCAAAGCGCATCCTCTTGGTCTCCTGATGTTGGTGTCAACACATGGACATTTTGACAACGCTGAAGATGGAAACATTGAACTATTCCTTGAAGGCGAGGCCGGCATTTCGATTGAACAATGAGAGCCGCGAGAGCGCACCAGCAAAGGGTAGTTTCTTCCTAGCCTAACTCCAGGCCAGCTTTCCGCCAGCCCTCCTGGAGTTTTTCGGCCAACTCAGGGCCAATGCCCAACAAGCGCAACTCTTCGAGATAGTTCGCCGCAAAAGCCGGGTTTGCTTCTTTCAGCGCTGTCAGTTCCCGCTCTGCAGCGTCTGTCTGATCAGCAAGCGCAGTGGCACATAGACTTACCGCATGAAACCAGGGAAAGCCGGGCATCGGAACCTTTCGCGCTTCGATAACGGCATTCTCGTATTCACCGTCCAGTATGAACCTGCACGCTAAAGGCATGTGATACCAGCCAGGATGAACCGGTGACAGGGCCAGTGCTCGATCTAACAATGCCAAGCCCTCGTCCCAGTCTCCCATGAGGCAATAGCTGACCCCAATGTCAGCCAATGCGTCCGAGCGCCCAGGGTTGAGTTCAAGGCAGCGCTTCGCGGAAACGCGGCAGTCAGCTTGCTCGCCGAGATGAAAGTAGATGATGGCCAGTGCATGGAAGGCGAAGGCGTTTTCTGGATCGCATTGAGCAGCGCGCAAAGCATAATCCAAAGCTGAGGTCAGTGCGCTCGATCCGGGACGCTCATTCATGTGAAGGCGATGTTCGTCCAGCAACGTGATGGACAATGCGGACCACCCGTCTGACGAATCGGCATCTTTCACCAACGCCTCGTGCAGGCCATCGCGCACTTGAAGATGAAGGTCGGCATCATGCGTGGCGTAGTACGCATAAAAACGATTGATGAGATCGTAGGTCTCCCATCGTGTGGTCGTGCCCTGTCGCCGGGCCTTGCTGATATAGCGCCCTAGCGGCCCATGTCGATCGCCTATTCTCGCTGCAACCAGCAGAGCGATCTCGTCCTGAATCTCGAACACCCCCTCCGGGGTGCAGGCCCGGTCAAAACTCTCCGCAAAGATATGACCGTTGGTCTCACTGTCGATCAATTGTGCAGTCACACGAACAACTTGAGACGATTGCCTTACGCTGCCTTCAAGAACGAAATCCGCCCCTAAAGTCTCCCGATAGTCTCTAATATCCGCTCCATCACGCGCCAGCTTACTCGTGGTCGTTCGGGAAAACACGAACAGGTCCTTAAATTTGCAAAGGTTCGCAATTGTCTCTTCCGTCAAGCCATCAGCAAAGAAGCTGTTGTCTGCATCTCTACTGTAGGACTCAAACGGCAATACCGCAATCGAGGGTTGTCGTCTCGCCGCAGAGCTCTCCAAAGGAGCAGAGGTCTTCTTGGGTGTAAGCTGCTCAAATGTCGGCACATAGGTGCCTTTGGGCAGAACGATCCTTAAGCTCGGATCGCGGACAGTTTCGGCATAGTGCTGAATAAGTCTGGCGCGCAAACGCGAAGCCTCTACACGAACGATCGAGTCCAAAGCAGGATCAAAGTCTTCGCCTTTGTCAAAAACGTCGAGACCGATTGTGTAACCAGACAGCCGCTCCGCACGCCCCGATAGAGTTTCTTCCACGATGTGGTTCAGAAATCGCTTCAACCGTTCAGAGCTGCTCAGCGGCGGTTCCTGAACAAGCAATTCCAGTTCGGCACGGACACGGGCAACAAGTTTCGTGTCAGGAGCCTCGCTTTGTGTCCCAAGACTCTCCGTCATATTGGCACACCGCTCCCTCTTGGCTGGCTCGACTCAAAACGCAACGCACCCATCATCCCCACCGATTGGTTGAATGTTAGTCGCTGCGAGTCGCTTACGCAACGCCGCTCATCACTCATAGCTATGCTGTCAAATTGGTTGCGTATCAAACACCTCGGTTGACCTGTGGATAATCAGAAATGGCGAACCATCTCGGCAGTCTTTGGGTCATTGTGAGGACTATCCCGAGGCTGGTGCGCGAGGGTTGGAGGCCTTTAACCGGTACGAACGAGCTAACAGTAACTCTCTTCATTTCGAAGTTAGACGCTGTCAGAAACTAGCGCAGAACAACAAAGCACCCGCGGCCGCCCCCGTCGGGGCGCCAATAATGCGAAGGACTTCCAGACGTGTCATTCAATCTTCAAAATCTCTTAGACGAAAATGCGGGTCGCAATTACGCCTTGCACAGTGAGCATATCAACCCGCAGTTTGCGAAGGTTCTGCGGCTGATCGGTTTCGACAAGTGCTATGATCGGGCCCAGGGAACGCATCTCTGGGATTTGGAGGGCAATAAATATCTCGATATGCTCGCTGGCTACGGTGTTTGGAACCACGGGCGAAGCCACCCGGTTATCCGCAAGGCCCTGATTGATTTCCTTTGCAGCGATCAGCCCGGTCTCATTCAGATGGAAGCACCTTTGCTCGCCGGATTGCTCGCTGAAGAGCTAAAGCGCCGGTCTGGATACGATTTGGGGAGAGTCTACTTCACCTCCACAGGTGCCGAGGGAAATGAAACCGCCATAAAGTTTGCCCGCCGTGCGACTGGGAAGAGTCAAATTGTCTACGCTGAGAACGCCTTCCATGGTTTGACCAACGGCGCACTTGCACTCAATGGTTCATCCATTTTTCGCGATGGGTTTGGCGCACTCGTGCCAGACACATTGTCGGTGCGGTTCAACGATCCGGACGATCTGGAAAAAGCCCTAGCGCAGGGTGACGTGGCCGCGTTCATTATTGAACCGGTCCAGGGGAAGAGTCTTCAAATCGCCACCAAGGAGTATTTGGAAGAGTCCGTTCGGCTTTGCCGAAAATATGGCGCACTCTTTGTGGCGGATGAGGTTCAATCTGGCATTGGACGCACAGGGCGTTTCCTTTCGCTGCAACATGCACCAAAGGCAGAACCCGACATGGTGATCCTTTCGAAATCTCTCTCTGGTGGATACGTGCCTGTCGGGGCGGTCCTGATGAGAGATTGGATCCACGAGAAAGTGTTTTCTTCGCTTGACCGCGCCGTCGTTCACTCCTCCACATTCGGTCAAGGTGGACTTGCAATGGTCGCTGGATTGGCGAGCCTCCAGACCCTGGATGACGATGCATTGCTGGCAAATGCCGAAAGCATGGGCGATCTGTTGGGCAGCAGGTTGTCCGCGATCAAATCCCGCTATGAATTCATCAAAGATATACGCTGGCAGGGATTGATGATCGGTATTGAATTCGGAGAACCGGAGTCCTTCAAGCTCGCTGCGGCTTGGAAAACGATTAACGCCTTAAGCGCCGACCTATTCTGCCAAGGCGTGACCATTCCTCTCTTTGAAGATCATCGCATCCTGACCCAAGTGTCCGGCAATAGCTCCAAGATCATAAAGCTCATCCCACCCCTCTGTTTGTCGGAATCGGACGTCGACTGGTTCTGTGATGGATTTGAACAAGTCATGGAAGGATTACACACTTTCCCTGGTCCTGTTTGGGAGGGACTCGCTCGGATCGGGAGAAATGCTCTGCCCAGGAGAGGTTCCAAGGCCACAGCGAACTCGCTCTAGAGAACATATAGCGATCTTGCTCCGGCAGCTCGATGAGATAGATCGCAGAAGTAACAGCGACTCACTTCAGCGGCGCAAGATTATGAAACATGGTCTCTCCGCATAAAGAAAGCCGTCTTCGGCAAATCCTTGGAGACCCCCAATGAACATACCCCTGTCCCTTAAGAGTTCCACCATTTGCGTGGCCACTGTACTCGGCCTTTCTGTTGTTCTGACCACACCTGCGATGAGCAATGATTTCGACGATCTTCTCACCTACGACGCTGTGAGCGACGCCGTAGATTTGGCGGATGACGCATACCGCGACTCTCGTCGGCGCTACCGCAGATATGATCGCCGCCCTCAAGGCTATCAGGCGCAACCACGCTATAGGCATCCGCGATCGCATTCACATCGCGGCCGACACGGCCGGACGCACCATCGCAGAAGATAAGCAAGAGGATGCGGGGAGGAGCGTCTCTCTGCATCCACTCCCCATTCTCAGCGAAGCGGTGCGTATCCAACAAATCAACGATTAGAAAACCGTCTGATCAATCCGATGAACCATCAAAACTCAGCCCCGGTTGTGAGGAGCGTCGCTCCATGTTTCTGCATTCTCCAGCCTCGCGCCATAACCATCTAAAACGAGGTCGTAGGATGCAAGCCGGAGCGATCTCCGAGTATCAGTCTATCGGACGGCGGATTGATGTCGCTTTTCATCAACGCGTTCGGAAGCGCTTGGGGAATACGTTTCTGCTCATCTTGGCGGCCACTCTGATGTCATCTGTTAGCGCCCCCGGCTCCAAGGCCGCAGTTCGACAGTTTTTCAAACCCACTATCTTTGGGGATACCTTGGCGGGCTGCCCAAGTTCGAGATGCAGCAAGCTGATAGCCGATGGCTACTGTCGGCGGAAAAACTATGGCCGTGCGATAACATTCCAGCTGAACCGCATGGCCGACACCGGTTCGCGCGCCCGTACAATAGACAATCGGCTGGTCGTGATCAGCGCGGCAACGCCGTCATTTGTGTTCATCAAATGTCACACCTCTCGTACGGCAGATCGGCGATGAAATCTCGTCTGCAAGATTTCCCAGCTTTCAAAACAAGAAGGCATGCCGGCGCCCTGGAGTGTTCGTTCCCCTCGGCCGTTACAAACAGCGCTGGCGCACTTGTTTCATCAGGAGAGAAGGCACAATGGACCAACTGATACATCTCTTGTGGCTCGGACTGCTTGCCACGTCGCTGGATGTCGACAATGCCCTCTACATGACATCGTCCACGCAGGGTCGGTCCGACAGCGAGCAGAAGCGCTTAATTTTTTGGGGCCTTGTCTTCGAATTCTTAGCCAGGTTTTCCCTGCTGATGCTGGCCTACTATCTGGCGAGCGGAAAGGAGGTTTTCTTCACGGTCTATGAATTCGCCGTAACACCTCAGGTGATAGCGCTTCTCGGGGCCGGTTCCTTTCTTTTCATTTCGAGTGCAGGGGACCTCTGCGACTATTTTGAAGGCAAGGAAGACGGCGACAGTGGTGCGACATCCGGGGGCAAAACAAGTTTCACGAGTCTGCTTGTCCAAATGACGATCGTTAACACGGTGCTATCCATCGACACTGTCATCGCCGTATCCGACATGACGCAGCAACTCATGGGAGGCGCTGTCATTCTGGCGGTGTCAGCATTCATCCGCTTCCTTTTTGTTCGCCAGATCGCCGGCTTCATCGCAAGATACCCGGAAACCAAGATTGTCGTTTTGACTTTCCTGACGATGGTTGGGCTTCAGCTCATACTCCAGGCCTTTCACGATGACATGCCGGAAAGCGCATTCAATCTTGTTATCGTAGGTGCCCTCGTGTCAGCCCTTTTCATGTATTGGAGGCGCACCCACTTCGTTGTGGGACGTTAAATCTGGCACGCCGCGATTACGAAACAACGTGGCAATGGATCTTAGTGCAAAAATTTCCATAAAATATTGTTTTCATTATATTTTACATGGTGCGGGGGAACATCCTGCCGACCCACCGATAAGTCTGCATTCGCCTATTCAAAGCAAACTCGACATCCTCGGTCTGTGGCTCGCCTCGGGCGCACTCCCCAATACCGTCTAGCTTAACTCCAGGGCCAAGATCAGAGGTGCGCTTTGACGGGCCACATCCGCCTTTAGATCATCCAGGGACATGTCATCACGCTTCACAAAGATCGTGAACATCATGTTCAAGCTGTTGAACCAAAGTTCGCCCGCAGCGTAGGCGTCAACGTCAGGTCGCAGATGCCCGTTATCTTGCAGACGAACCATTAAATCACATGCGTTCTTGGCCAGCTTGTCGTCGAGTTCATTGTAGCTCTTGCCGAAGGGCGTCTCAGGCGAACGCGTCGACGTCGCCATGGCGTGACGCCACATCTCCTTGCTGACGTAGTGCGTGCAGTTGTCCAGCATCACCATGGTCAAGGCCTGCAGCGCTTTGGCCATTCCGCGCGGAGGATCGCTTATCAGTGCGTGCCCGCCCCTGATTTGAACGCCCACCTCGAGCACCACGATGGCTAGCAGCAGGTCACCCTTGTTTTTGTAATAGTTGTAGATCGTGCCCACCGAGACTTCAGCCAGCTCGGCAATCCGCTCAATCTTGGCCTCTTGAAATCCACGTTCTCTGAACAGCTTGGAGGCTGCTTCCAAGATCCGGCGCTCGCGAGCCGCCTTTTGTTTTGCTCTCAAACCGGCCATGAGGCGGTATGGCATGAATTATGAATTGACTCAAGTTTAGAGTTGGCTCATGTTTCGTCTCGTGGTGGGTTGGCAATCAGGTTGAAAAGGCAGGAACTCATGAAGAAGAGCTACAAATTTGGCGTATCCATCACGCGAAGGGGTCTGCTTGCCGCTGCCCTGCTCGCTGGCACAGCGACGTTTGGCTTTCAGTCCCAAGAGGCTAAGGCTACAGAAACCCTCAACGCTTTGGTTTGGTGCGACCACACCGATCCGGCGTTGATTAAGCCCTTCGAAGAGGCCAACAACGTTAAGGTCAATCTCAAAGATTATGAGGGCACAGGCACGGCACTTTCGCTTATCGAACAGTCGCAGCCGGGCGATTGGGATGTGTTTGTCGTCGATGGCGTGGATGTCCCTCGCGTGATTGAAGCGGGGATTCTGGCCCCCCTGCCCACGGAGAAGCTGCCCACAGGCGATCTGTTCCCCGAACTCGTGATGGCAGAAAACCACACCAAGGATGGCAAGACCTACGCCATATCGGAAAAGTTCGGCTACAACACGATCTCCTTCAACAAAACCAAAGTTGACGCAGCCGATGTGAAGGACATGTCGATCATCTGGAGCGACAAGTACAAAGGCAAGATCGCGATTTATGACTACTACCTGCCGATCATTGGCATGGTCGCGCTTGGCCTTGGAAAGAAAACGGCCGAACTCACCGAGGCCGACCTGCCGGCCATCAAGGAGAAGCTGTTCGCCATGAAGGCCGTCTCCAAGCAAGTGGGTGAAGTGGTGTCCAGTCAGACCGCGATTGCCACCGGAGAGGTTGACATTCTCGTGGGCGGTGGGGAATGGGTGACGGCCGGCCTGACGGCTGAAAAGCCTGAACTGGACTGGGTCCTCCCCGATCAGGGCGGTGTGCGCTGGTCGCAGTCAATCGGCGTGTTTGCCTCCTCCAAGAAGAAAGATCTGGCGGTCAAGTTTGTGCAGTACATTCTGAGCCCGGAAGGTCAGGCACGCCTCGCCACATCGTCATGCTATTGGGCAATGCCCGCAAATGCGAAGGCCGGCGCCCATCTGAGCGATGCGCAAAAGACAGCGCTGCGCTGGAACGACCAAAAGGACTACCTTGCCAGATCGCAGCTCTATCCTGCCCCAAGCGCCGAGCTCGACAAGAAGATGCAAGACATCTGGACCGAGTTTTTGCAGAAATAGTCCCTCTGCCTGCACAGGTCAGTTGAGATGACCTCCCTTGCAAACCCAAACAGCGGCGAGCGTCACAAGGCGCTCGCCTTTGTTTTGCCGGCTGTGGTGTGGACGGGCGCATTCTTCGTCATACCGTTCGCCTTCATGGCGGCCATGAGCCTTTGGAAACGTGTTGGCACCAAGACCGTGCAAACATGGTCGCTGGACAACTATTTTGACTTCTTTGCCAAATCGCACTTTTTCGATGGGCTGCTGAACTCCCTGGAGATCACCCTGACGGTGACGCTCCTGTCCGTCCTGTTCGCCTACCCGCTGGCTTGGATAATCGCTATGCGCGTGCCTGAACGGTGGCAGCGCGCCGCCCTTTTGCTCGCCATTTTGCCGTTCTGGACCTCATATGTGGTGCGGTCCTATGCCTGGATGCTGGTGTTGGGCCGCTCCGGGATCATAAACCAGAGCCTCATGTCGGCGGGTATCATCGACGAGCCTCTGGAGCTTGCCTCCACGCGCGCGGCAACCATCATCGGATTTGTCCATTTCTTCGTGATGCTGCTGACGCTCACCATCTATGCCAACCTCAAGCAACTATCACCGAACTATGCGCGCGCTGCTGCCGACCTTGGTGCAAGCCCCTTGCGCACATTCATTCATGTCATTTTACCCCTCACCACTCCTGGGATCATGGTGGGCGCGTTCCTGACGTTTGCCTTGTGCATCGGCGACTACATCACGCCGCAGATTCTCGGAGGCAACAACGAGCTTGTGTTGCCGCAGATCATCATGTTGCAAATTGGCCGGCGCGCAGATCTGCCGGCCGCGTCCGCGCTCGCAATCATACTGATGTTGATCGTGAGCCTCGTCTATTTGCTGTGTGCCCGTTGGTTGAAGTTGGAGCGCGCCTGATCATGCGAAGGCGTTGGACAGATTGGCTGGGCGCCCTTTACGCCGCACTCCTCTACGGCTTCATCTTTTTGCCGGTGGGCGTGTTGGTGCTGTTTTCCTTCCAGAGCGGCCGATTTCCCATACCGCCATTCAACGGACCTTCGTTGAAATGGTATCAAGCCGTGTTCGCAGACAGTTCTTTAACGGACGCGCTGGTCAACTCTCTTGTGGTTGCGCTGAGTTCTTCAGCGCTTGCCTGCGTTTTGGGGTTCCTGTCGGCATACGGTCTGGCCCGCTACAAACTGCCCGCGGCGGGCTTTCAGCGGGCGCTCATCATCGCGCCGTTTACGGTGAGCTATCTGATCATCGGTCTTGGCTTGCTGATCACGTTCAATACGTTCGGCGTTTCGCGCTCCCTTTTCACTGTCGGCATCGGCCATGTGGTGATCAACACACCACTGTGCTTTGCAATCATCTACAGCCAGATTGGGGACCATCAGGTCAATATAGAACGAGCGGCCCGGGACCTGGGGGCATCGGATCTGAAAGTCATGGCGTTGATCACAGCGCCGATGCTCGCGCCGGCCATCGCGGCAAGCTATTTCCTCTCGTTCACGTTCTCCTGGGACGAGTTCATCATAGCGTTCCTGCTCTCACGCTTTGAGGTCACGCTGCCGGTCGAAATCTGGAGCCTGCTGCGCTCGGGCCTCAACCCCAAAACCAATGCGGTCGGCTCCATAGTCTTCCTGTTCTCCGTGTTCATCCTTGTCGTCTTGGAATTCACCGTTTTTCGAAAGCACAAACGAAATTGACAGCCGAAGTCACCATTGAAAATGTCTCACACCGGTTCGGGCACTTTCTCGCGCTGGACGGCATTGATCTGACGATCAAAGCGGGTGAATTTGCCGTTCTGCTTGGGCCCTCCGGCTGCGGGAAAACCACGCTGCTGTCGCTCCTCGGCGGTTTCCTGACGCCTACCCAGGGCCGCCTTCTCATTGGCGGCACGGATATCACCCATCTGCCGCCCTCTGCCCGCCCCACCACAACCATGTTTCAGGACTATGCTCTTTTCCCGCACATGAGCTTGCTGGACAATGTGGGTTTTGGATTGCGCATGCGTGGCATCTCCCGCGCCGAACGCCACAAGAGGGCCGGAGAACTGCTTGAGTTGGTGGGGCTCCCGGACGTCGGCCTTAAGAAACCTCATGAACTGTCGGGCGGTCAGCGCCAACGGGTGGCCTTGGCACGGGCCTTGGCCGTTGAACCCGACGTGCTGCTGCTTGATGAGCCTCTTGGCGCCCTGGACCTAAAGCTTCGCCGCCAGATGCAGGATGAGCTCAAAGCGATCCAGCGGCGCGTGGGCACGACCTTCATTCACGTGACCCATGATCAGGAGGAAGCCATGGCGATCGCTGACCTGATCATCGTCATGAGCGGTGGCCAACTTCAGCATGTGGGCAAACCTGAGGAGGTCTACCTTAGGCCAAACAACCGGTTCACAGCGGCTTTCATGGGTGAAGCAAACTTCATCCAAGGAACCGTGACAAAACGCAGCGCGAAATGGGTCGAGGTAGAACTGCCCGTCGGAACGCGTCGATTTCCAATCTCATCAATGATCAACGAAGAGTGTGAAATCGGCGCGTCTATCGAGGTCTGCTTTCGGCCCGAACATGTAGAGCTCGCCGCCAAGACGACGAAAGCCTGCGATCTGGGCCAGGCCGTGATCAGGGATGTGGCCTTTTTCGGCACTCATCACCGGTGCCAGTTCCAAATCGATGCCCATGGCGAACAGATATTTATTGGACATTTGCCGCAAATTTTCGAACCGGCGAACAAGAACAAGTTGCATGTGCTCTTAAACGCCTCAGACGCCATCATACTGCCTGCCCCTGGAACGTCCTCATGATCCGAATTTCCGAAGACCAATGGTACAGAACAACGCGCGTCGGTGATGACGTTACGCTCATTGATGAGCCGTTTATCACCCCATTTTACAGATGCAACATTTGGCATGTGCGCGGACGCGATCGCGACATGCTCGTCGACAGTGGCATGGGCGTGGTTAGCCTGCGCGAGCACGTCCCTTTGGTCACCGAAAAGGCTTGCCTGGCTGTGGCCAGTCACACGCACTTCGATCACATCGGGTGCCATCATGAGTTTCCCGAGCGCATTGTGCATCACGCTGAAGCTGAACTCCTGGCGAACCCCACCCGGCTGAACACACTCGCCGATCCCTATGTGAGCGATGAGATTTTCACCGGCCTGCCGCCACAGCCTTATGTGTCTGCGGAATACTCAGTTCGTTCCGCTCCAGCGACCAGGCTTGTGGACGACGGAGATGTCCTCGATTTAGGCGACCGGGTGTTTGAGGTGATACACACCCCAGGCCATTCACCCGGCGGCATCGCTCTGTGGGAAGCGGCAACGGGCATCTTGTTTTCCGGGGACATCGTTTATGATGGACCACTGATCGAAGACACTTATCACGCTGACGCAACAGACTATTTTCGCAGTATGAAGCGGCTGTTGGACTATCCCGTCCGGCTTGTGCATGGCGGCCATTTCCCAAGTTATGGCGCAGAACGCCACCACGCCATTGTCAAAGCCTGGATCGAGGACAAGGAGGCGGCAGGCGCTGCGCCTACAGATATGCCCAACGGATCTATTGTCTGATCTGCTTGGTGAAAACCGACGCGCAACTCAGATAAGCAATGGCATCCGAAGTGCTCCGTGTCGTTCGCCCTGGAGGCTTGATCCTCATTCAAGACTGGAGGATGCGCGCAGGCTCGCGCGGAATTTGTTGAGTATCTCAATCTGTCATCAATCGTCTCTTCAAGCTTGGCCCCAGCAATCATCGCTGTAGGAACAGAAGCAGAAAAACACCAAACGCGTGGCTTAAACCTTGGAAACTCAACAGCCGTCGTTGGAAGTAGAACTCCGAACACTGCGCTGATACGATCAAACCGTCCGTGATCCCGTAGCTAACTGAGTTTTCCCTATCAAGCTCAAGATCATCGGCCAAATGAGACAAAGAAAATACAACACCGGAGGAACTGAAATTGACTAGCGAACACAAACAAACAGATGCCCCACGTTTCGATCGTCGCAGTTTTCTTGCCGCCGCGGCCGGGATTGCCGGTATCACTGCAATGCAGTCTGAGGCCTTTGCCCGGAATTTTGGGACCGGCGCAGAGCCCGTGCGCTATCCTGATCCCGACATTATCGGGCTGGACGGACGCTTTCCCAAGCTCGGCAATACCCCCATTCGACGTCATCATCTGGGCACACTCTGGGCCGAGGGACCGGCGTGGAACGGCGTTGGACGCTATCTGATCTGGTCGGATATTCCGAACGATGAGCAACTTCGCTGGACCGAGGAGGATGGTTCGGTCTCGCGCCGCTTCCGCTATCCCTCAGGCAATTCGAACGGCAACACTTTCGACTATCAAGGCCGCCAGATCAGTTGCCAGCACGGACCGCGCAAGGTGGTTCGTTACGAGTATGACGGCTCCGTCACCGTGTTGGCTGAAAAGTTTGAGGGCAAGGAGTTCAACGCGCCCAACGATGCCATTGTGCATCCCAATGATGGCTCGATCTGGTTTACCGATCCAGGGTACGGCGGGCTCATGAACTATGAAGGCAACCGGCTCAACACCGGATCGCCGCAGCCTGTCCGCAAAGAAGCCGTCTATCGGATTGACGGCAAGTCCGGCGCGATCACCAAGCTGACCGATGCGCCCTTTAAGCCGAACGGTCTTTGCTTCTCCCATGACTACACCAAGCTGTATGTGGCTGACACGGGCCGCTCGCACTATCCGGAGGCCGAGAGCCAGATCTGGGTGATGGACATCGATGGCGAGACGGTCAAAGGCGAGCGCCAGTTCGTCTCGATGACCATTGATGGCAAGACCGGATTCGCCGACGGAATTCGCGCCGACGAGGCCGGCAATATCTGGTCATCGGCAGGATGGGTTGGTGATGGTTATGACGGGGTACATTGCTTTGCCCCGAACGGCGACCGGATCGGCCAGATCAAATTGCCGGAGATTTGCTCGAACGTTTGCTTTGGTGGCACCAAACGCAATCAGTTGTTCATGACGGCCAGCCAGTCTCTGTACTCCGTCTTTGTCGAAACAACCGGCGCTCACATCACCTGAGGAAAATGCGTCAATGGCCTACTCTTGCAGCCTGATGCCAGAGTAGGCCAAGAGGGCTGCAGACCTCAAAGAGCTTAATCCAGATTAGTGTTGTCGCCAGGACCAAGCTGGACATCGTCAAGGTTGAGCGAGGTTCCGGGGGCAAGGCCTGCGGATGCGTCGACCGCGAGCGAAGAGGGTGTGTTTGTTACATCGATGAGGCTCGCGGTGTCGCCGCTGGCGAAACCGTCACCGAAGATGATGCGAGCCACCGAGGTACCATCAATCACGATACCGCGCTCCACGCCGGTGATGCGGCTTGGGGTGTCGTTAAGGTTTTCTGCACCGGTGAACTGCCCGATCTGAATAGACTGACCACCGGTCACTCTCATAAGGCTGATTCCCATGGAACCGGCGCGCCCGTCACCAGCGACGTTCAGCGATTTGAAGCGAACCGGTCCGAAAAGGGCCGAGTCACCGAACAACAGAGCGCCAATATGATTGGGCGTGTCAATCCGCACATCGCCAAAACTCAAAGCCCCACTGTCGCCAATGCCGATAGCCGGGCCAAGCCATGGTCTCGTCACATTGACGTTCCCGAACGTGACGGTTCCCGTGTTGTCGAAGAGATCGATCCCGCTGAATTGTGGCGCGTCGACCGTAACATTTCCAAAGCTGGCATCTCCGGTATTGCGCCCCATCAGGATCCCAAAGGCGGTACTTGGGCCAGTGTTCAAGTTGCCAAATTCAAACGAGCCGGCATTATCCATGAGATAGATACCATTAAGGACGTTTTCCGCATATACGTCGCCGAACTTGAAGCTCGCTGAAGAGTTTTGAATGGAAATGGCATCCACGCCGCTCTCCACCCTGACCGGACCCTTCACTGTGAAAGAACCTGAAACATCATTCAGGAAAAGACCATAGAAGCCGTTGATTGAGCCAATTGTGCCTAAGAGTGCCACATCCGACAATGTCATATCGAGAATGACATTGCCTGCACCGGACCCATCGATCCAAACGGCGCTGCCGGCCTCGGCAAGCGTGCTTACCGAGCCGTCTTTAACGGTCAACTCGAATGAGCCTGGGATAACGGTGTTGCTGACGTGCAGCGCATCTTGACCGTTTGTGTGCACGTCCACCCTATCAAATGAGATTGCGCCGCCAGCTTCACGAAATCTGAGGCCTCTGCCGATTTGTCGATCATCCGGAGTACCGATGCTGACACTGGCGCCCGTCACCGGCTCGATTGCCGCTGTTTCTGGATTGGCATCAAACACCACGCCTTCGAAATTCACCGCACCGCTCTGGTCACTGCCGGAACGCACCTGAACATTGCTGAACCCGGATACGGTTACGCGCCCTTGGCGATAACGGTTGCCCAGCGTCATTCCCATCCTGGCTGCATCTATGCGCGTATCAGAAATATCGATCGACAGATCAGCACCGAGTGTGGTTTGAGCAAAAAGTCCATAGGTGCCGGAGATGCTTGAACTGGCAATACGGATGTCTGATCCCGGTTTGGTTGCCACAAAGGTCATGCCAGTCGACGGAGCGAACCATTGCTCCCAATCCGGCTGGCCTTCTGAAACCTCAAATCCATAAATGTCCGTGGTCTGCGGCTCGCTGTCCGCGGTCAGGTTTTCCACCCGGACGTCGGTGTCCACTGCTGCCAATGCAAATACGGCGCCGGAAATTAAGGACGCGCTGTCTGGCGAACCAATCGTCAGCAATCCGCCATTCCGCGCGGCGACACCGGCATCACCTGCTCTGATAATCAGCTTGGCAATAGCGGTGGTGGCATCCGGGCTGTTGTTGACCTCAAAGCCAGTGGCTCTGCTTCCTGCCCTGATGACCTCGCGAATGGCAACGCGCGTGGCTGTATTGTCGATCTCAACCGAAGCAAACGAGAAATTTCCAGCAGACCCGTTTGTGATGTCCACGCCAGCACCGTCTCCGGAGAGCGTGATGTCGCCACCGAAGCGATAGGTGCCGTCCGCATCATCAAAACTGATACCTTGTCCAGTGGTTGCCGTGAGGGACCCGCCATTCGTGATGAGCGTGCCACTGTGGCCCTGCTCCACCCGCAACAGCTCACCGGTACCGGTTTTCTGGCTCAGAGTGCCGTTTAACACAGCATTTGCGCTACCACCCTCCACGTGCACCACCGGTGCGCCCGAGCCTGAACCACCGATAATGGAGACGCTCTCCTCAAAGGTGGCGGTTCCTGAAGATTGAGGCCCAAAATGAACGCCGCCGCCGGCTCCGCGGATAGTCATGTCGCTGAGCAATGTGGACGATCCCAAATCTCCAGGGGCCGACACCGCTACGCCGCTGGTATTGTCAACATCGAGCCCGCGCACAACATTGTTAGACGTGAGCGTCAAGGTTCCGTTGAGTGTGGCCCGGCCGGTCTTGCTGGACAACGTGAGACGGCTCTTTGGCGCATCAGACAGGGGCACATCTGCCCCCTTTCCGTCGGGGTCTCCGATGACCTTTTGGGCATCAGCAGTCAAAGTCACATTGTCATTGATCGTGCCCGCGTCGTTTACGGCGAACAGGACATCGCCAGGCCCTGGCGTCATCCCGCTCGGCGCGCGTCCGGAAAACGCTTGGGACACAGTACAGGCATTGCCTGATGTGCAATCTCCTGTCCCCACCGGTGAGGCGGCAACCTCGAACACTTCAACGGTCTCGCCAGAGGCTTGGTCGCGTATCGGCGCGCCGGCACCAACAGTTACAGCCGGAGAGACAATATCCGTGTCCCGATACACAAAGCGCGTCATTTCTCGATCAATGCCCCTCAGCCTGGGACGGCTGTTGTTGCCCCCAGGGGCAGAGTTCAAGGGCAAGCGGAGACGAAGGAAGCCATATCCCTCCGTGCCGCGAAGTTTGTCGTCCCGGACTTCACCGCCCACCACAAACTTGGCGTCACGCCAGCCCATGGCATTGTCGAACACGAGCTCCGTTCGAACGCGAGGGCCTTCGACGCGCGTTGACGCTCGCTCAAACCGGAAATATCCGGCATTCAAACCGAAAGAGAAGTCGTCACCTAGAGGCAGTCTGACGCCAGCTTCCACATCAAAGCCCGGCATGGCGCGTTCGACCAATGTGCCCGCACTGGTTAGCGTAATGCCAGTTAACGTCGCGCCGCTCACTCCATTGCCAATCTGGTATTGCTTGGATTGCGGAATGTATCCGTTTGCCCGGAACTCAAACATTTCAGTCAGGAGCTCGACCCCAATCGTGCCCTGCTTAAACGTGTTGCCGTAGGCGCTGTTTCGAATGTCGAAGAAACCATATAGCCCCAAAATGCTGTCTTGACCGAAAAACAGATCAGGGACGATATGGCGAAATCCCAGCCCGAAGTTGCCTTCTTGGATCGGGTCAGAGGTAAACACGCCGCGCGCATTGGCAAAAACCAGCCAGTTGCGGCGTTGAAGCAGCGGCACAAAGAAATCCGCCTTACCAACAATGCGCTCTGTGCCGGGCTTGGCGATCAGCTCAACATGCGGGAACCATTTGGCAATATGGGCAGAACTGCTGCCATCGACGGCAGCCGGAACGATCAGGGGCAGATCGGACAACCGTGTATCAAGCGACCTCTGCTGCTCCGGGTCCAAAGTCTGTGGCGCGTACTGCTCAGCCCCTGCGTCGGAGCTGAGCGCCACGCACGAAACCGCGAGGCTGGCGACCACAACGGTCGTGGCCATAAAGCTTGTTACCAGACCATCACACCGCCGGTAGGAAGTCGATTGAAAGTAACGAGTGAGTCGAAGCCAAGATGAAATGCGCAATTGTTTTCCCCGGCACCCAAGCGAAACAGCGCCTCAAGATAGGCAGCCTCGCACCCTACTGATCCCTGGCAATTGATACGAAAACCATGGTTAATGCAACGTAAAAAACAACGCAAGGTTGCAGTTTTTTCGAGGACGTCGATGACGAGGACTATTCAGATTTTTGATGAGCTGGGCGAAATCCTCAAAACCTATGAGGTTCCACCTGGTCGCGAACAATTTGAGAACGTGATCTGGGAGGGTGCCCAGCTCGACGGTGCGCGACTTTCCGGAGCAAATTTCAAGGATGCTAATCTTTATTGGGCAAACCTGTCCGCAGCCATCCTCGATGGCGCAAATCTTGAGAGCGCCGAGTTGCAGGGCGCCAACCTAAGGCACGCTTCTTGTGTTGGAGCCAACTTTCGCGGGGCAAACCTGGGTCGAGGAAACATCGGAGGCGGCGCCTGGCTCCAAGGCGCCGACCTCACCGGAGCCATCCTGAACAAAGCAATCCTTGAAGGCGCCGAATACGACAACGAAACCAAATTTCCCAGAGGCTTTCATCCGAGTTCGCACGGCATGGTGGAGAAGAACGCCTAGCGGCCAGGAGACCTCCGGCACCTTGCTTGACGGTCAAGCCGGTTCCGGGATGGGAGAAGCGACCATCGCAACGAAATTGGGCTCCGCTTCGATCCGCTCCAACCAGCGGCGGACGTTGGGATAAGGTGCAAGGTCGACACCGCCCTCCGGGGCATGAGCGATATAGCTGTAACCTGCAACATCGGCGATGGTCATCCTCTCGGTCGCAAGCCAGGCGCGACCGTCCAGATGCGCATCCATAACCTTAAACAGCGCATGCGCCTTTTCTACCGCAGCGGCGTGATCGAGCGGGACACCGAACACCTTGACCAGTCGGGCGGCGCATGGACCGGAGTAGATGTTGTCGGCGGCCACGGTAAGCCAACGCTGAACATGTGCGGCCTCTTTGGCATCGTCCGGGATCCAACCTTGCCCTTTGGCATATGTCTGCACGAGATAGACCAGAATGGCGTTGCTGTCGGCGAGGGTGTAACCGCCATCGTCAATCGCAGGGACCAGTCCGAATGGACTGATCTTCAAAAAGTCAGATGCTTTGTGGGCACCATTGGCCATATCAAGGTCTATGGTTTCATAAGGCAGACCGAGCAGGGCAAGCATAAGCTCGACCCGGTGGCAGTGACCAGATTTCGGACTACGGTAAAGTTTGATCGGTGTGGTCATAGGTTTCTTCCTGTAAAGGCTGGGCTCCATTCGCGCGCGGACCGCATGAGCGCACTTGGAATTTGGCAGCTATACCGGACGCCTTGAACTAGAATAATATCGGAAATACAAAAGTTATTATTTTGGTTTTTGCAATAAAGGCAATCAAGATGGATCGGCTTAGAACGCTTGAAGTGTTTGTCGCGGTTGCGGAAGCTGAGAGCTTTGCCGGCGGGGCACGTGCCGTTGGCATGAGCGCACCTTCTGCCACCCGCGGGATCAACGAATTGGAAGATCGACTTGGCGCCCGCCTTTTTACAAGAACGACGCGTGTGGTGAGGCTGACGGATGTAGGGCACGCTTATCTTGAGGAAGTGCGCGGCATCCTGACTGATCTGGGCGCCGCCGACGATGCGGTATCCGGCGCCGTCAGCAAACCGAAAGGTCTCCTCCGGCTCACATCCCCTGTTGAGTTTGGGCGGATCTATGTGACCCCCATTGTGGCTGAGTACCTAGACTTGCACCCAGATGTTTCAGCGAGCGTGTTGATGGTGGATCGGATCGTAAACCTGGCTGAAGAGGGTCTCGACGTCGGTGTGCGCATTGGGCCCTTGACTGCGTCAGGCTTGATGAGCGTGCGAGTGGGACAAGTCCGTCGCATTGTGTGCGGGGCTCCCTCTTACTTTGAGAAGCACGGGTTACCTCAAGTCCCCGAGGATCTGTCGCAGCACAAAATCATTGGGGCAGCTTCGGTTACACCAAGCAATGAATGGCGGTTCGGAAAAACGCAAAGCAAAGCCGTCAAAGTGTACCCACGGTTGTCGACCTCCAGTATCGCGGCGGCGACGGCGTTAGCGCGGCGAGGCTGGGGACTGACGCGTGTGCTGTCGTATCAGGTCGGCCCATATCTGGAGTCCGGCGAACTCATCACCGTTCTTGAAGAATTTGAACCCGAGCATCTTCCGATCCATCTGGTGCACTATGAAGGAAGGCGGGTCTCGGTCAAAGTTCGCGCATTCCTTGATCTGGCACGCGATCGCCTCCGCCAGTCGCCGGTGTTGCGCTAGAAGCGGCCGTGTGGCGCCCTTTTCGTGAGAGAGGCGTATGAGTGACCCTGACCCCCTTCTGAACGAACCTAGTAATGGCCCAGTTTTAGGGGGGAAGGACATAAACGGATACGCCCCAGACTCACACCGCGTCAGCTCCTAAGAAAGCCTATCGCTGAAGTGATCGAACACCAACCGGATGCGTCTACTGGTCTTCAATTCACTGTGCGTGACCAGCCAAGTGGGCAGTTTGAAGACGGAAATTTCGCTCAAGACGGGCACGAGATCTGGGAACTTTTCTGCAGCCTTTTCGGGCAAGATTGCGATACCCAGCCCGTCTCGAGCCATCTGAAGGGCGACAAACTGTGAAGACGACGTAAAGCGGAAATTTGCCCTCGTGATCTCAAGACCTAGCGGCAACAGGTAACCCAGCATTCTGTCAGCATCGACGAAGCTCAAAATCTGATGGGACGACACACTGTGCTTCGCCGGATGACCAACCGCTTCAAGATACGCCGTACTTGCAAAGAACCTCATGCTTTCATCTCGAAGGCGTTTAGCGAACAGGTTCGGCTGATCGGGACGGGCATGGCGAATCGCGATGTCGGCTTCCCGCCGCACGAGATCCCTAACACCATTGTCCGCAATAATATCCATCTCAAGCGACGGAGCCTTCTTTGCGATCTCCGTTACGATCGGCGGCAAGACCAGGGCCGACATCAATTCCGACGCCGTGATCCGTACCTGACCTTCAACCAACTGAGATTGGCCAAGCGCCGAAAGAGAGACCATGTCTGCACCGCGCGCCATCGCCCGAACATGGTCAAGCAACTCAACACCACTTTGGGTTAGCGCAACCGATCGCCCGGTTCGTTCAAAAAGGGTTGCGTTAAGCGAACTCTCAAACGCCCCGATCTGTCGGCTGATGGTTGGCTGTGTCTGTCCAAGGACACGAGCCGCGCCTGAAAGAGACCCCTCATCGGCGACGGCAAGGAATGTTTTAGCGTGATCCCAATCAAATCCCATGTCTTCAATATATTCTATTTTTGCATACTAAACCAACGATATTCGAAATTTACATCGAATATCTGCATGAGTTAGATCTACCTTCCCTATCAAAGCAGGCGCCGCCAGGCGACCTGGAAACTGGTTTAAGGCAAGAGAATGAAGCTCGTGGTATTGGGTGCGAACGGCCGCACCGGAAGACTTGTGGTCCAAGAAGCACTGGCATTGGGCGAAACAGTCACAGCGGTTATGCGGCCGAGCGCGAACCGCCCATCGATCCAGCACAGTCAATTGAATGTTCTTCTAGGCGATCCATGCGATCCGAAGTTTCTTGCGACGGCTTTCGAAGATCAAGACGCGGTCATATCAACTCTAGGAGGGAGAAGTCCTACCAGACGGGCAACATCGGTCTATTTCAGGTCGGCAGACGCAATTGTGGAGGCAGCAAGCAAAGTTGAGCTCAAACGCATAGCCGTCACGTCCAGTGCACTGCTTTTTCCCCCCACACGTCTGACAGACAAGCTTTTGGCAACCGTGGTCCGCAACGTTGTTCAAAGTGCAACGCAGATGGAAGAAACACTGCGCAGCGCAAATCTCGAAGTGACTGTTGGACGCTGCGGATTTCTGACAAACGCGGCTGAACCGAAATACCGTGCCGAACTTGGATCTTTGCCTGTAAACGGCACATCCATTTCTCGTCTGGGCCTAGCAAAGTTCTTGGTCGACATGATCCGCGAACCCGCATCAGGAACACAGATCTATGGCGTCTCTGGTCCGGTGTAACTTAAGTCGCACTCCAGCTTCATTGTGGCCCGCTAACGGTCAGTACGCGCAACTCAACGGTCGGTGTTCATTCTTCCATGAGCCACCAATCTAATGCTTTTAATCTCTGAGGCTTTGCGCGAGAGTCAGCCATGGCTCAGCCGTCTTTCTCTCATCCCTATCTTTCAGGGTCAGCTTTTGCCGCCTTCGCGCATCGAGGCGGCGGCTTGGAGAATCCGGAGAACAGTCACCGTGCCTTTGCTGCTGCAGCCACCATGGGCTATCGCTACATTGAAACGGATGTGCAAGCGACGGCTGACGGCATCGTCATGGTGTTCCACGACGACGACCTGGCACCCCTAACAGATGGTGAGGGCATTATTTCTGATTTGCCCCACAGCGACGTGCAGCAGGCCCGTATCAGCGGGAGCGAACCGCTCATGACGCTTGAGGAGGCGCTCGTCAGCTTTCCCGAGATCCGATTTAACATCGATATCAAAACCGACCACGCGCTTGATCCAACGCTAGACCTTCTGAGCAGAATGGATGCTCTGGACCGTGTCTGCCTTGCATCATTCAGTGACAAGCGGCTTGGCCGGATACGTAAGCGATTTGGCGACTTGGCCTGTACTGGCGGTGGTCCACGCGATGTCACCGCGCTGAAGTTCGCCTCTTGGGGGTTGCCCTTCCTAAGCAGCTATTGCCAATGCGCACAGGTGCCAATACGCGAATACGGCATCACGATCCCCACACGCCAATTCATTGACCACTGCAGCCAGTCCGGAATTGCCGTTCATGTGTGGACAATTGACTCTGCAGAGGAGATGCGTCGCCTGATCCGTCTCGGCGTTCATGGCGTCATGACAGATCGGCCAAGCGTCTTGAAGAAGATCGCTCAGGAGGAGGGTGTATGGTGATTGGCGACGAGCAGCATCATCTTCAACCATAGCGTTATGGGTTGTGTTCCACCGTCAGGGCAAGCGCAGGATATCAGCCTGATCCGGTTGCTTTGCAGACAGACTGCCTGGCGCATCACTTGCAGAGCTGCATTCTCATGAAGCACATGATCCTTCTCTATCGAGGCGATTTGCCACTTGAGGATGCGTTCTGGAAGTGGGCTGTTGTCGGTGGCCTTATCGTGAACCTCGTGTCCAGCGTGCTCTTTCTTTTTCTGATCATAGCCGATCATCCGATCTCGGCGCTTATTGTCGGTTACGCGTTCTCTGTGCCCTACAATTTCATCGTGTCTGTGGGGGTATGGCGTTCAGCAGATCGGTATGGCGGAGAACGCCGTTGGGCTGAGCTTGCGCGGCTTGCAACTGTTGTCGGTATGATCGTGCTCAGCGTCACTTAAGGATTCACGTCCGTAGCTGCCCCGCCCTATTCCGCATTAAGTGCGTTACAGTGAAATCTAGATCCTACCGATCTTTCTTTTCAGAGGGTGAGACTTTTCGGTCCGACCATCCAGCCAGTTCTTCAACGGAGACGCAGCAGCTATTCTCGCGAGCCAACCAGAGAGGGACATGGCGATCCGATCCAGCCCGATGGAGACCGGGTCCGGGCCAACCCGAAAACACAAGAACCAGAAACGCCATAGCGCGAAGATGCAAACCAGGACGAACGGGCCCCACAACGCAACAATAGGCGAAAAGCCTGCGTGCTCCACAGCCAGAGTGCCCTGCTCCAAAACCTGTAAGTAGGCAACCAGGATAACGATCGCGAGCACGAAACGATGGTTCTGCCCACCCGCGCCTGTGCCCATGGCAAATGGC
Source organism: Hyphomicrobiales bacterium (assembly GCA_028285595.1). Classification (GTDB taxonomy): domain Bacteria; phylum Pseudomonadota; class Alphaproteobacteria; order Rhizobiales; family CAJQND01; genus JAAEUE01. The sequence continues at coordinate 76,704 of JANQOW010000075.1, forward strand.
AGCGCGAGGAATGGCAAAATCAGTATTGTGGCAATCTTCACCAAGCGTTTGTGCAAGCCAGCCTGAATGCCGGATTCCGACATGTGCTTTGGCGGTGCGCGGGCCGCGCTGAACAGCTCAACCAGCGTCAGTTCGTGAGCATCATGTCCTCTTTGTCGATACTCCCGCGAATGAGCTTCCCCAAACGGGGTTTGTCGCGTCGTAAAGGTGCCATCAAATATCCTGTTTTCTTGTTGTTCACTCAGGCTATTGGGATCGGCGGAGAGTTTCTGCCAGCGACCGTCCTGAAGCGACAGGATCGGTCTGCGACTGCGAGAGTCTTCAACAAGAAAACCAGACTTTGCGGTCACCGTTTCTCGTGCACCTTGTTCGTCCACAGTGAACAAAAACAATTTCTGATATGTGCTTTGTTCTGGATCTACCTTGTCGATGAAGATGGTTGTGTTCCCAAGTTTGGTGAACACCCCGGCTTCAACGACGTAAATCACCGCCACGTTTCGAAGTTCGTGTGCGATTGCGCGCGTTGCATATCTTGCATAGGGGGAAACCCAGCCGGTGAGACAGATTGCGACCAGAGCCAGGGCAAGACTTAAGACAAGTATGGGCTGAGCCAGCCGAAGAAGGCCAACGCCCGCGTTCATAATCGCGGTCACCTCATTGCTCCGGGAGAGCTTACCGAAACCAATCAGCAAACCGAGAAACAGAGCAATCGGAATGATCGCATTGAGGTAATGCGGGATAAGAACGGCCATGAGTTCGGAGACGCGCGTCAGAGAGCTATTCTTGCCCAGGACCAATTCCGACATTCTGACGAATCTTGCCATCAGCAAGATCATCAGCCCGAGGCCTCCAGCAATCAGGGTCGGGCGCAACACGACCTTGAGAACGTACAGATTGATCGTTGATGCTGCACCCCGGCAAAATTGGCTCGTGAAACCCTTCGCGGCCATCGTATCCGGTCTCTCAGTCGCGCAAGCCGGACAGTACGGGGGATGGAACCGCGCCGGGGCTGTCGCCCCCAAGTGATGTTACAGCGACCTTGGCGCTATCGCCCACCAACTCACCATAATCCTGAACGAGGTCATCCAGTATGGTGTCCCAGTCATATAGCCGGCTCCGCTTCAAACTCGCGATACCCATACTTCTCCGCAAGGCAGCGTTCTCAATCAGGTCTTGAAGACTGTCTGCAAACTCACCACTTTCGTTTGTCTCGGCGAACAATCCGTTCTCACCCTCGGCAACCAGACAATTGTTGCCTGCACCCCTCGCACAGACCACCGGCAATCCGGAAGACATGGCTTCCAATGTCACATTACCGAAGGTCTCGCTTGAGCTCGGGAAAAGAAAAATATCCGAACTCGCATACGCCGTAGCCAAGTTCTCCCCAACGAGAAAGCCTGAAAAAGCCGCGTCGGGAAGGTCTCGCCTGAGCGAGGAATCTAGCGGCCCATCACCCACGATTGAGATCTTAAACTTCAGACCACGCAGCGCTAGCTTTTTGAAGATGTCCTTAAGCAACAGAACATTTTTTTCACGCACCAAACGCCCCACATACGTCACCACCACATCACGCTCCTGGAAGCCGAGTGAGCGGCGCCAGGCATCACTGCGCTTTGATGGATTGAAATGTTGGTGATCGACACCTCGAGACCAGAGCTTAACCGTACTGGCAATGTTGTCGCGTTGCAAAATCTCTCCAGCTGAGAGGCTTGGAACAAACACACAGCTGCACCGCTGATAAAAACGACGGGCCCGATTTCGCCAGACTGACCCCAAAAACTTAAGTCCGTAGTAGCGTGGGTAAGCATCATATCGCGTATGGTAGGACGCTGCGACGGGAAGACCCCACTTCTCGGCAAGCCTCAACGCTTGGTGTCCCACAATATCTGGAGTTGCAATGTGGAAGAGCGTCGGCTGAAACGCCTCCAGAGATTGGACTGCCTGACGGCTCAACTCCAATCCGAGGCGATACTCCGATCTGGCGGGAATTGGGAGAGAGGGAACCCGAACTACCGTCCCAGCCGCCTCCAAAGCAGGTTTTGGCGCACTGGGCGCAACAACCATTGTCGGGATGTTTTCGGCTTCAAGATGGTTGACAAGTCGGTTGAGTGTGACAGCCACTCCATCCCTTATGTAGTCGTAATTCCCCGTGAACAAAGCCACGCGCAAACGCGATTTTTTGGACTTCTTTGAAGTTTCAGCGTTTGCCGTGTATGGCTCAATCATCCCAAACCGACCACTTTTCAGCATTTGGTTAACATAGTTGCTCAGCGCGGGCAAGAAAGCGCAACCTCATCGTGTGCTCAGAGATCCTGATTATACCGAAGATATTGTGCGGAAAATGGCAGGAACGCCGGCTTCAGCTCCGTATCTCGCAACTGGGACGGTGAGCGAAACCATTGCGCCGGGAGCACCGGCGGAAGGCGTTCTCCGGGTGTCTAGCCCTCCGCTTCGCGCGTGCACCTGCCGTTATCCACGCGATAAAGCCTTGATGCGATATCTTTCCATCTTGGCCGGTGTGTGATGACAACGATAGCGTAGTTTTTCTCCAGGTCGGCAATGTTGTTACAAATCTCAGCTTCGGTGTCCTCGTCGAGAGCACTTGTCACCTCATCCAGAATGAGGAGATTGGGCTTGCGCACAAGTGCTCGCGCCAAAGACAGTCGCTGCCGCTGACCACCCGACAACCTGCTGCCCATATTGCCTATTTCTTCCTGCAGTTGGTTAGGAAGACTGCGCACAAAGTCAGAAGCACCGGATTGCTCGAGTGCAGCCCACACCTCCTCTTGCGAGATCGACGGATCGCGCAACGTCACGTTGTCGAGAACCGAGCCATGCAGCAGCGTCAGCTCTTGGGGGACATATCCAATCCCTCCGCGCCAGTCTGCTATGTCAAGCTCTTCCAGAGGAACGCCATCGACACGCACTTTACCTTCAGACGGAACAAGAAGGCCGGTGAGCATGTCTATGATCGTTGTCTTGCCGGCACCGGAAGGTCCAAGCAAAACGGTCGTTTCACCAAAAGGTATCTCAAGGCTCACCCCGTGTAGTATTTTGGTTTCGCCATAGGCGAAATCGACATTCTCCAAGCTGCATTGCTCGCGCATACGGATACGCCTGGTGCCGGACGTTCTCTCAGGCTTTCCCGCGGCGTCCTCAAGGATGTCAAGAAGCGAAAAGTAAGCCTCTTGGTTCACCGCCGCAATCTGCGCATGCTGCTGGATCTTTTTCACGTATGTGATGACTTGTGCATAAATGAACCCAAGCACCGCGATGTCTGCAAGGGGCAACTTGGCAACGACAGCCCCAACATAGACGCCAAGAGCCACGGTTATGGCCAGCATCGTGTCCTGACCGTAGGACAATGTGTGACGTGAAAGTAGTACGGCAAAATAAGCTTTCCGCATTTCATCGATAAGGTCTCGAAAAACCTCGCGGAACACGCCGCCCTGGTTCATCGACTTGATGGCCTTCATATTGCTGACCGCGTCTTGAACACGTGCCCCCAATTCACCGGCACGTTGCCACTGAGCCTCGCCACTCTTTCGAGCGTACTTGATGATCTTGTACAGAGGCAAAGACAGGACAACGGCAGCAACCACCGTCACCAAAACCATGTAACCTGAAACAAGCGAGGCGGCCAACGCGAGGGCAAGCGCCTGTATTGTTGAGACAATGACCATAGACGTTGAGTAATAGGCTTCGCCGGAAAGGATCGCCTGCCCCGTCACCGCATTCGTCGTTTGCCCCGGCGGCAGATCGACAAAGTAGGACCAGCGCGCGTTCAGCACCGCGGCGACGATGTCACGTCTGATTCGCGCCTGTATAACGGCACAAGAGTGGGCCACGTAGGTCATCGCGGCGAGCGCGAGCAACGACTTGCCGACCAGAGTTGTTGCACCAAGGATCAGAAAGTTGGTCAATACCGGTTCAACTCCGATGTATTGGATGGTCTTTACGGCGATGTCGTTGAGCTTCGAGGTGCTGGCCACCTCTGTCCCACCGAGACTTCCGATCATCGGCAGCAAAGCACCCATTGTCATCATGTCGAGGCAGCCTGCGAGAAGAATGCAGACAAGCACGGACCACGGCCTCGCTCCGGGAGCTCCAAAGAACACTCTCCATGTTGGATTCGACCGCAAGTATTTCATTCAAGCGCTTCCTGGCTTCTCCCAACAATCTTTCAACAGCCGGACCAACAGGCCGGCTCGGGCGGAAGTAGAGGTTCGCGCAGGTGCGACGGGATCCAATCCAAAAGTCTGGAGCCAGGGAGCGGCCAGCTACCAGCTTTGTGACAGCGCATAACTGTCCTTTGCAAACATCTCATACATTCTCTGCAACGCCTGTTGCCTTAGAAACTTATTGATGATGCTGGTGTACCCGCTGGTCGGAGATTGCGCGTAAAACATCATCGCCGATTGGTCAAAGCTGGCGACCTCAGTAAGTTCGTTCAACACGGGCTGTGGAACCACGACGTTCAGCTCTTCGTTCAGGTAACTCAGGCAACAGAGTGTTGCCCAAACACCATTGTATCGTCGCGCAAGTTCAACGATGCGGTGCCAATCAATTTCGTAAGCCTGAATAAAGTCGACCAGATCAAGCGCCCACATACCGCCGGTAAGATGGCCGGGTATAAAGCGCCGAATGCCCTGCATCGCAGTGATCACCATCAAAGCATGAGGTTCCGGAGCGAGAGCGGGCCTGCCGCAAAAACTCACGCATTGCCCGGAACTCCAAAAGGCGTCCATCAACTCATCGGATAAAAAGGGCATGTGAACGGGTTGGTGATGCACGTCCACATCTGAGTTGTCGTTGGTTTCGGTCGATCCTCGGGTCAGATTTACGCCTGCGTGATACCTGCAGACTTCCAGCGCCGGAATGTCGTTATGGGGATTGACCCATCCATGCGCATGAAGCACTTGGAGTGCCTCTCGAAGCTGATTCCTCCGAACCATAAGGTCGATGTCGGATGTCACCCGCCGTGTTGCATTGGTTAGGTTCAAGGCTTCCAACGCCGCCGTCTTGATCAGGAATATCGAGATATCGTTCTCAATGAGCAGATCGATGGCTTTGGTCCCTCGAACCAGGCGCATCTGAGATTGCGTCCACAGCGACTTCGCCAACCCGTGCAGACGAGGTCGTTCCGGGCAACTGGGGTCAATATGCGATAGACGGCCAGACAGCCGGGCCAGAAGCTTGAACTGAGGCCAGCTGCAATCGTCTATATCGTTTTGTGCTTTCCAGGTTCGCCAACACGTGCGCGCCCGCTTCTCAGGCAACACTGCTGCCTTGATCAAAAGATCGGTACTGCGGTCTGGCCAAGCCTGCTTGGCAAACCACTTTCTAGAAATACTGCGCATGTGATCTGGGAATACTCGTTCAGCTGACCACTTCAATTCGTCGAGGAATGGGATCTGTCGAAGCTCAACAATTTCTCCGTCGCAAGAGCCAAGCAAGTATGCGGGATTGCAGAAATTAACGTAACTGATACTGTCTCACAAACCAAATTCTTTCAGCGGTGAAAGGTTTCCTGAGTGTCGGCAGAGGCTAAACTCATGCAACTCGTCGAGGCAAACCTTGACTGCGTGATCGAAGAGTTTCAACTCCTCTATGACGAATACATCAAGGATCCTGCGAAAGCAGGGTCGCCCGATGATTTTCGCATGGATTCAGATGGTTACAGGTGGCAGGCAAACCAGGGTAAACTGCATGATCCTGATTATGATGTGTTTAGATTTTTTGCAGGGCCGGAGAACCTGATCATTGATGCGGGGGCGAACAGTGGCTACTCGGCCAGCTCAATCTGGGCTGCCGGCAGCGATGCCAGCGTGTGGAGCTTTGAGGCTCTTAGTGTCCACCGGAATACCCTTGAAAAGATCAAGAGCGCATTTCCAGACAGGTATGATTTCAAGATGGTCGGGCTTGGCGACAAAGAGGGCCAGCTCACACTACTTATTCCAGCAATCAACAATACCTGTGTGACCGGCCTGGCAACCGCGAGCGACGAGATCTATTGGCCATCGGTGGCTGAGTATACGATCAGAGCAGGAGGTCCATCGGCGTTCAAGGGAAACCGGACGCCCAAGCTGGATCTCGTCCAGGTCACAGTTCCCGTCACAACATTGGACGCGGTCTTTGCGGCTCAAAAACCAAAAGTGAGAGGGCAGACCCTTTGCGCGATCAAAATCGATGTGGAAGGGGTCGAGCCCCTTGTGATCGAAGGGGCACGGCAAACGTTGGAAGAGCACAAACCGCTCTTGCTGATCGAATCTGGACAACACCACCCCGGATTGCCTGAAACCCTCCGCGACCTCGGCTATGTAATGGCCTTCTATTTAGATGATGTGCTGAAAGAGTCAGAGGACCCGGACTCTCATGTAAATGCGTTTTTCTGGCATGCATCTCATGAACAATCCTATCGAAACGCAGGCCTGTTACCGCCCTCCCAACGCAGGCTGTTTTTCACTTTTGGCAACCAGGTGAGACGGTTGAAGAGTGGATTCTCCAAGTGGTTAGCGCCCGGTCATGCAACTGCTAATCTGCACGATCCGGCCAACAAAAAGGTCCCTGAAGGAGAGTTACCCGACACCTTTTGTGTGATGCCTTGGATCTCAGAGTACGTGTCAACAGACGGCGCAATTTCCCCATGTTGCGAGTTCCAGGGAGAAACAGGAAACCTCAAGGATCAAACCCTGGAACAGGCGTGGAACGGCGCACAGCTCGCAAAGGTCCGCAAAGATATGTTGGCGGGAAAGAAGCTCAAACCTTGTGCCAAGTGCTTCGATCGCGAGAAGCTGGAAAACAACAGTATGAGACTGGACCAGAACTCCAGATTCTCTGGCTGGTATGAGAAATTCGAGAGTTCGAAGGATCTTGCAAGTTCCACCCCCCAGTTTCCCGTGTTGCTGGATTTGAGGTTCTCAAATCTCTGTAATTTCAGCTGCCGAAGCTGTTGGCACGGCTCGAGCTCCAGTTGGTTCACCGATGGAAAGGCCATTGGATTAACCGTCAGCGACAAGGCAGAGGTTAGGAGCTTTACAACCGCCGACGAGGTCAAAGCCCAACTGCGCAACGGCATTGAAGGGCTTGAAGAGCTCTATTTTGCAGGGGGCGAACCGATGATGATGGCAGAGCACTTTGCTGTTTTAGAACTCTTGATCGAGCAAGGCAGAACTGATGTGCAGCTGAGATACAACACAAACATGTCCAGGTCGTCTTTTGCGGGCCAATCAATCTTCGAACTCTGGCAAAAATTTAACTCTGTAGATGTTGAAGCAAGCGTGGACGCTGCCCATGAGCAAGGCGACTACATTCGCAACGGTTTCAAATGGGAACAATTCGTTGCAAACGTGAATACGTTAAGGGAAGCCGTACCCCAAGCCAGCTTGACATTCGGCATTACGGTCTCCGCTCTAAACATCTTGTACTTGCCTGCGTTGTTTAGGGCACTCGTAAAGGAGTGCGGATCCGACTTGACCGACTTGAACATGCATTCATTGCAGGATCCGGAAATGTATCGCACTCAAGTTTTACCCCAGCCTCTGAAACACATGGCAGAGGAGAGACTTAACGAGTTCCACGCGAATGCACACCATCTTTGCAAAATCCGCCCCATAGAACACATGCGACTGAAACTCGCCTTGGCAGGAGTTTGCAGCTACATGCATGGGGAGGACAAATCGAATCTGCTCACGAACTTCCGGGACGTCACAGAGAGGCTGGATTCGCTGAGATCACAAGATCATCAAGCAGTCCTTCCCGAGCTCGATCTGATTTGGCAGTAAGAATGATCAAGGTGCGTTCCCCTAAGCAAGCGCTGACAAAACCAACACCCCCTTTCCAAAACGAAATAAGTCTTTTTGATGCTGGCTGAAACGTCCTCACAGTCTGAATTTGTACACCGCAACATCTCACTTGCCGCCCAGCTCTGGCTGAAAAATGGGGGCGTCTCACAGATCTACCAGTTTGGTGAGTTCATCTTGGAAGCTCGCTTCATCGGCGGAGCCTTAAGCGAAGACCTTACACAAACAATCGCTCATGCTGGGTGCACACCAGCGGGAGATGACACGCCCTTAATGACAGTCTACATCGTTGTGTCCGACGAGATGAACCAAACCTCACCCCCCGATCACTGGCCTTTCCCTGAGGAGTGCAAAGAGGATTATCAAAGGATTTGCTGGAAGCCTGAGTTGGGTTTGGCAATGTCATCTGATGATCACCGAGGGATTTGGCACCTTTGTGATCTGGTATCGCAAACTGGCGTCTATTGGGTCCGTTCCAAGAGCGATATGCCGTCATGGGAGTTTGGCTCCCCTTTCCGGCATTTTATTCATTGGGCGAGTTTGCACTGCGGAATGACAATGGTTCATGGGGCCGGGGTCGGCATAGACGACTGCGGTGTCCTGCTTGCGGGCGCAGGCGGCAGCGGCAAATCCACGTTAACAGCCGCAGCTATCGCCGGCGGCTGGCAAACCACCGGTGATGACTTCGTGCTCGCTAAGAGCGGATCGGAGGCTGAGTGCTTCAGTTATCCGATCTTTGACGTCATGAAACTTGGCGGCATGGCCGAAGCGTTGTTTCCCGACTTTACGTCAAAGGCTCTGAACACCAAGCGAGCATCAGATGAAAAAGCGCTCATACCCATCTCTTCGGTAACAAACAATCAGTTTGCAAAACGCCTTCCACTGCAGGCAATTCTCGCTCTTGAGCTCACCTTTCAAGACCACAGTGGTATCCAGCCGATGTCAAAAATCGATGCGGTTGGAGCTCTTGCACCATCGACTATGAGTATTCTTCGCACCGCTGTTCAAGAAACTCTGCGAGACTGTTCTGCTTTGGCCAGGACACTGCCCTGCTACCGTTTGAGCGTGGGCAAAGACCCCAAAGAGTGCCTCAGCGTTCTGCGCGAGTTCGTGGAGGGACTGAGGTAAATCGCCTTGGCATCAAGAGCCGCTGCGCTCTATGCGTTGTCGAGCCTTTTTGCAGCAAGCGCGCGGCGGGCAATCTCGAGAAAATCGAGCGACAGACCGTCTCTGCTGCCGACTCTCTGACTCAAAGTCCTGCCCGTGATGCGCCTTCTCATTACGACATCGGGGAGCATGTGCTCTTTGAGTCCCAACTGCCGCAGCCGCCTAATCCAGTCGATGTGATAACCAGTGCGCAACGAAACGTCGAATTCAATGCCACTGGACTTCAGGTACCGACCGTTGATCATCATACAACCGAGGAGAAATCCCGGTTGCTCGCCCTCAGCATAACGAAGCTTTGCCAACTGCTCCGCGGGAACACTTGGGCACTTGAACGCTTCGTAATGGCCCATGACCAAATCAATAGACGGGTCATGCTCAATGGCCGCCAATTGAGTTTCCAGTTTACGGGGTTCCCACAAATCATCAGCGTCGAGAAACGCAATCACATCTCCAGTTGCTTGTTCAACGCCCGTGTTGAGAGCAGAGGCGGCTCCACTGTTTGCGGTTCGAACAAGTTGGTTGCTCAGCTTATGGCTGGCAGCAATGTCCGCTGTGCGATCTGTTGAGCCGTCATCAACGATGATGACTTCGTCTGGCGGACGTGACTGATCCGCAATGGTATCCATCGCCTGCCCTAAGGTTCGGTCGGCATTGTAGGCGGGAATGACAACACTAACGCGCATCAATTCAGTCCTCGACCAGGTCAGCAAAAGCAGCCAAAGGCTCGGTTCGTCCAGCCAGTTTGCGCCGCTTCATCGAGTTAAAAAGTGCTCGACTGAAATCACGTTTCTCATGTGGCGTTACGGTGGTGGTCATCGAGGAATCATGCCGGCGATAGTAGAGAGTTATCGCATTTAGGATTGTGAAAGGGACCTCGGCCTCCCGGACCCGAAGCATCAAGTCGACGTCTTCGGAATAGAGAAAACTCTCATCGAACAAGCCAACCTCGTCCAACACCGATCGACGATAGATCGTCGCGCCCAAGTGGGCGTGAAAGACCTCATCGGTTCGAGAGTCTTTGGCGGGCGCCAATCCATCTTCGATTTGCTTGTCAAAGTATTGAACAAAGCCGGATACCACACCCACTCTTGGTGCGGCTTGCATTCTTGCGATTTGCAGTTCCAGCTTGTGTGCAGGCCACAAATCATCGCAGTCAAGGAATGAGATGATATCTGCCTTGGCGGCCCGTATTGCAACGTTTCGCGCGGGCCCCGGCCCTTTGCACGGCCCGTCATGCACACTTATCCTGTCATCGGCTGCACGCATGCGCTCCACAATGGCAAGCGTCCGGTCAGTTGATCCATCATTCACAACATGAATTTCAGAAACGGATATCTCTTGGGATTGTATGGAGCGCAGCGCATCTTCAATGAACTTCTCCCCGTTCCTGACTGGCATAACAACGGCGACTGAGGGATGGTTCGTCATTGCGAAGACCCTCAAGTGTCAGGGGTGGCCCGGGGCTCAGCTTTACGCACCGGCCAGCCACGTTCCGGATCTGTATCATGCACGGGATCAAGCATGATCAACTCCTGCAGATCAGTGTGAACCTCTAAGTTTGGTGCGACAAACGGACGTCGTTCTTCATCCGAATTCAATTGCAGGTTTGGACTTTGGATCTGAAGAAGCAAACCCTCGCCCTCCAATATCTTGATGAACTTTTCAGTCATCTCGCGAATGTCATGTTCGCCTTCGCTATATTTGAGTTCCAGCAGCTCCACCAGTTCATCGACCGTTCGCGGACTCAAGAGCGCCTGCCAAATAGTTAGGGCCGACCCCGTCAATCCGTAATACTTTCCCGTATCAAAGTTGACGGCGACCATCTCACCGCCAAAATCCTCGTATGTGAGCCCTTGAGGATTTAGGTAATAGTGAATTGTTGTGTCCATGAAGAAAGCTGATTCCTTGATGTCATCCAAAGAGGTTGACCCTCGGCAAATGACTGATAAAGCATACTTTTATCGAATGCCACAAATTTCACGACATCACTTTCGAGGCACTGTTCTCGTCACTCAATTAAGGGTGTAGGTTGATCTGGTTCCAGACCGCTCTTGTGCCGTGAGGTGGAACGCTCTCGGTGTTCAGGCTTCCAATTTGAAAGAGATGAGTATGAGCGTGCCGACAAGAGTTCAAATGAACATCAAGCGTCTGTGTGAGATTGATTTCTGGCGCAAGCACCACGCAAACGCGCTTGGCCGGCCGGACAACCTTCACTTTCAGCATTGCTTCACCGATCTGTTCGACCTGACGCCCTCAGTATATGACGGTGTCGCAATTGTTGACATTGGCTGCGGCCCGCTTGGCTCGCTCGAATGGGCGGACAAGGCTAAATTGCGAGTAGGTCTTGATCCGCTGGCCGACAAGTACCTGGCGCTTGGCGCGGACAATCACAAAATGTCGTACATCAAGGGAAGTGCAGAACTGGTTCCCTTTGCTTCCAACAGTTTTGACATTGTCTCTTGCTTCAATGCTCTTGATCATGTGGATGATCCTGAGTGTGCGCTTGGTGAGATGAGCCGCATTTGCCGACCCGGGGGCAGAATTCTGCTGATCGTCGAAACGAACCATCCGCCCACGGCCACCGAACCACATACTCTTGCTGTGCCTCAGATACTGGCAAGCGTGGGTAAAATGGCAAAGGTCGAAAAAGAAATCGTGCTGAAACTGAGAAACGACGGAGACATCTATGCCAGTATCTCGGACCAAAGACTTGAGACCGATCTATCAGCACAGGGGATCGCTTGCATCTCTTTGAGAGCTTAACGACCAAAAGCGCGTCTAGACACCAGGAAGGTCCATTACAGAAGTTGGCTGAAGTCTGAACTCACAACTGTTAGGTGCCTAGAGCTTCAGGTTTTGCACCCTCGGGCAAGTAGTCGAAGGCCCATTCGCTATAGCCTTGCTCTCCACGATACCAGATAACCTTCTCGCCGGGCTCCTCATCATGGTTCCACCGGGGTGGCTCGCCTTTCTTGTGGGCTTGATGGATGAAACGGCGCCGCTTCTGGCTGATCAAGATTCGCCGTGTGATGTCTTCTTCGTCCCAATGGGTCTCCACATCGGCCTGCAGCTCAGCAACCGTCTGGCTATATGTCGGATCGTTCGCAAGGTTCACCAACTCGTCGGGATCGTCTTCGACGTTGAAGAGCATCGCCGGATCGGCTGAGGACGCGATGTACTTGTACGGCCCTCGCCGGATCATAAAGATTGGCGCCAGAGCGGCTTCGGCCAGATATTCGGCGCGGATCGTTCGTTCGGGCTGCCGAGAAGGTTGACCCAAATAGGCGCTCAAATCCTCGCCGGCCAAAGGTTCGATTTCACTTTTCCATGTGTCACCCGTGGCCAGTCCACAGAACGTGGGTAACAAATCTACCAGAGACGCCATCTCTGACACTCTCTGCGCACCAATCCCGGGCCCGGATACCATCAAAGGTATGCGCAGCGACGGCTCGAAGAAGTGCTTCTTGAACCACATCCCGCGCTCGCCAAGGAACTCGCCATGGTCGGCGGTGAATATGATAACCGTGTTCTGATCTGCGCCGGTCGATGCAAGCACATCCAGCAGTTCCCCGATCATTGCATCAAGGTAGCTGATCGCCCCAAAGTGCGCCCGCCGGGCCCTCAGAATATCTTCGTCTTTGAAAGCATAGTCCAGCATACCGAAGTCACGCAGAATGCGGATCGAATGCGCATCATGCTGCTCTGCCCGCATCGCCGGAACCCGCGGCAACGGAATGTCCGCGCCCTCATACAAATCCCACCACTCGCGGCGGCACAAATAAGGCTCATGCGGATGAGTGTATGATACCTGGAGGAAGAACGGCCGATCGTCCCCGGATCGTGCCATGTCCCACAGGTGCTTTTTCGCCTTGAAGGTCACTTCTTCATCAAAGTCGATCTGAACCGAGCGTTCACAAATGCCCGACACCAACACCGATTGGGGATCATTCGTGTCTCGCTTACCTTCCGCCGCCCAGTTTGGCGCCCACGAAAAGTCAGCAGGATAAAGGTCCGCCGTGAGCCTGGATTCGAACCCGTGGTATTGGTCGGGCCCAATGAAGTGCATCTTGCCGGACAAGGCTGTCTGGTAGCCGAGATCGCGCAGATAGTGGGCATAAGTCGGTATCTCGGCCCCCATCTCGGCAGCGTTGTCGAACGCCCCGATTGTCGAGCAAAGCTGGCCGGTGGCCATAGAAAATCTCGACGGTGCACAGAGAGGAAAATTGCAATAGGCCGTCTCGAAAACCGCGCCATGTTCTGCCAAGCGATCCAGGTTCGGCGTCTTGACGATCCGATTGCCGTAGGCCGCCAGAGAGTGCGCACAAAGCTGATCAACCTGAATGAAAAGTATGTTCAATGTCATGAGAGTTCTTCACCGCACCATCGCTCATTTCTTCGGGTAACTCGTCAGCGCAACCTTCATACAAATTTAGCGCTGTGCCAAGGCTCCCTGAAGCAAACCCATAAACCATAGTCATTGCAGCGCTTTGAACTATACGGCAAACATCCGAGCGATATGAGGCAGGAGAACATCACCTTAATTGGCCGGCATCAGGTGCTTACCGGAGTGATCACTAACGTGCCATGAGAACGGGGACGTCCATATTTTGCAGCACATGATCCGTGGCGCCTCCAAAAACGAACTCGCGCAGTCTAGTGTGTCCGTAGCAGCCCATAACAAGCAGGTCGGCGCCAAAATCACTCGCATACTTCAAAAGAGTGTGCCCTGCGCTCTCCTGCACTGGAACCTGGGCAAGATCGACGTTCAGATCATGCCGGGCAAGCGCTTTCGCCAGCTCACTGCCTAACCTGAGCTCGCTGAGTTGATCTATGCGCGTTTCGGCACATACGATGGTGACCTTCTCTGCCTTTGCGGCCTTCAACAAAGGCACAGCATCAAACGCCGCCCGCGCAGCCTCGCGCGTTCCATTCCAAGCAATGACAACCGATTTTCCAACCGAACGTGGAGTGTGCTCTCCCGGCACAACGAGCACTGGTCGTCCAGTCCCAATCAGTGCCGTTTCAAAAGTCATATCGGGCATCACGTAACTGGTTTCCTTGGACGGCTGGCCAACAACGATGAGATCGGCACACTTGCCTCGATCTGCAACAATCTGAGAGATCGTGCTCCCATCGGAATCTATGTGACACCATTCCCACGTTTGCGTGCCTTTACTGGCCTGTGCTTCAAACAAAGTCTTGATAGCACGAGACCTTTCAGCGTGGCGCGTGGTTGCTGCCTCAATGATCTCCTCCGGCACTGGAAACCCGATAACAGGGAAATACTTCTTGTTGGGCGCAACGCTGAGACCAATCACATGAGCCCCGTTCTGCTCCGCCAAAAGCCCTGCGGCAGCGAGCAACTCGGGGGCTTCAGTCTCGTTCCTGAAGTAAGTGAGAATCGTTTTGAAGGCCATCTCCTTCTCCTAGCGTTGGTTCGGCGACTTTGTGCCAAAGCTGCCTGGCAAGCATTGATGCATATCAAGGGCGCTAAGCGGCCGGGCCTATAGACCATGTGCGTAAGAACCGGCTGATCGGCAGATTGAAGTGAAATCTCGGCGAGAGCCACACCATGATAACCGCACCCGACCGCGTTTTTTCCAACGACCGACCAGCGTCGGACGGCGTACCTGTGTTTGAGATAGACAGCATCTCGAAAGTCTACAGAAGCGGAGAGGTCGAGGTGCATGCCTTGCGCAACGCCAGTGCAAAGCTCTACGAGGCCGAGCTCACGGTTATGCTTGGGCCCTCAGGCAGCGGAAAATCCACCTTCTTAAACATTGTTGGAGGTCTGGACACAGCAACCACAGGAGACATCCGGTTCCGAGGTCGCAATCTGAACGGCTTGTCGCCATCAGAGCTTACCCGTTTCCGCCGCGACAAGATCGGTTTCATCTTTCAGTTCTACAACCTCATTCCATCGCTAACAGCTCTGGAGAACGTGGAACTGGTCACCGAGATATCGGAAAACCCTATGCGCCCGGAAGAAGCCCTGGAACTGGTTGGGCTTGAGAAGCGCATCGATCACTTCCCTGCTCAGTTGTCGGGCGGAGAGCAGCAACGGGTGGCCATTGCCAGAGCGATCGCCAAGAGGCCTGAGGTTCTGTTGTGCGATGAACCCACCGGCGCGTTGGACTCCAAGACAGGGCTCTACGTGCTGGAAGCGCTGAACAGCGTCAATCAGGAGTACCGCACGTCGATCGCCGTCATTACCCACAATGCCGCAATTCGGAAGATGGCCCACCGCGTGTTCTATTTCGCAGACGGCGAGATCGTGCGCACTGAAACCAACGAGAACCGGCAATCTCCTGATGAGATCGAGTGGTGAGCATGTCGGCGCTGGACAAAAAACTACTGCGCGATCTGCGACGGCTTTGGGTACAGACCCTGGCCATCGCTCTGGTTCTAGCCTGCGGTGTGGCCACCTTAATCTTGGCCGTGGGGTCTTACCGCTCGTTGGAGGAAACCCGCGCCGCCTATTACGAGCGTTACCGGTTCGCCCACCTGTTCGCGACTGCTACGCGGGCACCGGAACGACTGGAGGATGAAGTACGGCGCTTGCCGGGCGTCGCTGCCGCTGAGGCCCGCATTCAAGAATCTGCAATATTGGATGTGCCAGGCATGCCCGAACCGGCATCTGGTTTCGTCATTTCTCTGCCGGATGTAGGCGCCTCGACGCTCAATCGGCTTTATCTCAAGAGTGGCCGCCTTCCGAGCAGCACTCGTGTGGGTGAAATAGCTGTCACATATGGCTTTGCAAGCGCGCATTCATTGACGCCTGGCTCAAGCCTATCGGCAATCATCCATGGGAAGAGACGGGCCCTGAAGATTGTGGGCATCGTCCAGTCGCCGGAGTTTGTTTATGCGCTGGGTCCGGGGGAATTGGTGCCGGACGACCGCCGTTTTGCCGTGATGTGGATGAGCAAGCGGGAACTGGAGGCGATTACGGACCGGAAAGGCGCGTTCAACAATCTTTCCATACTGTTGCTCCGGAACGCCAGACCGGAACCGATCAAAAAAAGCGTCGATGCACTGTTGCGGCCGTTTGGGGGGACCGGAGCTTATGAACGGCGTGACCAGATTTCTCATGCTTTTCTGGACGGTGAACTGGATCAGCTTGCAGCCATGGCACGCGTTATTCCCCCGGTGTTTCTTTTCGTGTCTGCGTTCCTGATCAACATGATCCTGTCGCGTCTGGTCGCCTTGGAGCGAGAGCAGATCGGATTGCTGAAAGCGCTCGGTTACACCAATTGGACCATCGCGTGGCATTACATCAAATTCGTGCTGACCATTACGTTAGTCGGCTGTCTCATCGGTGCGGCTGCGGGCACTTGGCTGGGACGGGGCATGACCGAGCTCTATGGAGCGTTTTTCAGCTTCCCATTCCTGATCTTTACCAGCGATCTTGATGTCTACATCATTGCAGCCAGCGTCTCGGCCGTAGCAGCGGTCGGCGGAGCGTTAAAGGCTGTTATTGAGGCCGTGCGGCTTGCCCCGGCTGTGGCGATGCGACCACCAGCCCCCACCTCTTATCGGAAATCCATGGCCGCGCGCTTGGGCCTCACCAGGGTATTCTCACAGCTTTCGGTTATGGCCCTCCGTCATGTGGCCCGTCGGCCCGTGCGTGCGGGGCTCATGGCGTTCGGTACATCCCTCGCTGTGGCGCTCCTCGTGGCGGCCATGTTCGCCGGACCATCGATCAATTTCATGATCGACACAATTTTCTTCCAAGCAGATCGCCAGGACGCAACGATCAGCTTCTCGGAGGCGAAGGGCCAAGATGCACTGCTTGCTGTATCCAAGATGCCAGGCGTTTTGACCGCCGAAGGTTTCAGGAGTGTCGCCGTCCGCATAACCCACGGACAGCGATCCCGACGGCTCGGGATCACCGGCAAAACGGCCGGAGCCCATCTGAGCCGTGTGCTCGATCTGGACCTCAATCCGGTGATCGTCCCTCAGCATGGGCTGGCCGTGAGTGAACGGGTCGCGCAGATCCTGAAACTCAAGCGGGGCGACAAGGTGGTTGTCGATTTATTGGAAGAAGGCGGGCGCACGGTTGAAGTGCATGTAAGTCAAATCATACAAAGCTACTTGGGACTATCGGTGTTCATGGACTTGCGTGCGCTCAACCGATTGGTCGGCCAGGGCCCTAGGCTCTCGGGCGCACACGTGGAAGTCGACACGAGCAAGCTTAACCTGCTCTACGCCGCCATAAAGTCCACCCCCGCTTTGAGTTCGATCGCACTGCAGACCCATTCCCGCAAGAAGTTTCGGGAGACGGTTGAACAGAACATTTTGATTTCAACCACGGTCTACATCATCTTGGCGGTCATCATTTCCTTTGGCGTGATCTACAACGGCGCGCGAATCCAGTTTTCGGAGCGGGCCCGCGAACTGGCCAGCTTGAGGGTGCTGGGCTTCACACAAATGGAAGTCTCAAGGGTTCTCCTGATTGAACTGCTGATCATTATCGCCGCCGCACAGCCTCTTGGTTGGCTCAGCGGCTATGGTTTGACGTGGCTCATCGTCCAGGGATTTGCCAATGACCAGTTTCGCATCCCGCTTGTGGTGGAGCCCGGCACCTTGGCCACCGCCAGCCTGATCGTATGTTCAACCGCTCTTGTTTCAGCCTTCATCGTGCACTTACGAGTGGCGCGGCTGGACCTTATCCGCGTTCTCAAAACTAGGGATTAGACACATGCTCTTGTTATGGACGAAGAGAGCTCTTTTGGTTGCAGCGGTGATTGCCGTCGCGCTTGGTGCGTATTTCGCTCTGCAGCCTCGGCCCGTCATGGTGGATCTCGCGCGCATCGATCGCGGACTGATTGAGTCAACGATTACCGAAGACGCAGTGACACGGATCGAGGATCTGTTTGAAATCTCTGCCCCCATTACAGGCAAACTCGAACGCCTGGAGTTTGAGGTGGGTGATTTGGTCGAAAAGGGCCAAAAACTTGCATCGGTTCGACCGGTAGACCCCCCAATGCGCGATGCCCGCACGCGCAGAGAACTGGCTGCAGCGATTAAAGCAGCCCGCGCCGGGGTGACTCTCGGTGAGGCGGAGGTGGCCCGCGCAGAGGCTGCAGTGAGGTTCTCAACCCTCGATCTTGCCAGGCAGGAGCAGTTGGCCAAGCAAAGAGTTGTCTCCGAGCGTGTGCTGCAACAGGCTGAACTGGAACTGGACACCAAGAATGCTCAACTGCGACAAGCAAAGGCCAACTTGGAATTCCGCAAACGTGAGCTCGAATCCGCCGAGGCCCGAATGTTGGAACCCACGGCAGTGCTCAGAAGCAGCGACACAGATCAGTGTTGCGTGGACATCCTGGCTCCCAGTGCCGGAGCCGTATTGAAGCTGTTCACGGAAAGCGAGCAGGTGGTTCAGGCAGGCACAAAGCTCTTGGAAATTGGAGACAGAAGCAAGCTAGAAGTAGTGGCGGACCTGTTGTCGGAAGATGCAGTGCGGGTCAAAGCCCGCGACTTGGTCTGGATCGAAAACTGGGGTGGTTCAACCCGCTTGGCAGCGAAAGTCAAACGGATCGACCCGTCCGGCTTTATGAAGGTGTCCGCGCTCGGCATTGAGGAACAGCGGGTCAACACGATCATTACAATTACAGAACCTCGCAAGCATTGGCTGCGACTAGGACATGACTTCCGCGTTCATGTGCGCGTGGTTGTTTGGCGAGACAAGTCAGCGCTACGCGTGCCGCTGGCGGCTTTGTTTAGGAGAGGTAACGCCTGGTCGGTTTTCGTCATGGAAAACGGTGAGTCCGTGCAGCAGAACATCGAAATCGGACACAGAAGTCAAACCCACGCTGAAATTCGAGGCGGACTTGAGGAAGGTCAAGCCGTTATCCTGCACCCCAGTGACCGTGTGAGTGACGGTGTTTCCGTTCAAGAAAGAGGCTAGAGCCCCGCTTCATTGAACGCCGGGAAGATTGCTGCCACGCCTTTACCGAAGACGGAACGTTATCGCCTGAACTCAGATGGTGGCCACATACGGCGAGCAGAGCATCGATTTTATGCCTTGCCAAGTGGTCGCGCGGCAGCTAGCCATTAGGGAATGGAGAAACCTGTTGTACTGCGTGGTTTTGATCTGAGCGCCCACCAACGAATGGCGCAGGAGACGCTATACGAGAAAAGCGTCTTACACGCGAAGGTGGAAGTAAAGACCTTCGCAATAGCCCCTTCTTGCAGCAGTAGCCAGCGCCTTTCGCTCAATCATGATCCGGATTTTAACCGGGAGCATTCCGGCATCATTCTAACAACCGCATTTGCTCGCAATTCCGATCTCGCATTCTCTGGTCGAGCGCGTGGCAGCGATGCGAACGAGGAGGTCTCTTGCCGCTACTCGGCTGCCCTGGTTTCGCCGTGATAGATACCTTGGATGCAAACAAGAAAAGGCATCCAAGCCCATACCAACTAACCCATATCGGGAGGAAACAATACATGTTGAAGAAAACCCTTTTAACCAGCGCTTTGATTTTGAGCGTGTCGGCGCCGGCTGCACTTGCCGCCGAATTTGAGCTGCCCAAGCAGCTTGCCTGGACAGCGTATGGAACCGGATCTGCTGGCTACAACCAGTCAGTGGCAATTGGGGCGGCATTACAGGAAGCTACAGGCACGAACCTGCGCGTCCTGCCCGGCAAGAACGACATTGCCCGGACCGAGCCAGTTCGGCAAGGCAAGGTACAGTTCTCGGCAAACGGCGTCGGAGGGTCGTTCATGGCGCAGGAAGGCGTCTTCCAATTCGGCGCCAAGAACTGGGGCCCGCAGCCCGTGCGCATTCTCTCGGCAAACAATGGCGGGGCCGTTGGCCTTGCGCTCGCCGTTGCCGTCGCAGCTTGCGAGAAGGCCGGCAAGCCCAAGTGCGAAGGCTTCAATTACTCCGATCTAAAGGGCATGCGGGTGGCCTGGGTAAAAGGTGCCCCGGCGCTGAATGTGAACAACCAAGCTTATCTCGCTTATGGCGGACTGACCTGGGACGATGTTGAAAAGGTTGAATTCGGCGGTTTCGGCGCATCGTGGAAGGGCATGATCGACGGTTCGGTTGACGCTGCTTTCGCCTCTACAAACTCTGGCCGGGCCTATGAAGCCGCATCGGGTCCTCGCGGCGTCTATTGGCCGCCCATCGATCCAGCCAATGCTGAGGGGCTGAAGCGGATGAAAGCCGTCGCCCCCTTCTTCACCCCAATGACGGCGAGCGTCGGTGCCACTATCGATGGCACGTCCGGGGCGCCCACGGCGGGGTACGCCTATCCGGTCCTCATGACCATGGCAAAGCAAGATGCAGACCTCGTCTACAACATGACCAAAGCCATGTACAAAACCTTCGATGGCTACAAGGGCAAAGCCCCGGGCATCAATGGTTGGGCGCTGGACAAACAGAATTACAAATGGGTCGCGCCGTATCATGATGGTGCCATCAAGTACTACAAAGAGATTGGCGCCTGGAATGATGATGCCCAAGCCCACAATGATCGTCTGGTGGCCCGTCAAGCGGCACTGGCCAAAGCCTGGGCAGACCTGAAAGCCAAGGGCTCGGACAACTGGGAGGCTGATTGGGATGCCGCCCGCCGCAAGGCTCTGGCCGATGGCGGTTTCGAAGTGGTCTTCTGAGCCAGAAGGTTATGATGGGTCGGCCGGGCTTCGGCCCGGCCCCCCCGTTTATGAACCTGTGTCATGACAAACGAGACGACCGCAGCCGCGGCGGATAAGACGGAAACAGGCGCCTCCAGCGCCGATGGGGAGTTCTCCGGTCTGGCCCTATGGCTGCTGGTGGGCGGCACCCTGACCGCCGTCTTACTGGCGGTGAACCAACTCTTCAATCTGCGCATCGGTGGATATGCCATGCTGGAAGGGATGTATCTCTACATCCTTGCGGGCATCTTCCTATCCCTGAGCTTCATCTGCTTTCGTGCCTGGGGTCCGAAGTCAACGAAGGTGCCATGGTATGATTGGCTGTTGGCTGCAGTGAGCTTGCTGGCCTCAAGTTTCTTCGTCGTGACATCAAACGAGAGTCTGGATGGCGGCTGGGAGTATGCGGCTCCCGACCGGGCTGTCTGGGCGTCTGTTATACTCTATGTGCTTATCCTCGAGGCGACGCGGCGGGCCGGCGGGATGGTGCTTTTCGGCATTGTGCTGATCTTCTCTCTTTACCCGACCGTCGCCGAACACGTCCCCGACCCGTTGTCAGGGTTCACCTCGCCCTTCCTCGATGTGATCCCCTTCTTCATGATCTCGTCTGAGGCTTCGTTTGGCATCCCGATGCGGGCGTTCGGGAACCTGGTCATCGGCTTCATACTGTTCGGCGCAATACTGCAGTTCACCGGCGGTGGAAAGTTCTTCAACGATCTGGCCATGGCCATGGTCGGCCAATACCGCGGCGGAGCGGCCAAGGTCGCCATCTTTGCGTCTGGTTTCATGGGATCAATGTCCGGCTCTGTCATTTCAAACGTACTGACGACGGGCGCGGTCTCGATCCCGGCGATGAAGAAGACGGGCTTCGACCCACGCTATGCGGCGGCAACCGAGGCATGCGCCTCGACCGGTGGCGTGCTCATGCCACCGATCATGGGCGCGACGGCCTTCGTCATGGCCTCATGGCTGAGCCGGCCTTACGTTGAGATCATGCTGGCGGCGGCCATTCCTTCCTTGCTTTATTATTTCGGACTATTCGCTCAGATCGATGCCTATTCGGCACGGCGCGGCTTGAAGGGGTTGGACCGCGCACAGCTGCCAAGATTGCTTGCCACCTTGAAATCTGGCTGGGTTTACATCTCTGTTTTCGCGCTGCTGATCTATCTGATGGTCGCCTTCCGTTGGGAGACAACGGCGCCATTCTATGCTGTGCTCCTGCTTCTGGTGGTGAACCAGGTGATGAAGTCTCACCGTTTCACACTGGACGGTTTCATCAGGATGATCGCCAAGGTGGGCCGGACCTTGGCCGAGCTGACGGCGGTCTTGTTAGGCGTCGGAATGATCGTTGGCGCGTTCCAGGCAACGGGGCTGACCGGGCCGCTGGCCACTGAGCTGATATTTCTTGCAGGCGATTCCATCGCAATGCTGCTTCTTATGGGCGCTCTGACCAGCTTCATATTCGGAATGGGGATGACGGTTACCGCCTGTTACATCTTTCTGGCGGTCGTCCTGGCACCCGCACTGGTTCAGGCCGGATTGAATGAGTTGGCCGTACACCTCTTCATTCTCTATTGGGGCATGGTCAGCTACATAACGCCGCCAGTGGCGCTCGGGGCCTTCGCGGCGGCCTCCATGGCGGGCGCTTCTCCTATGCGCGCCGGGATTGAGGCCATGAAGCTCGGCGGGGTCATTTACGTGGCACCATTTTTCTTCGTGCTAAACCCGGCCCTCATCGGCGAGGCGGGCACGTTCGAAGTGCTGCGGGTTCTGACTGAGGCTCTAATTGGGATCTGGTTTGTAGCAGCCTCCATCCAAGGCTTCGTTACGTTCGTTGGCGGCTTTCCAAACGGCGTCGTTGGCGGCATTGCCCGCGGCCTATTGTTGATGGCCGGCCTGCTCATCGCAGCTCCCGCGGACGGGATCATGGGTTTCAGTCACATCGCCGTCAGTGCAGCCGGTTTTCTAGTCGCCGCGATCCCCTTGGCAATTGCTTGGCGAACGGGGCGCAGCTCAGGCCAGGACGCAGCCGCCCAAAGCTGAGACCGGCCCGTCAGATGGTGATGTGCTTAAGTATGGCGTCCCTGTCTGCCCCTTCCATCTTACCAGCCATGACGATTTCTCCCCTATCCATAACCGCAAATGTGTCGGCCAAAGCTGCTGCAAAATCAAAGTACTGCTCCACCAGGAGAATGCTCATACCGCCCCGCTCTCTCAGCAGCCGGATCACCCTTTCGATGTCTTTGATGATGGAGGGCTGAATACCTTCCGTGGGCTCGTCAAGTATCAACAGTTTGGGCCGGGTGATCAGTGCCCGCGCGATGGCGAGCTGCTGCTGTTGCCCGCCTGACAGATCGCCGCCACGTCGCTTCTGCATCTCCTTGAGCACAGGAAACAGATCGAACACTTCTTCCGGGATGGAGCGTTCGCGGCGAGGCCTCAAAAACAGACCGGTCTGCAGGTTCTCGCGCACGGTCAACAACGGGAATATCTCACGCCCTTGAGGCACGTAGGCAAGCCCCTGCCTGGCGCGACCTTCGCTCGGCAGGTTTGAAATATCTTTTCCCTGCCAATTGATCTCGCCGCGCTGTGGCGTCACTTGACCGATGATCGCCCGCAGAAGGCTGGTCTTGCCCACACCGTTGCGTCCAAGAACACAGGTGACTTGGTTTTCAGGAACGTCAACGTTCACCTGCCGAAGCGCTTGGGCGGCACCATAAGAGAGATCAAGATTTGATACGCGCAACATATCCTATCTCCCCAAATAGCTCTCAATGACCTTTTCATTCACACTGACCACATCAAGAGAGCCTTCCGCCAGCACCGATCCTTCAGCCAACACGGTGACCTTCACATCGAGATCCCGCACAAACGCCATGTCGTGCTCAACCACCACAACTGAATGATCCTTGGCGATCTCGCGCAACAACTTGGCAGTTTGCTCGGTTTCAGAATCCGTCATCCCGGCGACAGGTTCATCGACCAACAGAACCTTTGGGTCCTGAGCCAGCAGCATTCCGATCTCCAGCCACTGCTTTTGGCCATGAGATAGAGACGATGCCAACGCCTTGCGAACGGAGGTCAGGCGAATGGTCTCCAACAGTTCGTCGGTCCGTTCGTTGCTCTCCGCAGAAGCAAACCATAAGAAACTCTCTAAGACGCCCCGAGTGCCCGCGAGCGCTAGTGACAGATTCTCTTCCACGGTTTGGTGTTCGAAAACGGTCGGCTTTTGAAACTTCCGCCCGATACCCAGTTCAGCAATCTCCGCCTCGTCGAGGTTTGTGAGATCAATCTTGCCGTCAAACCGGACATCACCCTCGTCCGGGCGAGTCTTGCCGGTTATGACGTCCATCATGGTTGTCTTCCCCGCTCCGTTGGGCCCGATAATGGCGCGCATCTCGCCCGGTTCAACAACCAAAGACAGACTGTTTAAGGCGCGAAACCCATCGAAGCTGACGGTGACCCCATCCAGATACAGGATGGAATTTGCAGCGACGCTCATCTCGTCGACCCCTCCGTGGATGGCTTTGCCGCACGATTTGCAACCCCTGCCGCAGGGAGGCGCGGCCAATAAGACTGAACCAGGCCCACAATGCCTCTGGGCAGGAACAAGGTGACCGCAATAAACAGCCCACCAAGCGCAAACAGCCATAGCTCCGGCAACGCCCCGGTGAACCATGTTTTGGCGAAATTGACCAAGACCGCCCCAACGATAGGTCCGAACAAGGTACCGCGCCCTCCAACGGCAACGGCAATCACGATCTCGATGGAATTCGCCGGCGAAAACTCGCCTGGATTAATGATCCCCACTTGGGGCACATAGAGCGCACCGGCAATGCCGGCAAGGCAGGCGGAGATCACAAAGACAGCCAGTTTGTAGCGTTCCACCCGGTAACCCAAGAAACGCACACGACTTTCAGCATCACGGATGGCCTCCAGCACCTTGCCCGCGCGGGAACGGGTTATGAGCCGGCACACCACGAAGCCAAGACCAAGAGCGAGGGCGGAGGCAGAGAACAAGGCGGCCCGGGTGCCCGGGGCCTGAAGCGAGAAGCCTAAGATGTCTTTGAAATCAGTCAGACCGTTATTTCCGCCAAAGCCCATATCGTTGCGGAAAAACGCCAACATGAGCGCGTAGGTCAGCGCCTGAGTGATAATCGAGAGATAGACCCCGGTAACGCGGGAGCGAAACGCAAACCACCCGAACACGAACGCCAGCGCGCCCGGCACCGCAACAATCATCACAGCGGCGTAGGCGAAACTGTCGAAACCCAGCCAGAACCAGGGAAGTTCCTGCCAGTTCAGGAAGACCATGAAGTCAGGTAATTCGGGATGACCATAGACGCCGCGCGAGCCAATCTGGCGCATCAAGTACATGCCCATGGCATAACCACCCAGCGCAAAGAAGGCGCCGTGGCCCAATGACAGGATGCCGCAAAATCCCCAGATAAGATCCACGGATAATGCCAACAAGGCAAAGCACAGATACTTGCCCATCAGACCGATAGCGTACCCCGACACATGAAAATAAGAGCCTGGCGGTACCAGCAAATGCAGTGCCGGGAGGATGATGGACACAAGCACCAGTACCGCCAGGAAGCCATAACTCCAGTGATCAAGCGAACGCGAAAGTAACCGCACGATCATGCTTCAATCCCCCTGCCCTTGAGGGCAAATAGACCGCGCGGACGCTTCTGAATGAACAAAATGATGAACACCAAAACGAAGATCTTGGCCAACACAGCGCCGGCATAGGGTTCCAGGAATTTGTTCGCCACGCCAAGCGTCATGGCACCCACCAAAGTGCCCCAGAGATTGCCGACGCCGCCAAACACCACCACCATGAAGCTGTCGATGATGTAGCTCTGCCCAAGGTTTGGGCTGACGTTATCGATTTGGCTGATGGCAACCCCCGCGATGCCTGCGATGCCCGACCCCAGTCCGAAAGTGAGGGCATCTATCCATTTGGTCCGAATGCCCATGGCACCCGCCATCTGCCTGTTCTGCACCACAGAGCGCATCTGCAAGCCGAAGCTTGTCCATCGCATAGCTGCGTAAAGGCCGGCAAAGATGAGCAGGGCAAACAAGATGATGTACAGCCGGTTCCACGTCAGCGCGAGTTGCCCAAGTTCAAATGAACCAGACATCCAACTTGGGTTGCCGACTTCCCGGTTGTTGGGTCCGAAGATGGTGCGAACGGCCTGTTGTAAAATCAGCGACACACCCCAGGTGGCCAACAGGGTCTCCAGAGGGCGGCCATAAAGGAAACGAATAACACCCCGCTCCAGGGCGACACCAACGCAGCCGCTGACCAGAAAGGCCAAAGGGATGGCAAACAGCAATGACCAGTCGAAAAGACCGGGAAAAGATGTGCGCAACACCTCCTGCACGGCAAAGGTGACATACGCACCCAGCATCACCATTTCGCCGTGCGCCATATTGATCACCCCCATCACGCCGAATGTGATGGCGAGCCCAATTGCAGCCAGCAGCAAGACTGACCCAAGGCTAAGACCATAAATGACATTCTGTGCGCCTGACCAAAGCGCCAGAGTGCGCTCGATTTCAGCAATTGCCTGACTTGCGGCTGCCTTTTCGGCTCCCTTGGCCCTATCTCCAAAGGCCGACAGCAGAGCGATCGCGTCTTGGTTCCCCATCTGGCGGATGGTGGAGATCGCCTCGAGCTTATCTGCCTCGCCGGCTGATCCCATAAGAGTTGAGGCCGCTCGAGCGCGTTCCATCACCGTGCGCACCTGGATATCGGTTTCAGCTGCGAGCGCCACTTCCAGGATCGGTAGAGCAGAAGCATCTCGGGAAGCAAATATGGTCTGCGCCGCCGCCAAGCGGCGCGCGGGATCGGGCGAGCGCAAGGTCAGCGTGCCTAGGGCATTCCGAATAACCTTTCTTAAGCGGTTATTGGTCTTCACACGTTTCAGCGCAGGCTTTGCAATCTCGCCCGCAGGCTCTCCGGTTACGGCCATTTGATAGCCGCCGGCTTCAGTTTTGATCACCAATCGCTTTCCCGGATTGGCCACAAAGAGCCTTCTCTGGGCAAGCGCCTCCAAAACGGTTTGTGCACGCTCATGTCCGCTCACGGCGACTGCGTTGATTGCGCCCAATCTCTTCTTGAAACTTTTTTCCGCCAGACCCGAGAGCGCCTGCGGAAAGTCGCTGGCCGCCGAGGCGGTCAGCCCGGCAAGCAGACACAGGAGGACTAAGACAAGAGATCGGGCAAGCTTCATGATATCGGTGAGTTGAGCAACTGTGCACATGTGGAGATTGGCGGCGCGGCAATGCGGGGGGAACGATGCCGCGCCGCCGTCCTCACTCAGACGCAGGAGGCCCTGCGCCTAGTTGCCTTGTCCGCCGCACTTACCAGTCTTCACGTTGAAGTTGCCGCAAGACAAGGGCTTTCTCCAATCGGAGATCAAATCTTTGGAGCCTGGCAGATAATCCGACCAGGCATCTCCCACGACCTGGCCTGACGTCTGCCAGACCGTTTCGAACTGACCATCCTCTTGGATTTCGCCAATCAGTACCGGTTTGGTGATGTGATGGTTGGGCATCATAGCGGAATACCCTCCCGACAGATTGGGCACCGTCACGCCGATGATCGCCTCGCCCACGGCATCAGGGTCAGTAGTGCCGGCTTTCTTCACCGCCTCAACCCACATATTGAAACCGATGAAGTGTGCTTCCATCGGATCGTTTGTTACGCGCTTTTCGTCTTTGATGAAGGCTTTCCAGTCCTGGACGAATTTGGCGTTCACCGGTGCCTCGACGCTTTGGAAGTAGTTCCAGGCCGCCAAGTGTCCGACCAGCGGAGCAGTGCTCAGGCCGGCCAGTTCTTCCTCGCCGACCGAAAAGGCCACCACCGGGATGTCTTCCGCGGAGACCCCTTGGTTCCCCAGCTCTTTGTAGAACGGCACGTTGGCATCGCCATTGATGGTGGACACCACGGCAGTCTTTTTCCCAGCGGCGCCAAACTTCTTGATATCCGAGACGATCGTTTGCCAATCGGAATGGCCGAACGGGGTGTAGTTGATCATGATGTCTTCTGAAGCCACGCCTTTCGACTTCAGATAAGCTTCAAGAATCTTGTTTGTGGTCCGTGGATAAACATAGTCCGTGCCAGCGAGCACCCAGCGCTTAACGCTGCCGCCTTCCTCGCTCATCAGATAATCCACGGCGGGTATCGCCTGCTGGTTTGGCGCTGCACCCGTGTAGAAGACGTTCTTTGAGCTTTCCTCGCCTTCATACTGTACCGGGTAGAAAAGGAGACTGTTCAGCTCTTCAAACACCGGCAATACAGATTTCCGAGACACCGACGTCCAGCATCCGAAGACGGCAGAGACCTTGTCCTTCTCGATAAGGCCCCTCGCCTTCTCAGCAAACAGCGGCCAGTTCGAGGCGGGATCCACGACCACAGGCTCAAGCTTCTTCCCAAGGAGCCCGCCCTTCTCGTTCTGCTTTTCAATCAGCATGAGCATGACGTCCTTCAGAGTGGTCTCCGAAATCGCCATGGTTCCAGACAAAGAGTGAAGAATGCCGACCTTGATGGTTTCTTCGGCAGAGACCAGCGCTGAGGATGACAGCAAAGCAGCCGCGGCGATGGTGGACTTTAGGCTGGTGCTGAGAAAGCGAGACTTAGGCATGACGGAACTCCAAAAGTAAGTTGCAATGCACAACAGCGCTTCAATCGCCGTGCCAACTCACATTTTGGGAGCGAGAAAAATGTAAATAGCTGATTATAAATACTTATTTTCGACACCACCCATTGACCCAACGCAAGCCATGCAACGAATTGCGTCCATCAAATAGGCAGAAATTTTTGCAATGCACAACAATTAGTCAGCCAGGTGCTATTCCATTGCTAGGATCATGTTGAGCACCGTCGGGCGAATTTCGTTATCCCAATGACGACCGGCAAACACACTGTAGTGCCCGGCGTTCGCCTGCATGTGATGGCGTTTTAGGTGTGGACGCAACGAGCTACAGAGTTCGTGCGCAACCGACGTTTGGCCAAGCCCACAGATATCATCACGTCCGCCCTCTACCGTGAGCAGAGCAGTTTTTCGGATGGCCGATGGATCAACAATGCGGCCTCGATACGTGAATTTGCCGAGCGCCAGATGAGCCTGTTGGAACACCCTGTCTATGGTCTCGATATAGAACTCTTCGGGGAGGTCCAGTACGGCGAAATACTCATCGTAAAACGATTTGATCTTTTGGGCCTCTTGCCACTCGCCGGCGGCGAGATGGTAGTAGAGTTTGCGATGGGCCTTTTGATGCCGCTCCATGTTCATAGACATGAATGAGACCAATTGGACGAAGCCTGGATAGACCCGCCGGCCTCGTCCGGCATACCTGGCGGGCACCGTCGCGACCACGTTGTTTTCGAACCAGGAGAGTTTTTCGTGGACGGCCAGCTCATTGACCTTGGTCGGGCTTTCACGGGGGTCGATCGGTCCGGCCATCAAGGTCATAGAGAGCGGCGTTGCGGGGTGATCGTCTTCCGACATCAGCGCCACGGCTGCAAGCGCCTGAACGCAAGGTTGGCAAACAGCGAGAATATGCGCGCCAGGACCAATCTCTTCCAGAAACTTGATGAGATACGTCACATAGTCGTCCACGCCGAACTGCCCTGCGGCCAACGGCACATCTCGGGCATTGGCCCAATCCGTCAGGTACACCTCATGATCCGGCAAGAGCGAGCTTACGGTCGCGCGCAACAAGGTTGAAAAATGGCCCGAGAGAGGCGCAATCAGCAGGATTTTCGGTTGCCCGGCATCAGTTTCCTTGCGGAAATGGATGAGGTTACCAAAAGGCAAGGCGGTCACAACGTGTTCGTCTACCGAAATCCGTTCGCCTTCGCAGAGGGTCTCCGTTATGCCGAACGCAGGACGTTCATGGCTTAGCGCGAATCGGGAGACCATCTCCAGACCTGCGGCCAGATGGCGGAAACCATCTGGTGGCTTCCCCCAAAGCCTTAACTCCATCGCCTGCTTACCAAACAGCGCCATGCTGCGCCAAGGCGCAATCATATCTTCCTGAAACTGATAGCTTTGATAGATCATCAGACGGTCCTGCCCGCAGTATATGTTGCGCCGCAATAAAGACAAGGTTAATCTATTGCATCGCAACAAAGAGTATGAGTGACAAGTCACATCATCAGATCGGACGGAGAATGGCGAAAGCGAAACTGACAATCTCTTCGAAGAACTATTCGGCTTGGTCGCTGAGAGGCTGGCTCTTGTGCCGCATGGCGGGGCTGGATTTTAAAGAAGAGATCGTCGATCCCGATGATCCAGTCATCCGCCAGGAACTGCTGCTTTTGTCGCCATCAGTTTTGGTGCCCAAGCTGACCCATGGTGACGTGGTCGTCTGGGACACCATGGCGATCGCGGAGTATGTGGCTGAGTTGGCACCAAAGGCAGGCATATTGCCCAGTAAGCGCGCCGATCGCGCATACTGCCGTGCGATCTGCGGCGAGATACATTCCGGCTTCGCCAATTTACGCTCAGCCCTACCGTTCAACCTCAAGGCCCGGCACGAAACGTTCAAGATCTTTTCAGGCGCCCGCCCCGACGTGGAACGCGTGCGCGCGATCTGGAAGGATTGTCTTGCGCGATCTGGCGGACCTTTCCTGTTCGGAAAGCTCAGCATGGCTGATGCCATGTACGCCCCGGTCTGTACGCGCTTCCGCACATACGCGGTCGAACTGGAGCCGGAGTTGGAGGCCTATTGCCAACGCATTTTTGACTGGCCGCTAATGCAAGAATGGACCGAGGCCGCACTTGCGGAGCCAGAAGAGATTGTCGAACTGGAAGTAGAGTTCTAGCGCAAGCGCAACAGCACACCGGACCCCAAAAGCCAGCCCAAGAGTAACTGACACTATGAGTGAAAGCTTGATCGATAGCGATCCCGATGGGTGCATCTCACTGACACGTCACCTTCCTGACTGCCCCCAGTGGCTTTATCTTCTGCGGGAGTTCGACGATCTCTACAGGTATGGTTCGGCTGGCGGCAGTCGATTGATCAGATCCCATCGCAAGCGCGTGAGGGACGCCCTATCAGCGATCATGGAAGCCAATCCGGAGATCCGAGCACGCGCGGCGGAGACAAAGCCTGTGGTGGCTCATCTGGACCGCGCGCTGGATCTTGGCGAGACAGGTGCTGTTCACGGGATGGCGCGGGCGCTGTCGCGGGTTACCGACCTGCTCACTTGGGAGTATGGATACGAGAAGGTCCCGAAAGCACTGGAGAAGAAGTACGCCTACTGCGAGATCCTTGGACCTCGCGGTCCAGTGGTAAGCGATCGGCTCGTGTTGGGTTTTGTGCTGTTTGCCCCGCGAACCACCTATCCGCAACACAGCCATGAGGAAATTGAAGAAAGCTATATTTCAATCGCGGGAGCCTGGTCAGAAAATGATGCAGCGGTGCATGCGCCAGGCTCGCTGATTCTTAACCGGGCCGGCGCAGAGCATCGTATAACCACAGCCGATAGAGAACCTTGTTTGCTGGCTTATGCCTGGACTGGGCCAGAAAGAAAACTGGCTGCTCCCGGCATGAGGTTTACCTCTAAGCGAACCATGCGTTAGCCTCGGCGCCATGTCCCCAAAGGTGAATAAAGTCACGCGGTTGAAGGTTCACCGCGAGCGGACCGGTCATCCATAGAAAGCTGAATGGCTGCGGCAAGTGCACCAACGGCGACGAGCGATGCCCAGGCTACGGCGTAATCGCCGGTGAATTCGAACAACAGCCCGCCTAGATAAGCGCCCAGAAACGCACCAATCTGGTGACTGAGAAACATCACACCGAACAAGGCGCCAAAATTGGTTGCTCCAAACATGGTGTTGATAAGAGCGCTGACCGGCGGAACCACACTTAGCCACAACAGCCCCATCGCCGCGCCAAACATAAGCGTGCTCTCTACGGAAACCGGGAGAAATGCATAAGCCGCAATCACAACCGTTCGCAGCACATATATGGCTGCCAGAACGAACTTGTGGCCGTAGCGCTCACCCAACTGTCCGGCCGCTAGCGTTCCGGCCGCATTGAAGACGCCGATCAGGGCGAGGGCATTGGCGCTGAGCGATGCGGGCAAACCGCAGATGGCGATGAAATTCGGCAGGTGCGTGGCCACAAAGATTAGCTGAAATCCACACGCAAAGAATGCCAGCGTCATTGCGACATATCCAGGATGGCGCAAAGCGCGCCGGATCGACCCGATCGCATCAGGTCTCTCGGTCTGCGTTTGCTCTGAGGGTGACTTGTTAGCTTTGAATGCCAAAGCCAGCAGCCCCATCGCGGCTGCAAGGCCAGCAAGGATCAGAAGCGTCGTCTGCCAAGAAAAACGGTCAAGCGACCATTGCGTGCCAGGCGCGATGACAAAGGTGCCAAGCGAACCCGTTGCGGCCAAGATCGACACGGCCAATGCGCGAACCTTTGCCGGAGCGATTCGGGAGATGATACCTACCAACACCCCATGCGAGGTCGCCGCAACTGCAAAGCCGATCAACAACCCACCGCCGAGAAAGAGACCGAGCACCGAACTGAGGCTCATCAGCCATAACCCCAGAGCAAAGCAGATTGCGCCGGATATGATCACCAGCCGCCCGCCGAACCGATCGGCGAGCGCTCCCATGAA
The DNA here is from genome assembly GCA_028285595.1 of Hyphomicrobiales bacterium. Lineage (GTDB taxonomy): Bacteria > Pseudomonadota > Alphaproteobacteria > Rhizobiales > CAJQND01 > JAAEUE01. Next base: position 108,957 of record JANQOW010000075.1, read on the forward strand.
CGGTTGGCCAATACCCCAGGCTAGGTTTTGAAGGGCCATCGCCAATCCGAAAGTGGCGATGGATATGCCTGTGCCGTATGTCATCGGACCCAGAAACAACCCGAGGCTCTGCCTGATGCCCATGGAGGCGGACAGAACCGTTGCCGCCGCCACAAGGGTGATAACGAGCAGCATCGTCCAGGATTGCGTCGGCGCTTTGTCGTAACGGTGCATGTGAACCTCCAAGCCAGGAGGTCACAGTCACGGAGCGACCTGGAGTAGTAAACTCACTAGTCGGTATACACGGGTCTTCTTGCAGTTTGGCTCTCAAGCAACAAACGAGCGGCCTTTGCGGCGTCGCGAGCATAGCTTGGATCTTTCTGCACCAGCATTCGCGCAACAGCACCATCAAGCAGCACCATAATCATCCGTGCCAAGGAAAAAGCGTCGGCGAAGCCTGCGCTCCTGATGTCATCTGCAAGCCATTCTTCAAATGCAGCCTTGTGGCGACGGGCAACTGCTAGCGCAGGATGCCCCGGACTATCTGCAAGTTCCACGGCGGCGCGGAGGAACCCACATCCTTTCCAAGTCTGTTTCTCCGCACTTGCAGCAAGCATATTGAACATGCGCTCAATCCGGTCTGCGAGTGCCCCCTCTAAGCCCGCCCATTTCTGATAACGTTCAATAGTCGGTTTGAGGCGGGCCTCAAGATAGGTTGCTACGAGTTCATCCTTAGACTGAAAATGGTAGTAAAACGTCTTCTTGGTTACGCCCGCTTTCTCGGCGATTCTTTCGACGCTGACCTCGCGAATGCTGCCCGCATAGAAAAGGATATCCGCAGCGGTAATGATCTGATCCTTGGTCGACATCAGCTCAGGATGTAGAGTTATGCCGCCGTTGGCAAGTCTCCCCAACGATGGCACCTTCCATCCGACGTCATGCCGTTGACTAGTAGTCCTTCTCGAAGATCACACCCGCACGAGAGGATCCATCTGAGCCTGCCGCCCCGCGAAGCTTGAAGTTCTTCGTCACTCCAAGATCAATAATGACCCTGCTGGTGGCTGATTTTGTGGATTGTTCAACCCCGATGGAAAGGCGCTCATCGATCTGTTTGCCGATGCCCACGGCCGTTTCGCCAGATGGTGTTTCGGTTATTTCAAGCCAGTCAACCCCAAGGGTATCCTGAAGCCCGTCAAGCACGCCGTTGTTGCTGCCTCCGCTGAGCACTGCAATTGACCCGGCCAGTTGAGCGACTTGGAGTGGCGAGAGTTCGAGCAGATCGCGGTCAAACACCAAGCGCGCCAAGGCCTCTTCCTGAGGAAGCTCCGGGGACGACGTTACCGTGATGGTGGGCGCGCTCGCCTGTCCTGCGATCACAAGACGTATGGTGGAATCAGACGAGCGCGAGACAGCAACCAAGTTTAGTCGAGGGTCAAGATCACGCTCGAAATCAAGCTGACCACTTTCAAACACCAGACGGCGGCCCAACAGCTTGAGGACGCCGCGGCGCAATCCGAATGAGCCGTTAGCCACAAGTGCTGACGGGGTGCCCGAAAGCGTGAGGCCTCCGCCGAGCAAGGCGCTCAGTCCCCGACCACTAACAGAAATCGACTCCAATGCGCTGATACGCAGATCAAGCCGGATATCGGAACCGCCACCACCTCCTCGCGAGCGAATTTGCCGTATTTGTTCGCGCACCCTGGGCGGGGCCCGCCTATGCCGCACGTCTAAGGGCCGCAAGGCGGTTGGAGGGACTTCACTCAGGGTGATCTTGGTTTTCTTCAGGCCAATTTGTCCGCGCAACAAAGGCGAGCCGGCCAAGGGTCCGCTGAGCTGTAGATCTGCATCATATAAGGTGTGTACCAAGGTGCCATCGGCATAGGTGCCGTTTTGGATCCGTACTCGAACGTCGGCCGGGATTGGATCAGTCAGCCCAACCGTTCCAGCGACCTGAACGGTGCCCGACTTTCCTGAGCGACCACGCAACGAGACAATGCGCAAGCGATCTTGAGAAAACTCGAAACGCCCGCTTGCGCCCGTAACCAAGAACCGTCCGTCCGCATCACCTAAGGTGGCGTTGCTCAAACTCAGAGCACCGGCCATCTGAGGCCGCTCCGCAGTGCCGCGCACGCGCACGTTAAATCCTGCAGCGCCGCTCAGCCGTACGCCCATTTCTGCCAACTTCGCGGCCACAACCCTCGTGTCAGCCGTTCCCGAAGCTCGGATATCAAAAGCGGGATCGGCTCGTGACAGGTCTATCTGGCCTTCAACCGCAGCGGAAAAGTCAGGCGCGCTTTTAACGGTTCCGTTAAGTGCGATTTGCCGGTTCTCGGTGCGCCCCGTAACGTCAGCCTGCAGTGACCGAAGGCCGGCGGCACGCAGCTCATTTGTGGTCAGGTTCCGCACACGAATAGCGTAAGTGCCTTTTGGTACTTCAACGTCTCCCTTAAGGCTGACACGACCAGAAACTGTGCCGCTTAACCCCCGAACGCCGGAGGGCACGGCAAGAGGAGACAGGGGAAGTCCATCCAGCACAATCGCCGCGTCCGCGTCAGGCAACAGTTTGCCGTCAACTTCCAGGCGTCCACTGCCTATTCTCAGAGCAGCCTTGCGCACATCAACGTTGCCACTTTCTTCGCGAACAATCTCGAAGGGCTTGCCGATCGCAAAATCAACCGTTTGCGCTCGCCCTTTCAGGTTCGAGACGCTCAAGATCATTCGGTCGTCGTCAACTTTCACATCCGCATGGGCGGTGCCGGACACCTCATCGCCCTTCACATCTATTTTGACTGCGTAGGCATCATCGTTGCTGCTTGTGGCCGTCGCGGTAATTGCATCAAACTCCAGTGTTGCGGCGCGCGCACTGACCAGTTCGGCTTTCCCACTGACGCGAGGGCTTCCCGTCAGGTCGTCAACTTGCACATCACCTGACACCCTTGCGGCTGCGAAGCCGTCACCAGCAATCCGGCTACCGTCGAAAACGGCGCGGAGCACGCTCTCGCCATCCGCATCCGTCAAGTTAAGGCGCGCATTCAGCGCACCACGCAACTTCATCAAAAACAGCGGTCCCAAATCGTTCAGATCCGGAGCGTTCAGGGTAAACCGTCCACTGGGCCCGGCTGATGCCGGAAGGCTGAGTTCGCCGGCGAGCCGGGCAGAGCCGGACACCAATGAAACGTCGCGCAACTGTTTGACCCCTTCCGGTGTGGTCAAGAGTCGAGCCTGTGCTGAGAGCGGTTTGCCACCGAGTGTGGCTGTGAGATCCAAGCGGCCCGCAGGAGCATTTTCGTTAAGCGTTGCCTCCACTTCCAACTCAGGCTCAATCAGCGCCGCCCCAGCCAGCACCATGCTCTCACCGGAGGATTTAAGCTTTAGATTTGGCGCGGACCGAGGGCCAGTCACTGCCGCAACCATCTGGGCACTACCTTCCGCCTCCTCGTGAAGCAGGCTCAGATCGGGCAGGTTCCCATTGATCTTCAGATCGACGGTTTCACTCACAGTGCCTGAAAGAGACGCGGACAGCGCCGGACCGAGGACCTGCCAGCCAGATAACGTATAGTTTTCGTTGCTACCCCCTACCAGTCGCCCATGCAGACTGACATCGCCGCTCAGCAACCGGTCTACCAGTGACCAACCGGTCGCCGGCGAGCGGGTCGTGCCCTTCACGCCGAGGTCAAAAGAACCTGTGGACAGATTGAAAGCACCCTCCCCCTCCAGAGTCACAGCCTGATTGGCAAAGCTGGCAGCGCGCAGGGTCACGGCATCCTGCTGGCGAGTTTCAGCGCCAAGTTGACCCCGAAACGGACCCAAAAGCGCGGCTGGCAGCATCCTTGACGGGCCTTGTGATGCTCGCGCGGTAATGCTGCCGTTCACCGCCGAACCAATCTGTGCCGGGTCGATCCCTGAGCCGCTGATATCAATATTGAGATCGCGCAAAACCGCAGCGTGCGATAAGACGTTCTGGGCCGATCCGGCGAACTTCCATTGAGGGGCAGCTATCGATCCGGCTACGTGTAGGTCAGCTCTCAGATCTGTCACCTCGACCGTTCCTAACGTGGGAAGGTCATCCGCAATCTGGAGCGCGCGCGTTGCATCGCCGCGCAGGGCAACAGACAAATCAGTTGTGGTTCCAGACCAGTCAACCGGACCCGACGCCCGAACCTGGAGAACCGTATTTCCGAGGCGCATTCGCTCCACCTGAGCACGCGCGAAACCATCTTCAAACAGAATCGATCCAACAAGCTGAGTTGAACCCCCCAACAATCCTGCGAACTGCTGCGACACCAGGCGGCCAATCTCGCCATCTGCGTCAACAGTGAGCCGTTGGCCCGCGTCTTCAGCCGCCATCCGCGCGGTGCCCGCCGCAGCCGTCCGCCCATCAAGCAAAAGGGCGAACTCGCCGGCCCAGTTGTCTATGCTGCCCTTCGCCGCCACCGAAAGGTCGACCGCAGGCTCGTCGGGAATATCGAGCAAATTGACCACGAGGCCGCTCTTGTTCTCTTTGAGCTTGAGAGCCACGTTGAGCAAGCGGCTGGCGGGATCCAATTGTATATCTGCGTTCAGGAGGCTGTCGGCGCCATCAGTCCGCTGAGCGGTAAGCTTAAGGGAAACCTCCGGAGGGCTCTGCTTTATGAGACCAGACCCGTCCGCAGAGAAGACAAACCGCTCTCCGGCAACCTGCTCTGAGACCTCCAATGCTGCGATGGAAATCTTCGTGATCACCGCATCTGTGAGGCTCTCAAGCTCCGCAGGCGTTTCCGGACCCGCGTTTGAAGCTGTGGCTTCGCTCTCAGGCAGTCGCTGAACGGCCACGCGTTTAATGGTCAGCGCATTGATTTGCAAACTGTCGGAGAGCAACGACAGAGGTTGCCAGTCTAGTGAGAAGTCTTCCAGCACCAACCATGCACCGCGCGCATCCTGCACCTCAATCCGGCTGGCGGAGACATCCCCGTCCAAAGCAATGCTGACACTGTCCACCACAACACGTCTGCCTTCGCTGGAAAGAATGTCCTCAAGCATCCCTTCCACGAGACCTTTGGCAGTCTGGTTCTGAGCCGAAACCATTTGCAGTGACACCGCGCTGAGCACAGCGCACGCCGCGATAGCCAGAGCGATCAGTACCTTCCGCATCAGAATGACTGTCCTATTCCAGCGTAAATGGCAAAGTCGGGATCACCTGAGCGCGGGTCGAGCGGAACAGCTATATCCAGCCGTATCGGACCGACCGCCGTGTAGTACCTGAGGCCCAAGCCAACACCGATCTGGAAGTCATCAGTGCCGCCGAAAAGCGTTTCGGCCGTGACCAATCCGCCATCCACGAACGGCACGACGCCGATGGTTTCGGTGAGCTTGGCTCTCGCCTCAAGTGAACCTTCGACCCTCGAGAGACCGCCGGTCGCTCCAAACCCGGCAACACGGGGTCCAATGTTCAGATAATCATAGCCACGCACCGATCCCCCACCGCCAGCATAAAAGCGTCTATGGGCGGGAATATCAGACAAGGTCGGCTGGGCGATGGTGCCTACCAACCCTCTAGCCGCAATCACAAACCTGGCGTTCTCATCAAGCGCGAGGTAGTGACGCAATTCCGCATCTGCAACGAAGAAGAATGACGTTGAGCTGGTCTCCAAGAGCGGTTCTCCAAGCAGCTTCGCATAAACACCGCGCGTAGGATCAAGCGCATTGTCGCGCGTATCATAGAGCGCAGTCACAGGCAGACTGACTGTTGTGTATGAGTTACGCCCAAAAGCATCGTCAATGCGGGCCCAATCGAACTTGGCACCGCCAGTGAGCGTGAGGTAGTCGTTGATCTTGCGAACGATTTCCGCCTCAAAAACCACGCCGCGCCGTCTGTAAGGATCCGGATCCTCCTGCAAAATGGTCCCCTTCAAGTTGAGCCGGTTACTGGGATCTAAAAATCCAGGCACGCTGTAAAGCGCAGAGAACAGGGCATCGAACTCATCCAGATCATCAGCCTCAAACAAACGGCCCACACTGGCGTCAAGCCGAATGCTCTCAGCTTCACCAAACAGGTTCCTATGCTGCCAAAAAGTCTGCAAGGCTAACCCATCCACACTCGAGTAGTACGCCCCCGCACCGATCGTCCTGCGCTTGCGCTCGGAAACCTTGATCAACACAGGATAGGATCCACTTTCGTCTGCCGTTTCATCCAGCGTCACAGACACGCTGGCGAGGGCTTCCAAGCTGGAGAGATTCTTGCGGATTCTTGCAATTGTCTCTGGATGGTAACGCTCACCCTGAGGCACATTCGCCTGGCGTGCCAGAAATTGCGGGGAAAGCCGGTCTGCACCCTCAACCCGTACCGTGCCTAAGTTCGCGGTCGGCCCTAGCTTCACGTGCAGCGCAACATCGAGTTCGCGGGTAGCATGATCAGCCACAACCTCGCGTTTCGCAACCTCTGCAAACGGATGTCCGGCCCGCTGGGCGGCCCGCACAATCTCTGTCTCAGACTGGATGATGACACGTGAGGAGGCCCTCTCCCCGGAAATCAACCCGCTTTTCGCGGCGGCTTCGCGCACACTCGTGCTATTGCCTCCGACCAGTCGGATCGCGCCGAAGCGAAACACCGGCCCGGTATTGACGTGAACCGTTACCGGCACTTTGTCTTGGGGCGCACTGAGGGTTTCAGTGACATCAATCTGATCTGGTCGCCGACCCGCGATCAAGGTGCGGATGGTGGCGCCGTAGAAGGCCTCTTCAAACAGCAAGGCCAGCAAGTTGGCTTCATCGTCGCGAGCCCGCGATATCAGCCCTATCGTGCCAGAGGGCGGCTGGTCTTGTTTGCCGACGAGAAGAGAGTTCGCCCTAAGCTTGTCCAAAACGGCTGGATCATCGCGTTCCATCAGAACTTCGACTGTGTAGCTGACGGGGTCTACAATCTCGGACTCCGACGCCTCCTCTCCGCCGAAAAGCTTGACGCCAAAGAGCTCGAAGGCAACTGACGGTGCGGGCAAGTGCAACAGCAAGACGGCGGCGAGCACCAAGCCTAAACCGATCTTTTTCACACCCACGACCCTTCACCCAGATATATAGGTACTCATCGAATCACTATAGAGTGAATCGCTGCTCCGTACTGAAAATTCGTCCAGAAAAAGCGCATTGTGATCAACAGCTTGGACGCCACTATCGGTCTGAAGTTTCGTCAATCTGCAAGCGTATTGCAGCTTTCCAGGCGGTAGAGATCGATCTTTGCGGCAAGGCAACACCGGATGTTAAGAGTCGGCACCATTGCCCATGCCACCGCTGGCTGAATCGCCAAGAAGGGTGTTCACCATCTACGGTGCCATGAGCAAGCTGTGGAGACGTTCACTCCAAGCTTGGATCGTGACGTCCATCTAATGACTAACGGGTCACTCTGCAGCCTGCACGAGCGCGCGCTTCTTGATCTCTTCTTGCCGGCGCACTTTATGCACTGCGGCCAAACCTCCGGTCGTCTCGGTGAACAGCGCAAGATTGTCTTTGTCCTGCTCTGCGACGGGTTCAATTGCCACATCCATATAACTACGCCGATTGGGATCACTCAGAACCCTCTTCTCAATTTGGGCACACTTCCGATACATCGAATAGTATCGGCCGATCTTCCGGAGAACTTCCCAAGCAAATTTCGGGTAAAACACAAGCGGATTTTCAATCGGCAGGCCCGGCCGACGTTCGGTCCGAGGTTTCAGTCGAAAGACGCCGCCCTCCAAAGGATGCGTACCTTCAATCTCTGCCAGCTGCTTATAATTGAGCATAAACCGAATGATGCGTGTGGCTTCACGATCAGATCTCACAGCGTGTCTGCGCGCCACCGTCTCAATATGCTCATATGTGTAGTAGGACGACCACATAAGCTTGCTGGTCTCGTCCCATTCGTCATCCGACATTTTCGGGTGATGGGTGACCCTTTCATGCAGATTGTATTTGTTGAGATCGTCATCCATCCAAGTTCCATCGGCGAGCATATTCTTGTGGTCAGCTGAGCCAGGCAAAGGTACCAGATTGGTAAACTGCAGAAGATCCACACACAGTTCCTTCTGCACGATGGCGATATCACGCAAGATGGTCTCTTGCGTATCGTTCTCAAAGCCGATGATGTAGCCGGCGTAGGTGAAGATCCCTTGATCACGCCAAGCCTGGAACATCGTACGATATTCCGTGATCTTGTTGTGGCCTTTGTTGGATCCCTGGAGATTATCCGGATTAATGTTTTCCAAGCCTATAAACACCCGGCACACACCGGCGCGCTTACATTTTTCGATAAAGTTCGGCAGCTTGTGACACTGGGTGTCCACTTGGATGATGCTGTCAAACTCGAAGCCTTTCTCCTCACGGAGCAAGATCATTCGGTCGAGCAATTCTTCCCAGCGACGGTTCCTGGCAAAGTTATCATCGGTGATGAAAAATCGGTGGATCCCCCGGCTTGCATTATCGCGGATGACCTCTTCCAAATCATCCGGCGAGCGAAAACGGCTCTTTCGTCCCTGAACGTTGATAATCGTGCAGAACGAACAGTTGAACGGGCATCCTCGGCCAAGGTCAAAACTTGTGGTACAGCCGAGCGTGCGATTTATGATTTCGGGCTCCAGAATTGGCGAAGGCTTACCTTCCAGGCTGGGCAAGTCATTGAGGTAATTGTAAATTGGCTTCAGCTCGCCCTTCATTGCGTCCGCAAACACTTCGTCCAATCGCCCGTCTTCGGCCTCGCCGGCGAAGAAGCTGATGCCCAAATCAAGGGCTTCCTGCAGTTCGGCAGGCATCTCGTCGAGCATGGAAAGACAGCCAGAGACGTGGAAGCCACCAATCATCACAGGCAGACCGGCCTCCAGGAATGGCCGCGACAAGTCAACCGCTCTTGGATACATATTGGATTGCACACCGATCATCCCGATCAAGGTGCGCGAGCTCGGATCTTTGGCGTCGCGGATGATCCTCTTTATCGGGACCTTGCAATTGATTTCGTCATAGTTTTCAAACTCAAAAGAAACCCCCTCTCCAAGTGCACCGCGTTTTGCGCAGTCCAGTGCCAGGCTGTTGACCGCCGCTAGAGAGTTAGAGGGCGTGAGCGATCTGACCCATCTGTAGGGGTAGCCGTCTGAATCGTACCGTGTCGGCTTGATCATAATGAAACGGAAACGGGAGATCGAACTCATGGTGCATCAATCCTTCGCTCTGCAATAGGTGCATGGTCACCCGAAAGTTGCGGCATCATACTACGTTAACGTAAGCGCGGGTGAATAAGTTGCCGCCGCCGCTCACACCCAGCAAATCCACATCCTTACATGATAAGGGCGGACTCAATCAGAGGCAAGTTTGATGATGGCATGCGCGGCATGAGTGCTCCGCTTTTAATGCACCCGCGCGACCCCACACCACGCGCTCGGAGGCTTCCTTCGCAATTGGAGGCCGTTTTGAGCGCGCACAAAAGCTAACTAGCGTGAATTGAGTGCCTGTATACGTCGCGTGACAAGAGTGCCAACTGACGCTTCGGCGTCGGCCAAAACTTTTTCTGCTAAGCTGCAACGAATGTAGTGTATCCAATAGAACGATGCACCTGCGTTGCAGAACCGGTCGCCGTTCTGCGAATTGTACTCAATGAAGGTAGTGTTCAACTCGCTTCGCCAATCTGAGTCAGGCGACCAGACCGGCAACAAAACTATGTCCGCAGAGACGTTCGCATCCTTTGCGCGGCTCATATCGTCCAACGGAATCGTTGTGCCCGGATGCTGCCAGTGAAGGCTGTTGCCAGGGATCTTTAAGCCAAACATGGCCGGAAACGGGTTTGAGAACTCCGTCGTCGAAATGACCAAACTCTCTCTGGCCGGGATATCCCGATAAATCTCAAGCACCTCACGAAGGGACTTCACATAATCCTGCGCCCGATAATCAAATCCGTTCGGGGTGGCTAAAGCAAAAGTTTCGATCCACCTCTGGCCAAATTCCTCAGGAGTTTCACCGGCTTTAGGCCGTGGCAGCACATTCTCGACAAAGTACTGATAGGTCATGCGATAGCGCCAGTTTGGACTGAATTTATTCAGCTTTCGGAGATCGGGTACGACCACATCGATGAACCCTGGACCTGCTGCAGGGGTTACGAGCTTGAGCCTTTCGTTCCTGTGCATCGGAAGAAGATTCACTTTGGTCAGTCCAACATGAACCAACGATGATGCATCTAGAATGAAACATGGGAGCAACAGGACGATTGATGTGACTATAGCCGCCGCTTTCCGCCACCCGCTCTCGCTGGCGAACGAAAACGGGTTGTTGAGATGCAGGATCAGATTCAGAGCAATCACGCAGCCAAAGAAGGCCACTGGCATCCTAAAGTCGCCCACCGACGCAATGGTTATGGCGGCGGCAATAAGGATATGCCTCACAACTGACATTGGCAAAAACACCTGCTTTGTCAGGCCAATTTCAATAACCACGTTGACGACGATCATCGCCGCAGCCGCAATAGCGATGGTCAACATTATCGGGTCGAACGGTCGAGATCCCCTGGCCGCGACCGCGAGGGCGAGGTTTTCCAGATACGCTGAATGGGAGATGACGGAAAACACCTCCACGAAGAGCGCCGTGGTCAGCCATGTGCCGCAGGCGATTGCGATGGTTTTGAGAGCATACGCCCGCTCACAGGTGACAGTCACCGCGCCCAGCGTCAGCACCAGCGCCAAAAAGAAGTTGAACTTGTAGTAGAATGCAACGGTGATACAGACACCGAAAAACAGGCCTAACGAAACAGAGGAGACGCGCTTCTTGAAGGCCTCAAACGGGGACAACAAGGCTATAGCCGTACCGAGCAGCAGAATACTCCACAGATGCCTGTTGTAAACGCCATACCAATCCGCATTGGCCGGGCCGTGCGCAAAACCTCGAGGTGAAAAAATCAGAACTGCAAACGCAACGAAGATCCACCAGGGCAGTCGCCCTTCGCAGATGCGCATCGTCCACAGGAAAAGCGGAACAAACAGGGCGAAAAACACCAGAGAGGTGTTGATGTAAATGTCGACGGTCTGACCGGAGATCTGCGAAGCGGCCGACGCTAAGTAAAAGAATAGAATGCCGAAGGGTGACGCAAACTCGTCGTGAATCTGTAGTCCTTGATCGATTGCTCGTGCTGCGTTAATCGGCAAAAAGACATCATGAAGGTTACCGGTGATGTAAACGGCACCCGGCACCAGTGCAGGCCCCACCAGCAGTGCGGTTATGATCAAATAGATAAGAGCACGCAGAGCCATTGGAAACCCGGCCCAACGGTCGAAAGCACCTATCGCTGAGTAAGGCTGCTTCATTTTACTTGTGGTCAAACTCACGGCTTCTGTCCTGTCTAACGCACCTGTGTCATCAGTTGACGGTCACTCGGCACAAGCACTCATTCAGCTTTTGTTCAACGTGGAACCAGTATCGTCATAGGTAGAAGGTGAGTTGGGCGGCAGCGAGACCAACATTGGCATGCCAGCTCCACGTGTCTTGCTCAAAACTCATAGTCGACACATCAGCTAACAACCGATCCGTCACCATCCCCCTCAAAGCCTGCCTTGTTACATCAAAATCCTGCGATTCTTCATATCCCACCGCTAAAAGGCATCCCGCATTTTCAACAACTCTTCACGCCCACGTTCCCTCGAACTGGCAGCCTTGAACCGCCAACTCGCCCATCATCGGAAGACCCACCATGGCGAGCACGAACACGAAACCACCAGTTAACATAGAAGCATTGTCGTCGCCATCAAATACCATCAAATGGATGTCCACAAAGCGACCCTGGTTCCGGGTCTTCCGACACCTCGTTACGGTCCCCTGGATCTCGCAACTCTCGCTTTTAGAAAGGAGCCAACGCCACTCCTTGAACGCTTAGCCTGCCTCGCCCTGCAGTTTGTGCAGGCGCCTACCGCCCCGAGGGTCGCATTCACGTCATGGGCGTCCGCCTATACATCTCCGGTCTGGTTTGGGTGCAGCAAGCGGACGACCGCCCTCATACAGATCTGGTCAAATGACTGACTTGAGATGATCAGCCAGTCGGATTGCGAGAGCCACTGCCGTGAAGGTGGGACCGGGCCAATCATAAGTTGGAAACACCGAAGCGCCGGCCACATAGAGATTGTCGACGCCATGATGGCGGCAGTTTTGATCAACGACCCCATTTTGCGGATCAAGGGACATACGGGTCGCCCCCATATGGTGATTGCCGTTGTAGACCCGGCCCTCCGCTGTGAGCAGTCCGCGCTTCAATAAATTATCACCCAGCCTCAAGCGTCCGAAGCCGGATGCGCCCAAAGATTGCTCCAGTCGCTGAGCGAGCAGCTGCACGTGGGAAACATCCTCTTCAGAGATGCGCCAATCCAGGCGACCAACCTGATGCCCAATGGAATTTTGCGCCTCTGAAAGGGTGATCCGGCTATCCTCAACGGGCGTCCAGCCAAAGTTCATAAGACCGCCCGTAAACTCAATCTTCGCATCTGGGTTGGCCTTGCCCGGCAGGTCGAAATTCGCGTCTGGTCTCTTCACCATCTCGTGCAGGTTCTCATACTCCCACTTTGTCCTGTATGTGCATTGCGTGTGGAAATCTGCCGTCAGAGCGTGGGGCATCCATCTGGTGCCGGCCTCCGCCGACAGGCTCCATGACGGGCGAACATGCAAATACTCAACTCCCCTGCCGTGGTTTTCTATCCGGTACTTCATCACAGGCATGAAGCAACTGAACGGCAGCAGATCGTAGCTCAGCTCAGCGTGATCCATGTAGTACCGGCCCAACGCTCCGGTTTTGGCGGATAAGACACCATTTGATTGACGATCGATGTTCAGCAGGAGCGTTGGATTCTCCAACCCCCCGCAACACACGATGAAAGCCTTAGCGCGGATCTCTACGCGGCGAGAGCGTGGCGGGAGCGTCACCGCAAGTGCACTGTCCACTCGGCCACCCGATTCGGAAAACTGCAAGTCCTGAACGGAGGCGTGGGTCAGAATTCTCAGGTTGTCCGCACTAAGCAGATTTTTCTTGTAGAACGGCCAGGCCCGCAGTGCCCGGATCTGCCGGACGACCACGTCGAGCCATGGATTGAGATCCGGCAAATACTGGTCAGGCTCGCGCAACCATGCCGAAAGCTCGTCAAAAGGCCCGGTCTCCAGATCAAGGTACGTTCGCGTCCTGTCGTAGTAGCGGTTAAGCTCCCCCTTACGCAGGGGCCAGGATTTCAGGACGTCGTCCGAAAATGGACGATTCCAGCCTCCCCAATGATTGGTCGTTCCACCAAGCTGCCGCAGTCTTGAGCCCTCATCCGGCCTGTTGCGGGGGTTCAGGCCCACCACCTCCATCCGGTTTAGAGCGTCTGCGTCGTCGTCGAAGTCCTCACCTCCGCAATCAAGCATCAGAACCCGGTGGGATGTATTGATGAACTCGCGGGCCAGGGCGATCCCCACAGCACCAGCACCGATCACACAGACATCGGCATCCAGGGTCTCAGTAATCTCATCCCGGCGGAAATCGAGCAGCGATTGTGCCATGAGCTAGGCCTCTAACATGCGCAGGACCGCCAGTTCGATCTCTGCAAACGGCCAACCGTCCAGGCCTGTGACGCGGCCAGCCGCGAAGTCTTCTGCACGGATCTGGTAGAAATGAGTCAGCCGATCACGACCGTTCTCACGACGTTCAGCTTCCACGATTCTACCCAGCAGATATGCACGTGCTTCGCCGGGACCCGACCAGCTCGGCTCGGCAGGAGCAATAGAGCCAAACTGTCTATACCTCTCTTTTAGAACCTCTAAAGTGCGATCATCCTCCTCAGCAAAAAGCCGCACAGCGACAGTGCTGATAGCGGTAAGTCCAACCACTCCGGTAATGATCGTCAAAGTCTGCCTTCGAGAAATCATAGTATGATCAGATCCTTTGATACTCTACATTCTGACCGCGGAAACGAACGCTTGGAGCTTCTCGTTACCAACGACTCACACAAAGCCGGCAACAATCGGACGACACCGATTTTGAACAAATAAAATCCAAAATGCACTAAGCGTGCAAAAAGAGCATAAACTAATATCGCATCGAGCTCAAAGGCGCAAGGTCCGTTCGACCACCTCTGAGATGGCCTCAAGGTACGCTTTGAGTATCACGTCCCAAGCAAACTTTCGTCCAACATGCGCTTGAGTACGCTCAGACAAGGCACGTAGTTCATTGGGGTGTGCCATGTAGTGACTGATCTTGGCGGCAAACGCTTGCGCATCGCCGGTTTTCACCAGATGCCCACTCACATTATCATCCACAGCATCGCGTATCCCCTCCAAGTCGTTCGCAATTGAAGGAACCCCCCGCTGCCCCGCTTCCAGCATTGCCATTCCCAGTCCTTCCATGTCCCCTGGGATGAAGCGGTTACACATTATGAAAAGGTCGCTTGCGCGATAGAGCGCCTCTCTGGTTTCCGACGATACCTTGCCAAGCAGATGGACACGGTCTCCCAATCCACTTTGAAGAACGGCGTCACGAATGGTGCTATCGTGGGGGCCCTCACCAGCCAGAAAATACACAGCCTTTGACGATAGGCGTGGCAGGACCTGTGTAATAAACCAGTCGTAGCCCTTCCGCTCCACCAATCGTCCCACGCTGCAAAGAACGAATGCGTCAGGTTTCACGAGAAATCCAACGGCCTCACTAAGACGGCGCCGCGCACTCTCGACCTCTGCAGAGACCTTCGGCTCGGGGGGATGCTTTGTGCCATTGTGGATAACGTAGATCGCATCCTCAGGCATACCACGTTCCACGCAGGCGCTGGCGGTGGCGCGGCTGACCGCGATCACGGCGCTCAAGCTTCGAAGAACGTACGGAACGATGAACTGATGAGCCTTCACGGCAAGGGTGACATCCCTTCCGTGAGCAACGGAGATCGTTGGAACTTTTTTCCTCTTAAGGAGTGGCCTGAGCGGAACAGCGAGCACGGCGGTCACTATGGATGTAAACAAAATCACATCGATCTTGCCGCGCATAACCAACCAGTAAATCCGCACCAGAGACCAGATCAGGAATGGCACAACCTTGACATGTGTCCAGCGCCAAGAGGTGCGCAGAACCAGCGGCGTAACTTCAACGCTATCATCATCCTGGAGAGCTTCGAACAAGCTCGTGGCAGCATCCTGCATGCCCCCTATGTTAGCCATTGGGCGCTTCGGCGGCGGAAACGAATGGGAAACGTAAAGGACACGCAATGTCAAAACTCTACCTTTGCTAACCCTTTTTGCGAGCCGAAACGAGGTCGCAAGACTCTATCTGCTCAACTACGCAACGATTGGCTTGATGCCTGGTTCAACATCCCGGCGCACGCTTCGCGCAAAGAACGGAAATCATCGAACACAACGTCCGCTGCCGTCTCTCGTCTAGAGAACTTTGAAAGACGGTCCACCCGAAGAAACGTGACCGCATCAATGGCATCCTTAGCGCCGCGTATATCGCGCTCCTCATTGTCACCGATCATCCAGACAACCTCCGGCGACACGGGACACTTCTCTATGACCAAGTCAAACATCGCTTTTGCGGGCTTATCCTCGCCGGCCTCCTCCGAGGTCACAACCACTCTGAAATAGTGGTCCAGCCGCCAGTACAAGAGCTTTCGAAACTGGATTTGCGCGGTCAGATCCGTCACACAAGCGCACATTATGTTGGCGACCCGGAACTCTTCGAGCAGGTCGACAACACCGTCGAACAAACGGCTCTTGCTGAGAAAAGCGGCCCAATAGGTCTGTTCAAGGTCGAGCGCAATCCGAGGGTGGCTCCCGACACCCATCACTTCCGCCAGGCGGTAAAAGTAGAGCAATCTGCTGTGCGAACTCGCTACACTGCGTCCCAGTCTTTGCTTCACCACCTTGGATGCTGATTCATACAAGGAGGTGAAGTCCTCCGGCTTTATATTGAATACGTCCTCTGCCTTCTTGCTCACGGTCTCCAGAGCACGGCGGTGCGCGACATCATATGGATACAGAGTATTGTCGAGATCAAACACCACCAGATCGGGTGGCGTCGACATGGCGTTGCGATTGTTGAGACGAATACCCACCTAACGTACCCTTTGCCCAAGTTGAATCAGAACAGCGACGCTGATCAGCTGCATGATACCCAAGAAACCATCCTCCCATTCGCAGGCATCCCCGTTGCGTTCAATAAACTCCGGGATCGTCGCAAACGCCGCCGCGGCGATAGAGGCCTGAGACGCGAAACCATCAATTGTTATCTCCCTGCGTCGGCCATTCTCGACGGACTGGTCAAAGACGCTCAATCCGCACACGGCGACAAGAGCCTGCGCCAGCCGTTCCATCTGTATCCCGGATTGAACTGAGACCGTGAGCTGCAGATATGGCTCTTCAGCGGTCACGGCTTCTTCGGGGCTCGGTAAAGGCTCTGCCGAAGCGAGACGGAATACGATATGGGCCAGCTCACGCTGGGGTTTGACGAACCGCTCACTGTCCTGCATCCGGCGCTCGATGCTTTCTGTGATCTGCGCAACAGAGTGACCGCGCCGATTGACGTCCCTGCGCACCTTGTAGAACCGACGAAGGTCTTCATCCATATCCAGATAGATCAGCAGATCGTACTTCCGCCGGACATCAAGTGGCGTCAATGCGTGAAGTCCACTGACCATAATCAGATCACCCGGCCCTACGGTCATCGGGCGCGTCATCATTCCGGTTGAATGGTCGTAATGACGTTTCCGTATGGATTGGCCCCGAGACAGATTGAGCACATCTTCGCTCAACTGGTGCAAATCGTTGGCGTAGGGGTTGAGGTGCGTTGTGAACTTCCATGCCGATCCGTTACGATCCCAGAGATGATAGTCGTCACCTGAAATGTGGCGTACCCGATACTCGGCCAAGGCTTTGGTCATCGCATGCACCAGGGTGTCCTTGCCGGTTCCGCTGTCTCCCGCGATACCGATCAGAAGTGGCTTGCGGGCGATCCTGACGTCGTGGTTCTTCAAAATCAGCTCACGAACCATTTGAGCCAGAAGGATGATGGCAAGTGCATACTGCAATGTGTCGAGAAGATGGATTGGGACGCTTTGAACCGACGGGAATTCGGGAAGCGACCAGTAGTTCACGGTTGGCCAATCAAATCGAAAGCTCGCCCCAGAGCTGACAAATAGATTCCGGATGAGCACCGTCCCCAAGAAACCCTGGACCAGAAAGGCGGCCGACGGCCCATGCGAGGCCTGATAAATCACCAG
Organism: Hyphomicrobiales bacterium; assembly: GCA_028285595.1. Classification (GTDB taxonomy): domain Bacteria; phylum Pseudomonadota; class Alphaproteobacteria; order Rhizobiales; family CAJQND01; genus JAAEUE01. Next base: position 126,140 of record JANQOW010000075.1, read on the forward strand.
GAATGGGATGGCCCAATAGAACCACCCGGGAGACGCAGGCGTGACAATTAGAAGCCCCAGAAACGCGGCACCCAGCAAGTTCACAAAAAGCTCCATGCTGACGCGTCGAAGCCGCCACATGAAGTAGAGGAACGCGACGTAAAGCACCGGCGTGATGTACAACTGCGCTTCCCCGATGCGGACGCTCAGGAGAAACAGCTTGCGGAACTCCGGCGAACCCAGAGCCATTTCGGCAAAGCCTGGTGAAAGCAGAGCCGCGCCCAGAAAAACAGCCGCTGCTACGCCAGCGGCAAGGGCAAAGTCTAAGAGCCCTCTCGAATGCCTGACGTTTCGGACGAACAATGCCGCAAAAACGGGCAAAGCAAGCATTGCACTCAGCTTGGCAGCGATGGCCGTGCCGAACGCGGCGCCAGCATATCTATAGTTCCGCCATCTGATCCACACCACCGCCGTGAACACAAGAAGAGTTGGAATGACGTCGAGCTGACCGTGAATATACGAGATGTAGAGACAGACCGGCGACAACCAATAGAACGCCAGAACCTGGTTTTCGGACACGCCGAACCTGCACAGAGAAACGACCAGGGCAATTTCCAAAGCGATGATCGAAAGGCCCAGACCGATGCTGCCTGCAGCAACAGCGGATAGCCCAAAAAGGTCCCCGAGGCTGGAAACAAGCATCGTCAGGGGCGCCAGAACCAGATAGGGCAGGCCGTAAGGAAATGCCAGGTCATCACCCCCTGATTGCCTGAAGGATGTCCATGGATCGAACCAGTTCTGCACATCAACATGGAGCAGGAACGGGACGAACCACTCTTCATGGATGCGCGGCAGCAGCACTGCGACAAGCATTAGCCTGAGCGCAAGGCCGATCCAGAACAGTTTGTTCCGATGGAGGTTCACAGCCACAAGTCCGGAAGTTTCGTGCAAACCGCTTCGGCACTGATGCCGGCTTCAGCCAGCAACTTTCTCATCTCGGGGATTTCGGCGTGCCCATCGCGGCCTTGCAACTCTGGCGAGACCAAGCAGAGGCGAAAACCTGCCTCCTGCAGCAATTCTGCGCGTTTCCTGTCCAGCGGGAAGCGCGTAAAGCAATCCACCCAAACCCAGTCGATCAGTCCGGCGAGTTCAAGAGCGGTTTCTATGGTTTCAAACTCTGAGACCCGCACGGCACACCGGCTTTCCCCAGCCCGAGCGGTCTTCAAGAGAAAGGGAAAGGATTGATCAAGGAAGAAAAAGCGCTCAATCTGAGCTTCGGACATAAGAGACAGCAGCCGCGTCTCGAGCCCCTCTTCCTTCACATTGAGGATCAGCAAGTCATGTGCGTAGTGCGACAGCCACTCCTCAAAATCCACGCCGGGAACAAACGGATCGTGGTGTATCGTGAGCCTGTCGCCCTGGCTGCGGATGTCGACTTCAATTCCGTACTCTACAGGTACTGCCCGCAGGTCGGCGATTGTGTTACGTCGATGCACGACAATGTCCATTGTATCCCCTCTTAACCCTGAGCAGGTCAGGTCTCACTGAGATGTTTTCGGAGTTCCAGACTGTAGGACAGGGTTCGGCGAATGAACTTCAACTTCGAACGCCAATCCACGTTCCAATGTGAGTGTCCGTGCAGGCGGTCTCCGAAACGGACGGTGAAGCGCTCTACCTGATAGCCCGCATTCAGGGCAGTGTAATAGGCGTAGAGATCGAGCGAAAAGTCATGTGGCGCGTCGTCCTCCCATAGCTCGAAAAAGCTGCGAGGAAACATGGTTGGTTGCGCATTTATGTCCCACATCTGGCGATGCATGAGCAGTGTTTCGAAGACCGACATACCTGCGGTGAACACCACGTCACCAAGCGGTCGACCCGTGCGGCGTCCCTTGACGAACAGCTGTTCGGGATTGCGCGCAAAGCGGAAATGCGACAGTCCCTTTAGGGCGTCCCCAGGGTCGGTTTGCAGGTCCGCATGCGTCCAGGCGAGCACACGCCCGCGCGCCTCTCGCAGTCCGCTGAGAATGCCAAAGCCATAGCCCTGATTGTGCTCGACGCGAACGCTGCGCACCGCACCGCCGGGCGCAAGAGCGTTCGCCAGATACTCCGGCGTGTCGTCGGAAGAACCATTGTCGACCAGCACGACTTCGCAGTTTTCCTGCTCAAATGGCAGTTCCGAGAGACGCCCGAGCAAAGCCGGCAGGTTGGCGCGCTCGTTGTAGCACGGGATCACGAGCGACATTCTAACATCGGACATAGATCACGCCCCCTTTGCGCTCAGGCCCGAAATACAAGGAACTTCATTCCCAGAAAATTGAGCGTCGCAGATACAGCCGTTGCAAAGAGAAATGCAAGGTTGATCCCAAATGGCACGTTTTCGAGGAACGCAATTCCTAGCGCGTTAACGGCGACGTTACACGCAAGCGTTGCTAAGTACAAGATACAGAACATAAGGAAGAAAAGAGGGCTGCCATTCGCCTTAAACGTGATGTGCTGATTGGCAAAATACGCAAAAACCGCCCCCACGGAAAAGCTGATGGCTTTTGCAACTGACAGGTCAAAGCCAGCCCATCCGAGCATGCGATAAACCACGTAATCCAAGAGCACTGTCAGCGTTCCAACCACCAGGAATCTGCGCACTTGGCCGGCGGCAAGTTTATCTGAGCTCGAAACCACGGTTCACGTACCTATAGATCAGCGAGGTTTGGCAGCTGTTGATTGCAACTGCTGGCCAAGGCCCTTCGCAACACGGGGAGAAAAATCATTAAACCCGGACCTCATCTCCTGAATACAAGAGCGGGGCACGCGGCTATCGGCTTCAAGACTGTACGGATGGTGTTGAAGTTGATCGAAGCAAGACTGCCAGTAGGCGAATGTTCTCAACTCATCGGGCGTCCCCCAGCCCACGTAGTGATCCACTTCGAAACAGCCAACGCGCAGCCCGAGTTCAATGGCAACATTAATGCAGGCGTCAATGTAGAACTCGCCATTCACTCTCTCATCGCGTGAGGCTAGCGTTTCGAAGCACCGGCGGTAATCTGAACTGCGCTTAAACCAAAACGATCCGGTCACGATGATCTGGTCGCCACTGCCCTGTACCTGCGTCTTTAGGCTGACCGCCTTTACAGAGCCTTCCGCCGCAAAATCCACCCAGCTAAACATGTTCGGCGACAGTCGGGCTGCAGGATGGGCCCGCGCACCGAAAACAAGCACATCGAATTCACCTTGATCTCTGAAACGCTTCAGCTCCCGCCCGTCAAACAATTGGCCCGCGTCACAAGCCACGATGGTAAGCGATCGCTCAGCTTTGGATTCCTCCGTCGCCAAATAAACGGTTTCTGCCTGACCCTCGGTAAGACGTTCAAGCTCAACGAATTTGGCGTCCTCGGCAGCCTTTGAGATTTCTTTTTTGATCTTATCAAGCTGCGGGAGATCGCTGCGCACGATGAAAGACTTCGGAGTGAATTCTTGGAAGTCGTTTGCGACTTGAAGCGCCATCGGAACACCCGAAACCCGGATGAGTGGCTTGGGTTCCGTGTAACCTTGATCGGAAAAACGTTTACCTTCTCCTGCCATTGGAACGATTAGGTCGTTCTCCAGCCCGGACGCCTCCGGCGCTGCTTGGGCCATTCCTTGAAACAAATCAGAATAGTAGGTGTATTCCGCCAGATCGTCTGGAGTGCCCCACTGGAGAAAGTGCTGAAGCTCATAAAGAGCCACCGGCAGGTTTTGTTCAAACAAAGCCTTGTAGACGATGCTCACATAATACTCGTCATTCACTTTCAATCCGAGGTCAACAATGCTGTCCATTGCCTCTAGCATCAAACGAGCCGACGAGAAGTAATAGGTCCCGCTGGAAGCAAACTCATTCATCGGAGTGTCGGTGAACGGTGTCTTCTCCTGAATGTCGTCCGCCCAACCATCTGTGTGTTTCAAATAGGCATAGTAGGCCGATCGCAACGAGTGCGGATGAAATCCACGATAGACCGGGATCGCACCGGCGCACCCCGTGGTCTCAACAAACGATTTGAAGTCGCCGTAATCCCATACCCACGAGAAATCGCAGTAATTGACGACCGTTGGCGCCTCCAGATCCAATTCATCCCGTATGGCCGTGACGGCATGGACCGGTCCGAGTTTGTGTGGAGGAATTCCAAAGATCTTTGCGCTTGGACAATGTGTGAGGATGGCATCGCGCATAGCGAAATCATCTTCGTCAAGGTGGTCCTGATTGCAGATGAACTTGAAATCCGTCTCGCCGGGAAACCGGTTCACCACATGGGCTATCATCGGCAGTCCCTCAACCTCGATCAGCGGCTTGGGAACCTTGTACCCGGCGCGCCTGAATCTCTCACCGAAGCCGGACATTGGAATTACGATTTGCATCAACGTTACCTGTAGGTTTGGAGTTGGTGAGTGCGCTGGTTACTCGTTCAGCCTGGCCTGTAGTCTCTGCGTTACGCGACGGTGCAGAGTCTCTCCAAACGCACCGAGACCGTCGAACAAGGGTCGCATTCGATCTGGTTTGACGCTGTAACAGGCAAGCCAATACCTCCTGACCGTAAAGACCGCGAAAACGAGAAATGGTCCCCATAGCAAGAGAGCAGAATTGACATTGTTAACACGAGCATAGAGCGCCGCATGCTCGAGGATCTGGATCAGCACAATCAGAAGGACGAGCGCCACAACGGCACGATAGCCGCTGTTCCCGCTGCGTGGATCGATTGTGAATGGAATCGCGAACATTGGCAGCAGGACAATGGTGGCAATACTGACCAGTCGCTTGTTCAGCTCCGTCAACACGGATTGACGGGTGCTGTGCAATGGCGGATCGTCGATGCGTGCAAACAGTTCCATCAAAGTCAGTTCAATTTCATCAAAGCCGCGGGGTCTGAAATTGAAGTTTTGGGCCCGGCCCACTCCGCGATTGAGGGAGGTGAACTCATAGACATTGTAATGATCTTGAGACAAGGGATCAGTCTGCCGAGCCGCGTCGTGGATCCGCAAAACCACGCCGTCGTCTAGGAGCAACAACGGACGGTCCGAGGGTTTGTCCACAACAATGCGACCGCTCTTCGCAGTGAGTGTCTCGAACTTTGTCGGGTTCTTGGTATCGAACATAAACAGCCGCTGAAACGTGTTGCTCACGCGATCCAGATTTCCGACCAGGATCGTTTGGGTTCCAATGTTCAAGAAGGCGCCTTCTTTGACCGCAAAAAACGAGGCACTGTCGCGCACCTGTTCGGAAATCAATCGGGAAGCGTATCTCGACTGCGGCGTAAGCCATCCAATCAGCAATAGCGAGCAGAACGCCAGCAACAGAGCTACAAGCAGTGCGGGACGTGTGAACCTGCTTAGCCCACCACCTGAAGCCATGAATGCTACAATTTCGCCGCCTTCCGACAACCTCTGGAAGCCGTACAACAACCCGATCAGGAGAGCCAGAGGAATGGCCGCACTCAGATAGTGCGGAATGAGCCAGCCAAGAATCTCCAGAATGGTCTTGAGGGAACCTGACTGCGCCCCCACCACGTCAAGCATCCGGAGCAACCGCGCAGCGAGCAAAGAAAACAGACCAATCAGCACGGCGATAAAGACTGGCTTTAACACCGAACGCGCAACGTACCGGTCAAATGTCGTGAGAGCTATCATCGCTTAGAGGCTGCAATGCCCCCTCTTTTCGGCTGCGGCATTTTAGAAGGACTGCTGATTCGGAGCATTCAGCAAAATATCCCCGGTCTCCGATCAACAGATCTGGTTTTGTCCCTTGGCGTCAAATTTGATGCCGTCTCTTGATGACTGAAACACGCACTTTGGAATCCCTAGTCAGGGTTCCGACGCAGCAGACCGTCGTCTGTGAAGGTGCAAGTCTCACTGTATCCCTTGCCCGGGGTCGAACTTTGCTCTTTTCCTGGCCATGCAGAGGTGACGTGACTTTCTTGGTCTAGCCCCAGTGTTTCCCCTCTCGCCTTAAGCGCCTGAAAGGCGATCACACTACGATAAGACGCGAGAAGGGATTCGAGTATCGTGTCCCAGCGGAATTCAAGACTTCTCTGGCGAGCGGCTTGGCCGAAGCGTCGCCTCTGCGCGTCGTTCGCAAGCAGTGTGAAGAGATGGTCCGCAAACTCATGCGATAGATTGTTCTTCGCCAAGAACCCCGTTTCTCCATGAACCACCAGCGACTTGCTGCCCGTTGCATTGGCGCAGACCGCTGGCAAGCCGGATGCCATCGCCTCAAGCGTCACATTCCCGAAACTCTCGCTCTGGCTGGGAAACAGATAGATGTCCGACGAGGCATAAGCGCGCGCAAGCTCCTCACCCGCAACGCCACCTGTAAAGATCGCGTTTGGAAGGGCAGTCCGAAGCGCTGCCTCCAGTGGGCCGGCACCAACGATCATGGGCCGGAACCCAATGCCTCTTTGCTCCAGCGTCTGGAAAATCTCCTTCAACTGCAGAACATTCTTCTCTTTAACCAACCGGCCAAAATACGAAACCAGCAGGTCATCTGGAGCAACACCCTGGCTTTCACGCCAGGCCATACTCCTCTTTGCAGGATCGAACAGTGTCGAATCGACACCACGAGACCAGATCTCATGGCGCCCGATCAATCCTTCACGCAAGAGCTCGTCGGCCATTGAAGCGCACGGAACATAGACGCAATCGCACTGGCGGTAGAAATGTCCTGCGTACAATTTGCAAAGTCCCGTCAGGAACCCTAATCCGTAATAGCGTACGTAGGCCTCATAACGCGTGTGAAAAGATGACACCACGGCGGTATGGTTCTTCTTCGCCAGTTGCAAAGCCTGAAACCCCAACAAATCCGGTGTCGCCACATGGATCAGGGTTGGGCGAAAATCCATAATCGCCTTGCGGGTGCTAGAGTTTAAGCCAAGCGCGACTCGGTATTCGGGTCGACCCGGTACGGGAATTGAAGGAACCGAAACAACGTCTCCCACAGAGTCGAAGGCAGCTTTCTCAGCTGTAGGTGCAAACACGCGCGTTGGAATCTTGTGTTCCAGAAGATGAGCGACCAGCCGGTTAAGTGTTAGGGCGACTCCATCACGAATATAGTCGTAGTTGCCGGTAAAAAGCGCAACCCTAAGTTCCGGCACTTCCCGTTCTTGATGTGCGGTCAACGTTTCTCCCCCGTTTCAACCCTCAGTTTCACATGATGGCCATGCCAAACACTAGTCTCCCAACTAATGTGCGCCTTTAGCTACCATCAAGTCACCAACGTTACAATCATAGGTGGCGCCTCGCCAGAAACAAAAGTCAAACCTTGCGATAACGGATCGGCTTCGAGGGGGTTCCGATTCTAAGCATCACGTATCGCATGCACACAATTACAACCATTGATATATACCCTCTGTGTAACCTCCTCACGACAAGGTGACAAGTTCAAATATGCCTTGTTGAGCACGTACCTTCGAGCAAAGCCGCCGAATTGACATCAGTCACCACTTAAACGTTGAGTTAGACCCAAAACAACCTGAGATGCGCCTTGTAAACCGCTCCATGGCACGTTCTTCACCTTAGGCGCCGGTAACCTGTTCACAAAGCTCTGCAGAGATTCAAACGTGAGTGCGTCGAACGAGGAACTTGAGTAGCCGAACCGTTCCAGCATCTCCGAATTCAGCCGCTGTTCGTCATCTCGTGCACCATACAGAAGAATGTGGGGTACGCTCATCGCTGCACACTCAGCGATCAAGTTGCTGCCCGCCGACGACACAACACAACGACACCGCCCCACGGCTTTGATGAAGGCCTGACGCTCGAGCGGTTTCCACATGATGCCGTCCACATCAGGCGCACGCTCAGCAAACACGACGGGGCGAGCGCCCAGCTCGACTAACCATCGCAGGACGCGGTCTCCATTCGCATCCCTAAAGTAGCAAACTATCTCCTCAGATCGCTCAGCCACGCTTCTCCCACCTGTTTCCACGTCCGGCGCAGCCACCGTCGTTGCAGCATCACGCGGCAACAAGGGGACAAAGCTTATGGCAACCTTGAATCGCGCTCCAACGCTTGAAACCCGGCGCTTCAGCCCTTCCCGGAGCCAGGGTACTGCCGACACGCCTTGAGGCCGCTTGCAGTGGGAAAACACCAGCCCGTGCGACACGGCAATGGCCGGCAACCGCAACAGCCAAGCTGCATAACACGAGGGTGCATCGCCATCACTGATGATCAGGTCTGCACTGTCCTTGCGTGCAGCCCGGATCGCTTCAACGGTGCGGCTCCATATGATGCGGACAGCAGCGCCTGGCCAAAGCCCCGGAATGATCGATTGCACCTGAACAGATGCCTGTTCACCCAAAACCGAAGCAGCATCATTTGAGCCGGCAAACACGCGGACTTGGTAGCCCTCAGATCGCAAGGTAGCAATGATTGCGCGCGAGCGTGTGGCGTGACCACGTCCTCGACCGTGAACGTAATAGTGGATCATGGTTGGGGCGATGCCTTTTCTCCATGGCACATTTGACGATTTTCGGTCCCGGCGCTCAAGTTGGCAAGGTTCCGGCTGCGCGCGTAGCAGCACAAGCAGCGGCAACGCGTCAATTGGTGTCAAGCCGATTGGGGCCGTCGTCAAGCGTCCACGTCACCACCTGAAAAGTTAGCTTGGCGAGTGCAGAAGATCCGGAGGAGTTTTCAGATTAGCCTCGCGATTCCTTACCTTGCGTTGGAGTAAGAATGCGATGGAAAAGAAAACGGCATTGGTGACTTTGTCCATAATCGTCATTGAGAGCAGTATGGCGAAAAATGCCACTTCCGACACGCCCAAATGCGTTGAGACACTTACGCTTAGGCCGAGGAAAATAATGTCTCGGTTGGGGATGAGGGGGATTCTGCTCACAACCATGGCCAGCGCCGCGTACATGACCCAAACGTGGAGAGCAACGTCCGGCATCGCCACGCTCCACATTGCGATGGTCAAGGCCTTACCAATCAACAGCCGACAAAAGTGTAGAGACAGTACGCTGGTCGCCACCCCCGGAGACATGGAAAAGAGGTAACTGCGAAAGCACAACGCGATCAGCCCCACAACCGAACTGGCCGCGAAGACTGCTGCAAGATACCAGACCGACTGCTGCTTGAACCACTCATCGATATTGAGGTCCACCACAAACGCAGCTGCCCCCACCAAACCGAACGTCATCATCAGCGCAGCTACACTGGACAATATGGTTTGGTCACGAATACCCTTGGCCAGTTCCAACCCCCGCAGTGGCACATTCTTTTTGGCCCAAGTGAAAAAATAGACCTCGCCCGAAAAGCCGAGAATGTCAGAGTTGAAAACGCGCTTCACGACAAAGGCCAGAAACGCACTCCACAGGTTAAACGTCCATATCACCCGGTAGCACAACAGATCGAACAGAGGCGCTCGGATATACAACAAGACAAACAAGAGAAAGAACACAGGATCGCGAGGCAGGCTGGACGTAAACTGCTCCCAGTTAACGTCATGCAGCTTGTATGCGAGATAGCCGGCAACCGTTGCGAATATCACTATCCGTGTCGCCAGAAGCACCGGTTTCGCGCGCGGTGATTGAGCAAGACGCTCCAATCTTTCCAAGATCCCGCCAGCAAACGATGCGATCCCTTCGCGAAGCCGCGGCGCGAACCACGCATCAATGCCCTCAGACTTCGGGGCGACTGTCCGGTCAGTCATCCAAAGCACCCAGGCGAGCATTTGCAGCACACGGCTTCGTGCCCCACGTCAACACAAACACATTAGCTGCCACGAGGCATTCCCCCAATCAAACGAACGAATCCATTTCCACCTGTGATTGAAGTTACAGGACACCCCTATCAACGTCAACACAGCGAAAATAGATAGGAGTGTTTTTCGCGATGCCAATCCGAAGTTGCAAAGGCGGAGCGCGCTATAAACGCGCTCACCGGCATCTGACCACTTATCGGCATTTCTGTCAGTCCTCAGCAATCAACTCCAAACATTCAGGATAAAATGCGCCAAGGGCTTTGAACGTCGAGACATTCCCAGCGCCATAGACGTTGCGATTGGATAGGCGCGTGTGCCAGGGCGTTGGAATGGACGGCGGATGCTTCGCATAGCGATCGATCCGCCAAACCGGCGTGTTCATTCGCAATGACATAAACTTCAGCCATAAATCATCGGCAAATGGCGCCAATTGCATGAAGATTTCAGCTTTGTCGCAATCCTCATGAAGGCTGCCAGGCGGATAAAGAACGCCGCCAACACCGATCGGCAAGACACGAAGCGATTTCCAGCTGACCTTAAGCTCCGGCCATTCTCGATATTCGGGAAACGCGCCCTCTATGTGCACTTTCGGCATAACGCGTCCGCAGTGGCAAATGATGGCACCTGGGTCTGTGTCTGATGCACTGACTAAAGTCTCCAGCCAATCCTCCGGGTAGATCTTGTCATCATCGCAAGTGATGATATTGAAGCTCGAAAAATCACCAAGGACGGGAATCAGTTTCTCGTATGAGTTCAGAACAGGTTGACAGATACGGATCTCGAATCGCTCACCGACCAAATCTGACAGGCTAGAGGGTATCTTCTCGCTCGAGATTTTATGCTCGCTCAGATTGAGTATGATCTTTTGTGGCTGCACTGTCTGGGCGAGCAAGGATCTGATGCAGTAGTGTAGGCGTTCCATACGTCCCGGCATGGATGTGAGGCTCACAACCGCATCCGTTCTTGTGGCTCTGGCGGGCTTTGCACGTATCCGGGCTTCTCGCGCCTTTAACTGGCGCAAAGCGCGAATGAACTCCAAGCTATCCCCAATTTCGACGCGCAAGCGCCGCCAGGCATCGCTTAGCCGATTGACGCCCGCAACCGGGCCGCTTGAGAGTTCAGACGGCGCACTCATGACTGCTTGTGTTTGCTGTGGTGGACAGAATGCCCAGCGGTGCCAATAACCATCATCTGCTTTGCAACTGGCGTTACACGAACATACATCACTCAAGGCCCCCGCCCAGCCGATACAGCGCTGGAAGCTCCGCTAAAGTTGCGCCAGCTTTCCGTGCACGAGCATCTCAAAACTCGTTATGCGGATGCGTTACATCAAATACCTGGGCTTCGTACATCTCTATTTTTGGGTGTCGTACGGGCTGTGTACGATTCAGCCCATTTTTAAGGTCGACTACGAAATGGGCGCCAGACCACCGCTCAACTCGCCGCGTCTGCAAGCCCCTGCCTGTAGCGCTCCGCGTCCCAATTCACCAGCTCAGCTTCTTGATCTGCAGAGAGCGTAGACAAGCCCTTGCTTTCCCGCAGCCGCAACGCAACACGCGCCAAGCAATCAAGCATCTCGCGACCTGCTTTGCCGCAAGACCGCTCCAGAGCCACGCCGACACCGGGAAGAACCACACATTTTGGATCCAAGCAGCGGGCCCGTCCGGCCCGCAATGCTGCGGTTTCCGGGCTCTCCCCCTCTTCGGCGATTGCAATGCCAGGGCCCAAGAACACCACATGGTCAGGGTAAAGTGATCCCACGCCGGCTGACTGCCTGGCATCCACATCAAACGCGAGGGCCTGACAATACCCTGCGGGGGCGGGCTCGAACGGACCATCACCGCAAATTTGCTGTAAGCCGGCAGGATCCTTTAAGGCACATGAAGGTATGGGCCGCTCTGTGATCTCAAGGCGGGCCTCCACGTCTTCTATCAGCGCAAACGTTGCTTCGGCGCTTTCACCCCCCACCAATAGTCCATGGTTGTCCATCACAAGAACATCAAACGATGTCTTCGTCAGCGCCTCAACGACGGCATGTGCCAAAGGCATACCTGGTTTGTAGTAAGGAATGCGGGCCCAGTTCAGCCCGTCCAACCGCTCGGCCAAAACATCGGATGCTGAGGGTTGGATGGAATACGCGATCGCATTGACCGAATGCAGATGCATGACGCAGGCGTGAGGCATGATCGCATGAAGCGCCGTTTCGATTGAGGGCCGCAACTGAGACGACGACGCGTCACGAGAAATGGCGGCGTTCCCAATCGCATCCTCGTCACCGCACTCCACAGCAGCCCGACAAGCAGCCAAGTCCACCGGCAGGAAAATCTGCTTTGAGCCTCCAGCATCAAGGCGCTGACCGGAAGCCTTGACCCACATTATGCCGTCTGCCTTCCAGGACGTGTTTCCGCCCGCACCCTGGATCAGCTCGGGGTCGGTTCCGATCTTAAGGGAGTATTCGACGAGTGCCTGAAACGCCTGGTCACGAGCGGGGTCGTTCATCTCAGTTTGCTTTGCCACGTCTACGCATCAAATCACGCAGGCATATAGCGTTGTGTGTGGATGCAAATCAACTGCGCCCGCGATCTCCTTAGGGACCGTTCTTCCGCAGGTGTCCCAGAAAACGAAAAGTGGGAGGTCCGGTCAGACCTCCCACCTTGGTGCTCGCAGGATTGCCTCTCTACTCGTCGGCGGTCTTTTTATAGACCTCACCCTCGTGCCGGGCGCTATCGATCAGTGGGAGGACTGTCAAAACTATTGCGATCAACAAACACACTCCAATGGAGAAGCTACTGCTTGCACCGGTGAAGATGGCTGTGGCCCCTTCCCAGCTGTCAATCGGACTACCCATTTGGTTTTCTCCTAGTTTGATTATTGGAAAGATTACTCTGCTGGCGCCAGGAACTCCGGATAGGATCGACTTGGCACCTTGACCTTATCGAGGCCCATGACCTGCACCTCATCGGGTACGCGCAACAGATTGACAGCTTTCAGTCCCAGCGAAGCCAGATAGCCCGGGACAAAGCCCATCATAGCACACACCACAGCGCCAACGAACTGACCGAAGAAGCTGATAGCCGGCGCGTCACCTGCGTTTGGATAGCCCCAGGCAAAGATGCCGGCCACCAAGACGCCCCAAAAGCCCGCAACGCCGTGAACCGACCATGCGCCAACCGCATCATCGATGCCTTTCTTCTCCAGCCACTCACCAGCGATGGGTACGATAATGCCGCCGATCATGCCCACTGCAAACGCCACCGGCGGATAAAGAACATCCAGCGCAGCCGCTGCGGAGAAGATCCCTGCCAAGGCGCCGGACATCATCCAAAACGGGTCCTTGGTTTTCCAATAAGCGCCGATAATGCCCCCACCGAACGCCATCAGTGTATTGAAGGCGAAGGCCGACAACGTGGCCTGTTGGCCATAGATGTTGGTCCACTGAGCGCCATTGTTGTATATGATGCAGCCACCCAGGAAGCCGAAGAAGCCGACGATAATGAGCATCAGGCCAACAAGGGTCATCGGCATATTGTGAGGCGGCAGATCCTGCGGCGTACCGTCAGCGGCATACTTGCCAACCCGCGGGCCCAAATTGATCAAGACGCCAAGAGCGAAGAAACCCGCAATCGTATGCACAACGCCAGCCGCGCCAACGTCGTGATAGCCAAGTTGCTTGAGCATCCAGCCATCCGGGTGCCACCCCCAGGACGCTGCCCAGATCCAGACCACCGATCCCAAAAGAACAGCTAGAATGATAAACCCGGACATACGGATCCGTTCCAAAACCGCACCACTGAAGATCGACGCGGTGGTAGCAGAAAACAAAGTGAAAGCTGCCCAAAAGATCCCCGTCGCGTTATCACTCAGGTTTGGCCCCATATTGTCATCCCAAGGCAGAAAGTCTGTTGCTGCGATGGGAATGAAGCCGTTCGGCATGGCCCCATAAATCCACCATCCGAAGAAGTACATGGTGGGAATGATAAACGCGAAAGCCAGGATGTTCTTGACCCCTGAAGCGAGCACATTCTTCATGCGCGAAGCTCCCATTTCATAGGCCAGGAAGCCTGCGTGGATGGCCACCATCAACCCGATGCACCACCAATAAAAGATCTCCATGTTGATGGTGCCGGCCATGTCGTGCGACTTTTGCAGCTGTTCCACCTTCTCGGCCAGTTTGGCCATTTCTTCTGGCGTCATAACGCTCTGCCCTCTCTGTTATTCGAATTCGCAAGGACGCCCCTACAGCTGCGCCCCAATCGGACGCATAGCGAAGAGCGTGCCAAGCACTAAAGTCTTATTTTTCAATTGGTTAGAGGGAAACCAGATACGTTGCAGTGCACAATAAATTCGCAAGTGCACAATAAACCACCAGCCAATACAGCCGTTTAAGCAACCTCTCCGCGGTGTGAGGCAGACGCATCAAGTCCACCGAGACGGGCAAGAAATGCCACCACCTCGTCTGTCCCAGTGCTGCGCTTCAGATCGGTGAACACAACCGGCGCACCGCTGCGCATCCGGTCGGCATCGGCGCGCATCACCTCCAGATCTGCTCCCACATGAGGAGCAAGATCGGTTTTGTTGATAATAAGAAGATCTGAACGGGTGATGCCGGGCCCGCCTTTCCGCGGGATCTCTTCGCCTTGGCACACACTGATCACGTACAGGGTCAAGTCAGCTAACTCCGGTGAGAAGGTCGCTGCCAAATTGTCGCCCCCCGATTCGATGAAAACCACATCGAGGTCTTCATGCCGAGCCTGAAGATCAGCGATGGCCGCAAGGTTTATGGAAGCATCTTCTCTGATCGCCGTGTGAGGACAACCACCTGTTTCCACGCCGATGATACGGTCTTCAGGCAAGGCCTGCAGCCGCGCCAGCATCAAGGCATCTTCGCGCGTGTAAATGTCATTGGTGACAATACCAATCGACCAGTGTCCACGCATGGCCTCGCACAAGCGTTGCGTTAAGGTGGTCTTACCGGAGCCCACCGGCCCACCAATACCAACGCGCAAAGGTCCGTGGTTCGAGCTCATGAGCGGAACAACCTTGTCTTTTGTGTTTCGTGGTTCATGGCGCAGATGTCCGCCAACAGGGTTGAGGTGGCCAAGTTCTCCAATGGATGTGCACGCGCGGCTTTAGTCTGCGCTCCAATTGTCGGCGCCAAGCGCGCCAAGATCCGTTGGCCGGCAGATTGACCGAGGGGGACCAATCGGACAGCGGCAGAAACCAAGTTGGAGGCGCCAGCATGTATCCATGCCTCGGTGGCCTGATCCTTCTCAATCCGATGCCCGGTGGCCGCGCATGCCACTGCCACCGGATAGGTGATATCATCGCCCAGCAGTTTTAAGGCGTCTCCCAGCCAGTCGCATGGCCAAGCCAGCATGGTGGTTTGGGCGAAGGCCCGCCCCATGGCCAAGGTTTCCGCACGCAACTCGGCGGCGGCCGGGAAAGCCAGAGCAAATTCATTGACGGCGGCGACGGTTTCCATGGCGGGTGCACTAAACGCGTTTGCGAAAATCACCGCATCGGACCACTGGGTACCACCCATCAGGCTATCCTCGATCCATTCTTCCGTGCTTGCCTCATCCTTCACCAGTCCCTGCGTCACCGCCGTCTCCAGCCCTTGGCTATAGCTGAACGCCCCCACCGGATAGGCCGGTGAAAGCCAGGTGAGCAGTCGGTAGAGCGGAGAGATGGCGTCAGTGGTCATGGCTGTGTTCTCCTGTGTTATGGTGACTGTAGGCGCCTGCTTCAGGGGTGAACGGCTCCACCACCTCACACACTTCCGCGCCCAAGGCATGGAGCATGTCGGCAATCACATGATCGCGGCGGATCAGAATGCGCTCTTCCTCAATTTGTGCTTCCAAGTGTCGGTTGCCCAAATGCCAGGCGATTTGAAGCATGTGGTGGCTGTCCTTGGCCCGCACCTCCAACAACTCTTCGGGAACCGCAAGAACTTGAACGATGCGGCCGTCATCCAGGCGTAAACCGTCTCCATGGCGCAGCAGGACAGCCTTTGGAAGGTCTAGGAGAAACTCCAGGCCGTCATCGGACGTCAGAGCAATCCGCCGCCGATAGCGCTGATCCCCGTCGAGCGTCACTGTGTGGCGGGCCGCACCCTGTGCTAAAGCCTCTTCAGCGTTCAGAATCTGTTGCGCACGTAACATGAGCATCGCTCCTCAAAACAGGAAGTACCGTTGTGCCATGGGCAACACCTCTGCCGGCTCACAAGTCAGCAGTTCACCATCGGCCCGCACCTCATAGGTTTCAGGGTCCACCTCAATCACCGGCAAACTGTTATTCAGGATCATCTCCGCTTTGCCAATTTCTCGCGTTCCCTCGACCGCCACCAGATCGCTATCAAGCTCAAGCGCGTCGAGCGAT
Organism: Hyphomicrobiales bacterium; assembly: GCA_028285595.1. Taxonomy (GTDB): domain Bacteria; phylum Pseudomonadota; class Alphaproteobacteria; order Rhizobiales; family CAJQND01; genus JAAEUE01. The sequence goes on from JANQOW010000075.1 coordinate 142,215, forward strand.
GCGTTTTCCAAGGCCAGTTTCGACACGAAGTTGACCCGGCTTTTGGTCCGGGCCCGCCCGAAAGCTGCGAACATGGGGCGGTAGTGCACCGGCTGAGGTGTGGGGATCGATGCGTTCGGATCTCCCATTGGCGCCGCTGCGATCGAGCCCATTTTGAGCACCAAATCTGGCTTCACTCCGAAAAACGCCGGTGACCAGAGCACCAGATCGGCAAACTTGCCAACCTCGACAGAACCTATGTGGCGCGACATGCCGTGCGCGATTGCTGGATTGATTGTGTACTTGGCGATGTAACGGCGGACCCTCAGATTGTCATTGTCGCCAGTCTCATCCGGCAAGGCGCCTCGCTGGCGCTTCATCTTGTCGGCGGTTTGCCAAGTGCGCAGCAGAACCTCACCGACCCTTCCCATGGCCTGGCTGTCTGAGGCGATGACGGAAAATGCACCCAGATCATGCAAGATGTCTTCTGCCGCTATCGTTTCCTTTCGGATGCGGCTCTCGGCAAAGGCGATATCTTCGGCAATCGACGGGTCCAGATGGTGACAGACCATCAGCATATCCAGATGCTCGTCGACAGTGTTGACGGTGTAAGGTCTGGTGGGGTTGGTTGATGAAGGAATAACGTTTCCCGCACCGCATACTTTGATGATGTCAGGAGCGTGTCCGCCGCCCGCGCCTTCAGTGTGAAAAGCATGGATCGTGCGGCCCTTGATGGCGTCAAGCGTGTTCTCCACGAACCCAGATTCGTTCAGCGTATCCGTGTGGATCATCACCTGGACATCCAAGTCGTCTGCCACACTCAAGCAACAATCGATCGCCTGAGGCGTGGTGCCCCAATCCTCATGCAGCTTTAGGGCACAAGCCCCTGCCGCAACCTGCTCTACCAAGCCTGCAGCGTCTGAGGCGTTCCCTTTACCGGAAAAGCCGAGATTCACCGGAAAGGCTTCGGCAGCCTCAAGCATGCGAGAGATATGGAACGCCCCTGGCGTACATGTGGTGGCGTTGGTGCCCGTAGCCGGCCCGGTGCCACCGCCCAGCATGGTCGTAACACCGGAGTAGAGAGCATCCTCGATCTGCTGCGGGCAAATGAAGTGGATATGCGCATCAAAGCCACCGGCGGTGAGGATCTTACCTTCGCCGGCAATGGCTTCAGTGGACGGGCCAATGATAATGTCCACACCCGATTGCACATCCGGATTGCCGGCCTTGCCAATCGCAGCGATCATTCCATCGCGCAGGCCAACGTCGGCTTTGTAGATGCCGGTGTGGTCCACGATCAGAGCATTGGTGATCACCGTATCCACGGCACCACCCGCACGGGTGACCTGGCTTTGCCCCATCCCGTCGCGAATAACCTTGCCACCGCCAAACTTCACTTCTTCACCATAGGTGGTCAGGTCTTTCTCAACTTCGATGAAGAGCTCCGTATCGGCCAGGCGCACCTTGTCCCCGGTGGTTGGCCCATACATCGCTGCGTAGGTAGAACGGGAAACTGTCGTCGCCATCAGTCCAGGTCTCCCATAATCTTGCCATTGAACCCGATAGCCCGGCGCGCGCCCCCGTAGGGCACAAGTTGAACGTCGCGGGACTGGCCAGGCTCGAAGCGAATGGCTGTGCCGGAGGGAATATCAAGCCGCATGCCACGCGCGGTCTCCCGTTCAAAGTCCAGGGCGGCATTGGTTTCAAAGAAGTGATAATGCGATCCGACCTGAATGGGGCGGTCTCCCGTGTTGGCCACGACGATTGTGATGGCCTCACGGTTCTGGTTGAGAGTCAACTCACCCTCTGCGGTTATAATTTCTCCTGGAATCATCGCTCCCCCTCAACGGATTGGTTGATGGACCGTCACCAGCTTGGTGCCGTCCGGAAATGTGGCTTCGACCTGAACATCCGGGATCATCTCCGCAACGCCCTCCATCACCTGATCGCGGCTGATCACCGTAGCTCCATCGGCCATGAGATCGGCGACCGAGCGTCCGTCCCGCGCGCCTTCCACAACGTAGTCTGTGATTAAGGCTACGGCTTCGGGATGATTGAGCTTCACCCCTCGCTCCAAGCGGCGCCGCGCCACCATGGCAGCCATGGCAACCAGCAGCTTGTCTTTCTCTCTAGGACTTAAGATCATCCTTTTTGCTTCCTCCCTCTAACAGGACCAGACTCTGGGGAGGGCCTGACCCTTTCTCAGAATCTGCAACACCTCCACCAATGCCTTCCTAAGCTGGTATCCGCTGGGGGCCAGCAGCCGCACCAGCAACACATCGCCTAAGTTGCTGCAGCCTCCTGAAATGTCGAATGTCTCCAGGCAGGGGACAAGCAGGGCGCGGGCCGCCTCAAGAGCATCTCCACACAGTACGATGGTGGCGAACGCACGGGCCCCCGATCCTGTGGCGAGCCGATCGAGACGAGCCGCAATATCGCCATCAAGTTCCAGGCTGTCGATGAAAACACGCTTACTGTCTAAATGCACTGTCCAACGGTCGCGCAGCAAACCGGCCCGAACCTCTTCGCCCATTGCGGGTCTTCCCAGAATGACCGCTTCTGAGGCGAGCAATCGGGCCCCGCTTTCCATTCTCACAGCGGTGGAACGGCGCAACCGGCCTCCGTGAAAAACGATCGTCTCTTGCGGCAGCCAGAAGGCATCGGCGCCTGCGGCCACATGGAGTTTTGTTGAAATGTGGGCATCATCTCCGCGGGACTTGTAAATGCGCTCGCAGGCTTGGGTGGTTACGCAAGCTGATGCCCCATCCCCCCAGGAACAGCTCACATCAAGGCGGTCTCCATCCGTCAAACCACCAGATGTGTTGACCAGCACAGCTTCCATCGATTGCTGGGGCGTGTTTCGCGGTAAACGCACCTTCAAGCAGCCCGCTTGATAGAGCTCGCCGATGGTAGCTTTGCCCGCGGCGCCGTGAAAGCTGACGCGAGCTGAGCCTTGTGCACGCTGCAGGCGCTTCGGTGCGCAGGAATTGCGCGCCACGACCTTTAGCGTAGGCCTCTTGGCTGGTCGGCTTGCGCCCATTGATGCTTAGGCTCTGCTGCTGGTTGAACCGATTACGTGAGGTACGTTCATTTGCGAACCATGCTTATCAACAAGCATGCCAGCTTTGAGCATAAGAGGACAGCCTCAATAACGATCTGATTTCAAAGAAGAAAGTGTTTGAATTGACTGAGTGGGGCTCAAATCCCACCTCTGAAACCTGCCGAAAATCTGAGCACTTTGCCCAAAGTTAAATCACGGCCTGCAAGGTAGATGCTCACAGTGCCGGCCAACAAAAGGCTGATCCCCAACACTCAGGCAGATCACAACACGTTCACACGAGTTCTCGCGCATTCAGTTTAAGTTGAAAGGATTTAATTTCACTCATTTACGAAGCGGTTCTAACCTCCGCCCGATTCACGTGGATTGAACGGGCAATGGAAGATTGGGACGACTACCGCTACTTCTTAGCGGTTGCAAAAGAAGGCAGCCTGTCGGCCGCTTCGCGCGAGCTGAAGGTGAGTCAGCCCACGGTGAGCCGGCGCATTTCACAGTTGGAGCAGCGCCTGAGCATTCGCCTCTTCGACCAGTTGCCAACGGGCATGCAACTCACGGCGCCCGCTCGGGAAATCGTCACAATCGCAGAAAATCTGGAGAACAGCGCTATCGAACTAAGGCGCCGTGTGGCGGGTCGGGAGACAGACCTTGCCGGGCCGATCACGATAACCGCCACACAGTCCTTCGCCACGTGCTGGCTGGCACAGAGGATCGCTGCCTTCTCTGAGCAGTACCCTGAAATCGAGATCACCTGCCTAGCGGAGAACCAGGTCCTCAACCTTGCCCGGCGGGAGGCAGATTTGGCCATCCGATTTGGCCAACCTTCAGCCTCCGGATTGGTTGGATCCAGGGTTGGCACGGTTCACTGCGGCATCTACGGATCGAAGAACTACTTTGACGCATATGGCCTGCCTCAGTCACTTGAAGACCTTCAGCACCACAGGCTGATCGATACGGCCGATCCAATTGCTCAATTTCAGCAGAGCAAGGATCTCAAAGCACTCATGAACGATGCAGTTGTCTCAAGCAGAACAAACTGTCCTTACACCTACATCGCGCTGGCCCGTGCTGGTCAGGGGTTGATCTCGACCACTTGCTATATGACTGCGCGGGCACCTGAACTGATGCGGGTGCTTGCGGATGAATATGACAAGAAGATAGAGCTCTGGATGCTAATTCATCCGGACATGAAAGGATGCGCCCGAGTGCGGGTGTTCATGGACTTTATCCGTGATGAATTACGCCGTGACCAACAGCTTTTGATCGGTGCGCAGGCTTCTTGAGGCCTTGAATTTCAACGGTTTTGCTGTCCCATACAAATTCGATACCCAGCTATACGATCTTGTTTATGGCGTCTGAGTGATCGCCTGTGGAATGTCTCCTTTAGCGGATGAGGCCGTTTGCGCTGCGCTTTGCGCGGTGCCTGCGGAGTGCGAGCAACCCATCGTGCCAGGCGCAGCCTGGCCTTAAAAGGAGCAAGATCCAATGTCCCGCAGAACGACCATCATTCCAGATGGAGACAATCAGGCCCGAGAGAGCCAGAACAATGGCGATCGGTTTATCCTTCGCCGGGGTGATGCCACAACCGTAGACGGCGCGCCTGTGCTCACCTTTGCCGATGACCGTGTCCGCTTCGATAACTTCGGCACGGCGTCCACAACCGGCGACACCGCCACAGTGGCAATAGAAGGTGACAGGGGCACTCTCAACAACTTCTCAACCGCTAACATAGAAGCGGAAGGCACCGGCGTCGAAATCTCCGGTGAGCGCGCGAACGTGCGCAACTTTGGCACCATCGAGGGCGACGTAAATGGCGTGGACTTCGTAAACGGAGGCCAGTCTTCAGGCCGGCTGACCAACGTTGGCACCATTACCAGCGACAGCCGCGCGGTCAACATTGGCGGCGACGGTGTTCGCATTTCCAATTTTGGAGACATCCTCGGAACCGGCAACCAGCGCAACGGCACCATCTACTCCGACGGCAGCGCTGACAACTTCTCCATCGATAACCGGCGTAACGGCACAATCGATGCAGGCGAAGGCAACGAAGGCGCAGCCATTGCGCTGCAAACCGGCGACGCGGACGGCGACGTTGTAAGAGCGCAGATCGTCAATGACGGCGTTATTGCCGGACGTGGCCAGGCCGCCGCCAATCTTGGAACGGCGGGCGACGGCATCCGCATCTTTGCCGGCGCTGATGATGTTACCTTCAAAGGCGACATCAACAATGATGGCGTCATCTCATCAGAAAGCCTGCAAGGCACGACAGCAGCGATCCGTGTTGCGAACGGCGTAAACTTTGTTGGCGAGATTGATAACGATCGTGGAGCGGTTATCGCCGGCGCACAAAACGGCGTCTATTTCGGCGAAGGCACGCACAATGCCCGCATCGACAATGATGGCACGATTTCTTCCGACAGCCGTGCGGTCAACATCGATGGAACCGGCGTGAGGCTGGACAATGACGGCATCATCCTTGGTACTGGCGATCAGCGCAATGGCACCGTCTATGCCGATGGCACTGCTGATTTCTACTCGATAGACAACGGTCACCGCGGTGAAATTGATGCGGGCGACGGCAACCAAGGTGCCGGGATTGCCTTGCAAACCGGTAATTTTGCCGAAGACGTGGTCAATGCCGATATCATCAACCGCGGCAATGTTGACGGTCGTGGCCAGGCGGCCTCGAACACCGGGCTTGCCGGTGACGGCGTCCGCATTTTCACCAGTGTTGGAGAAGCTACATTCCGGGGCAACCTCTTCAACAGCGGTGACATCACATCAGAAAGTACGCAAGGCACCACCGCCGGTGTCCGTATTGCCGACGGGGTTGGTTTTGTTGGTGACATCACCAACACCCGAACCGGCGACATTGCCGGCGCGCAAAATGGCCTTTACTTCGGCAACGGCGAGCACAATGCCCGCGTTCGCAACTTCGGTGAAATCGAGTCCGGCAGCCGGGCAGTCAATATTGACGGCACGGGCGTGACGCTGATCAACAGCGGCCGTATTGAAGGCACCGGCGATCAGCGCAATGGCACCGTCTATTCCGATGGAACTGCCGATGACTATGCCATCATCAACAATCGCAGAGGTGACATTGACGCAGGAGAAGGCAATCAAGGCGCCGGCATCGCACTGCAAACCGGTGACGTGTCAGGAGATGTAGTCAACGCGGAGCTTGTAAACCACGGCAACATTGACGGCCGCGGTCAGGCCGCGTCGAATACCGGCCTTGCTGGCGATGGCGTGCGGATCTTCACCAGTGTCGGCGAAGCAACCTTCAAGGGCGACTTTCTCAACAGCGGCGATATCCGCTCGGAAAGCACGCAGGGGACCACCGCCGGTGTCCGGATTGCCGACGGCGTTGGTTTCGTTGGTGACATCACCAATACCCGCAGCGGCGATATTGTGGGTGCACAAAATGGCCTCTATTTCGGCAATGGCGCCCACGACGTCACGGTACGCAACTTCGGTGAGATCCAATCCGGTAGCCGGGCGGTCAATATTGATGGCACGGGCGTCACCTTGATCAATGATCGTGACATCGAAGGAACCGGTGATCAGCGAAATGGAACCGTCTATGCGGATGCCACGGCAGATAACTATGCCATCATCAACAACCGAAATGGTGACATTGATGCAGGCCACGGCAACAACGGGTCAGCCGTATCGCTTCAAACAGGTGATGTAGACGGCGACACCGTGACCGCGTCGGTGACGAACCATGGTGACATTGTCGGCCGTGGTGATGCTGTCGACGGCAACACGGTGGGTGATGGCGTGCGCATCTTCAGCAGCCAGTCCGACGTGACCTTCCAGGGCAACGTGACCAACACTGGCCTCATTGCTGCCTCCAACCAATCGGCTGCCGCTGTTGGCATCAGCATCGAGGACGGCGTGACGCTTGACGGTCAGATCGTCAACAAGGGCCGGATCGTTGCTTCCGAAACGGCAATTGACGCAACCGAAGCAGGCGGCAACGTGAATGTGCTGAACCGTGGTCGGATCGACGGTGACGTGAAGCTATCCGCTGGAAACGACGTGTTCGATAGCGCACACGGCAACACTTTTGGCACGATCGACGGTGGTGCCGGCGATGATACGCTGACAGGTGGCCGTGAGAACAACCTGCTGATCGGCGGGTTGGGCAGCGATGGTCTCAATGGCGGCAAAGGCACTGACACGGTGGCCTACAACGACGCCGACGTTCCCGTCGTTGTCAACCTGGAAGACGGTACGGCAACCCGCGAAACTGGCTTTTCACTGAGTTTCGATGATGTTCCCGTAGCTCCCCTTACGTTGAACCCGGCCCTTTCGGGAGACTTCGTCACCGAGGCGCTGAACGGCAATCTCTATTTCAACATCCACACCAATGACTTCAATGGTGGCGAAATCCGCGGTCAGCTCGACACGGTTGTCGACAACACCGTGGGTGGAAACGGCACGATTGTCATATCCGGCGGTCTCGACGCCAGCCAGGAGCCCGGTCCAACCTCGGACTCTGAGGCGACCGGCTTCGGCACCGTAACCATCAATGTGGTCGACGGAGTCGCGAACAGCTATTCGCTCGATCTCGACGTGTCGGGTCTGTCAACTTCCGATCTGCTGCCTGTTGCAGGCGTCAGTTCGATCCATATCCACAACGCACCTGCTGGTGTGAACGGTCCAGTGGCGCTGGACGCTGTTCAAGATGCCGGCGGTGACGTTAACGGAGTTGCGCAGACGCCTGGAGCAGACACCGGCGATGGCAATGTCTTCGCTGAAGTGGTTGAGACCGACACTCTGACAAGCATCGAGAATGTGATTGGTTCGAACGATGGAGACGTAATCACAGGCGACGCCGCGGCCAACAGGCTCGAAGGACTATCCGGCGATGACGTCCTCACGGGCGGTCTCAATGCGGACGTCTTTGTGTTCGGGCCGGCCGACGCCCCCAGCAATGACACGGTCTCCGACTATGCAGATGGCGAGGACCTGTTTGATGTGAGCGCCTTCGGGTTCACCGGCTTTGGTGACATCGGCGTTGTGCAGCAAGGCAACGACACCCTCCTGACGTTTGCTGCTGACAACACGGTGAAGCTGGACGACGTGGATGCCGGCGACATCGACGCCGGCGACTTCCTGTTCACCGCCTAGTCCATCGCCAAGGGGAGACAGGCACCGCCCCGTTCGCCTGTCTCCCTAAAACCCTCCGTCTCTCCAGAAAAACCCATCCACAATGAAACACTCAGCCCCCACCATCCTCACCGAAGCTCTCCGCCAATCTCGGGGAGGGATCATCGGAACAGCCGTATTCAGCATGTTCATTAACTTGCTCATGCTCGCAGGCCCGATCTACATGCTCCAGGTTTATGACCGGGTCCTACCTAGCAAAAGCATCGACACCCTGATCGCTCTAAGTGTCCTGCTGGTTGGCCTATTTGCCATCAGCGGATGCTTGGAATTCGTTCGCGTCCGCCTTCTGTCGCGCACCGGCAGCCGGCTAGAAACCCGCGTGGCCCCGGCGGTGTTTGACGCGAGTGTACGCAAGAGAGTGGCAAGCGCGAACGAGGATGGCTCTGACCCCTTAGCGGATCTTAGTGGCATCCGCGACTTTCTGGCAGGCAACGGGCTGCCGGCCTTCTTCGATCTGCCATGGGTTCCAATTTATCTCATCATTCTGGCAATGCTGCATCCGGTGTTGGGCATTCTTGGCCTCGCCGGGGCGTTGTTCTTGTTCAGTCTGGCATGGATCAACAACCAGATAACGCAAGAGCCCACAGCCAAGTACTCACAAACCATCAGCAAAGGCCACGTCATTGCAAAAGCCGGGCAAAACAACGCGGATGTGCTCCACGCAATGGGCATGATGCATTCCGTGCGCCGGCTTTGGCTCGGCATTCACCGCAAAGCCGACACCTTCAAGACCAAAGCCAGCGACCGGTCTGGAGCCTTCTCGGTAGTATCGAAGACCTCCCGCCTGGCATTGCAATCAGCCGCTCTTGGGACCGGCGCTGCTTTGGTGGTTGTCGATCAGCTTTCGGCAGGTGCGATGATTGCCGGAACCATTATCCTTGGGCGCGGTCTTGCGCCCATTGATCAATCGATTGCTCATTGGCGCGGCCTGATTGCAGCGAAAGCCGGTTTTGCTCGCCTGGAACACTTACTTTCCGCTTATCCAGAAGCTGACGTGAGGCTTTCACAAGGGCGCGTCAGCAAGAACGTCGCGGTGGAGCGCGTGTATGCAGGACCGCCCGGTGCACGCAAGGCGATTGTATCAGGCATCGACTTCTCTTTAAGGGCCGGCGAAACAATGGCCATTCTCGGCCCAAGTGCGTCGGGCAAGTCAACTTTGGCCAGATTGCTTGCGGGCATTTGGCTTCCTCAAAGCGGCACCGTTCGCTTGGACGGCGCGGCGCTCGATCAGTTCAACTCAGAAGAACTGGGCAGCCAGATTGGGTATCTGCCTCAGGAGGTAGAGCTGTTTGAAGGAACGATCGCTCAGAACATTGCTCGCTTTCAGGCCGACGCCACCGATATGGAGATCATTGCCGCTGCGGAATCTGCCGGGGTTCATGAGATGATTCTGCAATTGCCGGATGGCTATGAAACAAACATCGGCAAAGCCGGTCGTGGTCTTTCTGGCGGACAACGCCAACGTATCGGCCTTGCAAGAGCGCTTTTCCGAGAACCCTTTTTGATCGTTCTGGACGAGCCAAACGCAAATCTCGATGCCACTGGCGACCTCGCGCTCATTGGCGCAATCACGAGCATAAAGGCACGTGGAGGCGTTGTGATCATGATCACTCATCGGCCCGGATTTCTAGATGGTGTTGACTACGCACTGGTGCTCGAAGACGGCAGACAAAGGACTTTTGGCCCAGTTGCCGACGTTCTAGCGCCAACCACGAAGTCCGGTGCGGCGGTCGTGTCCAATGTCATGCCACTGGCAAAACTCGCAACTTGAAAGATTGCTCAGATGACCCAGTCAAAACATTCTCTTTCCAGCCAGGAAGTCTTACCCGCCCAACGACAGATCGATGCGGCAGAAATGAAAGACACGCTGCGGCGCGCCCGGCAGTGGCCGTACATGCTGTTTGGCGCCCTTCTCGTTGCAAGCTTGCTAGGTGGTTTGGCAACCTGGTCAGTTCTGGCGAAACTCGAAGGCGCCGTCATTGCCGGAGCCGAATTTGCAGTGGAGACCAAACGCAAGACTCTGCAGCATCTTGATGGTGGCATTGTTCAAGAGATTTTGGTCCGTGAGGGCGACCGTGTTGTTAAGGGGCAGGTTCTTCTCCGCTTGGACAGTACGCTTGACCGCGCGAGCTTCGCCATCATCAAGAATGACTTGAACGAACGCCTCGCACAGCGGGACCGACTGCTCGCTGAGCTTCAGGAGCTTCGAGAGATCACGTTCTCACATCGCGAAGACGAAGGGGGAGCAAACCTCCTGAAGATCCAATCTGGTCAACGCAAGCTCTTCGCCGCACGGCTCAGCTCGCGCGACAGCGAGGGGCATCTGCGCGCCCAACGCATTGAGCGGCTTGAAAAGGAAATCGCCGGCCTAAAGCGCCAACGCCGGTCAAATGACAAGCAAATCGAACTTGTTGATAGCGAGCTAAAGGATCTGCGCAAGCTCGCGGAGCAGGCCCTGGTGCCAAAGCGACGCCTTCTGTCGCTAGAACGTGAGGCCGAGCGCATCCGTGGTCAATCAGAGGCGCTTAATGTCAGCATGTCCAGATCCCACAGCCTCATTGACGAGATCAGGCTGGAGGGACTTCGCGCCAAGCGCCAGTTCAAGGAACAGGTGACCACAGAACTGCGCCTTGTGGAGCCCATGATCACGAACCTTCTGGAGCAAATAGCGGCCGCCCGCAAAAAACTGTCGCTGATAGAGGTCCGCGCGCCAGCCGACGGATTTGTGGTCGATCTCAAGGCTCATACAGTGGGTGGCGTTATTCGGCCCGGTGGCACCATCATGGACATCGTGCCGGAACATGAAGAGTTGATCTTGGAGGCGCGGGTACTTCCCATCGACATCGACAAGGTCAAATCTGGCCAGCAGGCACGCATACAGCTCACCGCATTTGATCAGGCAAGAATACCTGAAGCGGTTGGCAAGGTCGTTTCGATCTCCGCCGACAGCCTGAAGGATGAACGCAGCGGCGAGGTGTATTACCTCGCCCGCCTGCGGCTGTCGGCCGAACAGCCGCAGCCGGTGCGTGACCTGTCTCTGGTTCCCGGCATGCCCGCCACGGTCTTTCTGGAAACAGGTGCACGTTCGCCTCTCAGCTACCTTCTTGACCCCTTCACGAGCCGTCTTCCGCGGGTTTTCGCCAACAGCTGAGGATCTGCCGGATGGCAGAACAGGAGGTGCAAGTGAGCAAAAGACGCTCAGTATTCCATTCAGGCGAATTGGCCATACAAAGCCGGCTTGGAGTGGTCGACTCAATGGACAGCATCGGCCACGAACGCATTCGCCGGCACATGCCTGAGCAGCACCGTGAATTCTTCGCAAATCTGCCGTTTTTGGTGCTGGGCGCGCTCGACAGCGCCGGGCACCCGTGGGTGACCGCGGCTTTTGGCCCTCCGGGTTTCATCTCTTCACCTGACGAGCGCACGCTGCACGTTGGAAGATCTGCGATGCTCAAGGAGCAACTAAATCTCGATCTGAGACCAGCCGCAAAACTGGGCGCCATAGGGATCGATCCGCTCAAGGGCCGACGCAACCGTGTAAACGGGACCATTAGAGCATCCAGCGACGACGGCCTGTTGATTGCCGTAGAGCAAAGCTTTGGCAACTGCGCGCGTCACATTCATCGCCGCGCCCCAAAGTGGAGCCTGACGTCCAAACCGGCTGCAGGCAGCGCCAGTATCGAGATTACAGATCACTTCACCGCGGACGCACAGAAATTCATTGCTCGCGCAGACACATTCTTCATCGCCTCTCGCACACAGCGCATAACAAGCAACCCAAACACCGGCATTGACGTCTCCCACAGGGGTGGGTCGGCAGGTTTCTTAGAGGTCCTAAGAGACGGGCGGTTGCGGTTTCCAGACTATTCCGGGAACAAATTTTTCAACACACTTGGGAACATCCACGATGACGGCCGGGTGGGTTTGCTCTTTCCGGATGTCGGCTCCAACAGCGCGATGCTGCTCACAGGCCATGCAACCATCAACTGGAATGCCGGCCGGTCCATTGATGTGGCACCGCACAGAATTGTGTTTATAAGAAAATGGTCATCGCAGGCGCCAGAATAGCCGTGAGCGTCCGAGGTATCGCTCAACCAATCTGACCGGATTTGACGCTCGGTCGAATTTGGTCAATACCAAAGCGCGGTTGATTGGGAACATCGTCAAGTGATGAAGTGGGCGGAAAGTGGCTTGCCAGCCTTAGTATTTTGTCTGCTTTTCGCCGGCGCAAGTCAGTGGTGGACGATTTACGAGTTTGACACTGATGAGGGTCTGGAATTGAGCAAGGCGCTGCTGGTTGCTCACGGCTTTCATCCCTATCGCGATATCTGGAATGATCATCCGCCGCTCTTTTCGTTTCTCTTAGCGGTTCCAGAGTACCTGGGGATTGGCCACGTTACCGTGTCCCGGCTTATGGTGCTTGGCTTTGGATGCTTGTTGCTCATCTCGCTTTTTCGGATTGTTCGCGCTCAAGCGGACCGCCTGTCCGCTTGGCTCTCCTGCTCACTCCTCTTCCTATGTTCAGGCTTCGGACAGCTATCCGTTTCGGTGATGGCAGGCCTTCCAGCGATCGCTCTTCTCATCGTTGCCTTTGATCTGGTCTTGCTGGATCAACGTCGCTCACGGCTGCGTCTCGGGATGGCAAGCGGTTTGGTCGGGCTGTCCCTGCTGACAAAATTGTTCACAATTGTAGCTGTGCCCGCATTTTTGGTAGCCGTGCTCATGAGCCGCGCAGGGTCGGACGTTCGCCGCAGACTGATGACGGTCGCCGTCAGCATGGTTGGCATCGCCGCATTGTTCCTATTGGTTGCTTGGGCCACCCGCTGGCCAATCGTCACACAAGGTCTGTCTCCTCACTTTTCACCAGAGCTGCGCGCAGCACATGATTGGACGAAGAGTGCGCGCGAGATCTGGATCCACATGGATCAAGATTGGCCACTGATCCTTCTTGGGCTGACCGGCATGGCAACGCTCGTCATATCTCCTTGGCGCAAGGAGGCGGTCCCCGCCCTATGGCTTGCCGGCGCGCTTGCTGCGTTGCTGGCACATGCTCAGATCTGGTGGCACCACATGTTACTGCTGTCTGTCCCATTGGCTTGGTTGAGTGGGTTGGCCTATGGGCGGCTCCGGGCTCAATGGCCGGCATTTAATACGGTCGTCGCCCGGATTAGCTTTCTGTTGGTCGTGGGCACTGCGGCCGTTGTTTCATCTCTGCGCATCCCGAACGGCATCAATAGCCCGCGAGAGTGGGAAGCGGCGGCAGCGCTTTCTCAATTCGTTACCCCGGACACAAAGTGGGTTCTGGCAGATCGACCCATGGATGCCTATCGCAACAACCTGCTCGTGCCCCCTGAGGTTGTTGTGTTTTCTCTCAAACGGAGATCGGCTGGCAACCTGACGTCGACCGACATCTTGGCATCACTGGAGAAACGCCGGCCAAGCCAGGTTCTGTTGCGGAGATTTAAGCCGGATGAAGATGTAATGACCTACTTGGACAACACCTACGCACGGGTCGATAGCCCTGCCGGCTTCGTCCACTACACACGACACAAGATCGCACCGGGCAACTAAAAAATCTTGACAATCGTTGACCGGAAACCGCAGCTTATCGCTGAGAAATCAGTAACCTAAACCTGATGAGCGCGTATGGCGGGTGTCCGCCACCTAGACTGGCGTGAACACACATGGTGGCGAATACCCTCGATAGTCCTACGTCTTCGCCCAGCGTCGACCAAAACGACCCCTCCGAAGCGGCTGTTGCACTATCTGTGGTGGTGGCCTGCTTTGACAAGGAGGATATGCTGAGAGAAGCCTTGTCCCGTGTCGTGAGCGCCTGCAAGGATGCAGCGGGCGACTCGTTTGAAATCATCTTCTTAGATGATGGCTCCACCGATAAGTCCCGTGCGCTTCTTCGGCAATTTGTAGCTGAGAATTACCACGTATCTGCCGTGCTGCTCACCCGGAACCATGGCCAGCGCACCATGCGAAAAGAGGAGACCCAACTGAAAAGAGCAAGCGCGAGCCTGTTCTACCGCGTTTTTGATGCTTTGATCGACATGGACATGCCCTATGACGCGGGTGACTTCCGCCTCATCAGCCGACGCGCGCTGACTGCACTTCTCTCGATGCCAGAGCAACACAGGTTCATTCGAGGAATGACCAGCTGGTTAGGCTTTTCTCAGGCGCCTTTCCCGTACGAACGCGACGAACGGTTTGCTGGAGAATCAAAGTACCCGTTTCGGAAGATGGTCCAATTTGCGCTGGATGGAATCACCAGCTTTTCAATCGCACCTCTTCGCTTTGCTTCCATTCTTGGACTGTTGTCGGCGCTTGGATCGCTTCTTGTCACGCTCTATGCACCGGTGAGCTGGCTCTCTGGTTCGGTTGTTCCCGGTTGGACCTCGATCATCGTTGTTGTCTTGATGTTGGGGGGCGTTCAAATGCTGATCATCGGCATCATGGGCGAGTATGTGGGGCGAACCTATATCGAGGTTAAGCGTCGGCCCTTATTCGTTGTCGATGAGGTGTTGGGCGAAAGGCCGGCAAAGCGTAAATGAATCACCTGATCGAAGGGCGTCGCCTCTCATTTGCGATCATCCTTAGCTCCACCCTGCTTGCGATCTTTCTACGATACACGCTGCGCGACTTTGAGACCGGAGACTATCAGCGCCATGTGGGTCCCTGGCTTTCCTTCATTTATGAGAACGGCAAAGTCTGGTCGCTTCAGCACGCCTTCTCCAACTATAATGTGCCCTACCTCTATCTGCTCGTGCTTACAGCCTATCTGCCAATTGAGGTGCCTCCGCTTTATCTGATCAAGTTGCTTTCTGTTGTATTCGATTTCGTCCTTGCTGTGCTCGCTTACAACATCGTGCGCTTGAAATATGAAGTTGGCCCGGCACCGGCCCTCGCTTTTGCGGCCGTACTGTTGTGCCCCACAGTGCTGATCAATAGTGCCATGTGGGGACAGTCAGATGCACTCTACACATCCGGGATGCTCGCTTGCCTCTACCTCCTATGCATTGATCGGAAGGCAACCGCCTGCGTTTTCTTTGGTGTTGCGGTCTCTTTCAAACTGCAAGCGCTCTTTCTCGCACCATTCTTATTCATCCTGCTCGTGAGAGAGCATCTTAGCTGGCGCCATTTCGCGTTGACACCGATCACCTATTTGGCCCTTTTGCTGCCAGCTTGGGCGATCGGTCGACCACTGGTTGACCTTCTGCTCATCTATGTGGACCAAGCCCACCGATACGAGCGGCTTACGCTGAACGCCCCAAACCTCTATCAATGGATACCGAATGACCTTTATGCGATTGTGGTTCCACTCGGCTTTGCATTAACGGCAGTTTTGGCGCTCAGTTGGGCCTTCACGGCTTATCGGCACAAGATCAGCATCAGCCATGAGACGCTTGTCAGCATGGCACTCCTCTCCTTGGTTTTCACACCCTATTTCTTGCCCAAGATGCACGAACGTTATTTCTTCGCAGCTGACGTGGTCTCAATCATTTTTGCCTTCTACTTTCCCAAGTACTGGTTTGTGCCGCTTGTGATCATCGCCTGCTCGCTCCTGAGTTACACGCCTTACCTGTTGGGCTGGCAATGGGTGCCGCTGCCAGCGTTAGCCGTACTCATGTTGGGAGCGGTCCTCATGGTCTGGCGCTCAGTCATGGCTCAATTCGCGGCACACAGCGAAAGAGCCACCGTGGGCTGAAACATGAGCCTGGTTGCGATCATATCTGCTTATGGTTTAGGAGAATTGCCAGGTGCCATCCTCCGGATAAGAAAACAACTCAGGTTCGAGCGTGCGACATGACCGGTGGAGGGGCTTTTGGCGAATGCAGTTTTCTTTGGGTCACCAACTCCGGCGCGGCCGAGATAACGGCAAACAGCATTGCTTCGCTAAAAACACATCTTATGAACAGTCAGCACTCCATGTTCGTTGGGACGTTGGATCCGCAGGCAAACGAACAGGTTTCTGCATACACAGACTGCACTGACGTACATTTCTTCCGCGTTGATGAAGATCCTGCGTGGCGCGCACAGCAGTTCGATCTGCCACGAGAATACGTTAACTGGGGAAGGGAGGACTTTCGGCTGATCTGCAAATCCAAATACTATGCGATCAGGAAGGTGCTTCGACAAACCGACCAACCAGTCATTTTTGCGGATGGAGATGTCGTGTTCCTCAAGAACCCGGCACCCTTCTTCGAGACCAACCCTGGCATCGATAACAGTAAGATCCTCGTGCAGAACGACCGGGATGCTAGCCTTGGAACCGACGGCATTGACGTGCAGTTGAAACCTGGACGGCTGCCTAAAGGCTCCGAAATCTGTGCAGGCTTCACGGTTTGGCGCCCCTTGAACACCCACTTGAAGATCGCTGAATACATCGGCAACAAAGTGTCCGCAGAGCTAAGCGACCAGCCGATTTTTAACAGTCTCCCGCTGTGGAAGCGTCGCCACGTTCAACTGTTGCCCCTCGACTTCTTTCCAAACGGATCGCTAACGTTCGGCCGACCTGAGACCGGCAAGCCCGAAATCAGTCTCACGGAAATGTATATTGTGCACGCCAACTGGCGACTGGGTCTCGACTGCAAGATCAAGACTCTCAAAGACCATGACTACTGGTACATTTGATGGTTAAGCAGCCGTACAGCCAAGGCAGAATGCTATCCATTGTGGTCCCCACTCTAAATGAGAGGGACAATGTGCGTGCCCTTGTCCAGCGTTTGGATGACGCCCTGTCAGGGTTGGATTGGGAAGTCATTTTCGTCGACGACGATTCCACGGACGGCACTCCAGATGTCATACGCGAATTGTCGGCAAGCGATACCCGCGTGCGGCTTCTCCAAAGGATCGGACGAAAGGGCCTGTCTTCAGCGGCCATCGAAGGCTTGTTATCGGCCAGTGCACCGATCCTGGCCGTGATGGACGGCGATCTCCAACATGATGAGAAAGCCTTGCCTGAAATGTGCGGCAAGATACGGGACGGAAGCAGCGATCTCGTTGTCGCCAGTCGCTATCTGACAGGAGGTGACTTCGGCAATTGGTCAAAAGGCCGGCGCCTGGTCAGCCAGATTGCGACAACGCTCGCCGGAAAGCTGTTCGGCTCTCAAATCTCAGACCCCATGAGCGGATTCTTCGCGATGCGCAGAGAAGTGTTTCAGAGCACGATGCGCAAACTCTCCGGGATCGGTTTCAAGCTCCTGCTCGACATTCTTCTGTCGATGCCCCGAGGGTTTCAAGTGGCCGAGGTGCCGCTAAAGTTCAACGCCCGGGAAAGTGGCGAGAGTAAAATGAACTTCGCAGCGGCCTGGGACCTCGTGTTCATGCTGATGGAAAAAAGGCTGGCCAATCTCTTCCCGGCGCGTTTTCTGATGTTTTGCACCATAGGCACGCTTGGCTTGTTCATCCATCTCACCATATTGCGAATCTTATACGGCTCGGCCCAGTTGGATTTTGCTGCAGCCCAACTTGGCGCGACGGTGTTTGCAATGACGTCAAACTATTTTCTCAACAACCACTTGACCTTCAGGCCAAATCAGCGCCGCGGCCTCCGGGCCCTCTCAGGGCTTGCAAGTTTCTATCTTGTCTGCAGCATTGGTCTCGTTGCAAACGTGGGCGTGGCCCAAGCCGTGTTCAACCAACAAGGCGCCTGGTGGTTGTCCGGTATCGCCGGAGCTCTGGTGGGAGCGATTTGGAACTACGCAGTATCCTCCAACATCACGTGGCGCACCTAAGGAGACGTCCGCAGTTGCTCAGCCGGACAACGGCCGATGGTCCAGTAGGCACTCTGATGGCTCGGTTTCGCCTGGCAAGGAACCTGCTCCTGTGACCCAATGACATACGTGTAGTGGCCCCGGGCCTTGATATCTCGGGCGAGGATCGATTTATTGAAATAGAAGCGGTCCACTTTGTGCACATCGTACAAGCCTCGGCGGTCGAATGAGTACTCAACGTCCTGGTGAAACACGGTCGGAGAAATAGCCTGCAGGTACAACACGTTCATGTAGTCCAGCGGGATCTTGTCGGTCACCAGTATCGGTTCATCATGATCGGCCATCGCCGTAGCCTGTTTCAGGGCCACCCCCAGTCCTGCACGAAAATTTGGGGCTGCCGTATCAGCGTAGCTCGTGAAGTAACGAGCGGCAAAGCTCATCGAACCAACGATAATCCAGAGCGACAGCGCTCCAGCGGCCAATCTCTGCCACCGCGCCGAGGAAAGGCGCGAGATCAGTTCTTTGAGACCAAAGGCCGAGAGCACGATAATGGGCAAGAACAGAGCGTTCCCCCGGTTCACATTGATCTCAACGGCAAACAACAAGGGGACGCAGGACAGAAGCCACACCAGAAAGATGTTCCCCAGCGCCGCTCTGCCGCCACGGAGCAAGAAATACAACCCGATGGCAAGCACCGGCAATGGGATCAGAAACAGCGGCAAGAACGGAGAGTAGGTGTTCCAAATCAATCCGTCGTTATACCCCTTGAGGACGAACACTATGTTCGACAGCACGTTATCGAATAAACCGGAACTGACCTGAGTGAGCCTTTGGGCCGGCAACTGAGGGATGGTGAAGGGCAGTAAGGACTCAACCCACAGAGGTTGCTTCAAAAAGTAGTCCTTGAGGACATAAAGCAGGAGTGGCGCTGAAAGGATCATGAAGATGGCTAGGGAGCCGGCCCAGGTGGTCAGGTTCTGACCAATAGTTGCGCGGTGTGTCACCAACAGAGCGGCCACCAGGAACGGCACAATCAATAGAGCGAGGCCATAGGCGTAAAGCGCAAGCGCAAACGGCACTAAGGCGATCCAAACATAAACCTTTCGGGCGGCTCCAGAAGTGGCGAGGTGAAATGTGCAACAGCCCAAGAGCAGGAACACAGGTAACAAGTTGGCATCCAGCCCCCACCGGCTCATCATCACATGCCACGGCATTACGGCGACGAGCAACATAGAGAGCAACCCGGTTTGCCGATCGAACACGGCAGATGCCAGCCAATAGACCAACGGCAAGGTGAGCAACCCCAAGATCAGACCGGTGGAGCGGGTGGCCGCAACTTGCAGGCCAAACAGCTTAACGGCCGGCATTGTGAGATAGGAGTACAAAACGCTTTGTCCTGCTCCCCAGCCTGGAAAGTGAACCGGATAAGGATTGCCCCACTGGTCACGTCCGGTGGTCAGCAGCGAGTATGCCTCATAGCCAGAAGCTGCCTCATCTTGATTGAGGCCGGGCGGCACTTCCGGAAACAGAAAAAGGCGCAGAAAGGCGCCCAATAGGAAGATCAATGCCGGACAAACTTTCCAGAACACATCTCGATCCATCTGTCCAAATGGCATACTCTTCGTCCGGGCTGGTTTACACTAAACCAAAAAATCATGATCGACGAAACGCTTACCCGTTGAGAGGCAAGATCGCAATTCTAATGGAGACAGTCGAACCGCAGCAGAGAACCTTCCGTCCCGTTTTCGCGATTCTCGCAGCGGCCATGCTTGGCTATTTCCTCTTTATCCTCACGTACAATCTGACCGACTTTACCGGGCTGCATGTTGACGAAGCTTGGATGGGCCTAAACGCACTATCTATCAATGAAGGTGGTCTGCAGTCGTTGCACGGCATGAACACCTATACGGGTTCCTTGTTCAGCGTTTTGCTTGCAGAGGTGTTTAAATCTATCGGCGTCAGCGTGTTCAGCCTGCGCTTGCCCGGCGCGATAGCGAATTTCATCGGCGCACTCGTTCTTGCATTCATTGCGCACCGACATCGAGGGGAACGCGGCTTTTGGACGTTAGCAGTCCTGTTGCTCGCTTTTCCCGGGATCTTCGCCTTCGCCCGCGTGGCTTGGGAGGTCACCGCCTTTCATCTTCTTTTTGTCTCTCTTCAGCTACTCGTGCTGTCAGAGCTCATCTTCAAGGGTCGTCTGGGCGGATCATGGGCTGCGCTCTACTTCTTTGTCACCTGTCTGGGCGTCTATAATCATTTCATATTCATCTCACTATCCGTCGCCCTTGTGATGAGCGTGTTGGTGATCGACATCGTTTTCATGCGCAAGACAGCATCACTCGAGCTCTCCGATCAAAGGCTCCGAGACACTCTCTATCACCTCAATCTGTTGACTGTGCTCGGGATTGCCGTCTGCGGGTTTCTGTTTCTGGTTAAGCCGCGACTGGGCGACGTATTCTTCCAATCATATGGCTGGGTCAATTTGGTTTTGCTCGCTTTGCCAGGTGTGTTGGCACAAATCGCCTACCTCCAGCTCATCCGGACCCGCGCCCGACAGAGCATAGGATCGTTCTTGCTGAACCGATGGTCGGCTGTGGTGCGCTATGCCACTCATCCCGTGGTTCTGATCGCTCTGGCTGTCCCTCTTTTGATTTTGCTGGGCATATTCGTCTGGCGCTATTTTTGGGTTTTCTTAGGCACGGTCACCAGCGTCCTGCCTGTCCAGAGGATCTTTGTGTATGAAATCCCCTGGGTGCCATTCGCAATCATGCACATCCCTTGGCTGATCTTGATAGCGTTGTTCGTCTGGGGTTTGGTTCGACGCGGCGTTCAGGCGTATGAAGCGCTCGATCAGGATTTCTGCAAAATCGTTTTCTATCTCCTACCTCTGTTCGCCATCATGATCCTGGCGGTGTTTTCTTGGCGTACATCGTCTCGCCATTTCCTCATTTCATGCTGTCTGTTCGTGGGTGTCCTACCGCTTGTTGCCCCAGAACTCGTAACCGCTCACGCACAAAAGCTTAAAGTGGTCATCGCATCGGCCCTGGTAGGCGCAATACTCTGTGGCCACTGGATCTTCTACCTGGCACTCAGCTCGAACATTGCTCAAGTACCTTTCTTGGTGGTCTATCCAGCCCATGAAGATAAGTCGAAGCACTTTCTCAAGCAGACAGAGATCCTGAGCTGGCTGCGGCAAAGGCAGATCTGTGAATTCGGGAAAACCGACAACTACATCAGCGCGCCTCTGAAATTCTATCATCGCGCTGAGCAGTATCCGTGCGACCGAAGCAAGCTTGCGATCTTTGAGTATTGCCTCACCTGCACCGAACCGCTTCGTTATCACTCTGTCCAACTGAAGTGAACGGCGGGACGGAGCACCTCCCCGTGTCCGCACCTGAGGCTGCCATATTTGTACTGTTCGCCGCGAAGCCATATGGTCGCTCGGGAAATGAATGAATGAAGAGGGCAAGGCAAATGGCTGAGTTCCCAACCTCCCCCGACGTGGTCGTCATCGGTGCGGGAGCAGCCGGACTGGGCGCCGGGCGCAAGCTCATGGAACTAGGCGCTTCATTTTGCATACTTGAGGCGGCACACCGGGTCGGAGGGCGTGCTTACACCGAGGAACTCGCACCGAACGTTCCGTTCGATCTGGGATGCCACTGGATGCACACTGCGAGCCGAAACCCGTTTGTAGAGCTGGCCGATGAGGCAGGGTTTACCTATCGCAAGGGCAGATTTGAGAGCAATCTTCGCTTCTCAGATGATTGGTCTCACTCCAGGGATGAAGAGGCTTGCGAGGATTATTACGAACGCAGTTCCAAAGCCCTTCAGGATGTCCACGCTGCAGATCTCGATCTGTCCGTAGCAGACGCCATAGAGCGAGACGGGCCTTGGACGTCCGCCTACGATTATTGGATCTCGTTGAGTACGTCCCACGATCCAGATCAAGTGTCCGCAACTGATATGTGCAATTATGTGGATACGGATGAAGACTGGCCCGTTAAGGAGGGCTACGGCACATTGGTTGCGGGCTTAGCAACTGGTCTGCCTGTCAGATTGAATTCGGCAGTCACTGAAATTGACAGCAGCCAACAGGACATCCGCATCACGACGGCCAAGGGTACGCTGAACGCCAAGACGGTAATCATTACGGTTTCAACGGGAATCCTTGAAGGCGGCGATATAAGATTCACGCCCGAACTTCCTGATTGGAAACGAGCGGCCATTTCAGATCTGCCATTGGGGTGCCACAACCGGATTTGCTTAGCATTTGATCGCAACGTCTTTGGAGACGACCACCCGTTGGACGTGACGCTGCTCTCCTCCGAAAGCGAGCCCATGGCATTTCACATCAGCCCGTTTGGCTTCAACTATGTGAGCGCTGTCACAGGGGGCCGCTTTGCCGACTGGCTGGAGCGAGCAGGTCCGGAAGCCTCTGCCGATCTTGCCAAGGAGAACCTGCAGAAAGCGTTCGGCTCAAGCATCACAGAGCACATGGTTCGACACTTGGTCACCGCATGGCGCGGTGACCCGTGGATTAGGGGAGCCTACTCCGCCGCACGCCCAGGGGCAGCCCATCAACGCGCGCGTCTAGCTGAACCCATTGACGATCGCTTGTTCTTCGCCGGCGAGGCCACCTCGCAGCAGGTCTACGCAACCGCGCACGGAGCTTACCTGTCCGGTCTCAAAGCGGCCGAAGCGGCGCACACTGCGGCCACCTCTAGATCCTGAGCATGACAGGCTCGCCGCTTGCAACCGCAAACCGGCACATTTATCCTGTCCCGTGAAGCCAATTTCATCTGAGCGCTTGCAATGAACACACCGTATACGATCTCAAAAGATCAGGTTCCCGCACCAAGTAATGACTGGGACCGCAGCGGGCTACCGGCTTGGACCTACACCAATTCAGAGCTCTTTGAAGTGGAGAAGACATTGCTGTTCCGCCAGCACTGGCAGATTGCCGGTCATATCGGCGATGTTCCTAACCCAGGTGATTTCCTTTGCTTCGACATCGTGGGCGAAAGAGCGTTGATTGTCCGGGGTAAGGACGGCAAAATCCGCGGCTTTCACAATGTTTGCCGGCACCGGGGCTCACGCGTGGTTGCCAGTGATGAAGGCTCATGCAAGTCCGCATTGGTGTGCCCGTTTCACGGTTGGTCTTTCAATCTGGATGGCACTTTGCGTTCAGTACCAGCGAAGCGCACTCTGCCGGAGTTAAATCCGAACGAGCACGGGTTGGTGCCGGTGGAAACAGAAGTCTGGATGGGGTTCATCTTCGTCCGGTTTCAAAGCGGCCCCCAGCCCTCAGTGACCGAGCTGATGGCGCCGGTTGCAGATGAGGTCTCCCTTTATCGCCCGGAGACGATGGTTCGGGGCAGTGGAATCTACTCCGCATCCATTCCGGTAAACTGGAAGGCCGTGAGGGACGTGGACAATGAGGGCTATCACGTGCCCATTGCCCATCCTGCCCTGCAAGATCTGTATGGTCAAAAATACTATGATGAGCAATTGGACAATAAGATTGCTCGATCTTTCGGACCTTTCAACGACGATGCCTCCCGTCTATGGAGCGTCCGGGCCTACCGCAATCTCCTGCCGAAAGCTGAACATTTGCCCGCCACTCATCAGAACGCCTGGCTTTATATCGGCCTGTTTCCAAACGCTGTACTAGCCCTCTACCCGGATAGCATCGGATTCTATCAGGAGGTGCCCGTGAGCCCGACGGAGACAATACAGCGGAGTGGTGATTACGGACATGCCGATGCGTGCCGACAAATGAAGGCGGCTCACTATCTCAACAACCGCATCAACCGGGATACGGCCGAAGAAGACATTCAGCTTACGATCTGGTCTTGCGAGGCCGCTCAGTCCAGCGGTTATCAAGGGATCATTCTCTCAGATCTGGAGTACGGCGTGCGAGCTCATCATGATGGGCTGCGCGAGATCATACCGGCGCTCAACTTAGCTGAGGAACCGGCGCCCGGAACATTGGCCACCGTTAACGCGTCCATGCAGTAAGACGCTCCTTGCGCTCGTCGGGGATGCGTTGCTCAGCAACTGGCGCTGCTCTGATCTCTTGTTCAAGTTTAAGACGGATGGCTCGGGCGAAATCTGAATAGTCCGAAGCCGTGATAAGGAAGGCACCGGGCCCGCCGATGAGATGGTCGCGAAAGTAGTTTCCCAGCAAAGGAATCTCATTGAGAATGGCCAACGCGTTCAAGACAATGCCATCACTTAGCACGGCCTCGCGCGCTTCACTGAGAGACAATCCATCATTCGAGCGCCCATCGCCGGAAAGATCAATCACGCGGCGCTGGCCGTGGTAGCCGTTTGAGGCCAGATCCTTACGGGCAAAAGACAGGGCATTGCCAATGGCTGTGTGCCCTCCATGGATGAGCCTCGGCATCTTCGCGAGTCGAGCGGCGAGCGCTAATGCGTCGTGTTCATGGCGGATAAGGGTCCAATCGATTGCGCGGCGTTGGTTCTCAAAGTTTGCCCACTGGATCACACTAACCGCCATTCCTCCGCGTGATATTGAGTTGATAGCATCGAGTACGTTTTTGTCAGCAAACGCGGCGCCCAAGCCTTTGACTTGAAGCGCGTATTCCCGGTCGTCCACGCTGGCTGATACATCAATCAAAAGCACCAGCTCCAGATTGACAGCCCGTTGCACTTGGGCCCGTGGCGTTTGGACCACCAAGCACAATGCCAACGCGAGCAGAAAGACACTACGGAAACAGAACCCGGTCATACCTAACCGGCCGCCTCCTCTCAACATCGCCATCCAATTCTTGAGCGTAGCGGTGACCAGCATAAACCGCTGCTGCAATGATTGCAGGGGCATCACAATCTCCAATACGGCTCAAAGAAACAGGAACACCTTGAGCACCAATCTCTACCTGCTTCTGAAGCTCTTGATACAATCCGTCATTAGGAGCACGTTGCCCAACCACTACGAGGGAAGCTGCCTCCACACATCGCTCTTTGCCAGAGTAAGTACATGCCAGAGCCACCTCACCGCTCCTTGCTTCAAGAAGCTCGTGGGCCGTGATCAGCTCTACACCGAGATCGAGCAAGCGACCTTGTACTCGTGCGCGCTCGCCAGTGTTTCTGCTCCAAGACGACACCACGTCATCAGGGGTCACAAGCGTTACAGTCAAACCCTCCAAACTGAGGCGCTCAGCCAAAACGCTGCCCATATAGTAGTAATCCGCATCATAGACCAGAGCGCTGCCCGACGGGAGCCGACCGTCCATAACATCGTCTGGCGTAAGAAGATCGATCAACCCGGCTTCATCAAATACAGGCTCGAACTTGGCGCCGTTGAATAGCTCAGACCTCCAACGGGCACCGGTTGCCACCACCACATGATCTGCAGCAATTTCGAGCACGTTCTCCGCGGTCAGCTTGCTCTCACGAAAAACTTCCACGTTCTCCATCGCTTCAATCTGCTGGACCCGGTAATCACGCACTCTCGCCCACTCGCTCAAGCCAGGCAATTGGGCCTCGCGCGTCACGCGCCCCCCGAGCTCGCGCGTTGCCTCGGCCAACATCACGTGATAACCGCGACGCCCCAGCGCCCGCGCCGCCTCTAGTCCGGCCGGACCGGCCCCTATGACCAGTACGCTTGAGTCTGAGCCCTTTGGTGCTATGCGCTCGGGATGCCATTCGCGGCGCCACTCTTCTCCGATGGCCGGGTTTTGAGTGCAACGGATGGGAACACTTTTGGCATCGCCGACGTAGCAAATGTTGCAGCCAATGCACTCACGGATCTCCTCTAGGCGCCCCTCCTCGATCTTTTTCGGCAAGAAGGGGTCGGCGATCGATGGCCGCGCCGCTCCGATGAAATCAACGATGCCCCGCTTAACTTGAGAAACCATGGTGTCGGGCGAGGTGAACCGCCCGACCGTGACAACCGGCTTGCTGGTAACCGATTTGACATAAGCCATATAGGGCTCCAACGAGCCCTCTTTGATGAAGCGTGAAACTCCCATCTCCCGGGAGTAATCAAGAATGTTGATATCCCAAAGGTCTGGAAGCTCACCGAGCAAACCTAACATATCTCGGCGTTCGCCGTGGACGGGCTCGCCATCCTCTCCGATCCTCTCATCTGCGGCGAAACGCACAGCCACAGCACATGTGTCTCCAATGGCGTCCTTGGTCTCTTCGATGATTTCTTGAACCAATCGCACGCGGTTCTTCAAACTGCCACCATATTCGTCTGTGCGGGTGTTTGCGCGCGGCGACAAAAACCGGGAGAGCAAGTATCCATGGGTCGCGTAAACGTACACCACATCAAATCCAGCCTGTTTGGCCCGCAACGCCGCATCACGGTGCCAACGCCTGAACTCTCGAATGTCCGCCTTGTCCATAGCTCTGGTCTGAAACGGATGACCCACCAGGTTAGGCGCACCGCTGACGTCTAGCGATGTTTCGCGCGTTTCGAGGTTTGCACTGGCCGCACCTCCGTACCATAGCTCAACGCCGGCCAGAGCACCGTGTTCGTGAACAAGGTCAGTCATTAAGGCATGAGCCCGGATGTCACGCTCGTCCCAGAGAGATGCATAAGGGTGAGGCAGATCGTCTGACGAGGGATGGATGGAACAGAACTCGGTGCACACGACGCCCCATCCTCCTTCGGCTTTAACGCCCCGCAATGCGGCCAGCATACGCGGTCTGATCCAGCCTAAGCCCGTGCAATGGGGGACCTGATAGAACCGGTTTGGTGCTGTCACCGGTCCTAACTGCACCGGCTCAAACAAGATGTCGTATCGCGGGTCCCTGCTCACACCTACTGCCTCTTCTCCGACGGCCTCTCGATACACGTCAGGTTCCCGCCAACCGTACAAGTTCCCGCCTAAAGGGCACCCCGTTTTGCTTCGGCGCGTCGAGTTCGCGCGCGAAACGGTGACCTTCGTAAACTGCGGCCGCGATTGTGCCCGGCGCCAGGCAATCCCCAACGCGCGACACAGACTTTATGCCTGCTTCTTGAAGTGCATCTGTGCGTTGGGTCAGAGCCGTATACAGCGTGTCTCTAGGTTCGCGCGCTGTGACCATGACCACTGAGCCGCAGTCACGTGTCTGACGGCGGTCAGTGTACCCACAAGCAAGTTCGGCTTGCTCTGCGTCTATAGAGACCAGATTGTGAGAGCAAATGATGTGAACCCCCAACTCAATCAGTCGTGCCTGGATGCGCTCCTGTTCCATGGTGTTGTGGGTCCAATGAGAGACATCAACGGCCGGAGTCACGAGGATCACCTCATGCCCGTCTTGCCGGAGCTTCTCACACAGAACGCCGCCCATGTAGTAGTGATCATCGTCGAAGACCAACACAGGACCAACGATTGGACGACCGGCGATCACATCATCCGGTGTGAAGCAGTTCTCCCGATCACTGCCGGCAATGGGTGCCGCGTTTTCGCGTCCGATGCCGTTCCGGGTCCATGATGCGCCCGTGGCGAGCACCACATGGGACGCACCAAACTCCAAAATGTTCGCCTGTTCCATGCTGCTTTCCAGATAGATGTCCACATTCGGCATCTGATTGAGCTGCAGTTCGCGGTGATCGCGCACCCGCGCCCACTCTGACAGGCCGGGAAGCCCGCTCTCTAAAGTGACCCGGCCACCCAGCTCCGGTCTCTCCTCAGCCAGGGTGACGGCGTATCCCCGTTGTCCCAAAGCGCGCGCGCATTCAAGCCCGGCCGGTCCGGCGCCGATGATCAAGATACTGTCTTCGCTGCCCCTCGATGGAATGCGTTCAGGGTGCCAGCCTTTACGCCACTCCTCGCCCATGGTCGGATTCTGAGTGCAGCGCATCGGCATCATCAGGAAGTCGCCACTGACGCATATGTTGCAACCGATGCACTCACGGATGTCGTCCAGGCGGCCTTCTTCTATTTTTTTCGGCAAGAACGGGTCTGCGATCGACGGACGCGCCGCGCCGATGAAATCCATAACGCCCCGCTTCACGAGCGAAACCATCGCATCCGGCGACGTGTATCGACCCACCCCGACGACTGGTTTGCTGGTCACCGACTTAACGAAAGAGATGTAAGGCTCCTGGTGACCCTGCTCGCTGAACCGTGATGTTATGGAGTCATTGTGCCAGTCACTCACATTGACATCCCACAGATCAGGCATCTCGGCGAGCATCTCAACAACGTCCCTGCCCTCGCCTTCGCACGTGAGCCCGTCCTCACCGCTCATTTCGTCTACAGCGAAGCGCACAGCGACGGCACAGGTGTCCCCGACTGCATCTTTGGTGTCTTCAAGGATTTCTCGGAACAGTCTGACCCGGTTTTCAAGGCTCCCCCCATACTCGTCCGAACGGGTATTCCGCAGCCGGTTCAGAAAGTGCATCTGGATAGAAAGGTCATGGCCACAGTAGACATAAACCACATCGAACCCGGCCGTCTTCGCCCGGTGCGCAGCATCGATATACCACTTTCGAAGTGTCCTGATGTCTTCTTTGTCCATTCTGCGCGCTTGGAGCGGATCATAGCTCTCGACCGGTCTGTCAACCGGAGCCATGGGAATCTCTCGGCTGTACCGGTTCGAGGCTGCGACCGATGCGTAGCTCAACTCGACACCGGCCAGGCTTCCGTGCTCGTGGATCTTCTCGGTCATCCGCGCAAACACGGGGATATCGGCGTCGTCCCACAAACGCCCTTCAATGCCGGGACTGTACTCAGCCGAGTGATGGATCTCGGTTTCTTCCGTGCAGACCACAGCCCAGCCACCTTCAGCCTTCACGCCCCGCATTTCAGCCATGCTCGAGGGATAGGTGCGTCCCATGCCATTGCAGTGGGGCACCTGATAAAAGCGATTCCGCGCCGTCACGGGCCCGATGCGGACCGGCTCGAACAAGATGTCGTATCGCGGATCCCGGCTCATGATCGCTCGCAACTCTGATATTCTCTCTGGTGCGGAAAGTGATCCGGAAAGACCGAAGCCAGATAGGCAAAAC
>JANQOW010000076.1 GCA_028285595.1 Hyphomicrobiales bacterium
ATCGCCGCCCTTGATGAGGGTGAAGGTGACGTCCTCTCCGGCAAGCTGATCATAGAGCCGCAACCCGTGTTGCCAGGGCACATCGGGGTCGAGCTCGCCGTGAAGGACCCGCACCGGGCATTGCATCTGCGTCACCTCGCTCAAAATCAGATGAGACCGCCCATCCTCGATCAGCGCCTTGGTGATGGCATAGTCTCCATCGCCGTAAGCTGAGGGGCGATACCAAACGCCGTCTTCCTCAATGGAGCGCCGGATGTCGGCCGGGTAGGTCTGCCACATCAGCTCTTCGCTCATATCCGCCGCCGGCGCGATCAGCACCAGCGCATGCACCCGGTCTGCTTGCCCCTGCGCCTGCAGGTGGCGATAGAGCAACATCGCCAGCCAGCCGCCCATGGACGACCCGATGATGATCTGGGGCCCGGACGTGTAGCGCTCGAAAACCGCAAGGCTCTGCGCGAGCCAGGCGGAAATGGTGCCGTCTTCGAACGTGCCGTCTGATGCGCCGTGGCCGGAGTAATCAAAGCGCGTCGCGGCCAGTCCCTGGTCTTTCGCCCAGGCTGCGAGCGCGGTGGCCTTGGTGCCATCCATGGACGACTTGAAGCCTCCGAGCCAAAATAATCCCGGAGCGTTGCGCCTTTCGCGCGTTGCTACCTGGAATTGAACGGCGAGCCGCGTTTCTTGGCCAAATGGGACAAAATGGTCGACTTTCGAGATCATTTCGAGCGCTTTTCCGGTTCAAAAAGGTTAGCCATTCTTGCTCTCAGAGCTTGACTTGGAGCGGCAGTTAAGGCGTTTATAGGGCCGCTTTTCTAAAGCAAGTTGTTCAACCAGCGTCCGTCCACGCGTTTCGGGGCCGACGCAACAGGAGATATAGACATAGGCCGCAGACCATATAGGGCTGCGCCGGCCAGAGATACGGGCCCGCGCGCCAACGGGAAAATCACCGCTGAGAAAGTGCTGGTGATTGACGCAGAAGGGGAAATGCAAGGGGTCATGAGCCCCGAAGACGGAATGGCAATCGCCGAGGAGGCAGGTCTCGACCTGGTCGAAGTCTCGCCCAATGCCAATCCGCCGGTCTGCAAGGTGCTGGACCTGGGCAAGTACAAGTACGAGGCCCAGAAGAAAGCCAACGAAGCCAGGAAAAAGCAGAAGGTCATCGAGGTCAAAGAGATCAAGATGCGCCCGAACATCGACACGCACGACTACAATGTGAAGCTGCGGGCGATGCAGAAATTCTTCGACAATGGCGACAAGGTGAAAGTGACCTTGCGGTTCCGTGGCCGTGAGATGGCCCACCAGCAGCTTGGCCGCGACCTGCTGCTGCGGGTCAAGGACGACGCGGAGGAATTTGCCAAGGTCGAGGCGGACCCCAAAATGGAAGGCCGCCAGATGATTATGGTGATGGCGCCCAAATAGGCGGCCATCGAGGGTGAGGAGAAAGGCGATCGGGCGCTGTCCGGTCGCCTTTTTCATGTGCCTTCGGCAATGATGCCGTCCCGCCGCAGCTTTCTCATCCCGTAAAGATACCAGACCAAAGCCACCAACTGCAGCCCGAGGAACACCGCAAAGCTGGTCTGAAAGCCTTGCGGATCGTACGTGCCGTCTGCCGATTTGGGATAAAGATCGATGATTACCCCGATCAGGTATTGCACCGCGAAGGCCGAGGCGAAGATGAAGAGGTTCATGGCCGTATTGGCCCGGCCTGACAGAGCCGCCCCATAATGAGAGCTGAGCCACGGGTAGGCCAAGATGGCCACCTGGCCCAGCATGCCGAACACCAGCCAGAACACCCACATGCCCGGCAGCCAGTGGGTGATGATGCCGGCCTGGGAGATGAAGAACGCAATCGCAAAGCCCAACATCACATTGAGGATGCTGACCCCGCGCCGGCCCAGCCAATCGGTGACGGCGCCGGTGAACAGGATGCCGACGAAGAACGCCGCGGCGGTCATGAAGAGATATTCGGCCACCCCGGTGCGGTCGAGCCCCGCCACATCGCGAAACCAGGGCCCGGCCCAGAGCGTCTGGATGGCAATATGCGTGCCGGCCGAGGTGCACAGAATGGGCGCCAGCACCCAGAAGGTGCGGGACTTCAAAATGGTGCCGAGCGAGACCACGGACTGCCAGAGCGTTTCGCCGGAGCCTGCCGGCCCGTCATGGGTCTTGGGCACCACGGTGAGGATGATCAGCGCCACCACGGCGGTGATGCCGGCCAGCCACCAGAACACCATGCGCCAGCCCACGGCCTGTACCGCGAACTCCATGGGCACGGTGGCCACCAACAGCCCGAGTGCGCCCAGGGACATGACGCACGCATTGGCCCAGGCGCGCCGCGGCTCCGGCACCCAGAGCACCACAGCTTTAAACCCGCTCATCAACCCGCCGGCAAAGCCCATGCCGATAATGGCTCGGGCGATGGTGAGGGTGGTGACGTCTTCGCCCACGGCGAACAGCACCGAACCCACCGCCGCCCAACCCACCAGCGCGGCCTGAACCCGGCGCGGGCCATAGCGGTCGAGCAGCAGGCCAAGAGGAAGCTGAAACAGCGCGAAGGCCAACAGATAGGCCGCCGTGAGCAAGCCGAGGCCGGCCGCGTCCAGCTCAATGTCGCGCACCAGGTCCGGTGCCACAACCGCGTTGACCGCCCGGTAGAGATAGGAGAGGAAATAGCCCAGCGCGAAGGGCACCAGGGCCAAGAGGGCAATCCGCGCGGTGAGCCCTGCCGTTCCGCTATCGCTTGTGGCGGTGCTCATAGATACCACTCAAACTCCCGCGGGCTGGGCTCGCCCAGGAACTCTTCCAGCTCGGCCGATTTCACCGCCGCATAAACTTTTAGAAAATCCGCGCCCAGATAGTCTTTCAGGATCTGAGCGCTCTCCAGCCGCTCCAGCGCCGACCAGGGCCGCAAGGGCAGGGCGGGGTCCACCGCCGCGCCCGCATTGCCGCTGGCCTTCGCGCTCGGCTCAAGCCCCGCGCTCAGCCCATGGGCGGCGCCGGCCAGAACCGCGGCCAGGGCGAGATAAGGATTGGCTTCCGCCCCGGCGACCCGGTGTTCAACTCTCCGGTTCGCCCCGTCGGAGGCGGGAATGCGGAAGGCCATGGAGCGGTTATTCTCGCCCCAATCGGTCGTCACCGGCGTGAACTGGTCCGGCACGAAGCGGCGGAAGGCGTTGATGTTGGGCGCGAAGATGCCGATCGCTTCGGCCATGGTGGCTTGGAGGCCGGCAATCACGGCGCCCAGGTTTTTATCGCCCTCCGCGTGGGCCGGATCGAACACATTGGCGCCGGCCTCGTCCTTCAGGCTCAAATGGATATGCATGCCCGAGCCGGCCAGATCCGCGTAGGGCTTGGAGAGGAAGGTGGCGTCATAGCCCACTTCGCGGGCCGCCATCAAAATCGCGCGGCGCAGGAAAGCGGCATCATCGGCCGCTTTGAGGGGGTCGCCCCCATGCTCCAGATTGATCTCAAACTGCCCGGCGCCATATTCGCTGATGGCGGTAGAGGCGGGGATATCCTGAGTCGCACAGATGTTCGAAAGGGTCGTGAGCAGGGTGTCATAGTCTTCCAGCTCATCCAGACCGTAAACGTTGCCGGCCCAACTCCGTTGTCCGGTGCGCGGATGGGGCGGTGGCTGGGGCGCGCCGGTTTCTGTGCGGGCCTTATCGATCAGATAGAACTCCAGCTCCATGGCGATCACCGGCGTCAGGTTCATCTCCGCCAGTTTCTCCGCCACCTTGCTGAGGATGATGCGCGGCTCAAACCAGACCGGCTCCTCGCTGCCGGCCTGCTTCAGGGTGAGGAGGCATTGCGCCCCCTTCTGGGCGCCCCAGGGCGCGGGCTTTAAGGTTCCGGCCACCGGCCAAATGTCCGCATCCGGATCACCATCTGAGAAGCCGTACCCCATGGGGTCGGCGGAATTGCCGTTCACATCCAGGAGATAGGTTGAGGCGCAGAACTGGGAGCCGTTTTTGTAGAGCTTCTCGATCTGGCTGCGCGGAAAACGTTTGCCGATGGCCCGGCCGCACAAGTCGATGATGAACGCGTCGAGATAGTCCACGTTCGGATGTGCGGCCAGGAAATCTTGTGCTTCAGTGGTCATGATGCGTTCAGCGCCTCCAGCTCAGGTGAGTTGACCAATTTGCCAGACTGGCGGCTGAAAGAACATGGGCAATTCACTCATGATCGAAGCATCGTCTCTCGCCGAGGACATCTCTGTAGCCGCGTACATTGATCTCATGCGTTGATTGCATCTCCAGGGGCTCGCCGGCGGCGATCATGCGGGCCCGCTCTAATATCTCACGCGTCATTTGGGCTTTGAAAGCAGCCTGCACCTCCTTCAAGACCGCGTTGCGTTCAGCCTCGGGCACGAACTTTCGTCGGCTTTTGCAGGACAGCCTTTTGTGTCGCGCCAGGCATCTCCGCGCGCGTCTGCAGGGCTGATTGGGGCAATAGACGTGCTTGACCCAATCGGGCGGCATTTGTCCTGGAGCGGGTGTCGACTGGGGAACTGATTTGCTTCGTTTGTTTCTCATGGGTGGTGCTCCTTTGGGTTTGATGATGATCCTGTTCCCGCGTCCCTGCGAAAGCGAGGACCTTCTGAGCCAAGGAATCGGTCCCGGCTATGGACCCCTGCGTTCGCAGGGGAGCGGGGAAGGCGACGTTTCCTATGCTCCATCTCTTTCCCTCCTCCCCGCTTTCCCTCCCTCCGTCCTCCCCGCTTCTCCCTCCGTCTTCCCCGCGAACGCGGGGACCCAGGGGCCACCGATCTCCATCGCTTCTGGGTCCCGGATATTTTGCTGGCGCAAAATTCCGGGATGACGGTAGTGGTGCGTCCTTCCTCCATCTCTGTCCGTTATCCCCGACCCCTCCGTC
>JANQOW010000077.1 GCA_028285595.1 Hyphomicrobiales bacterium
CCCCCACCCGTCATCGCAGGGATGACGATGGAGCAGCCCCCACCCGTCATCGCGGGGATGACGATGGAGCAGCCCCCACCCGTCATCGCGGGGATGACGATGGAGCACCCCCCACCCGTCATCGCGAGGATGACGATGGAGCACCCCCCACCCGCTTTCGCGGGGATGACGATGGAGCACCCCCACCCGTCATCGCAGGGATGACGATGGAGCACCCCCCACCCGTCATCCCGGAATTTGCGCAGCAAATATCCGGGACCCAGAGCAGCACGCTCAAAGCTAACCGCCCCTGGCTCCCCGCGTTCGCGGCGATGACGGAGGATGGCGAGAACGCGCCGACGATCCACTTGGCTCCCCCTTGGCCAAGCCCTAGACTGCACCGTCTAAGGAGCACATCATCATGAACACAGCCTCAGCGAGACCAACCCTTGGCCAATTCCTCCCGAAATGGTTCTGGATCATCATCGCCCTGCAGATTGTCATCGTCTCCGTCTTCGCCCTGTCCACGCTGTTCAATCCGCCGCCGGATTTCAACTACACAACGATGGCCTACATCACGCGCAATCTCACCGCTGTGCTCGCGGTCATCCTGGCCGTCTGGCTGCGCAGCCGCGAAGCCTTGTTCGCGGCGCTGGCGGCGCGCTGTGTGACGGACATTGTCGATGCCACAACCGTGTTCACGATGAATGCGGAATATCTCAAGGCCGCCGTTCCCATGGTCGCGGCCCTGCTGATTGCCCCGGCCATCGTGGGCATGGTCTACTTGTGGAAACAGATGCGGATGTAGCGAACATGCAAGGAACCCACCAGACAGACGGCCTGACCGTCACCCCGCTCACCAGCGCAATCGGCGCTGAGATTGAAGGCGTGGACCTCTCCACCCCCCAGCCTGCGGACCTGGCCGACCAGCTTCGCACCCTGCTCGCCCGCCATCACGTCTTGTTCTTCCGCGCCCAGCATCTGGACCTGGAGCAGCAAAAGCGTTTCACCGAAGGCTTCGGCCCGCTGCTCACCCTGCCTTACGTGACGCCTCTGGAGGGCGAGCCTCAGGTGATCCGGGTCTACAAGGGCGCAGACGAGCGCGGCGGGGTGTTCGGCGGGGACTGGCACACCGATTTCAGCTTCCTGGAGCGCCCGCCCGCCGGCTCGGTGTTGAGCGCTCATACGGTTCCGCCCCAGGGCGGCGATACCTTGTGGGTCAGCCAGGCCGCCGCCTGGGAGGCCTTGCCGGCGCCCTTAAAGGAGCTTCTTGCCGAGCGCGACGCGGTGCATGTGGGAAAACCCTATGGGGTGAAATGGGCCCCGCCGCTGGACACTCAAACCGGCGCGGGCATGAAGATGGCCCGCGGCGACGCAAGCGCCGATGAAGACCGGCTCCACCCGGCGGTGCTCCGCCACCCCCTCACCGGGCGGCAGATGCTGTTTCTCAACCCCACCTATGTGGTCCGCCTGGACGGAATGAGCGAGGAGGAGAGCCGGCCCATCCTGGAGGCCGTCCAGCGCCACGCGATCCGGCCGGAATTCACCTGCCGCTTCCGCTGGTCGCCGGGCACGGTGGCGGTCTGGGACAATCTCGCCACTCAGCATTATGCGGTGAACGATTATCAGGGCTTTGAACGGTTGATGTACCGCACCACGTTCGGGGGGCTGAGCCCGCGGGAGATGGCGGCCTAGATCCCAAAGCGCGCGGGCCATCACACCACCCGTCATCCCGGAATTTGCGCCAGCAAATATCCGGGACCCAGAGCAGCAAGCCCAGGAGCCCGCCGACCCTAGATCCCCGCGTTCGCGGGGATGACGATGGATGGTCGGGACAAAGCCCCGCTCCCCTGCGAAAGCAGGGGTCCATAGCTGGAACCGTTCCCTTGGCTCAGAAGGTCCCCGCTTGCGCAGGGACGCGGCAACGCACCCCGCTCCCCTGCGAAAGCAGGGGTCCATAGCTGGAACCGTTCCCTTGGCTCAAAAGGTCCCCGCTTTCGCAGGGACGCGGGAGGCGCGCAGCTTAGCTGAACTTTACCTTCAAGATCTCGTAAGACTTGCCCCCGCCAGGCGTGTTCACTTCCACGCTGTCGCCGACCGTCTTGCCGATCAGCGCCCGGGCAATCGGTGAGGTGATGGAAATCCGGCCCGCCTTCACATCGGCTTCCTGCTCGCCAACGATCTGGTATACCGATTCCTCATCGGTATCCTCGTCCACCAACGTCACATGAGCCCCGAACTTCACGGTCTTGCCGGAGAGCTGGCTCACGTCGATCACGTCGGCACGCGACAGAATATCCTCCAGTTCCGCAATCCGGGCTTCGTTCAGGCCCTGCTGCTCCTTGGCGGCGTGATACTCTGCATTTTCCGACAGATCGCCATGTTCGCGCGCTTCAGAGATCGCTTTGATGATCCGCTGACGCTCGGTGGTCTTCAGGGTTCTCACTTCGTCCTGAATGGCGGCGTGGCCGCCAGATGTCATTGGCACTTTATCCATCGTCTCTATCGTCCAGTTCTGTCAGTCCTGCTCTCTCCGTAGTGACCATCGCCACCCGGCAGTAGGATTGAAAAATGGGATAAACCTTTGTCCAGCCCGCAACTATGCGCAAAAATTCACCGGTCTGCAAGCCATCGCGACACCTATTGTAAACCCCCAAATTCGGCGCTTAAGCCGCCGCGCCTTGTGCGCCTCCGGCGCCTACATAGTCTTGCAAAGGCGCAACTTCAAGTGTGCCCGCCTTGTAGGCCGCGATCGCATCTGCTGCCGCCACCGCCCCAGCCAACGTGGTGTAGTAGGGGATCTTGTTCAGCAAAGCCGCCCTGCGCAGGGATTTTGAATCTTCCTGGGCCGACGTGCCCTCCGTGGTGTTGATCACCAGTTGCACCTCTCCATTGACCATGGCGTCCACAATATGGGGCCGGCCCTCCAGCACCTTGTTGATGCGCGCGCACTCAACCCCTTGCGCCTGCAGCTCGCGCATGGTGCCGCCGGTGGCGATGATCTTGAAGCCGGACGCCGCCAGGGTCCGCGCGGCCTCAACCACACCGTCCTTGTCGTCGTCCTTGACCGATATGAACACCACCCCTTCGGTGGGCACCTTGGTGCCGCCGCCCAGTTGGCTCTTGGCAAAGGCCATGGCGTAGTTGCGGTCAATCCCCATAACCTCGCCAGTGGAGCGCATTTCAGGCCCCAGCAGAATGTCCACACCCGGGAACCGGGCAAACGGGAACACGGCCTCTTTCACCGCAATATGGCCATTGGTGCTGTTCGACAGGGTGAAGCTGGAGAGCTTCTCGCCCGCCATCACCCGCGCGGCAATCTTGGCGATCGGCGCCCCTATCACCTTGGCCACAAACGGCACCGTGCGCGACGCCCGTGGGTTGACCTCAAGAATGTAGATCGTGCCGTCCTTGATGGCATATTGCACGTTCATCAAGCCCACCACATTGAGCGCCAGGGCCAGCTTCTTGGTCTGCTGCTCAAGCTCGGCCAGCATGGCCGCATCGAACGAGCGTGGCGGCAGGGAGCAGGCACTGTCGCCGGAATGAACGCCGGCCTCTTCAATATGCTCCATGATGCCGCAGACAAACACATCTTCCCCGTCGCACAGGGCATCCACATCCACTTCCACCGCGTTGCGCAGGTAGCTGTCGATCAAAACCGGGCTGGAGCCGGACACCACCACGGCTTCATTGATGTAGCGTTCAAGACTGGCGCGCTCGTGGACGATCTCCATGGCCCGGCCACCCAACACATAGGACGGGCGGATCACCACCGGATAACCGATGGTTTCGGCAATCTCGATGGCCTGTTCGCCGGAAGAGGCAATCCCATTGTTGGGCTGGGTCAGGCCCAAGCTCTCCAACAGGGCCTTAAAGCGGTCCCGGTCTTCGGCCAGATCAATCGCATCGGGCGACGTGCCCAGGATCGGCACGCCCGACGCCTCCAGTTCCGCGGCCAGCTTCAGGGGCGTTTGCCCGCCAAACTGCACGATCACGCCCTTCAAGCTGCCCGCCTGCTGCTCCACCCGGATCAGTTCCAGCACATCCTCAGAGGTGAGCGGCTCAAAATACAGCCGGTCGGAGGTGTCATAGTCGGTGGAAACCGTCTCCGGATTGCAGTTGACCATGATGGATTCGATCGCCGCCGGCTGGGCCTCCGCCAGGGCAAAGGCGGCATGACAGCAGCAATAGTCGAACTCAATGCCCTGCCCGATCCGGTTGGGCCCGCCGCCCAGAATGATCACCTTTTCGCGCGATGAAGGTTCGGCTTCATCGGCCCCCTCCCCGGATATTCCGGTCTCGTAGGTTGAATACATATAGGCCGTCGGCGAGGCGAACTCGGCCGCGCAGGTGTCAATCCGCTTGAACACGGGATGAACCGCCAGCTCAGCGCGCGCCGCCCGCACTTCACGCTCGCTGAGGCCCGTCAGCGTGGCGAGGCGCGCATCGGAGAACCCGGCCGCTTTAAGGGCCCGCATGTTGTAGGCATCCTTCGGCAACCCATGGGCGCGCACCCGCGCTTCCAGGTCCAGAATGTCCTCGATCTGCGCCAGAAACCAGGGATCGATCTTGCACGCCTTGTACACGTCCTCAGCGCTAGTGCCCGTGCGCAGCGCTTGGGCCACCTTCAGAATTCTGGAGGGCGTGGGCCGGCCGAGCGCCGCGCGGATGGCGTTGCGGTTCTCGTTCTCGTCCTCGCCATAGCCTTCGATGTCCACCTCATCGAGGCCCGTGAGGCCGATCTCCATGCCGCGGAGCGCCTTCTGGAAGCTCTCCTGGAAGGTCCGCCCGATGGCCATCACCTCACCCACCGATTTCATGGAGGTGGAGAGGTAAGGCTCAGCGCCCGGGAACTTCTCAAAGGCAAAGCGCGGGATCTTTGTCACCACATAGTCGATGGTCGGCTCAAAGGATGCCGGCGTTGCGCCGCCCGTAATATCGTTTTCCAGCTCATCCAGCGTGTAGCCCACCGCCAGTTTGGCCGCCACCTTGGCAATGGGAAAGCCGGTGGCTTTGGAGGCGAGGGCCGAGGAGCGCGAGACCCGCGGGTTCATCTCGATCACCACCAGGCGGCCATCTTCCGGGTTCACGGCAAACTGCACGTTCGAGCCGCCGGTCTCCACCCCGATTTCGCGCAAGACCGCGATCGAGGCGTTGCGCATCATCTGATATTCTTTGTCGGTGAGGGTCAGCGCCGGGGCCACGGTGATGGAATCGCCCGTGTGGACGCCCATGGGATCGATGTTCTCGATGGAGCAGATGATGATGCAATTGTCGTCCATGTCGCGGACGACTTCCATCTCGAACTCTTTCCACCCCAGAACGCTTTCTTCCACCAGCACCTCATGGGTGGGGGACGCCTCAATGCCGCCAAGCACGAGGTCGTAGAGCTCTTCCAGGGTGTAGGCGATGCCGCCGCCCAGGCCGCCCAACGTAAAGGACGGGCGCACAATAGCGGGCAGCCCCGTGTGGTTATGGGCCTCAAGGGCCTGGATCTGGGCGGTCAGGCGGATTTCCTCGCGCCGGCCGATTTCCCCCTGATCCCACTCCTGCCGGGCGGCCTCGCGCTCGTCGTCCGTTGTGGCGCCGGCCATGAGAGCCTCATAGGCCTGCTCGTTCTTGCGCTTAAGTTCCGACGTGTTGACGAAGGCCGATTTGGGCGTGGCCAGGCCGATCTTGTGCATGGCCTGGCGGAACAGGTCGCGGTCTTCGGCCTTATCGATCACGTGGGCCTTAGCGCCGATCATTTCCACGCCGAACTTCTCCAAAACCCCTTGTTTGTTGAGGGTCAGGGCGCAGTTCAGCGCGGTTTGCCCGCCCATGGTGGGCAGCACAGCGTCCGGGCGCTCGCGCTCGATGATTTTGGCAACCACTTCCGGGGTGATGGGCTCCACATAGGTGGCGTCCGCCAGGTCCGGATCGGTCATGATCGTGGCCGGATTGGAGTTCACCAGAATGATCCGGTATCCCTCCTGCTTCAGGGCTTTGCAGGCCTGGGTTCCGGAATAGTCGAACTCACAGGCCTGGCCGATCACAATCGGCCCGGCCCCAATGATCAGGATGGACTTAATGTCTGTACGTTTTGGCATGAAAGGCGAGTTGCTCACGCGAATTTCGCGGGTTCTAACGCACCTTGGCCGGAGTCGAAAGAGGATAATTGCGTTGTCTACAGGACTGTGATGCCGCAGGTGGCAGATTTGGCCGGTTACCAGGCCTCTGCGCCAAGGATTTCCCAAGCGCCGTCGTCAGTGGGCCGTGCAGGGATACAGCGTTTGATCTCTGCGGCGGCATGGGCCTCAAAGCGGGCCTTAACGGCATTCAAAGTGGCAAGAGGCACAGGCGGGACGGGGCTCCCGTAAAGGAGCTTTTGAAGGCTGTCTGCAAACCCTTTCATCGTCGCGCTGCCGTTCGCCCTGTTCACTGTGCTGACACATCATGACTCGCTGCCTCTTGCCGAAAGGTTAACGGCGGGGCGCGGGCTTGCGCTGCCCGCCCGGTTTGGGGCAGAGTGATCCCGATGAGGCCCGGATTTCGTAGGGTCTTGAGGATTTGGATGATGAAACAAGCAGCCGTCGTGGTGGATGAGTGGCGCATGGACCGGTGAGCGAGCCCATTCCCCTCCCCATGCGCCCCCGCCCCCTCCCCCGGGGGTTTTTTTGTGCCCAGACTTTGACAGAGATGAAATGCTGAGACCTGCCACAACACCGCCCCACACGGCCACGCTCATCATGCTGGCCGGGATTTCGGTGTTGTCGCTCAACATGTTCCTGCCCTCGCTGGCCCATATTGCCGAGGCCTTCGCGGTGAGCTACGCCACAGCGAGCCTGGCCATCGGCGGCTATCTGGCGGCCACGGCGGTTTTGCAATTGGTGATCGGCCCCCTGTCCGACCGCTATGGCCGCCGGCCCATCATGCTGATCGCGCTGGTGCTCTTCACCGCTGCCTCGTTGGGCTGTCTTTTGGCGACGGAATTCTGGCTGTTTCTCACCTTCCGCCTGATGCAGGGCATGATCACAGCCGGCT
The DNA here is from genome assembly GCA_028285595.1 of Hyphomicrobiales bacterium. GTDB lineage: Bacteria > Pseudomonadota > Alphaproteobacteria > Rhizobiales > CAJQND01 > JAAEUE01. Next base: position 7,006 of record JANQOW010000077.1, read on the forward strand.
GGCTGGTGTCCATGGCGATCATCCGCGACACCTCGGAGCCTCAGGAAGCGGCCAGCTTGATCGGCTATGTGACCATGGCCATGGCCGTGGCGCCCATGGTGGGCCCCATGGTGGGCGGGGTTTTGGCGGAATTTTTCGGCTGGCGCGCCAACTTCGTGGTCTATCTGGTGGCCGGTGCGCTGCTTCTGGCCATCAGCTGGGCCAATGTGGGCGAAACCAATCTGGCGCGCTCGGAAACCTTCGCCAGCCAGGCCCGCAGCTATCCCGAACTCTTCGCATCCCGCCGGTTCTGGGGCTATTCGGTCTGCATGGCGTTCTCCACAGGGGCGTTCTACACCTTCCTTGCCGGCATTCCTTTGGTTGCCGAAACGGTCTTCAAACTCTCCACATCCCATCTCGGCATCGCCATGGGCTCGATCACCGGGGGCTTCATGACCGGCAGCTTCCTGTCAGGGCGCTACTCCAAGCGGTTTGCGCTGACCACCATGGTGCTGGCCGGCCGGATTGCCGCCTGTGGCGGGCTCACCGTGGGCCTGGTGCTGTGGTTTTCCGGCATCACGCACATTGTGGCGATGTTTGGGGCGGTTGTGATGGTGGGCCTCGGCAATGGGCTCTCTATGCCGGGCTGCAGCGCAGGCGTGCTCTCGGTGCGCCCCAAACTGGCAGGCAGTGCGTCAGGATTGGCCGGCGCGCTCACCGTGGGCGGAGGCGGAGCGCTGTCGGCGATCACAAGCTGGCTCCTGACGGGGAACGCGAGCGTGCCCGGGCTCTTGGCCATGATGCTGTTCAGCTCCGCCGTGGGCCTTTTGGCGGTGCTTTATGTGATGTGGGTCGACCGGCATGAGGCGCGGGGATGAGGGGCAATCGCGCCTCCTCCGTCACCCCGGAATTTGCGCGAGCAAATATCCGGGGCCCAGTGTCGACCTGCTCCTAGGTCCCCGCTTTCGCGGGGATGACGCCAGGCAAACAAGCGATCCGCAATCACGCCGGCCAGGGCAGCGAATAGGTCTTCACGTTGGTGAAGCACTTCATGGCTTCCTGAACGCCTTCTTTCACCCCGTTACCGCTATCTTTAATGCCTCCGAATGGCGACATTTCGATCCGGTATCCGGGCACTTCCCAAATGTTCACCGTGCCCACATTGAGCGCGGTGACGAACTTGGTGATGCGGTCGAGCCGGTTGGTGCACACACCCGATGACAGGCCAAAAGGCGTGGAGTTGGAGATCTTGATCACCTCATCATCATCGTTCGGCACGCGAACGATGGGCACAACCGGGCCAAAGGTCTCGTCGAACACCAGCTCGCTTTCATGAGGCACGTGGTCCACCACGATGGGCGGCAACACCGCGCCCTGGCGGCCGGGATCATACAGCACCTGCGCCCCCGCCTCGGCGGCCTGATAGACCCGGGCCTCAAACATCTTGGCCGCTTCTTCGTGCACCACCGTGCCCAGATCCGTTTCGGGATCCATGGGATCGCCGAACTTGATCTTCTTGGCCTTCTCTAAAACCAGCTCGGTCAGCTTATCGGCAATCTTCTCCTGAGCCAGGATCCGCTTCACCGCCGTGCAGCGCTGGCCGGAGTTCTTGGTGGCGCCGGCCACAGCCAGTTCGGCCGCCTTGTCCAGATCCTCATCGCTCAGATCGTTGAGCACGATCAGCGGGTCATTGCCACCCAGCTCCAGCGCTGAACGCCGGTACCCGGCCTTACCGGCAATGATCTTGCCCACGCGCACACCGCCGGTGAAAGTGATCAGCTCGATATTCTCATTGGTCACCATCTCATCGCCGATGTCTTCCGGCATGCCGGTGACGATCTGGAACATTTCCGGCGGCAGGCCGGCATCATAAAGCAGGTCGGCCAGGGCAATGGCGGACAGCGGGGTCAGCTCGGTGGGCTTGCAGACCACGCAGTTGTTGGTGGCAATCGCCGGCGCAATCTTGTGGGCCACCATGTTGATGGGGTGGTTGAACGGCGTGATGGCCGAGATCGCCCGCACCGGCTCGCGCATGGTGTAGATCTTGCGCGCCTTGCCGTGGGGGGTGAGGTCGCAGGAGAAGATCTCGCCATCATCGCGGATTGCCAACTGGCCGGAGAGCGTGAACACATCATAGGCCCGGCCCACCTCATACTGGGCGTCTTTGGTGGAGATGCCCAGCTCCAGGGTCAGCACTTCGGCCAGAGCATCCCGGCGCTCGCGCAGCAACTCACCGGCGCGGAAGAGGATTTGTTGGCGCTCATAGCGCGTCAGCTTCGGCTGGAAATCCGCGGCAATCTTGAAAGCCTCCGCCGCATGGGCCGCGGTGCCGGCCGGCACGGTGCCGATCACTTCGTTGGTGTAGGGGTAGTGCACGTTCACCACCCCGTCGGCGTCTACCTTTTTGCCGCCGATCCGCATGGATTCGGCAATCACCGGCCGCGTCTTGCTCATCTCGTTCATGGGTCTCTAAGTCCTATTCTGCCGCTTGGGCCATGCCGGCCACGTGGTTGCAGCCGATGGAGAAGGCATCAAAGTTGCGCAAATTCTCCGGCAGGCCCACAAGCTTGCGGTTGGCGATGATGGGGATGGTTTGCTCCGTGATGCCGCCGTGGGAGCGCAACGGCTCGTTGAGGCCCGACAGATCATGCTTGGCCGCCGTGGTGCCCAGAACCTTGGTGTCGCGCGAGACGATAATGAGATCGCCCATGCGGTCTTCCGGCAGCTCATAGTGCGCGCAGCCTTCCGCCTTGGTGTGGGAGGCATGGATGCCTTCAAGCGTCCCGATGCGCTCTGCCAGCTCGCCGGCTTTGGACGCATCGTTCAGATAGACGGTGGCAAACGAGCCCAGCGCCCCGTGATGCACCACATAGGGGTCGGTGATCGGCAGGATGACCGTGCTTTCGCCCTCGCCCAGCCACTCATCCAGCACGTCCTGCAGGTAGAGCACGTCCGGCGTTCCATCGGCCAGATGCTTGTCCTTCATGCCGTGGTCGGCGGTGAGCACGATGATGGCACCGGCCTCATCCAGCGCGCCCAGATAGCCGTCCATCATGGTGTAGAAGGCATTGGCCCCGTCCGACCCCGGCGCATATTTGTGCTGCACATAGTCGGTGGTGGAGAGATACATCAGGTCCGGCCGGTGCGACGCCAGCAGCTTGACCCCGGCGGCGAAGACGAATTCGGAGAGTTCAGCCGAATAAACCTCCGGCACACCCATGCCCACCATCTCGCAGACATTCTCAATGCCATGGGTGTCGAGCGCACACTGATCGGCCTTTTCAGAGGAGAACGAGACCGCCCCGTCTTCGCCGAAGCTCAAGCCGTTGCCGAGCAACAGGCGCAGCTTGTCTTTGGCGGTGACCACCACAACCTTGGCCCCTGCCTTCTGGAAGCCCTCAAAGATGGTGGGCGCGCGCAGGAACTTCGGGTCATTCATCATCACCTCTTGGCCCGTATCCGGGTCAATCAGGTAGTTGCCGCAAATACCGTGCACGGCCGGCGGGCGTCCGGTGACGATGGAGAGGTTGTTGGGGTTGGTGAAGCTCGGCACCACGGAGGCGCCCAGCAGGTTCTCGCCCTTGCCCAAAATGCGCTCCAGGTTCGGCATCAGCCCCTGAGCCACCGCCACATCCATATATTCCGGCTCGCTGCCATCGCAGCAGATCACCACCAAAGGGGCGGCGGGCCAGTTATAGTCCCGGCCATTTACGCTAACAGGGGATTTGGATCCGCTCATCTGACTTCTTAACGTCCTTATTTGTTCAGTTATGCCGCGGCTGCGGGCGCGCAATTGTCAACGCCCATTTCAGCCAATGTGTCTTTGATGGCCTCAAGGGCACCGTGCATCTCTTTAGCACCAAGCCGGCCAATGCAGCCAATGCGGAATGTCTCCGCAACGGTGAGTTTGCCCGGATAGATCACATAGCCCTTCTCTTTCAGCCGGTCGTAAAACAGGGTGAAGTCGAAGCGCGGATGGGAGGGCATCAGGAAGGTGACAATGATCGGTGCCTGAAGCTCGGCCGGCAGCAGAGCTTCAAAGCCGAGATCAGCCATGCCGTCCAGCAGGATCTTGCAGTTTTCCCTGTAGCGCGCGCCGCGGCCGGCCACCCCGCCCTCGTCCTCAAACTCGTTCAGAGCCTGGTCGAACGCGGCAATCACCTGCACCGGCGGCGTGAAGCGCCACTGGGCATTCTTTTCCATCGCCACCCACTGGTCGTAAAGATCAAGGCTGAGCGAGGGGCAGTTGCCGGCGCACGCCTCCAGCGTGTCCTTGCGCACAATGCAAAAGCCCATGCCCGGCGTGCCTTCAATACACTTGTTGGACGATGCGGCCACCGCATCGAACGTCACATCGCTCGCCTCCAGAGGCACAGCGCCAAAGGCGCTCATGGCATCAATCAGCAGCTTGCGGCCCTGGCGCGCGGTTGCGGCGGAGATCTCTTTAAGGGGATTGAGAATGCCGGTGGTGGTTTCGCAGTGCACGGCGACCACATGGGTGATCGCGCTGTCCGCACTCAAGGTCTCCTCCAGTTGACCCACGTTCACGGGCAGGTTCTCAGCGCATTGCTGAACCACCTTGGCGCGGCCGTGATAGTCGAGGATCTTGGCGATGCGCTCGCCATAAGCGCCGTTCACCAGAACCAGCACCTTGCCGTCCTTCGGCACCAGGGTGCCCAGCATGGCCTCCACTGCAAATGTGCCTGAGCCCTGCATGGGCACGCAGACATAATCGTCTCCGCCGTTCACCAGCCCGGCCAGCCTCTCGCGCATGCGCGTGTTGATGGCGATGAAGTTGTGATCGCGCGAGCCAAAATCATGCTGCATGGCCGCCTTTACGGTGGGCGACGTGGTGAGCGGCCCGGGCGTCAAAAGCCAGGGATCGCCCGTGGGCGAAAGAGAGGGGGTGTCGGTCATCATCGTTCCCAGTTCACTGTTCGGCACGTCTTGCATCTTCTAAGCTCTGTGATACTCATAGGTCCAATACATAAATCCTACTCTTGATATAGGTCAAACCTATGAATCACTCCCAGCTCCGCGCCTTCCATGCTGTGGCCAGTGAAGGCAGCTTCACCCGGGCGGCCAACGTGCTGAGGGTCTCTCAACCCACCCTGTCGGCCCATGTGCGCCAATTGGAGGAAGGCTATGGGGTGGAGCTGTTCGAGCGCCGCGGGCGGTCTGTGCAGTTGACCGAGTTTGGCACGTCGTTGAAGGAGATCACCACGCGCTATTTCAGCATGGAGACGGAGATTGAGACCTTGCTGTCGCGGGCCAAGGATCTTCTCCGCGGGCATCTGGCGATTGCCGCGGACAGTCCGTTCTACATGCTGCCGGTGCTCTCCACCTTTTCGCGGCGCTATCCGGCGGTACGCCAGAGCTTCTCGTTCGGCAATACCGAGCATGTCTTGTCGGCGCTGTTGAAAGGGGAGTGCGATGTGGCCTTCCTCCCGGAGTTGCAGAGCGACGGGCGCCTGCACGCCCTGCCCTTTTTTCGTGACAGACTGGTGACGGTTGTGGCCACCACCCACCCGTGGGCCCAACAGCGCCGCATTCAGATTTCAGATCTTCAGGGCGAGACGGTGCTGCTCCGAGAGCGCGGCTCGCAGACCCTGGCGGTTCTGGAGCGGGCGTTGAAGGCGGCTGGCCTTCGCCTGAAACAGACCATTCAGCTTGGCAGCCGCGAGGCCGTGCGCGAGGCCGCGGCGAACGGTCTGGGTGTGGGCATCATCAACGAAGGGGAGATCGGCCAGGACGAGAGGCTGCACACCCTGGCCATCGGCAAGGCGGATGTGAACCTGACGGAATATGTGGCCTGCCTGGAGGCAAGAAAGGCGAGCCCGGAGATCGCGGCGCTGTTTGAGATCGCCGCGCAGGGGCGAAGCCTCTGAAGCCTGATGCCCCCGGATGCCCGCTCCGGCAACCTGTCCGCGCTTCAACGGTTGGTCTTCAGTTCTTTTCGAATGTACTTCACCGCTGAGCGGTAGTGGCTGGCGCCCGCAGCTTCCGCCCAGCGTCCGGGCGTCCAGGCGTTCTTGGCCCCTTTCATGGGGCCGCCATAGAGTTGGTCATCAGAGCAGTTCTCGATGAACTCCATCAACGCTTCGTTTCTCGTGTGCAGCAGAGCCACGGCCTCGGGCCACCCGAGAGAGGATTGCCGCTCTCTCAGATCCGCATTGTACCGCTTCAGATCGTTCCACTTGTAGCCCTCCGCTGGAAAATACACAGGGAGCCCCGCGAGCCCATCGGCATACCAGCCCAGGAACAGCTCAATCCAGTGCGCGCGATGGGCAACCACATCCTTGATGGACGTGTCCTCCTCACGTTTGCGCAGGGCGGTGTCCGCATCGATTGTCTCGATCAAGGCACTGAGCTTTGCAAACTCCTTTTCCGTAACGGCAAGAAGATCTGGTTTGGTTTGTGCGGCCATCGCGGCAAGCTCCTCCTGAAGAGCAACGAAGCAAATCTTCCGCCCTCATCCATTGATGTGCATCAAGGGGCGATCGGCCGGCCTGCATCCCGGGCGATCGCCCGAAAGACGGCAACCGTCTCATGATCGCGGTCATCGAAGTCTTCATCGGCGCTCATCTTGACAATGACAACACCGCGGGCGCGGTCGACGTAGATGTACTGGCCCCAGATGCCGATGCCGAGAAACTCGTCCTGCGGTTCCTCCGGCACCCACCAATGATAGCCGTAGCCAAAGGTCCACGATGAAGCCGGGTTATCTCCGGGCTCCAGCCGGGGGGCGCTCGGACGGGTCGAGACCCGGGCCCACGCGCGCGGCACAATCTGGACACCATCGCGCGCACCCTCGTGCAGGAAAAGCCGGCCGAAGCGCGCGTAGTCTCGCAACGTGGCGTTCAAACAGCAGAACGCCAGGACGGGTCCTGCCCGTCCGGTGTTCCAGTAGGCTGACGCCTCCGCGCCCATGGGGCCCCAAAGCCGGGTGGAAAGATAAACCTCGTTCGGAACGCCGGTTGCCGCTTCCAGCATGAGACCGAGGGCGATCGTATCTGAGCTGACGTAATTGTTGTACTGGCCCGGCGGGCGCGCCCGCTTCAGGGCCGACACTGTGGCCACCATCGGCTGACCTGCGGCAAGCGTGAAGAAGAGCCGGTTCACGTCCGACAGCAGACTGTCATAGTCTTCATCGAACGCTATTCCAGACGACATGGTCAGCGCCTGTTCGATGGTCACGCCGTCATAACCCGAGCCGGCGAGTTCGGGAACGTAACGCGTGATCAGGTCGTCCACCCCCTTGATGTGACCTTCCTGGATGGCAATTCCGATCAACGCCGACAGCACTGACTTGGCGAGCGACCAGGACGTGAAGCGGGACGTTTCGTTGGCGCCCAGCCTGTAGTCTTCATGGACAATGGTGCCATCAGCGTAGACCAGGAGCCCGGTCGTCATGGTCTTGCGCAAGAAGGTGTCCAGCGAGCGCTCCGCCCCGGCGTAGCGGTAGGTTTGCGGAAGCGGGCGCGGCGCGGATGCGAACGCCCAGACCTTGCCCCCGGCCACCACGTCACGCGCCGGAAAGACGCGGTTCATGGAGCGGAAGTTCTCAACCCGGTTCTCCTCGGCGAACAGCGTAATGCCGGGCCAGTATGGAGAGCTGCGCAACCACGTATATCCGCCCGCTCCAGCAAGTAGCACGAGTGCGATCAGGCCAACGGCGAGCTTTCCCACGAAACCCATGGCGATATCCTTTGTTGAAGGAGACGGGGCCGGTTGATAGCCTGGGCTTGCGAGATCAAGAAGGCTCTTGGCGCCAACGACATGCACAAATTCGCGAACGACACGGTGCTCGGGGAAACGCTTGCCGAAATGCGCTCTGTGGGGGGCAGTCCACGCTTCTGGGTGGGGCTGGTGGGGACGGCGATCATCCTTGGATTGACCGGTCCGTTCGGCACCTACGGCGCCCTTCCGATGCCGCTTCGCGTGGCGTACTGGTTCGTGGTTGTCATCACCACCTTCTGGCTCGGCTATCTGGTCTCCATCGCCATCGCCACCGGGTTGGAAAACGCCGGCATGGGCGCGCTGATGAGCGCGGGGCTGGGGTCGTTGAGCGCCGCAGTCCCTCTAACGGCCTGGCTTGCGGGGCTCCATGTGCTGTTCTTCGGGGCAACGTTTTGGGACGAGGCCCTGCGGCTCCTGCCCTATGTGGCCATCATTTCAGGTGTTGCATGTTTGGTGGCAGAGACGCTCTCAGGCGCAAGGGCCATTCACCCTGGCCCAACCGCGCCCTCAACGGCGCCTGCGTGGCTGGATCAGCTCCCCCACAAGCTGGGGCGCGACCTGGTTTTGCTGCAGGCGCAGGATCACTACATCCGGGTGAAAACGACGCTCGGGGAAACGTTGATACGCGGCAGACTGGAAGACGCAGCACAAGACCTGGGCGACCATGGCATTCGGGTCCATCGCTCCTGGTGGGCGGCACGCGCGGCAATCTCATCTTATCGGTATAAGAACGGAGCTCCGGTGGTGATCCTGAAGAACGGGAGCATGCTCCCGGTCGGCCGCACCTATCGCAGGTCGGTGCGCGAGGCACTTTCGGTGTGGGCCGGCGGTTGAGCGGCGGGGCATGGCCAAAAACAGAGCAGTACTCATCGCGTGTTCGGAACCCGCAGTTTGACATTATGTGTATACACAAATAGGCTGCCGTGTAGATCGGAAGCCGGGGCCATCATTAGAGGATTGAACTATGGCCCTATTATTGTCCAGTTGCCGGAAATCGCTATTGATTTCAGCATTTTGTTTGCTTGCAACATTCGGTTTTACTGTAAGCAGTTCGGCTTCAACGCTGCTGGCGTCTTTTGAGCAGGGCCCGGCACAGACGAGCTACCCAAACACAGATGCGTTCACGACCTCGGTTGAATTCCAAATCGGGTATGCGGGCACTGTCGCCAACACGTTTGATGGGCCGATTTTCGCCTCTGGAACCGTCGACTTTTTCGGTCAGTCGCCCACAACGCTTGGCGCGGGATTTTCTGATCTGCAGCTTGGAATCGTCGATGGGATGGATGATGAGATCTTAATCAAGCAGATCATCACATCGTCAACGTCTGGACCCTTTGAGAGCAATCAGACCATCACGGAAAGCCTCTGGATTTCCGGCGGCAACACCGGCCTTCCGGGACCGGACCTGACCGGGTTTCTGCTCTCCGATTTGGTCCTCACCGTCCAGAACTTCAGCGTAAGACAATTTGGAACCAGCACAGCTGTTCAGTATGGTTTTAAATGGGAGCTGTTCGGTGACCAGCAAGTCACGGCCGTGCCGCTCCCCATGGCCCTCCCGTTGTTCCTCAGTGGATTGGGTCTGATGGGATGTTTCGGATGGCGGCGCAAGAAGGCTCTCTGAGCCGATGCCCGTCCCGTTGCTGATCTATGACGCTCCTTGCGCTTTTGCGTATCACACAGACAGATGAATTTGGCATCAAGTCCGATCCGAATGCGTTTATGAGTTCAGCTTACCCGATCAAGTATCAACAGCGATCATCGCCACGTTAGCCCCCCGCGCGCTCCAGTGCTTTTTGGCGTATCTCGTCCTGTCGCCGTATCCGCTTGACCGCTTCAAGCCCGCCGGTTGTTTGCGTATACAGGTCAAGATTTTCCGCTTCCTGTGTCTCTACAGGGGTGATGGCCTTATCGGTGTATTCAAGCCGCTTTGGGTCGGAGAGGACCCGCGTCTTGATGGCTTTGAGTTTCAGCATGGCCCTTAGAAATCTGGTCCCTTTTGCGACCGTTTCCGCAACGTACTTCGCATAGAACACAAGCGGGTTTTCCAGGGGCATCCCCGTGCGCCGGTCCGTGCGGTACTTGCGCCGAAGGAGGCCGCCCTCCAATGGATGGACATCTTCAATCTCGTAGACCAGCTTGATCTCACTGGCCATGTTCAAGGCGCGCTTGGGCTGACCATTCGGCCGCGCGGCATGCCGCCGGGCAATGGTCTCCAGATGGTCAAATGTATAGAAGCTCGCCCACGCAAGCCGAAAGGCTTCTTCCCACTCTTGCGGGCTCATATTGGGATGTTCCACCAGAGGGAACTGCGTATTGTACTTGTTGAGATCCGGGTCCATCCAAGTGCCGGCAGCGGCCATCTTCTGATGATCTTCAGATCCGGGGAGCGGTGTCAGGATATGAAACTCAAGCATATCGATGGGAAGCTCCGACTTGACAATCTCCACGTCCCTTAAGATTGACTGCCTGGTGTCGTTGGCAAACCCCACAATGTATCCGGCGTAAATGAAGACGCCCCGAGTGTGCCACTCCTGAAGCATGGCGCGATACTCTGTGATCTTGTTCTGGCCTTTTTTCGCTTCCAGCAAATTGGCCGGATTGATGTTCTCAAGACCGACGAACACCTTGTTCACGCCAGCGCGAACGGCTTTCTCGATGAAGCCGGGTATCTTGTGGCATAAGGTGTCGACTTGAATCATCAGGTCAATGTGTATGCGCTCCTCCTCTCTTAGCCGGATCAGCCGGTCGAACAGCACGCTCCAGTCCTTGTTTCGCGCAAAGTTGTCGTCCGTGATGAAGAAGCGGTCTGTTCCAACCTCTACGTTTTGCCGCACAATTCGCTCCACGTCGTCGGGCGATCTGAAACGGCTCTTGCGGCCTTGCACGTTGATGATGGCGCAGAAGGAACACTGATAGGGACACCCGCGGCCCAAATCAAACGAGCTCAAACCACCAGAAGTTCGCGCCACTGCATCCCTTTGCAAGAACGGCACAGGTTGGTTTTCCAGTGTCGGAAGGTCGTTCATGTGATTGTAGAGCGGCTTTAGCTGGCCGTTCCAGGCATCGAGAAGGATCTCATCAAGCCTTTGCTCTTCCGCCTCTCCGGCGAAGATGCTGAGCCCGAGCTCTTGCGCCTCAACAATCTCCTCAGGCAACTCAGGCAGCATCGCGATGCACCCTGAAACGTGGAAGCCGCCAACCACGACATGAACACCGTTAGACAGCAGCGGGCGGGCAAGATCTACGGATCTGGGAAACTGATTGGTCTGCACGCCGACAAGGCCAACCACAACGACACATGACGGATCTTTTGCGTCTTTGATAATGTCCTCAATCGGTATTCTGATATTGACCTCGTCGTAGGCCGCGGTTTCGATTTTCACATCCGGACCCAGCACCATTCGGCGCTCGCAATCCGTTGCAAGGCTTTGCATGACGGCCAAAGAGTTGGAGGGAATCAGAGACCTAAACCATTGAACGGGATACCCGTCACTGTCATACCGAGTTGGTTTGACCAGAACCAACTTGAGCTTCTTGCGCACTGCTGGCTCGCTCATCGCGTACTGCCTGTGTTGACCAATTGACCAGAGCTCTGGCCCGGATGTGTCTCAGATGGTGACGGCACAAAACACTCAAACGGCGTTCGTCAACTGTTAGCGTGTCATTTAGCGGCCTGCATCCCAGCCCAATTCATACATGCCTGTAATGCAGGTTCAACGCAAGAGAAGCACAAGATACAAAAACGAGCCATTGAGCTCGTCCGAGCATTACCCGGAACCAGGTGAGACCCGACGCTCCAGTGTCGCAACGATGAGCGCCGCGAGAAGACCTTGAAACTTGCTGATGGAGCCCTAATTCCGGCTCATGAGCTACTATCCATACGAATTCGAAGCACAGATCGAATATCACGATGTAGGCAGTGCTAAATATGCCTATCGGGTTGTTTTCGTGCCCGACGAAGTTGCAGCCGAATTGCCGTTGGAACGCTTTCCACGGCTCCGTATCTCCGGAGAAATATCTGACTGTCCGATTGAAGCCGCTCTCACACCCGTCAGAGGGCGCTGGTACATTTTGCTCTCAAAGAAGCTGCTTGGAGCGATCAGCGCTACGATCGGAGATATCGTGCAGGTCAGGTTCCAAATCGCTGACCAAGATTTCGTAGAAGTCCCTGACGTTCTGACGCGGGCACTGGAGAGGGATCCGGCCATGAAAACACTTTGGGATCGTGCGACGCCGGGCAAGAAACGAGGTTTGGCCTATCGGGTCGCCTCGGCAAAGACCGATCCGACGCGACAAAAACGGCTTGAGGAAGTTTTCGGCATACTTCGTGGCGAGATCGACATGCGAGGTAAGCTGATTGCCAAGTGAGCGCATCTCCCGTCTGAACGTGGCCGCCGACCGCACGCCTAGCATCATGGTCCAGCGCCTGGGGGTGTATGAGCCTTTGCGCAAGTGCGGCGGCATCGGGGTAGTGTCTGCTCTGCGGACATTTGGACCGGAGATGGGTGGGGGCTTGAAGGTCCGATGTTAAGGTCATCTTCCTCAGGTAGTGAGCTTCCGAAAGCTGCCCAAAACTGCCGTTCAATTCATACCGCATCCCGGTTCAAATAAGTGATGAGGCTCGCGCTACACCCGGACTATTGGGTTTCAAAACAGCGTAAAAGTAGTGCGCTTCTAACAAGCAGACCAATTTAAAACGTAAGGAGTTGAGGCCAATTAACAGTCATTGGCGAAGTTTGCAGATCAAGATTGACCAGCAAACTTACTCCAATTAGTATTGATGCAGATGGGGCTTGAGTTTCCGGGGGTGGGAGAAGCAAAAATGTCCGCTTTTGGGATGTTGGGCGCTCGCGCGTTGGCAGCGAGCAGGGATTTACTCAATTTAAGAGCGTATAAATCAAAATCTGTTCCAGGGTTGGTGCAGGGAATTGGTGCGCTTGCTGTGGTGATGATAAGTGCACCGGCAATCAGCGCGCCTCTAAGCTATGCCAATGCTGTGCTAGCCGACAATCCATTTGCCTATTACAGGCTTGGTGAAGGAAGTGGGACAACGGCCAGCGATGCGACCGCGGGCGCTCGCGATGGAACCTACGTTGGCAGCCCAAATCTTGGAGTTCCGGGCGATGGCGGTGACACCGCAGTTGAATTCGATGGCACAAACGACTTTATGCAGGTTCCAGATCTCGATGTTTTCGGGACGTTGATGGGCAGCTTTTCGATTGAGGCCATCTTCAAAACAACGACCACACAATTTGGTAGCATTACGTCCAGCTTCAGCAGCTCTATCGGCAACACTGGGTTTGCAATGCGGGTTAATGCGAACACTGGAGCAACCGGCGGAACCGGAACTGCCTTTTTTGTTCGGGACAATAACGGAACCGCAATCTCCGGGAATTTCACGAACGATATTTACGATGGTCTTTTCCATCATGTGGTCATGACATACGACCAATCGGGAGCCACCGCAGCCGACAGATTGAAAGCATATGTAGATGGGGTGCTTCAGCCACTGAACTACTTCTTTACCGGAGCGCCTTCAAACTTCTTGACGCTCGACCAGGCCGTTGGCATCGCGGCAACACAGGCAACTCCGCCAACCGGTCAAGACTTCTTTGATGGAACAATCGATGAGATTGCATATTATGGTGGGGTCTTGTCGGCCAACCAAGTTGCCGCACACGCCGCCGCCCTGGCGCCGTCTCCTGTGCCTCTTCCGGCAGCATTTCCGCTATTGGGTGGAGGGATAGCATTGATGGGGCTACTGGGCTGGCGCAGAAAACGGAAACCTGCGACGGCGTGACATCGGTATACAACTCAAAAAGATAGCGGACCTTCCGGGCCGCTATCTTTTTGGGCGCAGAGTGCAATCGGGATCATTTTCTAACGTAGCGCCCATCTCCGCTTTCGAGGGTAAAGCTGCCATCCACTAGGCAAGCCCAGGGGTCCACTCTTCCGAGCACCGTTCAGGCGGCCGCGCTCAGCTTGGCAAAAAACTGGTTGGCCGGAAGGGGCCGGCTGAACAGATATCCCTGCCCTTGCCGGCATCCCGCCAAACGCAGTTGAACCGCCTGTTCCTCAGTTTCAATGCCCTCTGCAATCGAGCTTAAACTCAAGCCCGTTGCCAGCGTCATGATCGACCTGATGACGGCCGCTGATGTGGTTTCCAGCAGCATGTTGCGGACGAACGATTGATCCAGCTTGATCTTGTCGATGGGCAGATTGGAGAGATATTCAAACGAGCAGTATCCGGTGCCGAAATCATCAAGCGCGATGGTGATGCCCCGGGCTCTCAGCCGTTCGATTTGCGCACGGGTGTCCTCGTGATGATTGAGAATAGTTGTCTCCGTCAGTTCCAGGTGCAGCCGCTCCGGCGGCAACCCGGTGTGGGCCAGGGCATGATCCACATCCTGCAGCAGGTTGCCGCGATGGATCTGAACGGACGAGACATTCACCGCAACGGCAATCTCGCTCGGCCACTGGGCGGCATCCGCACAGGCCTTTTGAAGCACATGACGGCCGATCTGCTCGATGCTGCCGCTGTTCTCCGCAATCGGAACAAACTCGGCCGGTGAAACGTTGCCAAGTTCTTCGCTCTCCCAGCGCAACAGGGCCTCAGCCCCCACCAGCGTCCTGTCGGTGAGATCCACCTGCGGCTGATACAGAACCTTCAACTCCTCCCGCTCGATGGCGCGCCACAGATGACGCTCGATGAGCTGCGCGCGGCGCACCGTCTCGGCGCTGGAGGGATCATAAATCGGCGATACCGCGTCTACCGACCTCTTGGTTGCATCAAGCGCGGCTTCGGCTGCCGCGAGATACTCCTCAGGCGTCAGGAACCCCTGCCAGCTTCCCGAAATGCCAATGTCGAACAGAACATGGACCCGGTGACCGTCAACGGTGTAGGCCGGCTCCAGCTCAGCCAGCAAGCGGCGCTCGATAACCCGGGCCTCCGCTTCGCTTTTGCAGCCCTCAATCAGCATGGCGAAAGCATCCCCATCGACGCGCGCGACCTTGTGGTCTTCGCCATCGAAACAAGCGGCCCGATGGGCAATTTCCTTCAGCAACGCGTCGCCGATCGCGCGCCCAAAGGTGCCGTTGATCACGCTGAACCGCTGAACATCGAACACCAGCAAGGCACTGGCTGACCCGCCCGGCGCCTCCCGCGATAAGAGACCGGAGGCTGCGATCTGGTTGATCAACTCGTCACGCCGCATGGCGCCGGTCAGATGGTCTCGCTTGGAGAGATATTCCAGCCGGTCCTTATGTGCTTTCAGACTGGTGACGTCCCTGGCCGTAATACAGATCACCGTCTGGCTGGGCGATGAGGCCTTGTCTGCGGAAGGTTGGGCCTCCAACTGCGACGGTGTGATCACATATTCGATCACCTGCTGGCTTCTTGGATCCTCGCCCAGCAGGACCTCGCGAGATTGCGATCCTTCGAATTGGCCGGCTTCGAACTGCGTGATGACCCGCTGGGCTTCTTCGGCAACAGCCGGCACCAACACATCCTCCAGGTGCTTGCCCTTACACAGGCGGTAGTCCAGGTCACTCAAAATTCCCTGGACTTTCTTGCTTGCGATCTCAATGCGGCCATGGCGATCGGCAACGATGATCGCATCGAAATTGTCCAGGAAAACACGGTCGAGAATGTGTTGGATGTTCTGCGCGCGTATGCGTGCTCTCAATGCCTTGATTTGCCTGGACGACAGTTCAAGGACAATGAAGAAACAGGCCATGAGGAGCGTGGCCAAATGCACCGGCGCGGTGATCAGATTGGTGGCAAAACCGATTTGAAGGGCAAAAGCCAGCCCTTCCGTCAGAAGCGAGGTCGCGCCGAGCAGGGCAACGCTGGTGCGAAGGGACCCTTTCATCGATGCGAATGCGCCCAACACGAGGATCGCCAGAATAAGAATGGTGGTTGAGGTCTTGCTGTTTTGAACCAGAGATCTGCCTTGCAGCAGCGTCTCTGCGCCGAGCACCTGAACAACCGCGCCTGACAGCACGGCATGAACGGGCACCGCGAGCGTATCCCTCAGCTCAACCGCATGCGCCCCCAGGAGCACTTTCTTGCCCGCCAATGCACCTTCGGGGATCTTGTCTGTGAGCAGGGTTTTGACAGAGAAGGTTGGAATGGTGGACGGGTCGATGGAGTAGTCGATCACGACCGTATCATTATCGGTGCCCGAATGTCCGGCAAGCAACGACGGCAGAGAGGGCACGAATTCGGTTGCGATAGTCTGGCCGTACGGAAACCGGCGCACCAGCCCGTCAGCATCGGCAATCACGTTCACCGAGGCCGGCCAGGCATGCCGCAGAAATGCCGGGTCAGGCAGGTTGAAGGCGATCTTTCCTGCCGGCTGTTCGACCGACTGTCCTTGCCGGAACGCTGCGAGAACCACCGACCCGCCGGCACGTTCGAGCGCCTCGCTCAGGAGCTTGTCATCTTCAGGGTTGGAGCGTGAGTCAAAATCGATATCCAGCGCGATCTCGGCTGCGCCGTGCTGCATGAGACGGTCTATGATCTTGGCGTGGACGCGTCTGGGCCACGGCCATTGACCGACCTCTTCCAGCGCCGCCTTGTCGATGGCCAGAAAGACAATATCTCCGGTTGCCGGTCGCTTCGAAGCTTGAAAGCGGTACGCCGTCAGATGGTTCTGCAAACCAATCACCGGGTCCCACTTCTGCCCATCGTGCATGATCCCAACAATCGCAATGATCGCAAGGGCCAATCCTGTGAGCTTGTTGGTCAACTTCGACATTGATCTCGCAACGGCCGGGCCGGGCTATGAGGCGATTACACACGCAGACGGACAGAGGTCAGTCACCGTCGTCACCTCCATCATCTCCGCCGTCACCATCACCGTCACCATCGCCATCGCCGTCACCATCGCCGTCACCGCCGTCGCCGCCACCGGAACCGCCACCACCGCCGGAGCCACCGCCGTTGCCGGAACCACCGCCGTTGCCGCCACCGTTACCGCCGCCTGAACCGCCTCCTGTGCCGGCACCCGCAGCCCCCCCGCCGCTCGGACCATTGCCGCCGTCTCCGGCTCCTCCACCCATGCCCGTGTCACTGTCAGCCGTGGCCGCAGCGGAAAGTCCGCTGGAACCTTGCGCCGCGCTTCCTCCTGCGCTCAGTCCGGACGCGCCGCTTGACGAGGCCGATTGGCCGGCGCCCACGCCCATGGATTGCCCGGTGGCATTGTCGCTCACCGCGACCAGGCCTTTGTCCACGGACACAGTCGATAGGCCGGATGTGGCCGTCACCGAAAAGCGCGTGCCTTTCACAACGGCCGTCAGATGCTTGGTACGCACCTTGACGCGCTGTGTTCTGCCCTTGTTGATATCAAGGACAATGCGGCCAAGCTTGTGCTTGATGAAGGTGCGCGACGTGGATTTTCTCGACCCGGTTATGCCTGTGAGGCTCTTCGGTTGAATGATGATGGTGTCGTTGCCGCGGCGAAGCATAACCCGTCCGCGTTTGCCGGTTGTCACCCAGCTGCGTGCCGGAATGCGCATGCTCGCACGAAGGGGCCGCCAGGTTTGACTGTCCAACGCATAGTAAGCCTTTGCGCTGACCCTTACGACAAGCCAATCTGATGCCGCAGCCTGCACAACTGTGATGAGCAAGAAAATGAAGAACAGACTGAACTTCTTGAGCATGTGATACATGTTAGGCCCCGCGGAAATCCCACACGCCACATAATAGCTGGCTTCACTCAACACTCCTTGAACAAGGTCAAACAAATTAGTTGGGTTATTGTAAGTTCGGATTAACGTTTGACCTGCTTTGAGCGCTCATGAAGCACTTGGGTTCAAATTTGCATTGCACTCCCCAGGCGCCTCGGCACATAAGGCAGCGGCAGGTCAGTCTCCGGCGCCTTGACGTCGGAAAGAGGGGTGGAGCACCGACAAATGGGAACTTTCGACTTCATTGTGGTCGGCGCCGGTTCGGCCGGGTGCGTCCTGGCCAACCGCCTCAGTGAAGACGAAAGGCGGTCGGTTCTGCTGCTTGAAGCAGGCGGTCGGGACTGGAGCCCCTTCATTCATATGCCGATCGGGTACGGGATTTCCTACTTCAACGCGCGGGTTAATTGGAAGTACATGACGGAGCCTGAAGCGGCGCTCTCAGACCGCCAGTCCTACTGGCCGCGGGGAAAGGTGCTCGGCGGGTCGAGCTCGATCAACGCGATGGTCTGGGCGAGAGGGTTGCCCAACGACTTTGAGGACTGGGCCGCCGCCGGTGCCCACGGCTGGGGCTGGGACACGGCCCAGCGCTACTACAAAAAGCTGGAGAACTGGTCGCGCGGCGGAAATGATGTGCGCGGCGGCGAGGGGCCGTTGGCTGTTCAGGACGTCTCGGCGGACGTCCACCCGCTGTGTGATGCGTTTTTTGAAGCGACGAGACAATTGGGATTGCCGGTCACTGACGACTACAATGGCTCTGAGACCGAGGGAGCGGCCGTCTATCAGTTGACCACAAAGGGCGGCATTCGGGCGTCCACCGCCCGGTGCTATCTGACCCCCGTGCGAGGCCGGAAAAATCTGGAAATCATAACCGGTGCCCATGTGACCGGGATCGACATTGAGGACGGCCGGGCGACGGGCGTTCGCTACACTGTGGACGGCCAGGCACGGCGCGCCAAGGCCCGGGCGAGCGTGATCCTCTCTGCGGGCGCCGTCAACTCGCCGCAGCTTCTCCAGCTCTCCGGCGTTGGTCCGGGCGCGGTCTTGCAGGACAACAACATCGCCGTAAAACACGAGATGCCCGCTGTGGGACGCCATCTGCAGGATCATCTGGGCGTGGACTTCCATTTTCAAACCCGGGTCCCGACCCTCAATCAAATGCTGCGCCCGTGGCACATGCGACTGTGGTACGGGCTCAAATACGTCCTGACGCGGAAAGGCCCGCTCTCCCTCAGCGTCAATCACGCGGGCGGCTTCATGAAGACGCGAGCGGATCTGGCCGCACCGAATGTGCAGCTCTATTTCAATCCGGTCAGCTATACCCGCGGCACCAAATCAAAACGGGCGCTCATGAGCCCCGACCCCTTCCCCGGTTTGCTCTTCGGGTTCAACACATGCCGCCCGACCAGCCGCGGTGAGATCACCCTGCGCTCCGCAGACCCGTTTGAGGCGCCCGTCATTCGACCAAACTATCTGTCGACCAACGAAGACGTCGCCGACATTCTGGAAGCGTCCCACTTCATCCGCCACATGAGCAAAGCCCCCGCGCTCGCCGAAATCATCGAGCGGGAAATCGCGCCCGGTGCCAACACCCAGACCGACGAAGACTATCTCAGCTACGTCCGTGAAAACGCGTGGACCGTGTTCCATCCCTGCTCGACCTGCCGTATGGGCCAGGACGCCCAGCAGTCCGTTGTTGATCCACGCCTTCGCGTCCACGGGCTGGAGGGCTTGCGCGTGGTTGACGCATCGGTCTTTCCCAATGTCACATCCGGCAACACCAACGCCCCGGTCATCATGGTCGCGGAAAGGGCAGCAGATCTCATCCGCGAAGACTTTGGCTGAACCGGCAAGGCGGATGCGCCGGGATTTGCAATTGCCCGTGGTTTTCCGATTGTCCCGATTGACTCAGGGCAACGTTTTGAGAACTATGGGAAAATCACAAACAAGTCTCAAAAAGAGCACACGGAGGAAGACGAATGAGAATCCTTAAGGCCGCACTGACTGCATTGTTTCTGGCCGCAAGTCCTGCCCTTGCAGACTATCCCGAACGCGAAGTTCTCGGCGTTGTCATGTGGGGCGCCGGCGGGGCCACGGATACGGTGGCTCGTGCGGTAAATCCGGCAGCCGAGGCAGCCCTTGGCAAGCCCATTGTGGTGCTGAACAAATCCGGAGGCGCCGGCGCAATTTCCACCGCTTTCGTGAACGCAGCACCGGCCGACGGGTACACCTTCCTGTACGGAGCGGAAAACCCCCAGCTCCACGGCGTGATGGGTGTGTCTGACATCGACTATGGCGATATGTATCCCATCAACATCCTTGGACGGGGCGTCGCGGTGATCGCGGTACCCGCAGCCTCCAAGTATAAGACATTGAGTGATCTGCTGAAGGATATCGCTGCAAATCCCGGGTCAGTCAAAATGGGCTCAACCGGTCCGGGCGGGCTGCCCTCAACGATCGGCGCCTTGATCTCAAACGCCACGGACTTCAAGGTCACCGCCATCCCCTTCGACGGCGAAGGCCCCGGCCTCACTGCCATGCTTGGCGGCGAAGTTGATTTCATGCCTTCCGGCATCTCAGCGGCGGCCGAACAGATCAAGGCCGGCAAAATGCGGGCCCTGGCCGTGGTGAACCCGACGCCGGTGGACACTCTGCCCGACGTGCCTGCCATCACCGACACGATCCCTGAGATGGCACGCTTTCTCCCTTGGGGCCCGTTCTACGGCGTGTTCGTCAGGAAAGACGTGCCTGACGATGTGAAAGCGACACTCACAAAGGCGTTCGCAACAGCCGCCACGGACAAGACCTTCCTTGAGCTGATGGCCAACCGCGGCAATGTGGTTATGAACATGAGCGGACAAGAGGCTGTCGATTTCCTTGCCAAGTGGCAGCAGGTCACCGTCTGGGCTCTGCAAGACACGGGCGCGGCAAAGGTGAGCCCGGAAAAGCTGGGCATTGCTCGTCCCTGATCCGATTTGGCGCCCCGCCGAACCTCCGGCGGGGCTCCTTTTACAACGATCATGAAATCACCCGACACGCTGCGCCCTGGAGAGCAGCTCTTTGCGCTTCTCCTGGTGTGCTTTGCCGGCTATGCATTCTGGGAATCCTACGGGATCTCCGGCTTTAAGGGGCTGACCACGGGCGGTGTCATGCCAATGCTTGCCTCCGGGGTCATGCTTGTGACCGGCGGTGTCATCCTCTCCGATACGCTGCGAAAAGCGGCACCCCTGCAAAGCGGCCCCAGAGGCGTGATCGCCTATCTGTTTCCCCTTCGCGTGGTGCTGTTCACGCTTCTCCTGTCAGTCTATGTGGCCGCCATTCCAAGCGCCGGTTTCCTGTTGTCCTCAGGCGTGCTGCTTTTTGTGGCGGTCTGGTGGCTGTGGCAAAAAGGGCCGGTCTGGGCGCTGGTCATCTCGCTGGTCTCCATCGGCGTCATTCACGTGCTTTTCCGGATGGTCTTTCAGGTGGTGTTGCCGATCGGGAGCTTGTGGCGATGATCGAAGCGCTGAGCTATTTCGCCACCTCGTGGTTTGATCCATACCTGCTCGTCCTGACCGCGCTCGGCACGTTTGCGGGCATTTACATTGGTGCCATACCTGGATTGTCCGTCACCATGGCCGCGTCGATCCTGATCTCGTTCACCTTCAAATGGGAGGTCAATGAGGCGCTGGCACTGATCGCGGGCGTCTATGTCGGCGGCGTCTATGGCGGCGCGCGCACCGCGATCCTGCTCAACATTCCGGGCGCACCGAGCGCCATCGCCACGGCCATCGACGGGTATCCTCTCGCGCAGAAAGGGCTGGCGGGCGAGGCCATTGGGCTTTCAACGGTCATGTCAGTGATGGGCGGCCTCATCGGTGTGCTCGCCCTCGCCCTGGCCGCGCCTCTCATTGCCGAGTTCGCGATCAAGTTCACCTCACGCGACTACATGCTGCTCGGCATTATCGGCATCCTCTTGGTCGGGACGCTGTCCGGGGAGAGCTTTGCCAAGGGCGCATTCGCCGGTGCGCTTGGGATCATGATCGGCATGATCGGCCTTGACCCGATGACAGCAGAGACCCGGTTCACCTTCGGCTCAATCAACCTTATGGGGGGCATCCCGTTTGTGGTGGCCATGATCGGCTTCTTCGGTGTGGCCGAAGCTTTGGTGCAGCTCGACCATGTCTCAACCACACCGATCAAGCAGAAGGTCGCGCGGATCATTCCAGCCTGGCGCGATGTGCACCGTTATCTGGCCCTGGGCCTGAAGTCATCAGGATTGGGCACGGTGATCGGCGCCCTGCCGGGCACAGGCGGAGATATTGCGGCCCTCCTGGCGTACGATCAGGCCAAGCGCAGCACCAAAGACCCCGAGGTGCCGTTTGGCGAAGGCGCAAAGGAAGGGCTGATCGCGCCTGAGACCGCCAACAATGCCGCGGTTGGCGGTGCCTTTGTGCCCATGCTCACGCTCGGCATTCCCGGCGACGCCGTGACGGCCATCATCATCGGTGCCCTTTACATCCACGGGCTCAAGCCCGGCCCCTTGCTTCTGACGGACACGCCGCATCTGTTCTGGTTCATCGTCGGCAACCTCACGCTGGCAAACCTGTTCCTGCTCGTCTTCGGACTGACGGGAATACGCATCTTCACGAAGGTGGTCGAATGCCCTCGCGCCATCCTCATTCCAATGATCGTCGTGCTGTCTGCGGTTGGGGCCTATGCCATTCAGAACAATCCGGTCCACATCACCTGGGCCCTGGCGTTCGGCGTTATCGGATACGTGCTCAAACGGTACGGCTTCCAGGTTGGCCCCATCATTCTTGGCGTCATATTGGGGCCGATGATCGATGCAAACTACCGCCGCGCCATGATCGGCGCGCAGGAGAATGTGGGAACGTTTGTCTATGACTTGATAAGCCACCCCATCTCACTGGTGCTGACATGCGCGCTGGTGTTCATGCTCATCACGCAGCTTCCGTTCATCAAGGGCGCCAGGCGCTCACGCTGAAGCCGAGCTGAGGCGGACGGTCGGAACGGTCTTGCTCTTCTGGTCCCTCTCCCATTCAGAGACCAACGCCTCACCGCGCCCCTGAAAATCGTCAGCCAGCGCGACATAGCTGACAACACGATCAAGCCTGAAATGCCGGATGTCTTCGCGCAGCTCGCACCAGGCCGCGAGCATGGCAGCGTCCAGATAATAGATCAGGACAAGTGGCCAGATCACACGCTGGGTTTCCTGATCCTCCACGTCGCGATACACGATCTGGGCCTTGTGCTCCTCGCGGATCGCCTTGCGAAGCTCTGTAAGCTCGACATTCGGTGCGCGCGCCATGGGCCACGGGGAGGCAACCAGTTGGCGCGTTCCGGGTGCTGTTTCATGCAACTTGCGCGCGGCCCGTTGGGCCGCCCGCCAAAGTCCTTCATCATTCGTGCGGGCGATCAGACCAAGGCCCACCGAAATTGCCTCGGCTTCCTCAACATCGAAGTTGATGGGGGGAAGGTCATAGCCACGCCGCATGACATAGCCGACACCGGGCTCGCCCAGTATCGGCGTTTGCATGGCCTGCAGCGCAGCGATGTCCCGGTAGACCGTGCGAACAGAAACTTCCAGTGTACTAGCAATCTGACGGGCCAGGAGCGGCTTGCTTGCCGATCGCAGCAACTGGATCACTTCAAACAGGCGGGCCGATCTGGACATGGTTTCTCCTCCAATGGCCTGCGTATACCAAAACACTCCTGCCACGCTGGTGGCAGTAGTGATCGTCTATGACCGCCTCCGCCGATCTTTTCGCAGCAGAGGTAAGATGACCGATGGAGGCTCCGGCTATTGGCAACCAAGTCTGGCGCGGCGCCGCTTATGTGGTTGTGGCAGCGTTTCTTTTCGCTCTCGCACCAGCCGTTGCGCGCTATGCAGCCAGCGGGCTGAACGTGCTCATCCTCGTGTTCTGGACCAATGTGTGGATGTTCATCCTCATCAGCGTCTGGGTTGCGTTCCGCCCGCCTGTTGGCGGACTGGGCACCGGAAAGCTGTTCAAGCACTTTCTCAGGTCCATCTTCACCTATGGCGCAATCGTGACCTACTTTTTCGCTGTGGTGCACATCCCGTTTGCCAATGCGGTCATTCTCCAATCCATGGGCCCGCTCTTTGTTCCCATTCTTGCCTTCCTCATTTTCCGCAGGCTGTCCGACCGCTATGTGTGGAGTGGCGTTCTGATCAGTTTCATCGGCGTGATGCTGATTGTACGCCCTGACCATGTGGGGGTTTCCATCGGTGAGGTCTCCGCTTTGATCGCGGCTTTGGGAGGTGCCGCCGCGGCCCTTGTTATCTGGTCGCTCGGAACAACAGAACCTCCCGACAGGCAGATGTTCTACTTTGCCCTGTTTGGACTTATCCTCTCCACCCTATCGCTTCCCTGGGTCTGGCAGTGGCCAACGGCAAACCAGATGACCCAGGTCATTTTGATAGCCGTGTTCACCATTGTGGGGCAGTTCTTCTACGCCAAGGCCTTCTCCATAGCGCCGGGGGACAAGGTGAACACATGGATCTACACCTCGCTCGTCTTCGCATCGATCATCGGCTATGTGGTGTGGGATGAACCCATCCTGGCATTGACGGTCATTGGAGCGGTTCTTGTGGTTGGTGGTGCGTTTCTGGCAACGCGGGAACGCAAGGACCGCGCCGGCACGTGACCTAGGCTTTTCGATCACCGCCGCCGGCAATACCACAAGCAGTATGTGGCGAATCAGGGCCCGTTTCCAACACACTTGCCGGATCATTGTTGGTGTCGCCGGTCTCGTTCATCATCAACGGCTATCAAGGGGATCACAATGGAGCTGACCTTCGTCAATCACGCCTCGCTGATTTACGCATATGGCGACGTTCGCCTGATCTGCGATCCATGGATTGAGGGCACCGTGTTTCACAATTCATGGGCTCACCTGTCACCCACGGCGTTTTCTTACGAGGATTTTCACGACATCACCCACATTTGGTTTTCGCACGAACATCCAGATCACTTCTTTCCGCCCAACGTCAAGAAGATCCCTGAAGACGCGCGTCGCAACATTACCGTGCTGTTCAAATCCACGCTCGATCGCAAGGTCGTGCAGTTCTGCAAGAGCTTGGGGTTTCGCGACGTGGTTGAGCTTGATCCAGGCAAAACGCACGAGCTCAATGAGGACGTCAGCATCGTCTGCCAACCCTACCATGACGATAGTGCGCTGATCGTTTTCGCGGATGGCCAGACCATTGTGAACGTCAATGACTGTGTATTGAATTCGCGTGAGCAACTGCAAGAGCTTGGGTCCCTCACCAAGGGGCATGTTGATGTGCTGCTGACACAGTTTTCTTATGCGAGCTACGTGGGCGAGACATTCCAAGAGCGCAGAAAGCGCGCGGAGGATAAGTTCAGGGAAATGTCCTCTCAGATCAGCTTCTTTGCCCCTAAGTTCTGCATCCCGTTCGCCAGCTTTGTGTACTTCTGTCACGAAGACAATTTCTACATGAACGATGCAATCAACAGGATCGATGTTGTTTACGACCATTTTCAGGCCCGCGGTGAGACCGAGATGATTGTCATGTACCCGGGTGATGAATGGGTTGTGGGCGCGCCTCACGATTCAAAGTTGGCCATCGACCGGTATCTGGCCGATCACGCTGCAATAGACCGGCCGCTGATCGAAACCTCTTCGGTTGAACCAGAGCTCCTGTCCCAATCGGCTGATGAGTTCCACGCGCGCTTGAAGGAGAAAGTCGACTACCTGCCGGTGCTCAAAACTTTTCGGGTGGTCAAGCCGTTGAGGGTTTATCTGACGGATTATGACGCTGCTTACGAGCTGACCCTGGACAGATTTGAAGAGTTGCCAAATCTGGGCAAGGAGGGGTGCGGAATTGCCATGTCATCGGAAACCCTGTCCTTCTGCATGAAGTTTGACTATGGGTGGAACACCACGGCCGTAAACGGGAAGTTTCAAATCCTCGACCCTGAAGCTTTGAACACGTTCCAAACCCTGACCAGTCTCGGGGACGCCATGAACCATGGCCGCGTCACCTGGGGCGAGCTGTTCAAAGGCATTCAGCGTCGCCTGAGCCGGCGTCTGCGACCGGTCCAGCGGGCGGCCGCTTAGGCGCTTGCCAATAGAGGCTTGCCGGTTCCTCCCACCGAGCAGCGCCTTTCTCAGGACGTCGCGCGTCCCCGGATGTATCATGACCCCATGGGTGTAGTTCGATTTGTGAAAGCGCGTCTGTTCGGCTTTGCCTGGGCAATCTTGCTGCTCGTTGCCTGCTACTTGGCGTATCAGGCACTGGTTCCACGCGCGTTGGAGTTTGTGGAACTTTCCTCGCCCAAGGGCTTTCGCGCGCTCGTTGTGAACGGCGGGGCTTCAGCCTTCGATCCGCTTCAGACCTTGACTTGGGAAACAGAAAACCCAAACGCGTCCGCCGCGCAGCAGCCAGATGAGGGGCGTCTTTGCGAGGTGTTGTTGCGCGATCCGGCATCTCCGGTCGATGGCAATCGAACCGGAACAGTCAGCGTGGTGGAGTTCTTCGACTACCGATGCCCCTACTGCAAAGTCTTGACGAAGATCTTATCGGAGCTCCGGGCAGAAGGACGTATCCATGTCATCTACAAAGAATGGCCAATCCTCAGCGAAGGATCGTTGCTGGGCGCGCGTGCAGCGTTGGCAGCACGCAAGCAAGGAAAGTATCTGGAGTTCCATGAACGGCTCATGCAGAGCCGGCTGATCCCGACCATGGGACAGGTTGAACATTTGAGCCGCACGTTCGAGATAGATCAATCGCGGCTGATGAAAGACATGTTCTCCACGGCTACAAATAGCGCACTCCAGCGCAACTCTGCCCTGGCCTCAAAGCTGGGCCTGGTGGGAACGCCCGCCTTGGTGGTGGGCCGCACGGTGGTTCAGGGCGCCGTCACGCAGGAACAGCTTGAGCGGGTGATAGCTGACGAGCAATCATCAGAGCCCGCGTGCTGACGGCCCGCGCCACCTTCCCCTTCCCTCCTGTCACGCTTACAGTGTCGGACATGGTCGTGGTGGCCAGATCCTTAAGCGAAAGACAGAGCCTATGGCAAAGCTGCCCAAAGCCTTCATCCCCGAAACAACGGCCGAGGCCGTTCTGGTGCGGCTGAAGCAGCATGGCATCGACTATCTCTTTGCCAATGCCGGCACCGACTTTGCACCGATCATTGAGACCTACGCCAAGAACCTCCAAGCCGATCTGCCCATCCCCACGCCCATCATTGCCCCGCACGAAACCGCTGCCGTGGCGATGGCCCACGGGTTTTACATGGCGACCGGCCGGCCTCAGGCCGTCATGGTGCATGTGAATGTGGGCCTCGCCAACGCGCTTATGGGCATCATCAACGCGGCCAGCGACAACATCCCGATCTTCATGATGGCGGGCCGCACGCCGTTCACCGAACAGAACAGGTTGGGCGCCCGCAGTCTGCCGATCCACTGGGGTCAGGATATGCGCGACCAATCCTCGATTGTGCGCGAGTTCGTCAAATGGGAGTATGAACTGAAACTCCCCGAACAGGCGGCAGATCTCATCGACCGGGGCTACGCCATCGCCATGAGCGAGCCGCGCGGGCCGGTCTATCTCGGCCTGCCGCGCGAACCGCTCGGCGGCGACTGGCCGGCCGGCGAGCCGCTTGGGCCAAAACGGCACGCAATCTCCACAGAAGCCGCGCCGGATGGCGAGGCCCTTCAGCAGGCCGCGGACATGATCGCGGCGGCCAAGGCACCGTTGCTGATCGCGCAGCGCGGGGACCCGGAGGGCCGGCTGGCTGACGTGCTCGGGGTGTTCTGCGATCGATGGGCTATCCCCGTTGCGGAGTTCTGGCCCTCGCTCAATGTGCTCGCATCCGACCACCCCATGCATGCGGGCGCTGATCCCGGCGCGCTTTTGAGCAAAGCGGATGTGGTGATCGTCCTGGACGCGCTGGTGCCGTGGATCGAATCCGCCCTGAAGCCTAACCCCAAAGCCAAGATCATACAGATTGGCTCTGATCCCATGTTCTCCAGAGTACCCGTCCGCGGCTTCCGCTCAACGCTCAATCTCACCGCAAAACCGGCGAGCGCCATTGAGGCTCTCACCAAGGCTTTGAAACGCCGGCGCAAGGAGCTCAAAGACGTCCTCACAAAGCGGCATGCAACTCTGGCAAGGCAGAACCGGATCCGCAAGGAGGCCGCCGTCCAGCAAGCCGCTGAAGGCGGCGGTGCGCCAATGACACCGGCCTTTGTCTCCAAATGTCTCTCTGATGCCCTGCCTGATGAGGCCCGCGTGTTCGCGGAGCTGGGCTGCATCCCCTCCGTGATGGATTTCAAGAGCGGCAATCAGTTCTTCTCGCATCCTCTCGCGGGTGGCTTGGGCTGGGGCGTGCCGGCGGCGCTCGGCGCCTCATTGTCCGATCCAAGCCGGGTGACGGTGGCGTGCGTCGGCGATGGGTCCTACATGTTCGCCAACCCGGTGGCCTGCCATCAGATTGCGGAAGCCTCACACCTTCCGCTCTTGACCATCGTCTTCAACAACGGCGTTTGGAACGCAGTCCGCAAGACCACCAAGATGATGTATCCGGATGGGAAAGCTGCCCGGGTCAACACCATGGCGCTGTCCTCCCTGGACCCGAGCCCGGATTATGCCATGGTGGCCGCGGCCAGCCGCGCCTGGAGCACCACGGTTGAAGACGGTAAAGATCTGCCGGGCGCTCTCCGCCAGGCCCTGCAGGTGATCCGCGACGAGGGGCGTCAGGCCATGATAGAAGTTATGGTCACCAAAGACTGACGCTGGAGCCGATGGAACACGCAACCGAAGACCTCTTCAACACCGCGCTCTACCCGATCTCCGAGCGCACATCAGCAGCCTATCGGAAGCTGGTTGCAGGGGCGAAGAAAGATCTGGACGCGCGCAACTGTGCGCAACTGGCCGATTTCATCAGACCGGCCGCCCTCACCCAAATGCAGGCCGAAGCGGCTGCGCTGGCGGACCAGGCCACCTACACGGAAAAATGGCTGAACCCCTATTTCAGCACACCGCCGGACGATGTTGCCCCCGACCACCCCTTAAAGCGGCTCTCGCTTCGCCGTCACGGCATGATCCGCGCGGACCGGTTCTCGCCGACAGGCACCATTAAGGCGGGCTTCCTGAATGAAGACCTCTGCAGGTTTGTCGCCGATTGCCTGGGCTATCACGAGCTCTACACCTACCAGGACCCCTATGGCAGCGTGAATGTGAACGTGCAGCCGCCAGGCTGTGAGTTCGCCTGGCACTTCGACCATAACGATTTCACAGTCTCTTTTGGCCTGAAGCAGCCTGCCGAAGGTGGCGGGTTTGAGTTCGTGCCGGACATTCGCACCAGAACGCAGGAGAATTATGAGGCCGTTCAGCGGGTTCTGGACGGCGATCGCTCAGACGTTCAAACCCTGTTCCTGCGCCCGGGCGATCTTCAGCTCTTTCGCGGCGGCTGCACGCTGCACCGGGTGACCGCACCGCGCGACACGGAACGCCACAGCCTGCTGTTCAGCTATGTGGAAGACCCGGCCCGCATCGCCACTGCTGAATATGCCGAACGCCTCTGGGGCGAGGTGCATCCGGCGCATAGACGCGGCCTGCAGGCGCCGGGTTCACAGTAATCCTTCCGCGCGAAGAGGCGCCAGCAACTGCTCGTTGCGCGCCTCGCTGGGGTAAGGCTTCCAGCTCTTCTTGCGCTCCAGAAAACCAGGCTCAAGGGTGTCGGCAGTCCGCAGTTCCTCCCGCGCCTCATCGAGCAGTCCGCTATGGGCATGGCAGAGTGCCAGTCTGAAATGCGTGTCGGGTTGATCCGGTTTCATTTGCACCGCGCGCCGGGCCCACTCCGTTGCGCGCCCAGGGTGCCCAAGCGAGAGATACGCGCGAGAGAGATATCCGAAATAGTGCCAGCGATAGGGGTCACGCGGATTAAGCGTCATCGCCTCTTCAATGATTTCAATGCCCTGCTCAAGCTCACCGGTCAATGTGAGGCGGTTTCCGACGGCGAAGCTCGCACGAACATCGTTTGGATTGAGCTCTCTGGCCCGTTGCGCTTCGGCCAGGCCGTTCTCTGCATCCCCCGTCCACACGAAAACGGAGCTCAAGGCCAAATGGGCAAGGGCTGAGGCGTCATTCAACCTGACCGCCCTCCGCCCCGCCTCAAAGGCGAGACGGGTGGCGTCCTCCCGGTCAATCGCACATCCCATCATCAGGTCATGGGAATGGCTCCACGCCAGATAGGCCCACGCATCGCTGTAGTCACTGGCCCGCTCTGTGGCCTCAAGAAAGAACTTTCGCGCTTCAATATTGCCCTGGCAGCTGTGCTCCAGAAAATGCGGGATGCCTCGCACCAGAAGATCCCAAGCGGTGATGTCGCTGCTTCGGCTCTCGGAAAGCCTGTCCAATTCCGCGCGCTCGATCTGATGGCCAACCACCGTCGCAACCCGTGCGGTGATTTCGTCTTGAACATCAAAGATATCGACCACATCCCGGTCGAAACGTTCGCCCCAAAGCTCAATTTCGCGCGCGGCATCGATCAATGACGCGCTCACGCGGATCCGGCTCCCGGCCCTTCGGACACTTCCTTCAAGCAGGTATGTGGCCCCAAGCTCCTTGCCGATATCAGCCGCCTTCGCCGAGCGCCCTTTGAAAGAGAACGTCGAATTGCGCGCGATGACCGGAAACGTGCGCCAGTAGGAGATCGCGGTAATGAGGTCCTCGGTCAAACCGTCCGAGAAATAGTCTTGATCGGGGTCACCGGAAAGGTTCTTGAACGGCAGAACCGCAATAGGTGGCTTATTGCTGGGAGGCGCCGCGCGCGCCGGGGCATCGACCGCCGGAGCACCGCCCCTCCACGTCCAAACACGAACGGGCTCGTTGATGTTCTTCAGTGACTTCAAACCTTGATCCACAAAGCTGAGACCGAGGCTCGCCGCCACGTTCTGCTTAACCGTGTCTGACACGGCTATTCCGCCAGGATCAGCAGCGCCCTCCAGCCGTGCGGCGATATTGACGCCATCGCCCAAAATGTCGTCGCCATCTATGACAACGTCTCCGAGATTGATGCCGATCCGAAAGCTCAACGCACCGCCGCCTGCTTGGGCTTGCATGTTCTGTTGCCAATCAATCGCGCACTTGACGGCGTCCACCGCACTTTGGAACTCGGCGAGAATGCCATCCCCCATGAGTTTGACCACCCGGCCCCTGTGATCGGCGATGAGGGGTTCGATCATCTCCTCGCGGAGCGACTTAAGGGCAACAAGGGTGCCTTCTTCGTCCGCCCCGACCAGGCGCGAATATCCAACCACGTCAGCGGCAAGTATGGCAGCGAGCCTGCGGTCCATTCCGACTCTCTTTTGAGACGTTGCTGCCCTCTCCTAGTCCTTCACCTGGTGCACTTCGATGATGTTCCCATCCGGGTCGTAAAAGAAGATCTGTTCCCAGCCGGACATGGCCCATGCCCCATAGTCTGAATAGGGCACGCCTTTTTCTTCCAGACGTTTTTTGAAGGCGGCGATATCATCGGTGCGAAAGGCCACGTGGCCGCGCTCCACCGGGTTCACCGCATTGCCGGTGCGGAACCCGCACTCCAAATCCTTCTCGGCAATATGCACCTGCATGTCGCCATCGCTGACGAAGGCCACATCGCCAGGGTAGCCCTGGCCCTTAATCCGTCCTTGGCCCATCTCAGGTTCCGGGGCCATCTCCAAAACCTCCTGGTAAAACTTGTCCATAGCTGAGACATTGGTGGTGCAGTAATTGATGTGGTGCAGCTTGAGCTTCATGGGCGGCCTTTCTTGAACGGCAGGGGTGCGAAATCGTGCGCGATCGTAGCCGCCGCTTTGGCCCCTGTCACCAGAAAGAGGGAGCATGATGGAAAAGAGAGTATTGGGACGTACGGGACTTGAGGTCTCCGTGCTCACCTTCGGGTGCGGTGCCGTGGGCGGGCTGATGCCCAAGGGCGACCCGGCCGACCAGCGCCGGGCGGTGGAACTGGCGCTGGAGGCTGGTGTGAACTTCTTCGACACCGCCCCGCTCTATGGCAACGGCACATCGGAAACCAACCTCGGCCACATTCTCGAGGAGTTGAAACCGGACATTCTGCTTGGCACCAAGGTGCGCTTGAAGCCGGGCGACACCGCGGACGTGCCGGGCGCCGTCGCGCGCTCTGTGGAAGAGAGCTTACAGCGCCTGCAGCAGACTCATGTGGATCTTCTCCAGCTCCACAACCCCATCGCCATGCGCCCGGCTGAAGGCGACCTGAGCCCTGATCAGGTGCTCCAGGATGTGGTGCCGGCCCTGGAGCGGGCCAAACGCGACGGCAAGACCCGCTTTATCGGAATGACCGCCATCGGTGAGACCGAGGCCCTCACCCAAGTTGTGGAAGCCGAAGCTTTCGACACAGGTCAAATCGTCTACAACATGCTGAACCCCAGCGCATCCAGTGCCATCACCGCCGAATTTCCGGGCCAGGATTATGATGGCCTTCTCGCCCGCGCAGAAGCAGCCGGCATGGGCGCCATTGTTATCCGCTCTCTTGCGGGCGGTGCGCTTTCAGGTTCAG
This sequence comes from Hyphomicrobiales bacterium, assembly GCA_028285595.1. GTDB lineage: Bacteria > Pseudomonadota > Alphaproteobacteria > Rhizobiales > CAJQND01 > JAAEUE01. The sequence goes on from JANQOW010000077.1 coordinate 38,982, forward strand.
AGGACCGCCATCCCCTCGGCATGCCCGTGGTGGCCCCCATAGGTTCAGGTGACGACTATGCAGCCGATGCGGCGCGTGCGCGGCAGTTCTCCGCCCTGCTTGAGGCGGCGGGGTGCGAGAGCCTTGTGGAGCTGGCAATCCGCTATGTGGCCAGCAACGCAAAAGTGCCAACGTTTCAAGTGGGCCTGGCCACAGTGGAGCAGTTCCAGAAGGCTGCGGCGGCGATCGAGAAGGGCCCGCTCCCGGCGGATGTTCTGAGCGCCATTGCCGAGATACAGGCCGGCTTTGCAGAGACTAAGGCGTAACCGCAATGGCAGACAGACTTGTCGATCTCTCTCAGCCCATCGTCACGGGACATTTCCGCTGGGAAGTGGAGCGAAAAACCGTAAAGAGCCATGCCGCCGGCGATATTGCACAAATCACCTGGTTCGGAGCGGGGGTCCATGGCTTTACCCATGTGGATTCTGAACGCCATTTCGATCCGGACGGGCCGACCTTTGACGATTTACCATTGAGCCGGTTCGTTGGGCCGGCAGCGGTCGTGGATCTCTCGCACATTGAGGCAGACACCGAAATCAGCGCCGCTGAGGTGGAGGCCGCGGGGGACCATATTGAAGAAGGAGATATTGTCCTTTTGCGCACCGGGTGGGATCTGCGCGAATCCATCCACCAGGAAACCTTCTGGACCCGGGCGCCTTACATGAGCACCGACGCCTGCCGCTGGTTCATGAGCCGCAAGATCAGCGCGATTGCCTTCGACTTCCCACAAGATCACTGCATCCGCGACTATGTCACCGGAGCACGCGCGCCTGTTTTGGAAGAGAACACCACCCATGTGGAGCTGCTGCTGAAGGGCGTCATTATGTTTGAATATCTTTGCAACATGATGTCGCTTGAGCGACGGCGCGTGCAGTTCATTGGCCTGCCCCTCAAACTTCCCGACATCGACGGTTCGCCGATCAGGGCCGTGGCCGTTGAAAACGACGAGGCCGATCTGATCTCATGAACTACACCGATCTGCTCGAAAGATTCAGCATCGGGCCTTCCCACACAACGGCTGCGCTGATCGGCGTCGGCCAGTTCGGCCGCACGCTCCTGATGCAATCGCGCCGCCTTCCCCACATGTCTCTCAATGTGCTCTGCGACCTGGACATGGGGCGCCTGCAGGAAACCTGCCGCAGCGTGGGTCTATCGCCCGATGAGATCGAGGTCTGTGAGGGTTCAGCCGCTGCGGCCAAAGCCATCGAGGCGGGCAAGCTCGTTCTCACGCAAGATGCCGCCGTCGCCCTTGAAGCCCCGGTGGACGTGATTGTGGAAGCCACCGGCAACGCGGAGGCCGGCACGCGCAACACCCTCAAAGCAATTGATGAAGGCCGGCACATTGTGTTGGTGACCAAGGAGACCGACAGCGTGGTTGGGCCGATACTGGCCCAGCGTGCGGCCCGGCACGGGCTGGTGGTCTCCCAGGCGGACGGGGACCAACCCAGCCTTTTGCTCGGGCTCATGTCCTGGGCACGCACTTTAGGGCTCGACCTGGTCTGCGCGGGCAAGGCCAGCGAGTATGACTTTGTTTTCGATCTGGAGGCCGGAGAGGTTCGCGCCGAGGGCATCGACACCCGATTGCCGCTCACCCCAGATTTGTGGAGCCTTGCGCCAGGCGATCTCGCAGCGTCCATGGCTGAACGGTCTCTCGCACTGTCCACGCTCCCCCAACGCACGCCCCCGGACTACTGCGAGATGTGCCTGGTGGCCAACGCGTCGGGTCTGAAACCGGACCGGCCTGACTTTCACGCCCCCGTCGCACGGGTCTCTGAGCTGCCGGATCTGTTCCGCATCCGGGCTGAGGGCGGTGTCCTCGACCGCGATGGGGTGTTGGACATGTTCAACTGCTTCCGCCGGCCTGACGAAGTGAGCGCGGCGGGCGGCGTCTTCGTCGTGGTGCGCATTCCCGACGAAGAAACCGGCCGCCTGTTTCAGGCCAAGGGCATGCCTGTGAGCGCGGATGCAACGCATCTTCTTGCCTACAACCCCACGCATCTTTTGGGCATAGAGGCCGCCCTCTCCGTGATCGTGCCCCACCGTTTGGGTCTGGCCACGGGCAGCAACACCGTCAGTCCGGTATGTGATGTGGCCATGCGGGCCACACAGGCGCTTAAGGCGGGGACCGTGCTGGACGATCACGGCCATCACCATCACCATGTGGACGGCGTGGAGGCTCTCCTCGTGGACAATTGTGCCTTATCGGAAGGAACGGCCCTGCCCTACTTTATGGCGATGGGATGCGCTCTGATGAGAGATGTGGACGCCGGGGAGGTGATCACGCCAGATGCGGTTCGCGCGCCGGAGAGCTCCGTGCTGTGGTCCTTGCGTGCGGAGCAGGATCAGGTGTTTGGGGGGTGATGTGGGGCTATGGGCCCTCGCGTGCGCAAGGGCGCGGAACAGTAAACCCCGCGCCCTACGAGCTGCGATCCAAGATCGCCCCACCCGGCATCTGCTGGGTTGGCGTCAATTCAATCAGGCTCACGTTCACATGCTGCGGCGTGCTGATGGCGTACATCAGTGCGGCCGCAATGTCTTCCGGCTTCAAGGCCTCAAAGCCGGCCATAAACGCCGTCCGGTCCGCCTCGGTTTTAAAAGCCGTATCAAAGAACTCCGTTGCAATCCGGCCCGGGCATATCTCCGTCTGGCGCACGCCGGACCCCTTAAGTTCCATGCGCAGATGCTGGGCGAACAGATGAAGACCACCCTTTGTGGCTCCATAGACAGGAAAGCCTAAAGGATAGAGGCCCGCAATCGAGCCGATATGGACCATATGCCCGCGTCCACGCTCCACCATGCCGCCCAGCACGGCATGGGTGACATGAATGGCCGCGGAGACATTGAGCTCGATCATCTCGTCGATTTCATCGGCTGTGCTCTTCAAGAAGCCCTCATAACCCCGCCCCAGGCCGGCATTGTTGACCAGCACATCCACCTCCAGGCCCTTGAGCGCGCCATAAACCGCATCGGTGTCCTTCAGATCAAGCACCAGAGGTTCGCAGCCGGTTTCCTCCGCCAACGCGGCGAGGCGGTCTTGCCGGCGCGCCAGCGCCGTCACTTTGAACCCGGCCTCAGACAAACTCCGGGTTGCCGCAGCACCGACACCGCCGGACGCGCCGGTGATCAGGGCTGTCTTATAGTCAGGTGCTGGCATGGGGACCTCTTCAGTGCGGGGCTTATGGATAGCTGGTGGCGTAGCAGCCGGTCTCAATCTCCTCGATTAGAGAAGGCGCCACAGGCGCCCAGCCCAGCTCGCTGCGGGGGCGCTTGGCCCGCACCCGGCTGTTGGACGCCATGGTGTTATGGGCCGGTCCTTCACCCCATTTGGTCGCCGCATACTCCGCTGTCATCGCCTCGGCCTTGCCGCCAAACCCAAGCATCCGGCTGATCGCCTCACACACCTCGCGCATGGAATTCTCACCGTTCTCCGCAAAGTAAAACGCGCCGGCCGGTGCCTTTTCCAGTGCCAGAAGATAAAGCGCCACAAGATCATCAATATGCACGTTAGACCACGTGTTGGCTCCCGGTCCGATATGTTTGGCCGCACCGTCCGCGCGTGCCAGATCGATAAGCCAAGGCACCTGCATGCTGTGTTTGGAGGCCCCGGTGCCCAGCCCGTAGATCAGGCTGGGACAGATGATGACCGCATGCACCCCTTGGTCCGCACCGGCCAGGACCCGGCGGTTGATCTCCACCCGTGCTGCGCGGCCGGGCGAGGGGGTAAACTCCGTGTCCTCATCAAACACATCTTCGCAGAGCTCTCCGCCATCGGGCTTGCCCACGATGGACGACCCGCTGGTGTGCACAAGACGCGCGCCTGATCCGGCAAGGGCCGCCACCAGCGCATCGGCAGAGGCGCCGTGATCGGCATTGGCCGTGTTGATCACAATGTCTGCCGAACGTGCGGCATCGGTCAGGATCTCGGCGTCATCCAATGTGCCCATCACCGGCTCAATGCCATGGGCCCGCGCCTCGTCAGCCCGCTCCTCAGAGCGCACCAGCCCGTGCACGGCGGCGCCGCGCGCCATGAGGGCGGCGGCCACAGAGCCGCCGATGTATCCGGTTGCCCCGGTCATGAAGATGCGCATGGGCTAATCCGTCTCCTTATCTGTTGGCTTCTTGATCAGGCGGCCTGACTCTGATTTGCCCTTCTCCATACGCTCGCGGATATCCTCAATATGGCTGAGGTCAGAGGCGTTCATGGTGATCGTCTCGCTGCGCTCTTCCACCCAGTCGGGGTCTGTGTGGATGGTCCGCACAATCAGGTAATGCACCAGCACCAACACGCCCCAGAGCATGATGGGGATGAAGAGACCCCGGTCTGCAGGCGCAAAATAGCTGAGGGCCATCACGCCCGCGACCACCGCGCCATGGGCCAGAATATGCGGTCGCAGCGTGCGGTCCAGCAACACGACCCACGGCTGGTCTTGCTCCGGACCTGGTGTCTCTTCAGACATCTATTTGAAGTTCAGGAATGTGGGCGGCTCAGGCGGCGGTGCAGGCGGGAAGTCCGGATAGCCCCGCGCCACGGCCACGATGCGGAAGGAATAGCGCGCCAGAAGTGCCAAGATGCCCAACACCACCAAGCTGTCCACCATCGGTGCGCCGGCGGCCACACGATAGACAAGCACATAAAGGATGCCCGCGAGCGGTGTCGCGCTCATATAAAGCGCCGCGGTATAGTTCTTCAGCATGCCAAACAGAACCGCAGCCACCACCACGGAAAAGCTGTAATAGGCGATCCCGAGCGAGCGTCCATCCGGCCCGCCGCGCAAAGCGGCCAGCGTGATCACGCAGAACAGGATGCCGTGGAGCAGGCAATAGAAGAAGATTTCCGAGTTCGCTTGGCCCTGGTGGAGCTTGTCCACAGGCGTGAAATAGGGCGTGGTCCGCTCATTCCAAACGTAGCGTTTGAAATACTTGTCCCACTCGACCTGTGGCTTTCCCTCTTTCTTGGGCAAAGCTTACTCCGCAGGTTGTGCGTCGGATGTCTTCGCTGCCTTTGCGCGTTCTTGCAGAAGGTCCTTGGCTTTCTCCAAATCCAGGCGCTCCTTGCCTTCAATCTTGCTGCCTTCCTCTTCCGGCCATTCTACGGTGAGCAGCGGGAAGCGGATATTCTGCGGGCCAAAGAGCACGATCACAAGCTGCAGCCATACCGCGATGCCGGCCAGGATGACCACAACAACCCCGGCCACCAGGAACGACTTGATGATCCAGCGGTGCGACAAGCCCACGAGCGAAGCGGACACTTCACCGATTTTGTAGGAGTCCTGTGCATAGACGAAGGCGAAGTAAGCCAGCACCATGCAGTACGGGATGAAGAAGAAGGTCAGTCCGATGAACTCGATCCAGGCCTTCTTCTTAAACGCCAGGTTCTCGCGCACAAGATCCACGCGCACGTGGGTGTTCCAGATATAGCCGTAGGCCAGCACAAGCGTGAACATCACGGTGTGGGAATGCCATTGCAACTCCTGCAGCAAGGTGGAGCCGAAAAGCGGGCTCACATTCTCGATCAACCAGATTTGCATGGTCCCGGTTTTACGCAAGGTCACATCGAACACGGTGATCAGCACCAGCGGCACCACAAACCAGGCGCCAAACCGGCCGATCCAATCTACGAACTTTGTGAGCCGGTTGCTCCATTGAAGGGCCGCAGGCAGCTCATCTTCAGAAAGGTGACGAAGCTCTTTCTTCTCGGCCTCTTTGACGAGTGCCTCGGCTTCGGCGTGTGTCATCTCACTCATCGCTAAACCCTCTAAGCTTCGTTAATCGTAGACCGCACTCATCAACGAGAGTGCAATCTCAGGCTTCCAAATCACCAGCAGAAGACCGATCAGCTGCAGCATCACGAAAGGAATGATCCCTTTATAGATGCTCTGAATCTTGATCTCCTTCGGCGCAATCCCCTTAAGATAGAACAGGGCAAAGCCGAACGGAGGTGTCAGGAACGAGGTCTGCAGGTTGATGGCCATCAGAACGATGAACCAGAAAATGATGTTCTGGGAGGCAATGTGATCGCCGAAGTCCATGCCCGACACCAGCGGCGCAAAGACCGGCAGAACGATCAGCGTGATCTCGATCCAGTCCAGGAAGAAGCCCAGGCAGAAGGTGATCACCATGATCAGGACCAAAAGACCCCAAGAGGTCAGTCCGGCATCGCGGATCAGATGTTCCACAATGTCGTCCCCGCCGAGAGAGCGGTAAACGTAAGCAAAGCACGTCGCGCTCACGATGATGAAGAAGATCATCGCCACGGTCTTGGCCGATGTCTGGCAGGTATCCTTCAACAAGTTGAAATTAAGGCGCCGGTTGAACAGAGCCAGAAGCATGACGCCGAAAGCGCCAACTGCGCCGGCCTCACTTGGCGTGGCCCAACCCAACAGGATCGAACCCTTGATCATGGTGATCAAGAACACCGGCGGCAGGAAGCTTTTGAAGATCATCCCCGGATATTCGCTTCTGGGCACATCCAGAAGCTCCGGCGGCAACTTTGGCGCAACCGACGGATTCAGCCAGGAATAGATCAGCACATAAGAGATGTACAAACCCGCCAGGCACAATCCCGGAACAATCGCCGCCATAAACACGTTACCCACCGAGACCGCCAGAAGGTCGGCCATGATGATCAACATGATGCTTGGCGGGATCAGAATGCCGAGCGTGCCCGAAGCGGCGATGGTGCCGCAGGACAGGGCGTGACTGTAGCCTTGGCGCATCATGGTGGGCAGGGCCAGCGCGGTCATCATGGTCACCGACGCGCCGATAATGCCGGTCATGGCGGCCAACACGGTGCCCATAATGGTCACCGCCAATGCCAGCGCGCCGGGCACTTTTTTCAAGAGCACCTGCACGCAATAGAGCAGGTCTTCGGCAACGCCGCTGCGCTCCATCATGACACCCATGAAGACAAAGGCGGGCACGGAAACCAGAACCAGGTTTTCCGCCGCTTGCCCCCATATGCGCGGTAAGAAATTAAAGAACTCAATCAATGAGAACATCTGAAGGAAATAGCCGAGCAGGCCAAAGAGAAGCGCCAGCCCCCCCAGTATGAACGCCACCGGAAAGCCCGTGAACAGCAGGCAGGCCAGCGAGGCGAACATGATGATCGGCAAGAAATCCTGGATCGTGTAGAGCAGATTGCGCTGGCCTTGTTCGTCCAGCCCGTTGATCCACAAGAACCCAACCACCAAAACGGCTAAAATGGCGATCACAGCGATCGACGCGCGCGAACGCACAATTGCACTAAGTGCGGCTTCCATCCCTCAACTCCTCAGACGGGCCCGGTTATTTTTGTTTGGGCTTCCGTTACCATTGAGATCCCGGGCGAGAGTATCGCCCGGGATCTTGGATCGCTTAAATGCGAAACCCTTCCGGACTTATCTTATTTGCTCAGATAAGTCGGCTTCAGGGCCTGCGCAGAACCCCACTTCGCATAGAGCGTGCGGAATGCTTTGTAGCTGTCGGCCACTTCCTTGAAGAGCGGATCTTTTTGGGAGTCTTCTTCCAGCACTTCGTTCCAGGCTTTCTCGAAGACAGCAAGTTGCTCATCAGTCCAGCGGCGGGTGGTCACACCGTGTTTTTCACCCATTTCCACCATAGCGGTCGGGTTCACGAACTCGGTTTCCGCGTAGGTTGCATGGATGCTGTCACCGCATGCCACTTCAACCATCGCCTTGTACTGATCAGGCAGGCCATCCCACTTTTCTTTGTTGATCAGCAGTTGGCTCACAGACACCTGCTGGTGCCAGCCCGGGAAGTAGTTGTTTTTGGCGATTTGATAGAAACCGTATTTGATGTCCATGGCCGGCATGGAGAATTCGGTTGCATCGATCACGCCTTTTTCCAGCGCCGGGAAGATGTCGCCGCCAGCTAGAAGCTGGGTGGAGACGCCGATCTTCTGCATCACGCGGGCACCAAGACCAAAGAAGCGCATCTTCAGACCACGAAGCTGCTCGAGGTCTTTGATTTCTTCTTTGAACCAACCGGAAGTTTCCGGGCCAATCGCAAAGCAGTCAATTTGGTGGATGTTGTTTTCGGCATAGATCCGCTGTTGGATCTTGTCGCCGCCACCATACTTCTTCCACGCGAAATATTCGCCCATTGACGGGCCAAACGGCACAGCGGTGAAGAAGGCCAAAGCAGGAACTTTACCCACGTCATAGCCGGCCGTCGTCCAGGCTGCTTCGATCGAGCCTTTGGAAGTAGCGTCAAAACCCTCGTTCGCGGGGATCAGGGCGCCCGGCTCGAAGAATTTCATTTGGAAATTACCGCCTGACAGGCGATCTATCACTTTAGAAAAGCGCACACCGGACGTGCCGAGATGCGGCACAGAGCTGCCCCAAGCGCTGTGCAATTTCCATCTCACCCTCTCTTGTGCCGTGGCAGGTGCCAGGACAGTGAAAGCGGTGACGGCCGTTGCTGCGGCCGCAAGTACTAGAGATTTGCCGAGTTTCATATTGAGCGTCTCCCTCCATGGATTGACGGCATTTGTTATCCCCCCAGATTCTCATTTCCCAGGGTTGATCTCGAAGACATAACACACGATTTCACGAATGCAAAGTTTAAGGCAGGTCCTGAGGTTAAGACCCAGCCCGGCTCTCCAGAAACGCACATTTGCCTTCGCCTCTTCGCCCGCTATAGATAGCGGCCCAGCGCATAATGGAGACACATGAGTATGAGCAAGCCGGTCATCGGATTTATTGGACTGGGCATCATGGGAAGACCCATGGCAGGCCATGTCCAAGCAGCGGGTTACCCACTGGCGGTCGTGAACTTCGACCCCCCTCTGCCCCAAGCTCTCTTGGACGCCGGCGCCACGGTCTACGACACCAATCGGGAAGTCGCCCAAGCGGCGGACATTATCGTTATCATGGTGCCCGATACGCCGGATGTTGAGACCGTCCTGTTTGCAGCAGATGGTGTGGCCGCGGGCCTTGACGCCGGTAAGCTGGTGATCGACATGAGCTCAATTTCACCCAATGCAACGGCAGAGTTCGCAACAAAAATCAACGCCCTGGGCTGCGATTATCTCGACGCGCCCGTCTCTGGCGGTGAGCCCAAAGCGATTTCCGGTGAACTCACGATCATGGTGGGCGGGCCTCAGGCCGCATTCGATAAAGCTCTGGCCTTGTTTGAAACCATGGGCAGCACCGTGACGCTGATCGGCGAACGGAATGGCGACGGTCAGGTGTGCAAGGTGGCCAACCAAATCATCGTGGGCTGCGCCGTTCAAGCAGCGGCGGAAGCCTTGCTGTTTGCGTCAAAGGCCGGAGCCGACCCGCGCAAAGTCCACGCCGCCCTAATGGGTGGGGCTGCACGCTCCGTGATCTTGG
>JANQOW010000078.1 GCA_028285595.1 Hyphomicrobiales bacterium
ACCGTCATCCCCGCGCAAGCGGGGACCCCGGGGGGGGCTTGGCTCTGGGTCCCGGATATTTGCGTGCGCAAATTCCGGGATGACGATTTGCACCGCGCCCTTGCCTATTTCGTCATCCCCGCGAACACGGGGACCCAGGGGCGGTTTGCTCTGAGCGCGTTGCTCTGGGTCCCGGATAATTGCTGGCGCAAATTCCGGGATGACGTGTGATCTTGCCTATTTCGTCATCCCCGCGAACGCGGGGACCCAGGGGCGGTTCGCTCTAAGCGCGTTGCTCTGGGTCCCGGATGTTTGCTTGCGCAAATTCCGGGATGACGTGTGATCTTGCCTATTTCGTCATCCCCGCGAACGCGGGGACCCAGGGGCGGTTTGGCTCAGAGCGTGTTGCTCTGGGTCCCGGATGTTTGCGTGCGCAAATTCCGGGATGACGTGTGATCTTGCCTATTTCGTCATCTCCGCGAACGCGGGGACCCAGGGGCGGTTTGCTCAGAGCGCGTTGCTCTGGGTCCCGGATATTTGCTGGCGCGAATTCCGGGATGACGTGGAGGGATGACGGGCGGGCCGGGATGTACAAAACTGAAAAAGTCCCCCACCAAGTGGCGAGCTGTGGGACCAACTCACCACCTTCCAACCCCTTGATCCAAAACACAGAATCAAAAACATCCAAAAAATAGCAATTTTTTCCTTGACAGCGTGACGCTGTTCCGGCTACATCACGCTACGCTTCGACACATGGGCCCCGCGACGGGCCCATTTTGCGTTTTACCCCTCACCAAAACCCCTCAGACCACCGGCCTCACCCTTCGGCGAGTTCGGTGATCTTCTCATGCAAGGATTTCGGCACATGAACACCTTCGCTGGGCGTAACCGCGCGCGCCTTCAATCTTCTGTCTCCGGGCAATCTCACACCGGGCTGCTCGGTCATTTCCGCAAACAGTTGCTCGGCATGATCCAGATAGCTGTCACCCGCGCCAAGGCGTTTCGGATCGATGGCGATGATGAACTCACCGCCGAGCGCAGGGCCGCCGTCCCCATTGTCCGCCCGGCCGGCCTCCGCGCTGAACGCCTCGCCGATGAGCGGGCCGGCGAGCAGGTCGATCATGAGCGCAATGGCCGAGCCCTTATAGCCGCCAAAGGTGAGCTGGGCGCCTTTGAGGATCGCGTCCGGGTCATTGGTGGGGTTGCCGTCGGCATCAATCCCCACCCCGTCCGGCACCTCATGGCCGTCGCGGGCGTGGATCATGATCTCGCCGCGTGCCATGGCGGCCGCCGCCTGGTCGAACGCCATGGGCGGGCCCTCTTTGCGCGGCCAGGCAAACGCCATGGGGTTGGTGCCGAAGAACGGCTTCTTGCCGCCGGCCGCTGCCACATAAGGCGGCGAGGAGGTGACCGCGAGGGCCACCAGCCCCTCTTCGGCCAGGGCGGAGGTCTCCGGCCACAGGGCCGCGAAATGGAAGGTGCGGGTGATCGCCAGAACCGCGATACCGTTCTCGCGGGCTGCGTCTATAAGGGCCTGCTTGCCCACCTGAAACGCCAGTGGGGTAAAGCCGCCGTCGCTGTCCACCTTCACCACGCCCGGGCTCAGGCGCTCACACGTCGGCTTGGCCTTTCCGTTGACCTTGCCATTGGCGAGGCTGGTTACGTGGCCCGGCAGGCGAAACACCCCATGGGAGGTGGCGGTGTCGCGCTCCGCCCCGGTGATGTTGTCGGCAATGGCGGTGGCATTGGCGTCGTCACAGCCATGTTTTGTGAGCACTTTGCGCGTCAGCGCGTGGACCTCATCAAGGGTCATATGCACGGTGTCCATGGGGGCCTCTTTGAGAATGTGAGCGTGGCGGGGCGGCCACCATAGCGCCTGAGGCTGCCTTGCGGCAATTAGCAATGCCGTGGCGCCAGTGATGTGTGCTAACACTGGCGCTCTTTTTCGCTCCTCACCAGCGAGACCTCTCATGGCGAGCTTCCTGACGGCATTGTTCAACAATGCGCCGTTTCTGCTTGTGTTTGTCACCCTGTCGTGGGGCGGTAACGCGGTGGCCGGCCGCTTGGCGGTGGGCCATGTGTCGCCGCTGCTGCTCACCGAGTTCCGCTGGGTGATCACGGCCGTGGTGCTGCTCGCCATCGGCCATCACCATCTGCGCCGGGACTGGCCGGTGATCCGTCAGAACATCCCCAAGCTGGCCGCCATGGGGGCGAGCGGCTTTGCGATCTTCAATTTCTTCATGTACTCCGCGCTGGTGCACACCACGGCCATCAATGTGACGATCATCCAGGCCGCCATGCCCATGTTCATCTTCATTCTGAGCTTTGTGGTGTTCCGGGTATCGACCCATTGGGCGCAAGCGGCGGGCTATTCGGTGACGCTCATCGGGGTGGTGATCGTGGCCGCCCAGGGCGATCCGCGCCTGTTGTTGGACCTGAACGTCAATTATGGCGACTTCCTTATGCTGATCGCCGCCTTCATCTACGGCGCCTATTCAGCGGCGCTGCAGGCCAAGCCCGACATACACTGGGTGAGCATGCTGGCGGTGATGGCCATCAGCGCCGCGTTGGTGTCGGTGCCGGCGGTCGCCTACGAAGTGATCACCGACAGCCTGATCTTTCCGTCCTCGCTCAAGGCCTGGGCGGTGGTGGTGTTCACCGCGGTGTTCCCGGCCATGCTGGCGCAAGGGCTGTTCATCAAGGCGGTGGGGATCTATGGGCCCAACCGGGCCGGGCTCTATCTCAACCTGGTGCCGATCTTTGGGGCGTTGCTGGCGGTGCTGATCTTGGGCGAGGCGTTTTACCTCTACCATGCGGCGGCGCTGGTGCTGGTGATCGGCGGCATTCTGCTGGCCCAGCATTTGGCGCGCGAGGCGTGAGCCAAGACTTTCCGCGCTGGCGAAGGGCGGGTAGTGTGGCGCAATGATGCTCACCCTCAGACCGCTGAACACGGACGACGCCCATGAGTTGGTCACCTGGTTCAAGGACGAGCGCGAAGTGCTCTCCTGGGGCGGGCCTTACTTCGATTTTCCATTGTCGCCTGCCGCCCTGACGGAGTTGATTTCGGAACATAAGGGCCAGACCCCGAGCCGGGAATGCTGGGCCGTGGACCGCCGCGACGGTGCGTTCGTGGGGTCTTTTCAGATCGCGTACAATTACCGCAGCGGTCAGGCCGGTCTGGGCCGTGTTGTGCTCAAACCGGACCAGCGGGGCAAGGGCCTCGGCAGCCAGATGCTGAAGATGGCAGAGGAGGAAGCCTTTCGCCGGCCTGAGATCAATCGGTTGGAGCTGCGTGTGTTCACGGGCAATGACCCTGCCCTTGCGTCCTACAAGCGGGCGGGCTTTGTCGTGGAAGGAACCGCCAGACAGTCGGCAAGGCTTGGGAGCGAATACTGGGACGCGCTGGTCATGTCGAAGCTTCGTTCAGAACGAGAGCTCTGAGACCCGCCGCCACGGTGAACGCCGCGCGTGTCTGCCCACCGGCTCGCCGAGGGTGTATACTGGCCAACGCGTGTGCAACGATCTAAAACCCATGAACCGGAGGATCTATCCATGACGAAGACGCTCATCACCAGCTCCATGGCCGCCGTTTTTGCCATGAGCACTGTGGTTTCCGCAGCGCTGGCGCACGGGCCAGGCCATCGCGACCACCACAATCACAACCATCACCACTGGGAGAAGCATCGCCAGGAGCATCCCGACCACCATCACAAGCACAGTGATACGGGCGTTGCGATTGCGGTCGGCGCCCTTGCGCTCATCGCGGCCGCCGCGGCGGCAAAGTCGCACCAGAACAGTGATGTTTACCGCCGCCATCATGGCCACAGCGCAAAAGACAACGCCATCGCCGCCTGTCTGCACAGAGCCCAGCGGAAGACGGCCAAACGGGGTGGATATGGGGTGACCGTCAAACGGTTGAACGAAGCCAGACGGGTCTCTGAAGGCTGGAGCATCTCTCTGCGCGTAAAGCAGCGCCTGCGCGCCGGCACGCGGAACCGCTACGCCAACTGCATCGTCGCCGGCCATCAGGTGATCTCGTTTAACTGGGCCTAGAGCAGTTCATTGTCATATGGAATCGCTTGCCCGGGTTTCCGCGTTTGCTGACGAGGCGCGGGTCGCGCCTTGGTCAGGCCGACCACAAGCGGCCCGCAACGACGCTCAGCGGGCGCGAAAACCCGGCCTTCGGTGGGCCAAATCAGCCCATCTCCTACGTTGCGAAGCTTGTCCGATGCACCACATCGCAC
>JANQOW010000079.1 GCA_028285595.1 Hyphomicrobiales bacterium
GACGGAGGGGTCGGGGATAACGGACAGAGATGGAGGAAGGACGCACCACTACCGTCATCCCGGAATTTTGCGCCAGCAAAATATCCGGGACCCAGAAGCAGCGGAGCTCTGTGGGCCCTGGGTCCCCGCGTTCGCGGGGATGACGGAGGGTGAAATGGGGATGACGGACGGAGGGAAAGCGGGGAGGACGGAAAGAGATGGAGCATAGGAAACGTCGCCTTCCCCGCTCCCCTGCGAACGCAGGGGTCCATAGCCGGGACCTCTCCCGTCGCTCAGAAGGTCCTCGCTTTCGCAAGGACGCGGGAACTGGACCAGCAATGAGGAGGCAAAAGCAGGACGATCTTCTTCCTGTTGATAAGCGGTCACCGCGCTCGCCGCGCCTTGACCAGAACGCTACACTTACCCGTTTAGCAAACGTGCTAAAGAGCAACCATGCGATTCCCAGATCACATCCTCGATGAAATCCGAACGCGGCTGACCATCTCCGAAGTGGTGGGCCGCAAGGTGACGTGGGACCGGCGCAAATCCGTGCCCGCAAAAGGAGACTATTGGGCCTGCTGCCCGTTCCATCAGGAGAATACCCCCTCCTTCCACGCCGACGACCGGCGCGGGCGCTATCATTGCTTTGGCTGCAAAGCCTCCGGCGACATCTTCACCTTCGTCACCGAAACCGAAGGGCTAAGCTTCCCAGAAGCGGTACAATCGCTCGCCGATCTGGCCGGCGTCAATCTGCCGGCGCCCTCCCCTGAGGCCGCTGAGCGCGAACAAAAGCGCGCCACCCTCTATGATGTGATGGAGATGGCCACCGCGTTCTTCGAAGACGCGCTGCAAAGCGCGGACGGTGCCGCCGCGCGGGGCTATTTGAGCGACCGGGGCCTCTCGTCGAAAACCCAACAAGACTTCCGCATCGGCTATGCCCCGAACGACCGCCGCGCGCTCAAGACCCATCTGGCGGCCAACCAGGTGAGCGCAGAACAGATGGTCGAGTGCGGGCTGGTGATCGCCGGGCCGGACATCGCCGTTCCCTATGACCGGTTCCGCGACCGCATCATGTTCCCGATCCGCGATACACGCGGGCGGGTGATTGCCTTTGGCGGGCGGGCGATGTCGGCGGATGCTCAGGCGAAATATCTCAACTCGCCCGAAGGCCCCCTCTTCCACAAGAGCAAGGTGCTCTACAATTTCGACACCGCCCGCAAAGCCGCTTATGACGCCGGGAGCCTTGTGGTGTGTGAGGGCTATATGGACGTGATCGCCCTGGTGCGCGCCGGCTATGCCAATGCGGTGGCACCGCTCGGCACGGCGCTTACGGAAGACCAGCTCAAACTCATGTGGAAGGCCGTGCCCGAGCCGGTTCTGTGCTTTGACGGCGATATGGCGGGCCGCAAGGCCGCCTATCGTGCGGTCGACACCGCCCTTGCCCTGCTTCAGCCCGGGCACTCGCTGAAATTTGCGCTGCTGCCGGATGGCAAGGACCCTGATGATCTGATCAACGATGGCGGCCGCGAGGCCATTGAGCAGGTGCTGGATGCGGCAACGCCCCTGGCGTCGATGCTTTGGGACCGCGAGATGGAAACCAGCGATCTCACCACCCCTGAGCGGCGGGCCGATTTTGAGCAAAGATTGCTGGGTGCGGTGCGCCAGGTGGCCGATGAACGGGTGCGTGGCCACTATAATGATCATATTCAAACAAAATTGAAGGCGCTCTGGTCCAGCGCCGGAACCGCACGGCCCGCCCGGCCCACGCGACAGCCGCCCGGTGCCAAGCGAGACCGGCGCAGCAGAGGCCGCGGGCCCGTGCGCCGGCCATGGGACATGCAATTCCCGCCCAGCCAGGAGCTGAAACGCCTGGCAAACCCCACAAAACCGGACTTTGGCGGGCGTCGGCGCGAACAGCTTCTTGTGCTGGCCTTGGTCAACCATCCGCATCTGGTTGAGGAAAATGTGGACCTGGTGGCCGATTTGGAATTTTCGAATCAAGACCTTGACACTTTGCGCCGGGAAATACTAGATGTCGCGGCTTTGCAAGCGCCCCTTGAAACAGCTCTGTTGCGCGACCATCTCGCCCAGAGAGGATATGCTCAAATCTTGGGTCAGCTTGATGCAGGGTTGTCGCACAAGAGCGACTGGTACGTTCAACCGGAGGCCGCGCAGGCCGACGTGGGGACGGGCTGGTCTCAGCTTGTCGTGTTGCACAAGAAAGCGCTCATGCTGAACAAAGAACTGATGGCTGCAGAATTGGCTTTGGCTGAAGAGGCGACTGAGGAAAATCTTGCGCATCTCAATGAGATCCGCGACCAACTCCGTTCCCAAGCAGGCGAAGAAGCAACCATCGAAGGTTTTGGTGAAGCTTCCGGGCGCTCAGGTGCGCTCAGCGGCTAAACTTTTGATGGAGCCTGTTTCCAGGCGCTGAAGGCCGGAAATATGCTTAAGGGGTGATTAAGGTAAGCGGGTCTAGATAGGTCTGATGTAGCGCGAGGGTGATTTGCCCGAAAAACCGCGACGAAGGCCGGGACCCACATAATTTGGCACTGATTGCGCGCAGAAGGCCCTTATGCGGGAAGGGCCTCAAGGCCAAAGCAAGCGCAAGGAAAGATATAGGTCATGGTAGCAACCACAGCTCAGAAAACAGAAGCGCAAGACCAGGCAGCTCCGGAGGCCAGTTCAGACGGCCCGGTGCTCGACATGAACGATGCCGCGGTCAAGAAGCTGGTCAAGCTCTCCAAAAAGCGCGGATACGTCACCTATGATGAGCTGAATGAGGTTCTGCCCTCCGATGAGGTGAGTTCTGAACAGATCGAAGACACCATGTCCATGTTCGCCGAAATGGGCATCAACGTGGTGGAATCGGAAGAAGAAAACGAAGACATCACCGCAGAAGCCAAGAAGACCGAGGCCGGTCTTCCGGTCAAAACCACCACCACCACCCGCGAGCCGGTTGAGCGCACGGACGATCCGGTGCGCATGTATCTGCGCGAGATGGGGACGGTGGAGCTTCTGTCGCGCGAAGGCGAGATCGCCATTGCCAAGCGCATTGAGGCCGGCCGCGAGGCCATGATTGCGGGCCTTTGCGAAAGCCCCCTCACCTTCCAGGCCATCATCATCTGGCGCGATGAGCTGAACGAAGGGCGCATTCTCCTGCGCGATATTATCGACCTTGAAGCCACCTATGCCGGCCCGGACGCCAAGAAGGCGCCGGAAGTGAAATCGCCGGACGAGGAGGAAGAAGAGGAGAAGGAAGAAGAGGAAAACGCCGATCTCCTGCGCAAGGATGGCGATGAAGACGGCGCCGAAGGCGAAGAGGAGGAGGAAGAAGAGGACGACGAGGCCAATCTTTCTCTCGCCGCCATGGAGGCTGAACTGAAGCCTCAAGTGGTCGAAACCTTCGACATGATCGCCAGCGATTATAAGAAGCTGCGCCGGCTGCAGGATCAGCAGGTGGGCGAAAACAAGACCCTCTCCACCTCGCAGGAGCGCCGCTATAAGAAGCTGCGTGAAGAGATCATCGTTCACGTGAAGTCGTTGGCGCTCAACAACAACCGGATCGAAGCTCTGGTTGAGCAGCTCTACGATATCAACAAGCGCCTTCTGTCACTGGAAGGCCGCCTGATGCGCATGGCCGATGGGTCCGGCGTGCCGCGCGAGGAGTTCCTGAAGCAGTATCGCGGCCAGGAGTTGGATCCGGGCTGGATGCGCCGGGTGGGCCGCCTGTCGAAAAACAATTGGCATGATTTCATCCAGTCCGAACGGACCATGATCAAGGCGATCCGCGATGAGATTCACCAGTTGGCCTCTGAGACCGGTCTGGAGATCGAAGAGTTCCGCCGCATTGTGCACACCGTGCAGAAGGGTGAGCGCGAGGCCCGCCAGGCCAAGAAGGAAATGGTGGAAGCCAACCTGCGTTTGGTGATCTCCATTGCCAAGAAGTACACCAACCGCGGCCTGCAATTCCTGGATCTCATCCAGGAGGGCAATATCGGCCTGATGAAGGCGGTGGATAAGTTCGAATACCGCCGCGGCTATAAGTTCTCCACCTACGCCACGTGGTGGATCCGCCAGGCGATCACCCGCTCGATTGCCGACCAGGCGCGCACCATCCGTATTCCGGTGCACATGATCGAGACCATCAACAAGCTGGTGCGCACGGGCCGCCAGATGCTGCACGAGATCGGCCGCGAGCCGACGCCGGAGGAGCTGGCTGAGAAGCTGGGCATGCCTTTGGAAAAAGTGCGCAAGGTGATGAAGATCGCCAAGGAGCCGATCAGCCTGGAAACGCCGATTGGCGATGAGGAAGACAGCCACCTGGGCGATTTCATTGAGGACAAGAACGCTATTCTGCCGATCGATGCGGCCATTCAGTCCAACCTGCGGGAGACCACGACCCGGGTTCTGGCCTCCCTGACGCCGCGCGAGGAACGTGTGCTCAGGATGCGCTTTGGCATCGGCATGAACACCGACCACACGCTTGAAGAGGTGGGCCAGCAGTTCTCGGTGACCCGCGAGCGGATCCGTCAGATCGAGGCCAAGGCGCTGCGCAAGCTGAAGCACCCGAGCCGCAGCCGCAAGCTGCGGAGCTTCCTGGACAACTAGCCGCTCGCGGCTGGGAGTGTGATCTTGAAGGCTGCGCCATCGGTGGCGTCTAGAAGTGCGATGGTTCCGCCATGTGCTTCCACCAAAGAGCGCACGATACCGAGCCCCAGGCCGGTTCCGCCGCTCTCGCGCTTGGTGGTGAAGAAGGCCTCATAGATCTTGTCCCGGTTGCCCGGGGAAATGCCTGAGCCATTGTCTTTAAAGGTGATTTCGCAAGTGTTCGATGTTTCAACGATTGTCAAAATCACCTCTGAGGCGCCGGCGCCCACGGCATTCTCGATCAGGTTGGAGGCGATGATGCCAAGGCTCTCCTCAGAGATCTGGGCCATGGCCGGCCCTTGGCTTTCGATGCGCACTTGGCTGTAGCCGCTGGTAAGTGTTTCCAGGGCCGCTGCGGCGTCCACAGTGTCGTCGAACAGGGGCACCAGATTGTCTGACTTGGCCAGCTCCAAGAGCCGGTCCACAAGCGCTTTCAGGCGGGCGGCGTCCTTTTCGATATTGCCTAAGAACCGGGCCCGTTCTTCCGGCTTCATCTCCTCCAAGTGCTCGCCCAGCAGTTCGGCGGAGCCTCGGATAGAGGTGAGCGGTGTTTTGAACTCATGCGAGACGTGTGTGGCGAAGTCCCGGATGTAGGTGCTGCGTTTCTCCAGTGCGTCGGCCATGTCCAGGAAGCTCTGGCCAAGGGCGGCCAGCTCGCTGGTTCCGTAGTGGGCCAAGGGTTCAAGCGTCCCGCCCTTGGTTGCCGCCAGACCCTGGGCCTGGTTGGAGAGGGCTGTGATCGGCCCCCGCAAGGTGCGGGTGGTGACCCAGGCGATGAGGAGCGTGACAGCGAGCACAAACAGCGCCACAAGCGCAGCCCGGTGGCGGAAGGCATAAAGGTGTTTGAGAATGTTGTTGGGCGTGCGGGACATGTAGACCACACCCCACAGGCGTTTGCCCGCTTTGATGGGAAAGGCCACAAAGATGCGGATGCCGGTGCCCCGGCTGATGGAGGCATAGGAGGGCGGCGGCTCATCTGAAATGCGCTCGCGGATCACGCTGGCGTAGTAGCCGTCCATGGCCCGGCGCACCTCGCGCACGTGGGCAAACGACAGGCCGATCGACTGGTTGCCGCCGATCACCGTGCCTTCGTGGTTTAAAAGCACCATGCCCGCAAGGGTGGTGCGCCGGGCATCGAAGAAGAGCTGGCTCACGTCGAGCCCTGCGTCCAAGCTCTCCACGGATGCCTGGGAGGTGGCGGTGCGCGGGTCCGGGCGGGGCGGCAGGAGGTCATCTGAGGCCAAATCAATCGTTGGCATCACGGGCTCATAGCGCTTGAGGGCCTCTTTGGTGGCTTCAGCGCCGAGCGCACGCCCGTAGGTTTCAGCGCCCTCATTGAGGCGGCGATCCAGCGCCTGCTTGTAGGCTGCAGCGATTACCGCAGCCTGGGAGATGAGCTCCGCCTCGGTTTCGTGCACCAACCGGCCCTCATAGATCCGGAAGAACAGGACGCTGCCCAAGGGCAGCGCCAGGATTGTCAGGTTCACGGCGATCAGAATCAGCGCAACGCTGGGGCGGTATTTCTGTTTAACCGTTGGCGTCACTTGGCCTCCCGCTTACGTGCACGTGCCGAGCTTGTAGCCCACACCGTGGACAGTCTCGATAATGCTGGCACATCCGGCCTCCTGGAATTTCAGGCGGATGTGCCGGATATGGCTGTCCACCGTGCGGTCGGAGACGTGGATGTTATCGGCATAGGCCGCATCAATTATGGCATTGCGGTCGCGCACAATCTGGGGCCGGCGCAAGAAGGCGCGCACCATCTGGAACTCGGTTGCAGTGAGGTCGACCGGCACACCGGAAAACTCCACCCGGTGCTGGTCGGGCCACAGGCTGACGCCGCCCACTTTGAGAGTGTCCGGCTCGTCTGCCTGCTCCACCGGCGCGGTGCGTTTCAAGATCGCCTTGATGCGCGCCACGAGCTCGCGCGGGCTGAACGGCTTGGAGACATAATCATCGCCGCCAATCTCAAGCCCGATGATGCGGTCGATCTCCTCATCACGCGAGGAGAGAAACAAGATCGGCACCTGAGAGGTCTTACGGATCTCCCGGCAGACATCGAGCCCATCCATTTCCGGCAGGCTGATGTCGAGCACGATCAGGTCCGGGTCTGACGACCTGAACTTCTCCAGCGCCTGCTTGCCGTCCTTTGCTGCGGTCAGGGCAAAGCCTGCCCGCTCCAGAGCAAAGCTGATGACTTCCAGTATGTGAGGGTCATCATCAACCACGAGGATGGATTTTGCCATGGTGACCCGCGCTTTCCAGTTAGAGGAGGCACACAATTGGCCTTCTAAATACGCTTGAAGGCCAGCGATTCCCACGGTGTCGACGGCACCCCTCTCCGGGGCGCCGTCTTGTTGGAGGGAGACGGTGTTCATGAGAACTGCCTCCGGGCCTGGTGCACCAGGGTGCCGCCCACCGAGAGGATCAACACCAGAAGCGCGATCAGATGTTCGGGCTCCGGCGTGGAGCCGCCTGAGAACACCGGGCCGGAGAACGGCGCCGCGGCAGGCTGGTTCATGGCGAACTTGGTGGGTTTCGCAGACTGGGTTTTGCGCATGGGAATGTTGCCGTTGGGATAGGCCTTGTGGCTCACGCCCTTCACCAGAGGCACGGGCACATCGGTGTCCTTTGAGAGCGCCGGATTGGGGTTCACCACCCTCTCAGAGACGGCGACAAACGAGGTCCATTGTGTGACCAGGGAATGCGCGAGACCGAGGGCGGTGACCCGCTGCTCAACCTCGGCGTCAGACACGCCGGAAGGCCGCATGCGCATCGGCATCATGGTTTCGCGCATGTGATCTGCGATGCGTGACCGTGCCCAGATGAGCGGGATCGTACTGCCGGTTCCGCTCGCGCCAGCCGACAGATCGAGCTTCAAGGGCAGCTTCACGCGCCTGCCGTTCACGGTGCCGGTGATGTCGATCTGATGGCTACCTGTTTCAGCAAACCGGCCAAGCACCCGGAGGGAATCGCCGGCAAACAGATCCGGCAACACGCTTGGTGTCACCTCCGTGGGCGCCAGACGGCCCCAGTTGATTTTGATATCGGTGAGAACGGGCATGTCCAGGCGGGAGGCGAACTTCACGGCTTCTTCCTGACTGTTCATGGTGGGATCGATGATGCGGGAAACGCCGCGACCGAGCCTTGCCATCTCTGAAACCAGGTAGCGGTTCACCGCTGCCCCCACACCGAAGGCGTAGAGCCGTCCCTTGCCAACCGACCCGCTAACCAGTTTCAGGATCTCTGCCTCATTGCCCACATAGCCATCGGAGAGAAACACCACTATGCGCAAGACATTGGTCGCCGGCGGTCGGGCATAGGCCCGCTGAAGGCCGCTTAGGATCTCCGTGCCGCCGCCTGCGGTGATGGCATTGACGTAAGCCGTCCCCGCTGCAACGTTTTCAGGTGTCGCCGCCAGTGCCGCCGGGCTGAACTCGCTGGCATTGTTGGAAAAGCGGATGATGCGGAAGGCATCACCGGGGCGGAGCGTTTTGAGTGCATGCCGCATGAAGGTGCGGCTGGCGGCCATAGGCTGGCCGCTCATGGAGCCTGATGTGTCCAGAACGAACACCATTTCGCGCCGTGTAATGTCCGCGTCCTGGGGAACTTTCGGTGGCTCGATGAGAAGAGAAAACGTGCCTTCCCCATCGCGCTTGTGGACAAGCAGTCCGGCTTGCGGCTGGTCACCCGCCAGCGAATAGCGCAGGACGAAATCACGGTTGTCGAGGGTTTTGCCGCCGGCGAGCGAGATCACCTTCCGGTCCTCATCGCCGGTGACGTTCAATTTGTGACTGCCGCTGGACACATCGCGCAGGGGAATGCCCGAGACCAGGTTCAGGTTCACCGAGACCCGGTCCTTCGCCACTGTTGTGGGCAACTGCAAGCCGGCGACCGGCGGATAAGCCGGCACGGGTCCGAAATGCCAGCCGCCAGAAGTTGTGTTTTCGGACGTTTCAGTTACCGGCTCATCATCATGCGCCACTGTCTGTGGCGTGGTCTTTTGGCGTTGCGGTATGTAGCGCGGGCCGACCACCAGGGGCACGCGGAGTTCGTAGGCATTGTCAATGCGCGGCACCACCTGGGAGTATTTCAGTGTGATCACCACCGGTGCGCCAGGCATCAGATTGGCAATCTCCTGGGTAAACATGTTTGGACGGTGCTGTTCAAGCAGGGCTGCAGACTTACCCTTCGCCTTGGCCTTCTCATAGGTGGTGCGCGCTGTGGCCCGTTTGGCGATTTTCGCGCTGATCAGTTCATCGCCCACGCGCATCTGCATGGCGTGGACGGCGGCATCTTTGTTCAGGGGAAACAGATAGCGCGCGTTCATGGGCACGTTCGTGGGGTTCACGAAGGTTTGCCGCACGGTAATGGACGCAAGATCGCCTTTCAGGTCGCCGGACACTTCTGTCTTCAAACTGGGGAACGGGACAGATCGACCGTCTATGGTTGCCACCACCTGGCCGCCTTGCTTGTCATCAAGCGGCGCGGGCGTTGGCGCTGCGAAAACCGGCTGCACAGACACCACCGTCAGGACGGCGAGACAGCCTTTCAGATACC
The DNA here is from genome assembly GCA_028285595.1 of Hyphomicrobiales bacterium. GTDB lineage: Bacteria > Pseudomonadota > Alphaproteobacteria > Rhizobiales > CAJQND01 > JAAEUE01. Next base: position 9,190 of record JANQOW010000079.1, read on the forward strand.
TTCTCATGATCAGGTTCCTTCTCTGTTGGGGGATAAATCAAGCGCGGCGATCACCGCGCGGTTGAACTCAGCGTGGGCATTGCCGCCCAGTGCTTCCGGTGAGATGCGTTGAATGGCCGTCCAGGTGGCCGCCTCGCCTTGAAGCCATTGCCAGACGGCGGTGGCCACATTGGTGGTCGCGCTGCCTTTGGAGGACACGAACGTCACGTCGATCCGGTACTTGGTGCCATCCGGAGCGGTTGCCCGGTAAACGGCTGTGGGCACGGGCTCAAATACGGCTCCCAGATACTCAACCTCATACCTCATGCCTCTGAGGCACTCATCAGGCCCATGAAGATGCCTGAGCGGAGAGCTGGTGCTGACCAACATCAAACCATGGGGGCCGTAGTTGGCCTTGGCCGACCAGCCGCCGAACTGCTTGAAGAAGGCAACTTCGCGCGGTGCCAGTTGCACAGGGCGCCTCACCTGGCCGTTGAGCGCCAGGGGCAGAGGTTGAGCCGTTGCAGGGGCTGAAACATCCAGGGCCGTGCGCGGTAGCCCTGTGATCGCGATCGCGGCCAGCAGCACAGCAGCAGCGCCTGCCCGGGACCACCCTTTGACCGGAAGCGGAATGTGCGGCAGCAGGGCCCTGTGGCCGCCGGGAGTGTCCGCCGGCCGCCGGGCCAGGCGCAGCCAAATGATCAGCACGGCGCACACCAGCAGGAGCGCGCACAACCCAATGAGATCATGCCAGGGCTGCGCCATGACATTGATGCCACCAAGGGTCTCCGGGTGTGAGAGGCCGACGGCGAGCACCGCAATGCGCGCCACATTCGAAAGGCAAGCCGCTGCGAGTGTGGCGCTTAAACCGGCCACGACCATCAGGGGCCGCGCCCGGCACACGGCGGCGGCGATGCAGAACCCCATGACGCCAAGGAGCAAGGTCTGGGCGCCGGAGCAGGGCAAATCCACCAGCACATCTACCCCGTTGATCACGATGCGCACTCCTTGGCACACAAGGTTGTCATAGAAACCGGAGAGCACCAGGCAGGCTCCATCCGCCGAAATCTGCTGCAGTCCGTAGCCAATGGTGCGCTGGAGGATCCGCTCCAGCGGGAGGCAGAAGGTGAACACCGCGGCCAGCCAAAAGGGAGAAAGCGGCCGCTCGCGCTGATGAAGTCGCATCAGGATTGCGAGCGCATAGACATCCAGAACCAAGCACAGCGCACCGATGGTGTTGATCGCCAGCACCTGACTGACGAGCCGCACCACAGCAGACAGCAGGAGGAGCGCGATTGCGGTCTGTCTGTGGTGTAGATCCGCGCGTGGACGTACCGGACTGGCGGCACTCCAGGCAAACATCACCGCAGTGATGGCAAAGACCAGGTAGCCGCTGGAGTCATAGGCCGGATCAATCCAACTTTTGAGGAGCCAGAGGGCCGGGTCGATCGCCAGCACCAGGCCGGCCAGGACCAGCATGACTGTGGGGGTGGGGTTTACACGGAGGGACGTGGCGTAGCTCATGCCTCGCTGAGTAAACACACCACGTGCACATCAGGCGGCTGCCGCTTGTAGATCTGCCGTAATCTTTGTGCAGAAACTGTGCAGATCACGCCATCAGAGTCTTGCCATAACAGCAGATTAACCCTGCAGACCTACCGTGAGTGAGACCCACAACCCACAGGTTCCTTGATGCGCACTTGGAGTATTGTCATTGTCGCCCTGGGCTTGGCACTTGCCGGTGCACCATCGCATGCTTCAGACCAACATCCCTCCGAGGTGTCGCTGAGGCAGATGATCGGTCAAATGATCATGGTGGGGTTCGTTGGTGACACCAAGGATCATTTCTGGTTTCGCAAAGTGGCAGAGCAAGTGAGGGCCGGCAAGGTCACCGGCGTGCTCTATCTTGCGCGCAATGTCCGTGATCGCGCCGCGGTGACGGCAATGAACCAGGCACTCGCAGAAGCCGGCAGAGAAGGGGCTCGCCCGCTGATCGGTATCGACCAGGAGGGGGGTTACGTTCAGCGCTTAACGGCGGATGTGGGATTTCCGTCCGTGCCGTCGGCACGGCGCGTTGCCCGCACGATGAAACCTGAGGAAGCGTTTGAAACCTACAGCGCCCTCGCCCAGCGGCTCCAGAGCTGGGGCTTCAACCTTAATCTTGGACCTGTGGTCGACGTGGATGTGAACCCGGCAAATCCGATTATCGGCCGCCTAGGCCGCAGTTTTTCCAACGATCCCAAGACCGTCACACAGTACGCATCAGCCTTCGTGGAAGGGCATCGAAAGCACGGCGTGCTCACCGCGCTGAAGCATTTTCCCGGGCACGGATCGAGCATGAGAGACAGTCATAAATCGGAGGTGGACGTCACCCAAACATGGCAACCCGGGGAGCTGGAGCCTTACCGGGCACTCATTCAGCGGCGCCAGGTTGACATGGTTATGAGTGGCCATATCCGCAATGGGCGTCTCCAGCCGCCAAGTGATCGCCATCCCGCCTCGCTTTCGCACGCCGCACTGACGCAGCTCTTGCGAAGCCAGTTGGGCTATGGCGGTGTGATCATATCGGACGACATGCAAATGCGGGCTGTGTCTGAGCGCTTCGGTTTTGAAGACGCCGTCAAGAAGGCCATCTTTGCCGGCACGGATATTCTGATTTTTGCAAATGACAAGAACCCGGACCTTCACATCCCAGACAAAGCGATTTCCATTCTCGCCAAGGCCGCCAAAACAAATGCGATCTTGAGGGCGCGCATCAGAGATGCCCATCAGCGGGTTCTTAGGCTGAAGCGAAAGCTCAGTGACAGAACGTCAACTGTTCCTTCCCTGAACTGATCCAACGTCGATGGGTTACGGGCCGGCTAACTCTAACGCAACTTTTTATTTGAACATTGTTCATTTACAGTGTAGGAATCACCTGAACGGGCAATTATGGTGTGTCTGGCTGATAGGAGATTGGCGCTGTGGAAGCTTTGTTTGGCCTCTTGTCATTGGTTTTTCTGGTGGGCGCGGTGCTGGGCATCTTTGCGTTCCGCAAGGCGTTGAAGCTTGAAAAACAGGTTCTCCAGTTGCGCGATGAAGTGGCGCTCCTCACTAAGCCGGGTCAATCGACGCCACAAAAGTCTGCGTCTGTGGTGCCGAAGGTGGCCGCTGCCGCTCCCGCCGCCCCGGCGAAAACATCTTCAAAGCCTGAAGTTCCTCAGCCTGAAGTCAAAGCGCCCGCGCCATCCTCCGCTGAGGAGGCTCCGGTCGGCCAGCTGAAACCTAAGAAACGAGGCTTCGTTGATGAGCTGGGGGCACGCTGGTCCGTGTGGGTCGGCGGTCTCGCACTTGCCTTGGGTGCCGTCTTCCTGTTGCGATACAGCATTGAGGCGGGCCTGTTCAGCCCTGCTTTGCGGGTTGCACTGACGGTTGCCCTTGGGTTCGGGGCCTTAGCGGCCGGCGAATGGCTTGGGCGCTCCGATCCTGCTGCGCACTCTGAAACCCTCAGGCATCCCTATATCCCCGGCGTCCTCACCGCCGTGGGCATTCTGGCGTTGTTTGGCTCGGTTTACTCCAGCTATGCCCTTCATGGCTTTATCGGGCCCACGCTGGCATTCGGGCTCATGGGCCTGTTGTCTCTTGTCGGCCTTGCATTGGGCCTTCGACAAGGCCCTGCGGTGTCGGGCCTCGGCCTCGCCGGCTCGCTGGTGACCCCGTGGCTGGTGTCCACAACCGAGCCTTCGTTCGGCGGGCTCTACGTCTACTTGCTGATCGTCGCAACCGGCGCTCTTACTCTGGCGCGCTACCGGGACTGGGCATGGCTTTCCGTGGCGGCTGCTGCGGGCGGTTTGGCCTGGGCGCTGATCGGGTTTTCTTTCCACTCAAGCGATGAGTTCTGGCCTTGGACCCTCTATGTGGCGGCACTCACCACGCTTGTCATCATGCTCAACACCACTCAGCGATTGCCTCTCATGACGGTTGCCCCCAACTGGGTGCAGGAGCTCGTCTTGCCGCTGGCGAGCTACGCGGTGGCGGGTCATTTGATGATTGCCATGATGTACGAGGACCTGTTTTCGCTCAGGAGCTTCTACACTTGCCTTGCCGCCGGCGCGTTCGGGCTTGCCGCTGCCTGGCGCTGGAACAGGATGGTCGGGGCAAGCGTTCTGGCAGGCGCTCTTGTTACGGTGGCGATCCTCGCACGGGGTGGAGAGGTTGGCGGCGGAACCTGGATGTGGCCGGCGGGCGGCTTCTACATCCCCTCCCCCCTTGAGGGCGAGTGGGCCCGGGTCTTCATTGTCGCGGCCGTCGCCTCGGGCTTGCTCATCGCCATCTCAGCACTGCGTGCCGGAAGCCGAGCCATCGGCTCCAGCAGCGCGGCTGCGCTCTGGTCGATCACGGGAACGGTCTTTCCCCTCCTGACCTTCCTTTTGTTGTGGCTCATCGGAGCACGGGGCGTGCCGCATCTGCCGTTCGCGCTGGCCGGCCTTGGCCTTGCTGCAGCGCTCACCTGCGCTGCGGAGTGGCTCTACAGACACATGGACACAACAACCGAAGACGGCGAACCTGTGCGCGCGCTGCCCATCAATATGTTTGCCGGTGCAGCTTGCTCCGCCCTATTCTTTGCCATCATCGCAGGCCTGTCCGGCTTCAAGTTCAGCCTTGCGCTCATGATTGCTGTCCCGGCGCTCGCAGCGCTCGCCACCCGGCGTCATCTGTGGATCCTGCGGGTGGCCGCCCCTGTGTTCGGCGCCGTTCTGGCGCTGCACGTGCTCTATTCCTTGGCATCGTTTCCGGAGGTGGTAGGTCCGCGCATCATATTCAACGGGCTGTGGGCCTATCTTGCCTTGCCCGCTGTGGCGGCGGGCGCTGCACGCTGGCTGCTCGGCCGCCTGACGGCCGACAAGTGGTCCCAGGCGTTGGAGGCGTTGGCGCTGGCTTTTACGGCATTGTTCGCCGTCTTCCAGGTGCGCCACTACATGAACGAAGGGGATCTGTTTGCGCCTGAACTCAGCCTGGAAGAACTTGGTCTCCAGATCCTGGTGAGCTTGTGCTTCTCGCTCGGGCTGTCAAGGATCAAGGATGTAAGTCCGCGCAGTCTGTTCTCCGTCGCGGCGATGGCCGCCATGGGCGTATCGCTGTTCAGCCTGGTGTTCGGCATTCTCATTTCGCTGAACCCGTTCTTCAACGCCACTGTGGATGTGGCCGGTGGTTTTGTCTTCAACAGCCTCCTGCTGGCCTACCTCTTACCCGGCCTGCTGCTTGGCGCTATTGCGTGGCTGCAACAGAGCAAGCGGCCTGGTTGGTATCTTAAGACCATGGGTGGGGTGTCGCTGGCCTGCCTTGTGGCTTATATGACCACCATGGTGCGGTTTGGCTATCATGGCGGAGAAGATATGGCGCTAACGCTCACTCCGATTTTGAACACGGAGCAATACACATATTCCATCGTGTGGTTGCTCTTCGGCATTGCTCTTTTGGTGGGCGGTATGATGTTTAAGGTACGGGAGTTGAGGATCGGCTCGGCTGCGGTGATGATGCTTACGGCGGCCAAAGTATTCCTCATCGATATGTCCGCACTTGAGGGCATCTTGCGGGCCTTGTCCTTCGTCGGCCTTGGCGCTGTCTTGATCGGCATGGGGCTTGTTTATCAGCGGGTGTTGAGCCGGGATGAAGCACCGGTCACTGAAGGAAAGACCACATGAAATGGTTTGCCGGAATTGCCCTGCTCTGCCTTGTTCTGGCAGCAACAGGGTTCTGGCTCCTGCGCAACCCCCTCCTGGATACCCCGGTTGCGAAAGGCAGGCTGCAGGTTGACGAGACGCGCCTCAAGGCGGACGTTGAAAAACTGGCCAGCATCGTGCCATCGCGCAACAGCTTCAACATGACCTCTCTAAACAGAGCGGCTGATTTTATCTTTGCTGAGTTCAGCAAGACCGGATGCGAGGTCCGTGAGCAGACCTACAAGATTGAAGGCAAGGAGTTCCGCAACATTTCGTGTTTCTTCGGCCCAGAGGGCGCCCCGCGCGTGGTGATGGGCGCTCATTACGATGTCCACTTCAACGACAACCCGGGCGCCGATGATAACGCAAGCGGCGTGGCCGGGGTTTTGGAGCTGGCGCGCATGGTGGCCACGTTGAAACCCGAGCTGACCCATCGGCTTGAATTGATCGCCTATACGCTGGAAGAGCAGCCCCATTTCAATTCCAGCTCCATGGGGAGCCAGGTTCATGCCGCCTCCCTGCTCAGAAACAGAATTCCCCTGCGCTTGATGGTGAGCGTGGAAATGATCGGGTACTTCTCAGACGAGCCCGGCTCGCAACGTTTCCCTTTAGCCATGCTCAAGCCGATCTACCCGAACACCGGGAACTTTATCGGCGTGGTTGGCCAACTTATGGATCGAAGCAATGTGCAACGAGTTAAGTCCTTGATGCAGAGTGCCTCGGACTTGCCCGTTTACTCCCTGAACGCGCCGGGCTTTATCCCCGAAGCCAGCTTCTCCGATCACTCAAGCTATTGGAACTTGGGCTTACCCGCGGTGATGGTCACCGATACGGCATTCCTCAGGAACCCGAACTATCACCGCCCCACCGACACGCCTGACACGCTCGACTACCGCCGAATGGCCGATGTGGTGCGCGGGCTCTATTTCGTGGCGACGCAGTTCTAAGCCAGCTCGCTCACGTGGTAATCGGCCGCTTCGAGCCAGGCCGGATTGATCTCAACGCCCCAACCTGGCCCTTCAGGAATTTGCGCCTTTCCGTCCACGATCTTGAACGGATCGCCCAAGAATAGCCCTTCCTGCCAAGGGTAGTAGTCTTCGCCTTCAATGGAGAATTCCAGATACTTACCCGCATTGGGAATGGCACCCAGCAGGTGCATGGTGCAGATGGTGACGAGTGTGAGATTGGCGCAATGAGGCGTGCACGGCAGACCAGCCGCTTCAGCCATCTTCGCCACACGCAGGGTGCGGTTGAGCCCCCCCAGATACATCACGTCAGGCTGTGTGATGTTGACGGCCCGCATATCGATCATGCGTTTCCAGGTGGCCAGATCGCAGTCCTGCTCCCCGCCGGTCACGTCAATCGACAGGGCATCGGTCACCTCTTTGGTCTGATCAAGCTCCCAATAGGGGCACGGCTCTTCAAAATGGCTGATACCCTCATCTTCGAGCAAGCGACCAAGCTCGATGGCTTTGGCCGGTGAATAGCAGGAATTGGCGTCCACAAGCTTGGCCACCCCGTCGCCCAATGCCCGCGCGACGGTGGGCACAACCTCTTCGCTGCGGCCCGGCCATTCATCCACGTCGCGGCCCACCTCAGAGCCTACCCGCCATTTGAATGCATCAAAGCCCTTCTCATCGCGCAGCCGCACGAAGCGCTCTGCCTCATCGGCCGGTGTGATGTCGCGCTTCATAGACGAGGCGTAAGCCCGAATGGGTCGGGCTTCAGCTCCCAAGAGCGCCACCACCGGCCTGTCTTCCAGCTTGCCACGTAAGTCCCACAAGGCCGTATCGAGACCGGCCATGGCGCGCCGCAGATAAGAGCCGGGAAACTTGTGCTCTCGCTCGGTGATGATGTCGAGCAGATCGTCAAACTCCAAGGCATCCGCTCCAAGAGCATAAGGCGCCACCTGGCGGTGGAAGACCTGACAGGTGATGTCGGAGTGGTAGGTGGAGACCTGCCCCCACCCTTCAGCGCCAGTATCCGATGTGGCCCGCACGAACCCAACGGCCTGGGTGCAGAAGGTTTCCAGTTTGGCAATCTTCATCGTTCAATACAGCCTTCCGCCGTTGGGGAGTTTCTGATCAGGGGCGATCATCACCACATCCCCCTCAGCATCGGGCATGCCCAAGGTGAGCACTTCAGACATGAACTTGCCGATCTGGCGCGGCGGGAAATTGACCACGGCGCAGACCTGGCGCCCCATCACGCTCTCCACGGTGTAATGCTTGGTGATCTGGGCAGAGGTTTTCTTCACACCAATGTCCTCACCGAAATCAATCCACAGCTTGATCGCCGGGACGCGCGCTTCCGGATAGGGCTGGGCGTCGATCACCGTGCCCACGCGAATGTCTACTTTGAGGAAATCATCAAAGGTGATTTCCGCTGGCTTGGTGTCTGCTGTCATGAAAGTTCCCGAGTTCTCAAGGGGCGGAGGCTTGGGTGTCGGACGCACCCGGCCGCCCGCCACGGTTGCGCCAGAAGGCTCTAGCAAACTGGTAGACCGCGGTCCCCACCGCCACAGGCGTGCCGGAGCGCTCCAGCAGGGTTTCGCCTTGGCGTAAGCGACGGTCCAACTCGGCCATGGTTTTGGAGAGGCCGGCGTCATCTTCGTTGAGCCATGTTTGAAACACGCGGGCATAGACATACGCCAGCCCACCGGTTTTCAGAAACGCCTGCATGCCGCTGTCTTCAATTCCGGCGCCGGCCAGCATCCAGGTTTGGGATCGCATGGCCGCACCGGCAGTGATGGCAAAATCCTGGGGGTTGCCGCGCAGGCCGCGCACTATGTTGCGCAGGGCCTTTTTATGCGGCTCCAAGAGCTCCAAGCGCAGCATGATCACATCGAAGAGCCGGTCCCGGGGCAGTTCGTCCGGATCACCATCAGCCTCAATCTTCTTGAGGAGCTCTGCATCCGTGCGGGCCATAAAGGCTGCCAGAATGTCGGCTTTGGAGGCAAAATCCTCCGCTACATCGGCGAGGGACACGCCGGCCGCATTGGCGATGGAGGACAACCGCACATCACGCCAGTCCATCTCCTCGGCCAGGATGAGCGCTGCGTTGATGATCTTGTCTTTGCGGGAGAGCCTGGGCATGGCGCTGGTCTTGTCTTCTGACTGTTCTTTTCGCTCTGCACCCTAATGGTGGACGCAGCAATACGCAACGCGCTCAGATGTCACGAACCGCCCGCTTGCCTTCAGTCGCACCCAAGACGTGAGTTTATCTGATGACGCGTGTTCTCGCGAAGGCGAAGAACCATCCTCATCTGCGGCAATCAAACACCAGCTCTTTACCGCGCTCTACGCGATCGAAGCGCCAGCTGCTGTCGGCCTGGCACTTCCACTCCACCTGTACGTGGGTGGTGTGCTTGGCAACCTCCGGCTCGGCACACAAAGCGTCGCTCACTTCAAAGATGCACAGCTTCTCGCCGTTGCACTTGGATTCAATGCGCGGTTTCGCATCACATCGCGGTTGCTGGCTGGGATCTGCAAAGCTGCGCATATCGGCGCGCCGCACCATGTAGGGGATCTGACCAGCAACAGCGGATGGCGCATCAGGATTTGAACATAAGACAAGTGACCCGTCTGCGCTCTCCAAAGCCCTGAGGCCAGGATGCTTCTTGCCGGAACTGCGGCACGTGGCCTGTGCCGAGGCGCTGGCTGTCGTCTCCGTGCCCTTGGCAACCACGAAAAGGACGGCGTAATCCAGCTTACTGCAGCCGGGCACAGCAGGCATGGAATGACCGGGGTTGACCGGAAACGCACCCTTCAGGGCGTTGTCCGGCGTGCAAACGGCACCCAAAGAAGCGGGACGGTAGCGCGCAGACCGGCATGGCAAGTGCGTGACGTCATAGAGTTTCGCGCCGTACTCAAGCTCCCAGCGCATCTCGCCAGAATCATCCATCGGATGAACCGTCAAGACGGATATGGTTTCCCGGTCGCCGGTCACGAGGTACTTGCCCGGCGGAACAGAGAACTCGGGCTTTTCCATGATGAGACCGTTCTCGTCCAGCCACCAGTCTTCCTGGTCAAACTTCCATTTGGCCGGAGCTACGCCGCCGGTCGTCTTTAATCTGTCAAAGCGTCTCAGCCACACTCCGCGCGGACCGGGATCCTTGCGCCACAATCCCCAGGTCTGGGCGCCGGTGCCGGACGTGGCGTTCGGGTCGCCTAATGCTGCGATGTATTGGGTATCGATACGTTTGAACACCACTTGCGTTTCAGCCAAGGCCACAGTGGACGCAATGACAAAGCCCAAGAGCAGGGCGCAAAGGCGCACCACACTAAGCGGTACTGTTCTCAAGCTGAAAGGCATCCCTGGTCTCCTTGTATCGTATCATTGTCGTGGGTGATGTGTTGCGCTCCGGTGTCATCGGCGCCAGCCATCTGCTGCGGATTTTGTCACGTTTGACCCACGGTGAACGTTAAAAGCGCATGAAAGGATCATCACCTGCGCCTTGACCGCGGCCACGCCTGAGGACGTTGCGACGGCCATGACAGTTTCTTGCGGAAAGTTCACCGTTATGAGCCAAGAGCGGGTGGTGTACTGATCAGAGGTGAAGGCCACCGCAACAAGAGTGTCTTGCGTGGACGACACCAGTTTCGCAGGCTTGGACACCGGCCCGTCAAGGGCAACCCGCAGGGCGGTCTGTGGTTCCAAAGATGGGTTCCAATACAATCCGACCTTATCACGCAAGGCGACACCATCCCCGTCATACACCCATGGCGAAAAGCTCTGGGTCCCGGCAACCTTGCCAAGATACTTGCTGGGCCCGTAGCTGATGGCGCCTCTGCCGTCGGCCACTTGGCATTCCATGGCGGTGCGCATCTTGATGTCGGCAGCGGTTGCGGGAAGGCCACCCGCGATGATCGCCATCATCACCGCGCCCGCAGGCCACCCGCAAAGGCCTGTTCCAAGCCGTTTTTCGTCTTTGTATGCCATCGAACGCCAATGTCGAAACCAGACACATGCTATGCCATGCTGCATGTTTGCCTGTCATGTTGCAAAAGAGATCTTAGAGGCTGCGATTTTGCAGCATCTCGACAATGGCGCCCAGATCTTCAATATCTTCGTGAACCGTGACGGCAAGCTTACCTAAGGAGGCAGTGGCTTATGGCAACCCATCATTTGGACGACAGCGTGATCCAACCCTACTGGGACAATTCCGTGGAGCCACGCTTGGTGATCGCTCCGGGGGACACAGTTGTTTTCGAGTGCAGGGACGCGTCCGGCCAACTCTCGGCTTCCTCCACGGTCGAAGACTATCTCAGCGTTGATCGCTCCATGGTCCATGCGCTCAACGGATCTGTTTACGTGGAAGGCGCCGAACCGGGCGACGTCTTGGAGGTGGAGATCCTGGACATGCACCATAAGGGCTGGGGGTGGACCGGGTTCAAGTCTGGCTTCGGCCTTCTGGCGGACGACTTTCCCGAACCCCATTTCCACATCTGGGAACTGGTCGGCGACGACTGCGTGTTCGGGACCAACGGCATCATCGTGCCCTTTGAACCCATGCCAGGCTGTGTCGGCGTTGCGCTGGCCGAGGATGGTCGCTTTGACACCATCCCGCCACGCATCAACGGAGGCAATGTTGATATTCGCGATCTCACCACAGGATCAACATTTTGGTTGCCGGTATTGGTGCCGGGGGCACTCTTTTCCACGGGCGACTGCCATGCAGCCCAAGGCCAGGGCGAGGTGTGCGGCACCGGAATCGAGTGCCCGATGACCGTGACGCTGAAGTTCCAGGTCCGCAAAGACATGACCGTCAAGGAACTCCAGTACTACCGCCCCAGCCCGATCTCGAAGGTGGACAGCGCCGGCTATCATGCCACCAGTGCCCACGGGCCCGATCTCTATGTGAACGCCCAAAACGCCGTGCGCTATATGATTGACTGGCTGGTCGACAGCCATGGCCTAACGCGCGAGCAGGCCTATGTGCTGTGCAGCGCGGCCGGCAATCTGCACATCAGCGAGATTGTGGATCAGCCCAACTGGGTCATCTCGTGCCACATGCCTTTGGCGATTTTTGCCCGTAGTTAGAAAAGTTCGAACCAGTACGTCAAAAAATAATGTTTTTCAAAATCAACACATAGGTGCAAGCTTTCCTCCACAGTATCCAGACGAGGAAGGGACCAGCACATGTCGATCGAGAAGGTTGAAGCGCTTGTGGTGGGCGCAGGCCAGGCCGGCATCGCCATGAGTGAACATCTGAGCGCGGCAAATGTGCCCCATCTGGTCTTGGAGCGCAGCCGGATTGCAGAGCGTTGGCGCTCGGAGCGCTGGGACAGTCTGGTCGCCAACGGGCCGGCCTGGCATGACCGCTTCCCTGGCCTGGAGTTCGAAAACGCCAGCCCGGACGCGTTTGTGCCCAAGGAGCAGGTGGCCGATTACTTTGTCGCCTACGCAGAGCAGATCAAAGCCCCCATCCGCTGCGGCGTGGAGGTGCGTGAGGTGCGCCGGAACGACGAGGGGCCGGGATTTCGGGTGGAAACCTCCGACGGGATCATCGAGGCCAATCACGTTATTGCCGCGACCGGGCCGTTTCAGAAGCCGATCATCCCCCCCATTGTTCCGGGCGAGGCAAGCGTGAGGCAGCTTCACTCCAATGCCTATCGCAATCCTGAGCAGTTGCCGGAAGGTGCGGTCCTCGTGGTGGGGGCCGGCTCATCGGGCGTGCAGATTGCAGACGAACTCCGCCGTGCCGGTCGGCAGGTCTATCTCTCCGTCGGTCCGCACGACCGTCCGCCTCGGCGCTACCGCGCGCGCGACAATGTGTGGTGGCTTGGCGTGCTGGGCAAATGGGACATGGCAACGCCTGGGCCTGGCACGGAACATGTGACCATATCGGTGAGCGGTGCCCGTGGAGGACACACCATCGACTTTCGAGATCTGGCCGCGCAAGGCATGACCTTGGTGGGACGCACCGAGTCGTATGCAAACGGCGTAATGCACTTTGCCCCTGACGTGGCGCAGAACATCACCAAGGGAGACGAGAACTACCTTTCCGTGCTGGATGAGGCGGACGCCTACATCGCTCGCAACGGCCTGGACTTGCCCGAAGAACCCGAAGCGCGTGTTTTAGGACCAATGCCGGACTGCGCCAGCAATCCTCTCCTGGAGCTCGATCTGGCGAAGGCCGGCGTCAGCACAGTGTTGTGGGCGACCGGTTATGCTGTGGATTATTGCTGGCTGAAGGTTGATGCCTTTGATGACGCAGGCAAGCCGCTACATCAGCGCGGTGTGTCTAAGGAACCGGGGATTTACTTTCTCGGCCTGCCGTGGCTGTCGCGCCGCGGGTCCTCGTTCATCTGGGGGGTGTGGCACGATGCGAAGTTTCTGGCCGACCAGATCTCGATCCAAAGAGGCTATCAGGCCTATCGCGGGTCTGCCGAGCGTCACACTGCAGCGGCGTAAAGCTCGTTCGCTCCTAGCCCGCCAGTTCCTCAGAGCGCCTGGTTGCTGCCGCGATACCCTCGCGCAGGATGCGGGGCATGGCATCATCGGCCATCAACACGTCAAGCGCTGCAGCCGTCGTGCCGGCCGGCGAGGTAACGTTCTCGCGCAAGGTGGAGGCGGGCAGCGGCGATTGGTGCACAAGCTCCCCTGCCCCGGCCACCGTGGCCCGGGCAAGCTTCATGGCGATATCGGCCGGAAGGCCTTCCGCCTCACCTGCGGCCGCCATGCACTCGACCAGATGGAAGACATAGGCCGGGCCTGAACCGGAGACCCCGGTGACAGCATCCATCAGCTTTTCATCGTCGATCGCCACCACCTCGCCAATGGCGCTGAGCAAGCTGCTGGCCAGCTCCACTTGGCCCTCAGAACAATTGGCGTTCGGACAGAGTGCCGTGATACCCCGGCCCACGGCTGCGGGTGTGTTGGGCATGGCCCGGATGATGGTGGCATCGCTGCCGAATGCCGCCTCAAAACCGGCAATAGTGCGCCCGGCCGCAACGGAGATGTAAAGAGGCTTGGATTGGTTCAACGCCTCAAGCTGAGGCAGGACCGCATCCATCATTTGCGGCTTCACGGCCAGCAGGACCACATCCACATTGTCCAGGCTGGCAAGATCCGGGTTAACCGCGAAGCCATACTGATCTGCAAGGCTGAGCATCTCATCGGAAACGACCGGATCAGAAATAGCAATCTGGTCCGGTGGTGTCCCCTGCTTCAGCCAACCGTCCAGCATGGCCCCGCCCATTTTGCCGGCTCCGATCAGGAGCAGCATGCCGGCGAGTTGCACCATTAGGCTTCGCCGTGGGTCTCAAGCAGACAGGATTGAATGGCGTCTTCCGCGCTTTGCCCGGCCCATAGGACAAACTGGAAGGCGGGATAGTAGCGCTCACACGATTCCAAAGCGCTTACAAGGAGCGACTCGCATTGCTCAGGCAAGATCTCCGCACCGCCGCTCAAAAACATCCCGTTACGGAACATCAGAGCACCATCCTGGCGCCACAGATCGAAGTGGCCAATGAAGAGTTGCTCGTTGATCAGCGAGACAAGTCGGCTGATTTCTTCGCGCCGGTTCACCGGAACGCGCAAATCAAAAGTGGCGGCGAGATGTACGCTCTCCAAATCATCGCGCCAGTTCATGCACACATGCAGATCGCTCCAGGAGCCCTCCACGGTCATGTTGACTTCATCGTCCCCTGGGCGGTCGAAACACCAACCGCGTAAGGAAGCGAGCGCCTCCATAACATCCATGGGATTTGCTTCTGGTAGAATATAAGCAGGCAGAGCCGACATTCCTTATTCCCTTGCCTAGCGGTTATACGGCCCGACCGGCACCAAGAGCGCCATTGCAGGCCGCCACAAGATTTCCGTTTCGAATCAAGCAACCGACTACGGGAGCGAAACTGCCCGAGTGACTGAATCGGCGCAAGAGCCCATTCACTCCTCGCTCAAGTCCGTCCACAAGACAGCCTAGGCATGCCAGTGGTTAACAGGAGGTAAACGTCTTAGTCGGCATCCGGCTTTGCCGTTTTGGACTTGGCCGGGGCCTTCCGGCTGCGGGGCGCGGGCTTCTTAGCGGTGAGCGCGGCCACCTGCTCTTCCAGGGCGGCCACTTTGCTGCGCAGTTCGTCATTCTCCTGGCGCGCCTTGGCGGCCATGTCGCGCACCGCGTCGAACTCTTCGCGCTGCACCACTTCCAGATCGTTCAATACGCGCTCGGCCTGATTACGGAACACGGTATCAAGCTCCCCGCGGATGCCTTGGGCAGCGCCGGCGGCGTTGGTCATCATTTTTGCAAGTTCATCAAAGAAACGCGCTGATGAGGTATTCATGAGATCGGTCCACGTAAAAACTTCGTCCTCCTGTTATGGGACCAGGAGCGCGGGCTTTCAAGGGCTTGACGGATTCGCGCGAAGCACATCATGGTCACTCCCAAGGCCGCCGCGCAAACTGACAAGCCGGATCACCAGATGAACTTTCCCGCCATCGACCCCGTAGCTCTGCAGCTCGGCCCGGTTGAGATTAAATGGTATGGGCTGGCCTACGTGGCCGGCCTGACCTTCGCCTGGTGGTATGCCCGCAGGCTCGTGGCGAAGGATCGGCTCTGGGATCAAAACTCCCTCACGCCCCAACTGGTTGATGATCTATTGTTCTGGTGCGCGGTCGGGGTGATCGCCGGCGGGCGTCTGGGCTATGTGGCGTTCTACAATCCCAGCCATTATCTGGCCAACCCGGTTGAGGCCCTGGCGATCTGGCAGGGCGGCATGTCCTTCCATGGCGGCTTTCTGGGCGTGGTGGTGGCCATGTACCTGTTTGCCTGGGTCAAGGAAGTGGACTTCCTGCAAACCTTCGATCTGGCCGGAGCGGTGGTTCCCATCGGGCTCTTCTTCGGGCGCCTTGCAAACTTCATCAATGCGGAACTGTGGGGGCGGACCACCGATGTGCCGTGGGGCGTTGTCTTCCCCGGCGGCGGGCCGGAGCCGCGTCATCCCAGTCAGCTTTATGAGGCGGTCCTGGAAGGATTGGTGCTGTTCATCGTGATCTGGTGGCTGGTGCACAGAGGTCTGAAGTTCCACCGGCCCGGATACATCGCCGGCGTGTTCGCATTGGGCTATGGCCTCTCTCGGATATTGGTGGAGTTTTTCCGTGAGCCGGATGCTCATATTGGCTATCTGGCCGGGCCCATCACCATGGGCATGGTGCTCTCCTTACCCATGGTCTTGGCGGGCACAGGACTGATGGCCTGGGCCTGGAGCCGGGAATGAGCGCAGACGGCCAGACCCCGCTTGAGGCCGAGTTGAAGGCACAGATCGCCCAAGACGGGCCCATCTCGATTGCACACTACGTGGCCCAAGTGTTGGGGCATCCAAAGCACGGTTACTATATGAGCCGTGATCCGTTTGGTGGGCGGGGCGATTTCATCACCGCACCGGAGGTGAGCCAGATTTTCGGCGAGCTGATTGGTGTGTGGTGCGCAGCCGGTTATCAGATGATCGGCGCGCCGGAGCGTTTTGCGCTTGTGGAACTGGGACCTGGGCGTGGCACGCTCATGAGTGATGTCTTGCGGGCAGCCAAGGTGATGCCGGGCTTCCTCGCCGCCGCCGAAGTGCACCTTGTGGAAACCAGTCCGCTGCTCACACAGAACCAGAAAATCAAGCTGAACGGTGCCGGCGTTCCGGTGAACTGGCATCCGACCTTGGAGAGCATACCGGAGATGCCGTTCATTGTTCTGGCGAACGAGTTTTTCGACGCGCTCCCTATCCGCCAGCTTCAAAAGGGCGCGGCCGGTTGGCATGAACGGGTGGTGGGATTGGATGAAGATGCCCTAACCTTCGGTCTTGCGCAAAGTGAGGCGCCTCCCGCCTTTGCGGATCAGGGCGCGCCGGAGGGCACCATCGCTGAGATCTCACCAATACGGGACCAGGTGGCACAAACCCTTGGCGCCCGGTTGGCCGCCCATCGCGGCTGCGGACTGATCATCGATTATGGTCACACACGCAGCGCACCCGGCGACACGCTGCAGGCCATGTCCAAACACGGGTATGTGGATGTATTGCATCGGCCCGGCCACTGCGATGTGACCAGCCATGTGGACTTTCAGAGCTTGGCCCGAAACATCGAGGCGGGCGGCGCCAAAACCTACGGCCCCGTGCCTCAAGGGCCGTTCCTCCACGCCATGGGACTTGAAGTGCGCGCAGAGAAGCTTAAAGAAAAAGCCATGAGCCGTCAGAAGCGCCTGATCGACAGTGCCGTGGAGCGCCTCGCCGGGCGCGACCAGATGGGGGAGCTGTTCAAAGTTTTGGCCTTCACCCACCCCGACTGCCCCATGCCGGCGCCGTTTGAAGGATTGAGCCCATGATCGAAGCTGAAAGCCTGACCATATCGCCGGCTGTGCTCCACGGGTTCTTCACCCGCCAGAACGGTCACTCCTCAGGACTGTATGCCTCCTTAAACACCGGACTTGGCTCTGATGATGACCGCGAAAAGGTGATGCAGAACCGCACCTTGATAGCCGATAAGCTGGGGGTGCCCGTCTCCAGGTTGATTGCGCCCTATCAACATCACAGCTCGGATGCGGTGATCGCCACGGAGGCCTGGCCCGCTCAACATGGGCCCAAGGCCGATGCGGTGGTGACGGCAACGCCAGGCCTGGCCATCTCGGTCAACACAGCCGACTGCACACCTATTCTCTTTGTTGATCCCGAGGCCAAAGTGATCGGAGCGGCCCATGCGGGCTGGAAGGGTGCATTGGGCGGCGTCATCAAGTGGACCGTTGCTGCGATGGAAGAAGTGGGCGCGGCACGCACGAATGTCAGAGCCGCCATCGGACCGACCATCTCTCAAAAAGCGTATGAGGTGGGGTCTGAGTACAGGCAGCGTTTTCTGGCGGAGGACGAAGGGTTCGACCGCTTTTTCGCTGCCGCTGAGCGCGACGGCCATTTCATGTTCGATCTGCCGGGCTTCGTTGAGCTGCGCCTGCGTGAAGCTGGTGTTGGCGCAGTGGAGAATCTGAAGCTGTGCACCTATTCCGATGAGGACCGGTTCTTCAGCTACCGGCGCACCACACACCGCAAAGAACCAGATTATGGCCGCCAACTCTCGGCCATCGTCATCAGAGACTAGGAGACAAGAATACCATGGCATTGCATTTTGAGCGCGCTGAGTTCGATCGGCGCAGAACGGCAGTGGTGGCGGAGCTGAAGGCACGGGAGCTGGATGGACTTTTGATGTTTCAACAAGAGTCCATGTATTACCTCACCGGCTATGACACGTTCGGCTTCTGTTTCTTCCAGTGCCTCTATCTGGGCAGCGACGGAACCTTCGCATTGCTCACCCGCGCGCCGGACTATCTGCAGGCCAAACATACATCGCTGTTGGAAGATATCCGTATCTGGAAGGATGAAGGCGGCGCTCAGCCTGCCGGCCAACTACGTGACATGCTGGACGATCTGGGGGCTAAGGGAAAGACGCTCGGAATTGAATACGACACCGTCGGTCTAACCGCCAAGAATGGCCGGGCGGTGGATGCGGCCTTGGAAGGCTTTGCCGCTCTTCAGGATGCCTCCGGGCTGGTGGATGGCGTCAGGCTGGTTAAGTCGGAGGCCGAGTTGGTCTATGTGCGCAAGGCAGGGGCTCTGGCCGATGAGGCTCTTGAAGCCGGGCTGAAACTGACCCGGGCCGGGGCCGATGAGGGCCACATTCTTGCAGCCATGCAAGGGGCGGTGTTTACCGGCGGCGGCGATTATCCCGGCAATGAGTTCATCATCGGATCGGGACCTGATGCTTTACTGTGCCGTTACAAGTCGGGCCGCCGGGTTCTGGATGCCAACGATCAGATGACCCTGGAGTGGGCCGGCAGTTACCGCCACTATCATGCCGCCATGATGCGCACGGTGATCGTAGGCAAGCCCACATCGCAGCACGAAAAGATGCTGGCGGCCTGTCAGGATGCCCTTAGCGCCGGAGAGGCCGTCATGAAGTCCGGGCACACGGCCGGCGATGTGTTCGACGCGCATGCGGCCGCAATGGACAGCCACGGCATGCGCAATCACCGGATGAACGCGTGCGGCTATTCCCTGGGCGCAACATTCACCCCGTGCTGGATGGATTGGCCCATGTTCTATACTGGAAACGATGCGCAGATTGGGCCTGGAATGGTGTTCTTCGCCCACATGATTTTGATGGACGCTGACAGCGGGAACGCCATGTGTCCGGGTCGCACATACATTATCGGGGAAGATGGGCCCGAATGTGTGTCTCAACTGCCTGTGGAGATGATTTGCCGTTAATCAGACATGTTTGTGTTATACGCACCGAATAGAGGGAGCGATTCGGTCGGCCATGATCAAAGCGAGGGTAAGCTTAGCGTTGCGTCTGACTGTGGTCGCGTTGGCCTTGAGCTTGGGCGGGTGTTTAAGCAGCGGAACCCCGGTGGTGGCTCCGAGCGCCGCAGCCATTGAACAGGCCAAAGCCCTTGGCGGTTCGCCCATCGACCCAACTCACCGCGACGCCCCAGAGCTGATTGCCATTGAAACCGGAGTTGCCGAACTCCCCGGTGGCCCTGGCAGCGTGGATGAGCCGGGCACCCATTCCCCCCCGGGTGGTTTGAACACCGGCTCTACCAGGCAGCGTGTTGCGGAGGTCCAGCCCCGCGAGACCATTAAGCCGCCACGCAACACCAAAGCCATCAATGCCGTCGCCGTGCCCCAGGTGAAGGGCGCGCCTGGAGCGGGCAACCGGGAACTGACAGCGGCCATGCGCAAAGTTTTGCGAGATGCAGGATGGCCCGTGCGCAACAAGCCGGGCGACGACACCTTGACCGTGAGCGGTAAGGTGAAGGTGGGCAAAACCCAAAAGGGAAAACAACCGATCACACTGGCCTGGGTAGTGTCGGACCCGACGGGCGATGTGCTGGGCACGGTTAAGCAAGCCAACCGGGTTCCGTCAGGATCGGTGGACCAGGGCTTTGGGCCAAATGCGAAGTTCGTCGCTCAAGCTGCAGCGCCTGGGATCTTCAACCTGGTAAAAGACGCCAAGGGCAGATAGCGCCCAAGCAAGCCAACAGTGTGCGATGAGCGATAGACCGCTGCTTTCGCAGGGGAACGGAAGAGCCATCCTCGCATTCCGGCGAACGCAAGCACCATGACCACGCATCTTCCCATTCAGCCAGGGTTCATTTTGCCTGTGATAACGTTTTTTTGAATAGGGCAAATAACAAGGCTGCGGCGGCGGCCACCTGGAGGAAGCAATGATAAAGCGTGCCCTATTTATATTTATGGCCGCAGTACTGTTCTGCGGGACAACAGCCACCACCTGGGCGAAAGACCGTTTCGCCCTCGTAATCGGCAATTCCAACTACACGTCCACAACACCTCTGGCCAACCCGATCCGGGACGCGAATGCGTTTGCCGGCCTTCTGGAAACAGCCGGTTTCGACGTCACGTCCGCCCTGGATGTGGGACAATCGGATATGCGAAAAGCTGTGAACGCCTTTGCCAGCAAGCTGGCCGATAAGGGCGAAGACAGCGTTGCGCTGGTCTACTTCGCCGGCCACGGCGTCCAGATCGACGGTGCAAACTATCTCCTGCCGGTGGACATTGAGGTTGAACGGGCCTCTGACTTTGCGCTTCAGGCGGTGAGGCTCTCCGATGTGATGGACGTGATCAACCGTATTCCTTCAAAGACGCGGATTGTGATCTTGGATGCCTGCCGGAACAATCCGTTCGAGCAGCAGATCGAGAAGTCCCAACGCGGCCTTGCCCGCATCGACAGCGCTCCCGGCGCCACGTTGACCAGCGGTACGGCAATTGCCGGAACTCTGCTGGCCGGCGCCCGCGCCAAGTCTGTGCCCAAAGGTCTGGCCGTGGTGACTGCTCCTCCCGGCTCGTTGGTGGTGTATTCAACCTCCCCCGGCGCGACGGCATCTGACGGCCGGGGCACGAACAGCCCGTTCACCGCCGCTCTGGTGAACGCTGCGAAAACCCCTGGCGCCTCAATTGAAACGGTGCTGCGCACGATCCGGCTTTCGGTCCACAAAAGCTCCAATGGCAAACAAACACCGTGGGAAGTGACCGCTCTGACAGAGCCTTTCTCGTTCTTCCCGGGTGCCGATGGCGTGAAATCTGACCCTCTTCCCCAGAAGTCTGACGGCCAGTGGCATCACGAACTGCGCTCCATGAGTGCCGAGGAGGCTTATGATGTGGTTGTGGTCCAGAACAATGTGACGGTCTACCAGATCTTCGTCTCGCTCTATGGCGACACCCCGTTTGGTGAGATCATTCGCGGCATTACGGAACGCCGGGTGGAGATGTATTCCTGGTTCCATGCCCTCACGCTGGACACGCCTGAAGCCTATGAGGCGTTTCTCAAGCGCTACCCCAACAGCGATCTGGCGCACACGGCACAGACCCTCGCAGAACGGGCAGAGCAGCGCGCGCTGGCAGCTCTGAACTCTCCAAGCGTGCTGGCCATCGCCGCACAGAGCTTGGCCAAGCCGGT
Source organism: Hyphomicrobiales bacterium (assembly GCA_028285595.1). Lineage (GTDB taxonomy): Bacteria > Pseudomonadota > Alphaproteobacteria > Rhizobiales > CAJQND01 > JAAEUE01. The sequence goes on from JANQOW010000079.1 coordinate 30,324, forward strand.
GATCAAGGAGATCGTCCGGAAGGTGAATGTGCCCGGCCCTGAGCGGATCGTGCGTGTGCCTGGTCCTGAGCGCATTGTGGAGGTGCCAGGCCCGGTTCGCATCAAGACCGTGGTCCGCACCGTGGTGAAGAAAGTCCCCGGCCCGGTCCGCATCAAGACCGTTGTCAAAACCGTGCCCGGTCCGGTTCGGATCAAGACGGTGGTCAAGATCAAGAAAGTCCCTGGCCCGGTCCGCATCAAACGGGTGGTTAAGACCATCGTCAAGCGCGTGCCAGGTCCGGTCAGGGTCGTGGTCAAGCGCGTCCCTGGGCCCACACGCGTGATCGTTAAGCCGCAACGCTGCCGCTGCCGTGGCCAAAGAGTGCGGCTACACTAATCCAGCGAAGGACTTGCACACTGCCAAGCTCTGCTGCACAAGTCTGCTCCGTTCTCAGATCCAAACGGAGCAGACTTCATGTGGCCGAATACAGCGCTTCTTGACCTTCTCGGCATTAACCACCCCATCATTCAGGCTCCCATGGCGGGGGCCACCACCCCTGCCCTGGCCGCGGCCGTTTCGAACGCCGGCGGTCTTGGGTCTTTGGGTTGCGCGTTCATGAGCCCGGAGCGCACGGGCGAGGAAATCGCCAAAACCATGATGGCGACCAACCGCTCCATCAACGTCAACTTCTTTGTTCATGAGCCCCCGAAGGATGACGCGGAGAGGAATGCTGCCGCAAAAGACCAGCTTCAACCCTATTTCGATGAGTACAACTTGGGTGACATGCCTGACGTCGTGCCCACAAACTTCCCGTTTGATGAAGCCATGATGGAGGTCATGTTGGAGCTGAGGCCCCGGGTGGTCAGTTTTCATTTCGGCTTGCCGGCCGGTCACATGGTTGAGGCGTTGAAGCAGGTCGGCATCGTGGTGTTGAGCTCGGCCACCACCGTGCGCGAAGCGATTATCCTGGCCGATGGCGGCGTTGATGCTGTGATCGCGCAAGGCTGGGAAGCCGGTGGCCACCGCGGCACCTTCGCCTCGACAATGGATGCCGCCCGGGTCGGCACCATGGCACTGGTGCCGCAGATTGTGGATGCTGTGAACCTTCCGGTGATCGCTGCAGGGGGTATTGCCGATGGCCGGGGCATCGCCGCAGCGTTTGCGCTCGGTGCGGCGGGTGTGCAGCCCGGCACGGCGTTCCTAACGACCGAGGAAGCGGCCACGCCTGCGGTGTACAGAAAAGCCCTGTTGGAGGCCAAAGACGAAGATACCCGCCTCACCCGCGCCTTCTCCGGCCGGCCGGCCCGGGGGCTCTCCAACCGTTACATTGAGGAAATGGCAGAGCGCCAAGACGAGCTGCCGGAATTTCCGCTGATGAACACGGTAACCGCCCCCTTGCGCAAGGCGAGTGTGGAGGCGGGCTCTCCGGACTTTGTGGCACTTTGGTCGGGCCAAGCCATGAGCCTCAACCGCTCCGGCAACGCCGGAGAACTGCTGGAAAAAATGGTGGAAGAATCGCTGGCAATTATGAACGGTTAACCCAATTTTCGGGCATTAACGTTAAGTCAACTGGTAAGTCGCATTGCGATCACTATATCTGCGTTCGCCAAATTCCAGCCTCACTTTGATGGAAAGGCTTGGGGCGGAATGAGGATGAGAGCGGGCATTCGGGCAAAGGAACAGAATTCATGAAGCAGTTTGCGATATGGACGTGCAGTGCAGCCGTTTTGGGCCTGGTGGCCCTGACAACAGACACCGTTGTGAGTGAAGCAGGCGCGCAGTCACGCGAAGAGTATTGCCACCGTCAAGCAAAGCGCCGGTCCCACCAAGCGCAACGCCCGGGTGAGGCAGCGGTTGGCTCAGGCCTTGGTAGCGCGGCTGTTGGCGCCATTATCGGCGGAATCGTTGGCGGCGGCAAAGGCGCAGGGCGCGGAGCGCTGATCGGCGGTTCGGTTGGCGCTGTTGGAGGGGCTGTGGCCAGCGCCTCGGAACGAGACCGGATCTATAACGCGATTTTCGAAGACTGCATGGCAGGCTACACACCCGAACCGGCACGGGCGCGGCCCATCTATGACGAGGCACCGGAGCCATGGACCGATGAGTGGTATGCCTATTGCCGCGCAAAATACCGCTCGTTTAATCCGGACACCGGCCGCTACAAAACCTATTCCGGCCGTTATCGCCTCTGCCGGTAAGCAAGATCGTGAGAAGAATGCGCCACGGGTTGGCGCATTCTTTTTTGCTTTGCACTACTGCTTGATCTCAATTTCCATAAACGCAAACGGGTAGTCGTTTGCGCTGATGACGTCATGTTCAACACCTGCTTCCCGGTAGTAGGGGACGCCTGAGGTTAACTCCGCATGGCTGGTGGTCCCATCTGGTCCTTCGATCTGGAGGGTGCCGTCGGCCAGAGGTACAATCACATAGTCAAACTCATGACGATGCCAGCCCGTGCTGTCGCCTCGCTTGTCGAATAGCCATTGCGTGACGCGGGTCCGTTCATTGTCGATATGCACTGTGGGTTTTGCAGAATCACTCATAAATCGCACTCCATCAGGGTTGAGCCTCAAGCATGGAGCGCTGGCAGTGAAAGAAACAGTGCCAGTAGCCACCTATCCTCCCCTCCAAAGCGCATTACAACTTTTTAAATATACACATTCAATCTATAAGTGTAATTTACCCTACGTTAAGACACTTCCAAGGGTTTACTGCGTTTCTCGCCGTATTCCAGCTATTAAATTCGGGTGTTTCGCCAACAAATGCCACTAAAAATTTGTATTTTCACTGATCACTCAGCAAAACGTGACAGTAAGATGAAAGAATTTGTTGCGAACAAGCTGAACATGGGCTAGGCCATGCTTAACGATAATGGAACCGGGCTCATTTTCGCCAGCCGGGTCACATGAACGCAATAGAAGGTATCTAAATGGAAGACCAAACCGACAAAACCGAAATGGCCGTTCTCACGGCGGAGATCGTGGCGGCATATGTTGGGAACAATGTAGTTCCCGTGGCTGAATTGCCTGCCTTGATCAAAGACGTGCACACCGCCATGGCAGGTGTTGTTGAGGGCGCTGTAGAAGAGCCCAAAGAAGAATTGAAACCTGCCGTTTCAATTCGCCGGTCGGTTACCCCCGACTACATTATCTGCCTTGAAGACGGTAAAAAGTTCAAATCTCTTAAGCGGCACCTGCGCACGGCCTTCAATTTGACGCCTGAACAGTACCGCGAGAAGTGGGGATTGAAGCCCGATTATCCGATGGTAGCGCCCAACTACGCCAACGTGCGCTCAGAAATGGCGAAGCGTATTGGGCTGGGCCGCAAACGCGCCAGCTAACCATTACGGGCGGAAACTTTCACCGCCGAGCTGAAATAGAAGGATCTGTGGCCAGAGAGGGGTGCAGATCCTTTTTCTTTTGCAAGATGACTGTTTCCAGTCAGTTTATTCAGACTTACGACCGCAAACACCTTGCAACGGCAAGCAGATCAGCCTAGACCCCCGTCGGCATTTCCCTGACAAGACGAGGACACCTCCATGGGCGCTGAGGCAAATTCCGGCATTGAGCACATCTCTACCTACCTTCAACAAGCCGCATCCATTTGCGCCATGCTGGATGTTGAAAAGGTTGAAGCGATTGCCCAGGGGATTGCCGCGACACGGGATAATGGAGGACGGCTTTTTGTGCTGGGCGTGGGCGGCAGCGCGGCCAACGCGTCCCATGCGGTCAACGATTTCCGCAAACTGTGTGGTGTGGAAACCTATGCCCCGACGGACAACGTGTCCGAGTTGACCGCGCGAACCAACGATGAGGGCTGGGAAACCGTCTTTGCCGGCTGGCTCAAGATCTCCAATGCCTGCGAGAAAGACGCCATTTTGGTGTTTTCCGTGGGCGGCGGCAATGCTGAGCATAACGTTTCCATGAATCTGGTGGAGGCGCTCAAAGAAGGCAAGTCACGGGGCTGCAAGATTTACGGCATTGTGGGGCGCGACGGCGGCTACACCGCTGAAGTGGGTGATGCAGTGGTGCTGGTGCCAACCGTTGACCAGCGCTTGATCACACCCCATGCGGAAGCCTTTCAGGCGGTGATCTGGCATTGTCTGGTTTCGAGCCCGGTGCTGCAGGTGCAGGCCACCAAATGGTGAGCTTATAGGCGATGGCGGTTGGCCTCAAAAGGGCGGTTTTTCTGGACCGAGACGGCGTTCTCACTGTTCCAGAATTCCGCAATGGCCGCTCCTACGCGCCAAAAACACTGGAAGCCTTGGAGTTTTACCCCGACGCACCAGCCGCCGTGGGCCGCCTGAAAGCGGCCGGGTTCGTGCTGATCGTGGTGACCAATCAACCCGACGTGGGCGCAGGCTTGGTGGAGCGCAGCATCATTGATGAAATGCACGCCCGATTGCGCCACTCCATGCCGGTGGATGATGTGGAAGTCTCAACCGAAACCCGTGATCAGGTGAAAGGCTTGGTCACGGACCGCCGAAAACCTGGCATTGGCATGTTGATGAGCGCCGCAAAGCGCTGGAACATTGACCTTAAGTCCAGCTATATGGTGGGCGATCGCGCAAGCGATGTGGAGGCGGGGCTGGCCGCGGGGTGCTCATGCGTCTTCATAGATCTGGGGTACACCAGCGAGTTGATAGCAACGGGCCAGCAGGCCACGGTCAGCTCGGTGAGCGAGGCAGCCGCATGGATTGTGGCCGACGCCTCCAAATGAGGGATTGCGAAGTATGGTGAGTGCAAAAGACCTGCAAATCAAAGTGTTTGCAGACGGTGCAGACATGCAAGGCATACTGGACATGTATGCCAATCCGGACATTCAGGGGTTCACGACAAATCCCACTTTAATGCGCCAGGCAGGCGTGGACGACTACGAGAAGTTCGCCCGCGCGTTGCTGGAGAAGATCCAGGACAAGCCGGTATCTTTGGAGGTCTTCGCCGACGAGTTCGATGAAATGGAGCGACAGGCTCTCAAAATCGCCTCGTGGGGGGACAATGTGAACGTCAAGATCCCGATCACCAACACCAAGGGCGAGAAATCGGCGCCGCTGATCAAGAAGCTCTCCGCGGAGGGCGTGGTTGTGAACGTCACCGCAATGATGAGCTTAGAACAGGTGGAAGATGTGGCCGAGGCGCTCGATCCTCAGACCGGGGCCATCGTGTCGGTCTTTGCAGGCCGCATTGCAGATACCGGACGGGACCCGGTTCCTCACATGACCGAAGCCCTAAATATCCTGAAGTCACGCCCAAAGGCTGAGCTTTTGTGGGCTTCTCCGCGGGAGCTCCTGAACATTTTCCAGGCCGATTGGATGGGGTGTCATATCATCACAGTCACCAATAGCCTGTTGGCAAAACTCTCTTTGGTTGGCAAAGACCTGGACGATTATTCACGCGAAACGGTGGAGATGTTCTACCGGGACGCTTCAAGCGCCGGCTACACCTTGTAGCGCGCGCATCTTCACCTGATAGCGCCAACGTTCGGAGGCGCTTCTGAGACTGCTCAAAAGACGGACCATCAGATCATGAAACACATCTGCGTACTGGGCGGAGCCGGCTATGTTGGTTCCCTGCTGTGCCCGCAACTCCTGGACGACGGCCACAAGGTGACGGCCTTTGACATCTGTTATTTCGGCGACCACTTCCTGCCGCATGACAATCCCAATTTTAAGATGATCAAAGGTGACATCCGCAACGTTGATCAGCTGCGCGAAGCCTATGAAGGCGCTGATATGGTGATCAATCTTGCCTGTATCTCCAACGATGCCAGCTTTGAGCTTGATGAAAACCTGAGCACCACCATCAATCTGGATGCCTTCGAGCCTATGGTGGTTGCCGCCAAAGAGGCCGGTGTAAAGCGCTTCATCTACGCCTCATCAAGCTCCGTATACGGCGTATCGGACGCGCCTGATGTGACCGAAGATCACCCGCTGGTGCCGCTCACGCTCTACAACGAGTACAAAGGCAAGTGCGAACCGGTTCTGTTCAGCCATATGGACCATGATTTCGTCTGTTGTGTGATCCGCCCCGCCACTCTGTGTGGCTATGCCCCGCGCCAGCGGCTCGATCTGTCGGTGAACATCCTCACCAATCACGCCATCACAAATGGTAAGATCACCGTATTCGGCGGCAGTCAGCTGCGCCCCAACCTGCATATTCAGGACATGTGCGACCTCTACCGCAAGCTGGTGCACATTGAAGATGAGAAGATTGCAGGCAAGACCTTCAACTGCGGCTTCCAGAACATGTCGATCATGGAGATCGCGCAAATCGTCAAGCGCATCGTGGAAGAGGAGATGCCTGAGAAAGGCGACATTGAGATCGTCACCACTCCTACAGACGATATCCGCTCCTATCACATCAATTCCGACAAGATCCAAAATGAATTGGGCTTCAAGATTTCCCACTCCATCGAGGACGCGGTTCGCGATCTGTGCAAGGCGTTTAAGGCTGGTAAGCTGCCAGATAGCATGAGCAACGATTGGTACTACAACGTTAAGACCCTGAAGAAGCTCAACGCCGCGTAAGGAGGCGTTCCGCCTCCCACGGCAACCACCAGCCCACCTCAAAGGGCATCTGCACAAGCAGGTGCCCTTCAGCGCGCTAAGAACGGAACCTTGCCCATGTCCCAGACAAAGACAGTCCTGGTCACCGGCGGCGCCGGCTTTATCGGCTCGCACATGGTTGATGTGCTGCTTGAGCGCGGCATGACCGTGCGCGTGGTGGATAACCTCTCCGGCGGCCACGAACGCAATCTGGATCATCACCGCAGCAATTCCGCCCTCAGTTGCGAGTGGTCGGATATCCGCGATTTAGCGCCGGATGCGGCCATTTTCCGGGATGTGAACTACATCGTCCATTTTGCCGGCATTGGCGACATCGTGCCATCCATCGAGCAACCCATCGAATACATGTCGGTCAACGTTCAGGGCACGGTTCGGGTGCTGGAGGGGGCGCGCGCGGCGGGTGCGGAGAAGTTTGTCTACGCCGCCTCCTCGTCCTGCTACGGGCTGGCAGATGTTCCCACGCGGGAAGATCACCCGATCAGGCCGCAATACCCGTACGCCCTTTCGAAGTACCAGGGCGAGCAAGCGGCGTTTCACTGGCACCAAGTCTATGGCCTGCCCGTGAATGCCATCCGCATTTTCAACGCCTATGGCACCCGCGTGCGCACAACGGGAGCCTATGGAGCGGTGTTTGGTGTGTTCTTGCGCCAGAAATTGGCCGGCAAGCCCTTCACAGTGGTGGGCGATGGCGAACAGTCCCGCGACTTTCTCTACGCCTCCGACGTGGCAAAGGCGTTTCTCGCCGCAGCCGAAACCCCGCTTTCCGGCGAGATATGGAACCTGGGCGCGGGCAGTCCCCAGACCGTGAACAGTCTGGTGGACTTGATCGGCGGGGAGAAAGTGCATATTCCAAAGCGCCCGGGGGAGCCTGACTGCACATGGGCCGACATAACCAAAATCCAGAGGGACCTGAACTGGGCCCCTGAAGTTCCCTTTGAAGAGGGCGTTGGGCGCATGCTGGAGGATATCGAGGTGTGGAGCGACGCGCCCCTGTGGGAGCCGGACAGCATCGCGAAAGCCACCGAGACCTGGTTCCAGTATCTCGGTGAGGACAAGGATAAATGACGGAAAGCCTGACGGCCCGCTTCGGCCACAAGATCAAGACCAGGGAAGAGTTGCGCGAGGCGATCGGCCCGCGGCCGCGGGATCAGAAGGTCATTATGTGCCATGGCGTGTTCGACGTGGTGCATCCCGGTCATATGCGCCATCTGATTTATGCCAAGAACAAGGCCGACATCCTGGTCGCCAGCCTGACCGCCGACAAGCATATCGAGAAAGGGCTGTACCGCCCCCACGTGCCCCAGGATTTGCGGGCAGCCAACCTCGCTGCATTCGAGGTTGTTGACTATGTGTTGATTGATGAAAACGCCAAACCGCTGAAAAACATTGAGTTTCTTCAGCCGGACTATTTCGCCAAGGGCTTTGAATATGTCTCCAACGGCATGGCGCCGAAGACGGCGGAAGAGAGCACCGTGCTTGAAAGCTACGGCGGCGAGATCATCTTCACCCCGGGCGATATCGTCTATTCCTCCTCAAAACTTATAGACATGGCTCCGCCTGAGCTGAAGATCGACAAGCTCATGGCGGTGATGGAACGCCACGGCGTAACGTTTGAAAGCCTGCGCCAAACCCTCAATAACATGCCCGGCAAAACGGTGCATGTGGTGGGCGACACGATCATCGACAGTTTGACCCAATGCGCAATGATTGGCGGGCAAACCAAGACGCCCACCATGAGCGTGCTGTTTGAGAACAAGACCGATTACATTGGCGGGGCCGGTATTGTGGCCAAGCACCTGCGCGCCGCCGGGGCCGATGTGACCTTTTCCACGGTCCTCGGCCAGGATTCCCTGGCAGAGTTTGCTCTGAACGGCCTGAAGGACTTTGATGTCGAAGTGCTGCCCATCATCGACAGCACCCGCCCGACCACCAACAAAAACGCCATTGTTGTCGGCGGATATCGCCTCTTGAAAGTGGATACGCTGGACAATTCCACAATCTCCGATGCCATCACCGACGAACTGTGCGGCGCCATTCGCGAGACCGAGGCGGACGCCGTCGTGTTCAGTGATTTCCGCCACGGAATGTTCAACCGCAGAACCATCCCCTCCTTGGTTGAGGCTATCCCGGAGGGCGCCTTCCGCGTAGGCGACAGCCAGGTGGCCAGCCGTTGGGGCAATGTGACGGAGTTTAAGGGCTTTGACCTGATCACGCCGAATGAGCGTGAAGCCCGGTTTGCGCTTGCTGACCAGGATTCGGGCATTCGTCCCCTGGCCGCGAACCTCTATGACCTTGCGGGCTGCAAGACGTTGATCTTGAAGCTCGGGGAACGCGGCGTGCTCACTTGCATTCACAACGACCACGAAGCTTTGGACAGCTTCTTCATCATCGATAGCTTTGTGGAACGGGTGGTTGACGCGGTTGGTGCTGGCGATGCCTTGCTGGCCTATGCAACGCTGGCGTCTTTGGTGAGCCGGTCGCAGGCGCAGGCCACCATCTTGGGCTCCATCGCGGCGGCTTGCGAGTGCGAGCTGGACGGCAATGTGCCCGTGGCGCCGGAAGATATTCTGGCCAAGCTCGACAAGGCCGAGAAGCAGGCAAACTACAGATGAGCGACTTCCGGGCCATAGTCGTGGGCCTGGGGGTTCAAGGCCATAAGCGCAGGCGCTTTGCCGGCGACGATTATGTAGGCTGCGTTGATCCCGTGCATGAAGAGGCCGACTGGCGGGACATCAAAGACGTGCCGCTGGAGGCCTATGACTGCGCCTTGTGCTGTGTCCCGGATGAACCCAAGATTGAGCTTCTGACCTATCTTCTGGGTCACGGCAAGCACGTGTTGGTGGAGAAGCCCTTATGGGCCGCCCAAGATGGGGATATTGAGCGCCTCGACGCACTTGCTAAGGCCAACGGCGCGGTGTGTTACACAGCTTACAATCATCGCTTTGAGCCGCACTACGTTCGGATGCGCGATCTTATCCGATCGGGCGATCTGGGCGAGATTTATCGCTGCCGCATGTTCTATGGAAACGGCACCGCGCGCCTGGTGCGCAATTCGGAATGGCGCGACCAAGGCGCTGGCGTGTTGCCGGACCTCGGTTCGCATCTGCTGGACACGTTAGCCTTCTGGTTCGGCGAACGACTTGAGAGCTTTGAGGTCTACACCTCAAATTGCTTCGAGAACAAAGCGCCGGATCATGTGATCATCGGCACGGAGGCGGGTTCGCCCAAGATTGAGCTGGAGATGACCCTTTTGTCCTGGCGCAATCATTTCACCTGCGATGTCTTTGCCGAGAAAGGTTCGGCACATATTGAATCTTTATGCAAATGGGGGCCGGCCACCTTTACGCGGCGCATGCGCGTCTTGCCTTCCGGGCGTCCCCCTGAGGGGGCCGTTACCTTGGTGGAAGAAGATCCCACCTGGGTTGAGGAATATGCCCACTTTAAGAACCTCTGTCAGTCGGGAACGGAAACGGATCTCTCCAACGACATCTGGCTCAACACTGTTCTGGGCCGGCTCAGTGAAGAGGCCATCGCCAAGGCGGCAAAACCGTGAACGCAAAAGTTGCCTTTGTCGGAATGACCCATTTGGGGCTGGTCTCGGCGACCGGGATCGCATCGGCTGGATTTGATGTGTTGTGCGTGGACCGCGACACGGCGCTGACCGCGCGCCTTGCGGCGGGGGATTTGCCCGTTCTTGAGCCTGATCTCGACCGGCTTTTGGCCGCCAACGGCCCACGCCAACGGTTTTCGAGCGCCTTTTCGGATCTGGCAGACCGGGATGTGGTCTATATCGCGCCTGACGTGCCCACTGATGATCAAGGCGCGAGCGATCTTAGCGGGATCGTCGAGCTGATTGAGCAGGTGACGCCGCATCTGAACGAACAGGCCATCTTGGTCATTTTGTGCCAGGTGCCTCCAGGCTTCACCCGACAGATTTCGTTCGATGGCGCGCGCTTGTTCTATCAGGTGGAAACTCTGATCTTCGGCCGCGCCGTGGAGCGGGCCACGCAGCCTGAACGGTACATTGTGGGCTGCTCCGATCCCGCCGCACCGCTGCCGCCGGCTTTTGCCGCAGTGCTGGAGGCATTCGGTTGCCCAGTCTTACCCATGCGCTATGAAAGCGCTGAGCTCGCCAAGATCTCAATCAATATGTGCCTGGTCTCTTCGGTCAGCGTCGCCAACACCATGGCGGAGCTGTGTGCGGAGATTGGAGCGGACTGGAGCGAGATTGTGCCTGCGTTGAAGCTGGACAAGCGCATCGGCGCGTTTGCCTACCTGAAACCCGGCCTTGGCATCGCGGGCGGCAACCTGGAGCGGGATCTGCAGACGGTCCTGGACACCTCAGCCAAGACCGGCACCCACAGCGATATCGTCAGAGCGTGGCTGGACAACAGCGCCCATAACCGCAACTGGGCTGCAGGTGTTTTACGGGACAAACTGCTCTCCACTCACAAAGACCCACTGATTGCGGTTTGGGGTTTGGCCTACAAAGAGAACACGCACTCCATAAAGAACTCACCCTCATTGGCCACCCTCGCACAGTTCCCGGACACCCGCTTCCACGTGCATGACCCGGCCGTGGCGGAAGAGGATTTCGCGCACCCCTCCTCCACCCGCTTTGATCAGGTTATGGACACCGTTTCCGGAGCGGATGCCCTGATGATCCTGACCCCGTGGCCTGATTACCGCGCTCAGGACCTCCACAGGATTGCTCACGAAATGAGGGGGACCATGCTGATTGATCCTTACCGGATTTTCGATCCCGCCGACGCCCGCGCTGCCGGCCTCGTAAGCCACACCATGGGCGTTGCCCCGTTTGACCCTTGAACGCTGCCAGGATTGCACATGCTTGAACACTTGACCTCCTCTCCTCAGGCCCCCGAACGGGTCGTCATCATCGGTGCCGGCGGCTTTGTCGGCAGCACTATCATGAAGCGCCTGGTGGCCCAGGGCATCGAAACGCTGGGCCTGACGCGCGCGCATGTTGACCTGATGAGCGAAGATGCAGGCTCCCGCCTCGCAGCCCATCTTCAGCCCGGCGATGCCGTCGTGGCCGTCTCCGCGGTTGCGCCTGTGAAAAACCTGGAGATGCTTAAGGACAATCTCAGCATCATCTCCGCAATCGCTGAGGCGTTGGAATCGGCCAGCCCGTCCCACGTGGTCAACATCGGCTCAGACGCCATCTACGCCGATAGTCCCGACCCATTGAGCGAAACCTCGTGCGCTTCGCCTGCCAGCCATCATGGGATCATGCATCTGACGCGGGAGGTCACCTTGCAACAGGCCACCGGTGACACGCCCTTCGCGACGCTGCGGCCAACCCTGATCTATGGCGCAGCGGACCCCCACAACGGCTACGGTCCAAACCGCTTCCGCCGGCTCGCCGCAGAGGGCCAGGAGATCGTGCTCTTCGGCGAGGGCGAGGAGCGGCGCGATCATGTGTGGGTTGAGGACGTGGCTGAACTTGCCGTGCGTATGCTGATGCGCAAGAGCCAGGGCGTGCTCAATGCGGCCACCGGTACGGTAATCTCGTTCCGCGACGCGGCTGAGGCTGTTGTGGGACAGTTCGCTGAACCCGTGCCGATCAAAGGCTCGCCGCGCGTAGGTCCCATGCCGCACAACGGTTACCGCCCGTTTGACCCGTCCGCCACGCTCAAGGCCTTCCCGGATTTTGCCTATACACAGCCTGAGGCCGGGTTCGCACGCGTTCATGCCGAGATAGCGGGTTAATCATATGGGCAGAGAAATCAATCTCTTAAGCTCCATCCCTAAGACAAAGCGCAACATTGAAGCGCGTGAGGACGCTAAAGATCCGGAGGTGGTGCGGATCTCAAAGCAATATGGCGAGATGTACTTTGACGGCCCCCGTTCCTACGGTTACGGCGGCTACAAATATGATGGCCGCTGGGTGCAGGTGGCCAAAGATATGATCGCTCATTTCGATCTGAAACCCGGCCACCGGGTGCTGGATGTGGGGTGCGCCAAGGGCTTCCTGGTGAACGATCTCATGGATGCCCTGCCCGGCCTTGAAGTGTTTGGCCTCGACATATCTGAATATGCGTTGATGAACTGTCACGACAATGTGGTCGGACGGCTGCATCTCGGCAGTGCCGACCATCTGCCCTTTCCCGACGACAGCTTCGATGTGGTGATCTCGCTCGACTGCGTCCACAATCTTTCGCGCGATCGGGCAAAGATTGCCTTACAAGAAATTCAGCGACTTTCGGGTGGCAAGGCGTTCGTGCGGGTTGACAGTTACCGCACGCCAGAACAGAAAGCCATCTTCGAAAGCTGGGTGCTGACGGCGGAGTTTCACGACTATCCTGAAGGATGGCTGAAGCTTTTCGACGAAGCCGGCTACACAGGCGACTACAACTGGACCATCATTTCCTAACTTAAGAACGAACGGAAACCCTTCCATGAGCAAGACCTATGCAATCCTCGGCGGAGGAGGCTCCTTCGGCATCCACGCAGCATTTTATCTCCTCGATCATGCCAACCCCAACAAGGTGATCGGCATCGGCCGCAATCCGCTTCGGCCAGAGCCGTTTTCCCTGAACATTGAGGGGCGTGACGGCTATGAATATCACGCCCGGCACGTGACCCACGAGATGGACCTCTTGCTGGAGCTGCTCGACAAAGAAAAACCCGAAGTGATTGTCAATTTCGCCGCACAAGGTGAAGGCGCCGTGTCGTGGAAACACTCCTGGCGGTTTTTCGAAACCAACTCCATGGCACTCGCCCGGCTGACTGAGGAGTTGATGAGCAGAGACTGGCTGGAACACTTCATTCAGATCGGCACGTCTGAGATGTACGGTTCGGTTGATCGCGCGGTGACCGAAGATGAGCCCATCAAGCCCACAAGCCCCTATGCGGCGTCGAAGGTGGCCTATGACATGTACCTGATGTCGGTCAGTCAGTTCCTCAAGTTTCCCATGACCATCATCCGGCCGTCCAACTGCTATTGCCCAGGCCAGCTTCTGCACCGGGTCATCCCCAAAGCCATTTGGGCCGGGCTCACCGGAAAGAAACTGCCGCTGCACGGGGGCGGAAAGGCAGAGAAGTCCTACATGCACGCCCGGGATCTGGGGCGGGCCATCCATCTGATCGCAGAGCGCGGGCCACACGGCGAGATTTTCAACGCAGGACCGGTGAACCCGACCTCAATCCGCGAGGTGGTGGAGCGGTGTGCGGGAGCCTTGGACATTCCGTTTGAGCAGCTCTGCGAGGTCACAGAAGACCGTTTGGGGCAAGACTCCCGCTACTGGCTTGACTCCAGTGCGATCAAAGAAGCGGTCGGTTGGGAGCCGGAAGTGTCCTGGGACGAGGGTCTTGCTGAGATGGTGGACTGGGGCCGCCGTTATCTGGATGACATCCGCGATTGGCCCACAGACTACACGCTCAGGGCCTAGGCTGCTGCGCGGCAAGAAAGCTTCGGACGCCATCCCGCCAGCTCGGCATGTCTCGCCCGAGCAGGGCTTCCAGCCGGGCGCACGATACCCTTGCGGAGCCAGACGGCAGAAGCGCATCTGCGCTCAGCACGTCGCTGGCGCGCGCCGGTTGGATCAGGGATGGCTCCAGGCCTTCTTGCTCCGCGATAAAGCTGGCAATGGCTTCATAGCTTGTCTCATCGCACGCTGAGATCTGATAGATCCCTGTCTCGCCGCGGCTGAGTAACAATGTGGCAACCGCTTCCACGAACAGGTCCAGGAAAACCGGAGACACGGTGTAATCTGAAAACGGTGTTATGGGCTCGCCCGCTTTCAGGGCGCGCACCCAGCCTTGAAACAGCGCAAACTCAGCATCAACGATCTTGCTCGGCCGAATGATGGCAGCGTCACCGGAAAGACGCATGATCGCCTGCTCAGCTTCATGTTTCTGTTTGCCATAGGCGGTGTTGGGAAAAACCGGGTCAGCTTCTGCTGGACAGTCCACGCTCATGTCGTGAACAGCCGTTGAGGAGAAGAACAAAACCCTTGAGCCCTTATCCAACGCCCACTCGGCGAGACGGCTGGGCGCTTCCACGTTGATTAGGCGCGTACGCTCCGGCTCGCGGGCACAGGTGGCCAGCTTCGTCTCCGCCGCAACAAGCGCGACCAGATCCGCAGAGGCAAGCGCGTCCAGCCCCTCCAAAGTCTCCAGATCAAGAAAAGTCCGGTCCGGCACGTTGGCCCGCCGGGTCGTGAGCGAGACGGTGCATCCGCGACACCGGAGAACACGCGCCAGTCCGCTGCCCAGAACGCTATCACCGCCTATGATTAAACAGTTCGGCATGTCATCGCGCTTGAGACGCTGTCCCCTATCAATACGGCCCCGTGAAGGTGGGGTCCGGCACATCGCGCCAAGGCGTTACAGGCGGCGTGTCGTCGATCTGCCGGTCGCTTTCGCAGGCGCGGAGCGCCGCGCGGGCGATGTCGACTGCCCGCGGATAATAGAGATCAGCCAACGCCGGTGTTGTCGGCGAAGGGATCGGCGGCAAGCCAATGCGGATGGGTGGTTTTTTCAACGCAGAAAAGCCGTTCTCCACGACCGCTGCAACCACCTCCGCGGCGGCGCCAAACTCAACGTGACTGGTGTCGGACACCACCAATCTGCCGGTCTTCTCAACCGATGCGCAGACTGTTTCATGATCGATGGGCGTCAGCGTGCGCATGTCGATCACTTCTGCCTCTATGCCAACGTCCGCCAGCAGATCAGCGGCGCGCATGCTCTCCAGTGCCATGTAGGAGAAGCCGGCAAGCGTCACATCTTTCCCGGGCCGCAGCACTTTTGCCCCGTCCAGCGGGGTCCTGCTCAGGCCTTCTGGAACATGGCCGGTCAATCCATAGAGCCAACGGTGTTCAAAGATCAGCACCGGGGCGTCGTCATAGACGGCGGAGACCAACATGCCTTTGGCATCTTGGGCGGTGGCCGGCATCACCACTTTCAGTCCGGGAATATGGGCAAACAAGGATTGCAGCGATTGGGAGTGCTGAGGGCCCTGCCCCCACCCGCGCCCGATAATCAGCCGAACGGTCAGGGGCGCACGCATCTTGCCCCCGTACATGTAGTGCCACTTTGCCGCCTGATTAATGAGCGTCTCCATAGAGAGAACCGCAAAGTCGACCCGCATGTGGATGAGGATGGGGCGCAGGCCCGAGACCGCCGCCCCGAGCGCCACGCCGGTCATGCCCCCTTCGGACGCCGGCATATCCAGGACCCTGTCTGCGCCGAATTCTTCAACAAGCCCTTTTGTTGAGCCAAAGATACCGGTTGGCCCCGGAACCCCCAAGCCCAGCAGATAGACGTCCGGGTCGGCCGCAAGGCACTCCGCCTGCGCCTCCCGCAGGGCTTCAGCATAGGTCAGCAAACGTTCCGTCATGCGCCCGCTCCTGCACCGCTTGGATAAATGAACGTGCTGAGTTCTTCGGCTGCCGGAAAGGCGGACGCTTTGGCGAACGCAAAGGCGGCATCGACTTCCGCGCTGATGTCGCCCCGCACGTCGGCAATCATGGCATCGGTCAGATCACCACTCTCAAGCAGCCTCGCCTCAAAACCGGCGACCGGGCACTTCTCGGCCCAGGCGTCGATTTCCTTTGGATCCCGGTAGCCCAAATTGCCATCTTCGTTCGGGCCCACATGCTCTTTCAGGCGATAGGTGTCCAGCTCGATCAAGCTGGGACCGGACCCGGCTCTTGCCCGCTCAACTGCCGTCTTGGCGAGCTGCCAAACTTCATCCACATCGTTGCCGTCCCCGTGCAGGCCGAGCATACCGTGGGCAGATGCCAGTTCGTGAATGGCCCTGGGCGGCTGGCGAACTTCCAGAGGGGTGTGCACAGAATAGAGATTGTTCTCGCACACAAAGATCACCGGCAGTTTTTCAACGCCGGCATAGTTCATGGCTTCGTGGAACGCCCCTTCTTCGGTGGCGCCATCCCCGAAATAGATCACGCACAGGCGATCTTCCTTCCGCCGCTTCATGGCCCATGCCATTCCAACACCAACAGAGATCGTGCTCGCCAGAATCGGGGCGGAACCCATAAAGCCGGCGTCCAGGTCCACCAGATGCTGGCTGCCGCCTTTGCCGGCGGCGCACCCGGTTGCACGGCCATACAGTTCAGCAATCATGGCGTTCACATCACCGCCCTTAGCGATGTAGTGGCCATGACTGCGGTGAGCGGAGAACACAGCATCGCTTTGTTGCAAATGCGCAGACACACCCACCGGCGGCGCCTCCTGCCCGATGCAAATGTGGGTGGGGCAACGCATCTCCTGTTCACGGTACCGCGCGACGATCTCTTCTTCGATCAGCCGAATGCGCAACAGCTCCCGATACATGGCCAACCGCGTGGCGGCTGGTGCGGCAGAGCTTTCTGGCGCGGTGGTATCCACTCTGATTCTCCTTGGAAGTAAACTGCGAACGCAGAAACGGCCACAACGACCTCACGTTATGACGTCTAGGCTGACATATTGTGGATGTATATGCTTTGCCCGCATCTAAATGTCCATCGTAACACGCAACATCTTGACCGGATAAGAGCGGGCTTTGTAAGGACGAAAGACACTCGTCTCACGTGGGCGAATCACTAGACGACTGAATGAGGGCGGAGTTGTTTCACAAGAGCTCAGTTTCGGACAACATGATCTGTCGCGATATTGGCCGCACAGCTCTCCGTCCGTTTGTGATCAAGGCCTCCTTACGAGAGACATCCCTTGGGGACTTTTTGACCAAGCTGATTTTCCTGGCCACGCTCAAAAACCAGTTTGACTACGGAGAAATCGAGCTGCGTTACCGCGACGTCCGACCCTACAGCTCAGAAGTGGTCTCGATCGTTCCCGGCATAGACCGCGCCATACCGATCCGCTGGCACATACCGCGCTGGGCCCGTCTCGGATTGCCGGACACCCGATTGTGGCACCACATTGCCCGTTCGATTGATGGGAACAAGGGAAGTTGGGGATCGTTTTGCGATCTTTATCCCACCGATTGGATGGTCAATCCGCGCGCGCTCCATGCTCTCCCCAATCCCGTGCGCCTGAAGATTCCGGCCGAGCACGAGCAGCGTTTGGCCGATCAGTTGCAACGGCTCGGTGCGAACCCAGACCGTTGGCTTGCGGTGGTGCACTATCGGGCCAGCACATATCTCACGAAA
This sequence comes from Hyphomicrobiales bacterium, assembly GCA_028285595.1. Taxonomy (GTDB): domain Bacteria; phylum Pseudomonadota; class Alphaproteobacteria; order Rhizobiales; family CAJQND01; genus JAAEUE01. The sequence goes on from JANQOW010000079.1 coordinate 47,998, forward strand.
CGCAAGGGACAGCTCAGAAACGGGAACCCTAGCGCGCAGCTCGAACTCATTTCACACATCATCGAGAGGCTGGGCGGGCAAGCTGTCCTACTGGGGCACCCGGAGTTGGAAGCTTTCCCGGAGCGGGCGAACTTTATTGATCTGAGCCGAATCAAGGACTCCTTCCTGCTTCAGGCCTTCGCCTGCAGCAAAGCGCGGTTTCTCATCGCCGGCCCCTCCGGGCCCTTAAACCTTGGATGGGGCTTTCAAATCCCAACCGGGCTGGTGGATGCATCAGACGGGGTTGGGGGTTGGGGATCGTGTGAGCAGGTTATCCTCACCCACGAAGTGACAACTCCAGAGGGCAAGCGGCTGCAGAACAGAGCCTTGTTCGAAAACGGATTGCTCGACTACCCGGTGTTGCGTGACAAGATCCGGGCGGGCGAGCCCTATCAGGTGCGCAAGAACTCCGCCGAAGAGCTGATTGCCGTAGCCAACCATCTTTATGATGCATCCAGCAGAACGACAGGGTGGAGAACGTCATCGACCGAAGTTGGCGGTCCAAAGCCAAATCACATTGTTTGGCCACCGCAAACATCGGAAAATCTGACATTTTTTGATGAGAGGCTGGACCTTCACAGCTCTACCACTGTGGATGCCTAGAATATGGTTCCGCTAATGCCTTCTGCGGTCGGCTAACGTTTCTGCGAACACGAACAGCTCGCAATCATAAACGCTCAATCGCTCCACACTCCGCATGACGTCGTCGGTAAACACATGCGTTTCGTCAGATCCGTCCCGGCGTTTCTCAATCAGGTATTTGGTTTCGTTCTGACGTCTGATCGGAGCCACGTAGGGCACGTTGCACTGCGCTAAGATCTTCTGTAGTTCGGCTTCCAGCGTCCGCGAAAAACCCACATAGTCCAGGTCCGCAAGATTTTGCTTGGCTTGCTCCAGCCTGACACGCCATTGCGCATCGTCGGTCGGAACGCTCATGTCGCCACTCACTGCCCGCACCGTGAAATTGTTGAATATGTGATGGAAGCGAGGGTCCTCACTGCGCAGATAGACATCGAGAGGCTGCTGGGCGGCAGCAACAAAAACGTCATACATATCCCTGGGAATCTTGTTCACCGGATGATTGCGCATATAGAGGCATAAGGATTTCATCCGCTCCACGGGTTCGCGCAGCATCGTGAAGGTGAAAGCCGATGGATGTTTTCGGACCTTCTTCATCGCTTGCCAAGAGAAATGCCCAGAGACGAAGCGACACTTTCTGGCCTCCACGATAGCTTCTTCGGTGAGCGGCTTATTCGGATCGTATTCCCAGATCCTTGCTGCGTGGCGCGACCGAAACGACCCAATGCACGCCTCCAAATAGCTGCGAACCGTACTGCCGCCGGTTTTTGGAAGATGGAGAAAGATGATCTGACGCGGCCCGTCCTTCGTCATAAGCTGCGCACGAATTTCGCGCAGCCGAGTGCCGGCTCGCATCTGGGCAAACTGCGTCACAAAGCGATGGTAGGGTACGAGATTGTTTTTCTCGAGCGGCTTGGTTCGTTTGTCGATGCTCATAAACGATATACCGGAAGTTTTTTTCGCCCACCGACTTTTCATCCGAAAGCACCCCTTACTGTCAGGGACCCTCTCTAGGTCGGCACGCCACTCTTAAGGCATATGTGCTGATTCTGTGCCTCATGTTTGTGGCCCGGCGAACCGGATTGTTTGAGATGGACGTCCAGCAGAAAAGCCAGAGCCGAAAAGCCAGCTAATTTGGTTGTGAAGACCTCAGGAAAGTGCCATCAAGCAGGCTTCTGCCGCTCAAGCCCGACATCCCATCCCATGCATGCAAAACGTGAAACAGAAGCCCTTGTGCCTGCCCGGCAATACAGACCGGAGATCGATGGACTGAGGGCAATCGCCGTCTTGTCTGTGGTTCTGTTTCACGCCGAGCTCACCGTTTTTTCGGGCGGTTTTGTTGGGGTGGATGTTTTCTTCGTGATTTCGGGATACCTGATTTCACGCAATATTCTGGAGGACATTGAAGCCAAGCGATTTACGCTCCGTTCGTTCTACGTCTCAAGGTTCAAGCGCCTGCTGCCAGCGTTTCTTTTCGCGATTCTGCTTACATTTATCTTGGGCGCACTCATTCTTTCGCCATCGCATTTTTTGGAACTTGGCAAAACCACCGTCAATGCAACACTATCGCTGTCCAACATCCACTTTTGGCAAGACGCTGATTACTTTGCCATCGATAGTCAGTACGTGCCGCTATTGCACACATGGTCATTGTCTGTCGAAGAGCAATTCTATGCGATTTGGCCTCTCTTCCTCTTGGCCTGCCTGACCTACGCCAGTCGGAGAGTTTTGCTGTGGCTTTTGTTTGCCATTGGTGCAGCTTCACTTGCCGCGGCCGTGTGGGTGTTTGACGTTGACCGCACGGCAGGGTTCTACCTGATGCCGTTTCGCATGTTTGAGTTTTGCATTGGCGCTTTGTGTCTGTGGTTTGAGCGCCGCAAGACGCAATCGGTTGCCGTGGCCGAGAGTTCCGTTCTTCTGGGGTATTTCGCAATTGCGATCTCGGTCTTCACCTTCGATCAAAGCACCCCCTTTCCCAGCTACTACGCCCTTCTCCCCTGCATCGGGACGGCGCTGATCATCGTTTATGGAGGGGCGAGATTCTCTGGCGCCCCGCTACGCACGTCGTTGGCCGTTGGGATCGGCTTGATCTCCTATTCGCTCTATCTCTTTCACTGGCCCTTTCTTGTTTACGCCAAGTACATCAAGTTCGGACCTCTCACGCCCGCGGAAACCAGCGCGGCGATCGCACTAGCGGTTGGGGTTTCGATATTCTCTTTCTATGTGGTTGAGCGACCCTTCCGCCGTCTCAGCCTGTTCGGCAGCGCTATTCGTCCAACGAGCTTCATCATTGGCACACTGAGCGTTGCCCTTTTCGCCGTTACTTTGGGGGGACATGTCTGGGGCGGCAAGGGGTGGAAGTTTCGCGTTGACCGCCCGGCCCGCGTGTTGCTGTGGCATGCCAGTTTCGACGTAAGCTCGCCCTGCCGCGCGCCGAGCGAAGCGCTGAAGCCCATCGGGGTTCAGTGTCTCATCGGGGCGCCCACGCAAGACAACAAGCCCGATGTCTTTCTCCTGGGTGACAGTCATGTGGAACACTGGATCCCTGGACTGGATGCCTATTTTGCTCAGAAGAACCTCTCGGCGGCTTGGGCCGGCAAGAGCGCTGCGCTGCCGTTTGTCATCGGGCGCAGCATGCGGACCTGGGGACCGGGCGACTACTCCTATGACAAGGTGTTTGAGTATATCAGGCAATCCAAACCCAAGCTCGTCGTGTTAGGCAGCCGCTGGGGCGCATATGCTCACGCGAGCAGACCGGACGGAGCCGCCATCTGGTATGAGCTCGATGAGCCCGGGAACGCCACACCGGAGGCCTCTCAGAAAGCCATGGCGCGCGCGGCGAGCGAAACATTCAAATTTCTAGAGCGCATTGGCACCAAGGTGGTGTTCTTGGGTCAGGTTCCACTCGCAGGTTATGACGTGATTGCCTGCCTGACGCGCCCAAAATTGCTGCCGTTTGCGAAAGGCGACAGGACCTGCAATGGCTTCAGTGCTGATTGGGTCAACTCCCGGGATCGCCTAGCCAAGAACCTGTTTACGCCCCTAACTGAGGCTCACGACAACGTCACGTACGTGGACATAGCCAACGTTCTTTGTGACGAAAGCGTCTGCCATAAGACGCGGGACGGCACCGTCCTCTACCGGGATGACGATCACCTGAGTTTTAAAGGATCGATTTTGTTGACCCAGCAGAACCTTGCTGAAACAATCGATAATCTGCTCGAGTGATAGCCGTTTGTTTCAGGTCCCGGCAGTGTGCGGTCGGGTCACTCTCCGGCGCGTTGGGTGATCAGGGCATCGACGGCCACAACATTGCTGCCAGAGACAAAGAGTGGATTGATCTCCACTTCTGAAAGTGTGTGTGCGTGAGATATCATGAAGTCTGAGAGCCGCTGTAGCTCGCTGATCAATGCGGAGCGGTCTATGGCACTGGCGCCCCGAAACCCGTCCAAAAGACGAGACACTTTCAAGCTCGCCAGAACCTCGGCAATTTCGGCGTCACTGGCCGGCAGCATCAGCGTTGCAGCATCCCCCACCAGTTCAACCAACGTCCCGCCGCTCCCCAAGGTCAAGGCCGCCCCGAGCTGGGGATCGATCCGAATGCTGACCAGCAACTCCGCCGTCGGCGGGGCTTGCATGCGCTCCAGCAAAAAGCGGTCAGTCACCGCCGCCGGATCGTATGCCTTCACCGCCTCCGTCATGCGGGCCGCCGCCTGGAGCACCTCTGCCTTGCTTGCAAGGTTGAGCGCCACTGCGCCCGCTTCTGTCTTATGGAGAAGCTTTGGGCCAGTCATCTTAAGGACGAGCGGATAACCGATCTGTTCCGCTGCGTCCGCGACCTGCGCGCTGGAGGCAACCATCCCCTCCGGAACACTTATACCGCCTGCGCGCAGCATGGCCTTGCCTGCCGCCTCATCGAGCGTCTCCGTGGGGCCGTCCGTGCCGGTCGTCACCAACTCAAAGGGTGCCGAATGCTCAATCGCCCTGCGCCGCTCCCCATACCAGGCCGCCGCCGCGATCGCCTCCAAGGTCTCGGGCAAGCCCTGCATCGGCGCCACGCCCTCAGACACCAGCCATTGACGGGTCTCAAGATCGATGTTCTCTGGCAAGGTGGCGCACACCGCACCCGGTATGCCCCGCGCTTTCACCGCCTCCACGAAGGATTGCGCATCGTTCAGATAAAACGACTTGGCTTCATCCAATCCTTCAGCCGGATAGTCTTGCACGATAACGCCGGCGTCATGGGCATCGCTTAAGTGTGCGGAAAAGACGGGCGGCACGCGCTTTCTGTCGCCCCAAATCGGTGTGGTGTAGTCCAAGGGGTTGGAGACCGTGGCCGTGTGCGGCAGGAGTGCCTGCAAGTCAGAGGCAACGCGCTCTGAGGGCTGGTTAAATCTCAAGCCGATCTTCTCGCCGTAGTCGGCCAGCATGGTGGCCCCGCCCCCAGAACAGGTGAAGCCCGCCACACACCGGCCGGATGGCACACCGGCAACCATGAGGAACTTCAAGGTCTCCAAAAGTTGTGCCGGTGAATGGACCCGAATGATGCCCAACTTTTCAAAGAGCGCCGAATAGAGCTCATCTGAACCGGACAAAGAGCCCGTGTGGCTTTGCGTGAGTTGACTGCCGACCTGCGAACTTCCGGTCTTCAAGGCAACAATGGGTTTGCCCGCCTGCAATGCCTTATGAGCAGCTTCGACGAAACGCGGCACATCCTGCAAGCCCTCGATGTGCAGCCCGAACGCGCGCACCTCCTCCGTGGTGCACAGGGCATCCACGAAGTCCTCCAACGCAAGCACCGACTGGTTGCCCGCCGAAATCATATAAGCGAACGGCACCGAGCGCTGGCTCATAGTGAGATCAGACGACAACATTCCGCTTTGGGTGATGATGGCCGCGCCATAGCCGGGAGCATAGCCGCCATGGGCAAAAGGCCATAGCGCGACTTTGCCAAGGTAGTTGATGAGGCCGTAGCAGTTTGGCCCGACCAAGGCCATGTCGCCCGCCGCCTCAACGAGGTCAACCTCAAGAGCGGCGCCGTCTTCGCCCATCTCGCGGAAGCCGGCGGTGTAGCAGACCACGCCGCCGGCACCTTTCGCGGAAAGCTGACGGAGCACATCAATGGCAGCCGCGCGCGGTACCGCCAGAAACACCGCATCGGGAGCCTCAGGCAGATCATCCACACTGGCAAAACAGGCATGCCCGCCAATCTCATCACGGCCCGGATTGACCGGCCAGACCGGACCCTCAAACCCAATGCGGGCGCACTCCGTGGCAGCGGCCACAGCATCGCCGCCCCCGACCAGGGCCACATGGCGCGGATTCAACAGCCGCTGAAGATTGCGCCGACGCTCCGGGGTCATGCGCCGCGCAAGGACAGCTTCTCGCGCGCCTGGGCCGGCGTTGCGGGCGTGGCCCCCATGCGCTGGACGATCTCCACCGCCCGTTCCACCAACTGGCCGTTGGAGGCCAGAACACCGCGGTCCAGGTAAAGGTTGTCCTCAAGCCCCACCCGCACATTGCCGCCCATGGCAACCGCCACGGCCGCCATGGGCATCTGCATGCGCGAGATGCCAAAGCTGGCCCAACTGGCGCCGGCCGGCAGTTGGTCTTTCATAACCTTCATGGTGTCCACATCCTGGTCCGCGCCCCAGGGAATGCCCAGGCAGATCTGAAACATGGGAGGATCGGCGATCAAACCCTCCGCCACCATAGCCTTGGCGAACCGGATGTGGCCGAGGTCAAACACTTCCAGTTCAGGCTTAACGCCCCACTCCTTGGTGAGCTCGGCCATTTTACGCAGATAAGGCGGGGTGGAGATGTAGATTTCGTTGCCGTTGCCGAAATTCAAGGTGCCACAATCAAGGCTGCAGATTTCCGGCAGATTGTCTTTCACATGGGCCAAGCGCTCCAAGGGGCCGATCATGTCACTGCCGGGACCCGGCAAAGCAGGGTCTTCGTCGCTGGGCACCCAGTCTCCACCCATGCCTGCGGTGAGATTGAGCACCACATCGGTATCTGACGAGCGCACGAGATCAACTACCTGCTTGAAAAGCTCAGGGTCGCGTGAGCCCTTTCCCGTTTCCGGATCGCGCACGTGGATGTGAGCCACCGCGGCGCCGGCCTTTGCCGCCTCAATCGCCGCATCGGCAATTTGCTGGGGCGTTACCGGAACGCCCGGATGCTTTGCCGTTGTATCGCCCGCGCCCGTGACGGCACAGGTGATGATAGGCTCAAAATTCATGAGTTCACCTCTTTGATCGCATTCAAAATCGCCACAATGCCCCGGTCGCGCGCTGCGGCCATCTCTTCAAAGTGCCGGTCCGCCGCCATCTCATTGCAGCCCTCAACCATCCGGTTGCGGAGATCTGTGGTCAGTTCAGGCGCTTCAAGGCGAGTCCAGGGCAGCTTCAGAGCAGGGCCAAACTGATCCAGATTGGTGGCCATTCCCCCCTCCCCGCACGCCACATGAAAGGCCATGCACTGGCCCTGCAAGGCCATGCGCGGCGCCGGCCCGTTGATGAGTGCGGTGTCGATCTGTTCGGGAGTTGCCTCGCCATTGGCCACCATATGCAGCGCTTCACGCCACAGGGCTTCCTGGAGACGCGTGGCCACAAAGCCAGGGATTTCCTTGTTCATAACCAAGGGCGCTTTACCGGCCGCCTTATAGAACGCAGCCGCCCAGGCAACCGCATCCGGACCGGAGCGCTCTCCTCCGACAATTTCCACCAAAGGCAGCAGATAAGGCGGGTTGAACGGGTGGCCGACCACTGTTCGACCCGCTGTCGGACACCGCGATTGGATCTCGGTCATGGTGAGGCCGGAGGTACTGGAGGCGATCACAACATCTGCCGGCACCAGATCGCTTAAACGCTCATAGAGCGCCTGTTTGAGGTCTAAGATCTCCGGTGCGCTTTCCTGAACGAACTGGGCCCCAGAGACCGCTTCGGCAAGATCTGACGTCAAAGTCAGGCGGTCGCGCGATGCCTCCGGTGCGAGACCCAAGCCCGCCAGGCTCACCCAGCCAGTGTCCAGGATCTTGCGGAACGTATCTTCTTCGGCCGGATCGTGGATGTAGGCCATCACGTCATATCCGCGCGCCAGGAAATGCGCCGCCCAGCCGGCACCAATTGGCCCTGCCCCAATCGTGGCAACGGTTGTGACGTGGTTATGCGCGGGTCTGGACATCAAACGACCCTAGGCGTAGGCGGGCATGACTTCGTTGATGAAGAGCTCGAGCGATTTTTTCTGCCGCGAGAACTCCAATCCGATGTTCATATTGTAGGTGAAATGGTCCACACCCAGATCCTGATAGGGTTTCAGCTTAGCAATGATTTCATCAGGCGTGCCCAGCATCAGGTTTTCCTGCAGCATGTCCGCGTTGAATTCATCGCGGTTGGCAATGGAGTTCAGGTCCACCTGCGCCGGGAAGCCATCCTTCACATCGCCAAGGTTCTTGAACAAATTCTCGAACTGGCCCAACTGGCGCTGCACCGCCTTGATCGCGGCCTCCCGGCCATCATCATTCTCGTAGACGCAGGTGTGGCGCATCATTGCGAAGATCGGACGCTTGGCGCCGGGCTTCTTTGCCATCGCATTGTCCAGATGGGACTTGTATAGCTCGGCCTCCGACATGGGCCGGGTGAGCGGCCAGGAGATGATGTTGCAGCCATGCTCCACGGCAAAATCGTAGGTGATCGGCGCCCGGGCGGCGATCCAAATGGGCGGATGCGGCTTCTGGACCGGTTTAGGCACGGATGTGGAGGTGGGGAACGACCAGAATTCGCCCTCATGCGCGTAATCGCCTTCCCACAAAGCTTTCACCACAGGCAGCATTTCCTGCATGTAGCGCCAGCCTTCGGATTGCTTCAAACCAGGATACATGCGGTCAAATTCGCGCTGATAGGCGCCTGAACCGATGCCGAACTCCAGCCGGCCGCCGCTATAAAGATCGGTCAATGCGGCTTCACCAGCCACGTTGATGGGATGCCAATAAGGGGCGACAACCACCGCCGTGCCAAGCCGGATGCGATTGGTGTGGGCGGCCCACCAGGTGAGCAATTGGAACGGGTTGGGAGCAATGGTCATTTCCAGGGCGTGATGCTCTGCAGACCAGACGATTTCAAAGCCGCCCTCGTCGGCCATTTGGACCATTTCCAGCGTGTGGCGCTCGACCTCGCGCATGTCTATGTCGGGGGTGATGCGTTCCATGTTGATGGCGAGCTGAAATTTCATTATGCCTCTTCCCTATCGACCGGCTTTTAATTTTTGTCCACAAGCTCCCTACCAGCTTCGCGGATTAGGATGCAACGACTACTTTCCCGCTTCGAGGCACCATGAACTGGAAGAGCCTTTTTCGCGCAGATCCCCATCCCACGCCCGTTATGGTCGAGGGCGTGCGCGTCTATGCGATTGGCGATGTCCATGGACGGCTTGACCTTCTGTTGGAGCTGCGCGAGCGCATTAAAGAAGATCTGGCCGAGCATCCGGTGGACCATGCCATTGAGGTTTATCTCGGGGACTATATCGACAGAGGGCCGGCCTCGCGTGAAGTGCTGGAGCATTTCATTACGTCGCGGCCCGTATGCAATGAGCGGATCTGCCTGAAAGGAAACCATGAGCAGACCCTCTTGGATTTTCTTGACGATCCGGACTGCCTGAAACACTGGGCGCGCTACGGCGGCATGAGCACCATGCGGGCGTACGGCATTTCAGAGGGCAACCCCATGACCAGCGCGGCTTGCCAGGGCATTCACAGGCAGTTCACAGCCGCATTTCCGCGCGCGCACCGGACGTTTTGCGAGAACCTGCCGACGTCGGCGAGCTTTGGCGACTACTTCTTTGCCCATGCAGGTGTGCGCCCGGGCATTCCGCTTGACGCACAGGACGATCACGACCTGATGTGGATCCGGCGCGAGTTTCTGACATCGAAGAAATTTCATGGAAAACTGATCGTCCACGGCCACACGCCGGCCAAGCAGCCTGAAGTGCGCACCAACCGTATCAATATCGATACGCGCGCCTACGACACCGGCATTCTGACCTGCCTGGTTCTGGAAGACGAAGCCCAAGGTCTGATCGCCACCGGCCCGCCCGGCCCATCGCGCCTGGATTAAACGTTTGGTAGGGAAATTGCGGCCTACTGAGCGCGCTGGCCAAGGCGGCCGGCACAGTCAATTTCTCGGTGCGACGAGAGTTCTGAGTATGGTGAGTAAGCGTAAAGGCCATCTGAGCGGCAAAGCTTGGATCGTGTGCATCGGGGGTGCCCTGCTTTTGGCGGGCTGCAACGGGCAGGTGGACAATGCCCTTCAAACCTCCGCACCTGAGGCCCGCAGCGGCCTGATCATCGAACCCACAGTCGGCACCGACACCCAATACCGCATGGGCACAGGCGACCAGATCCGCCTGAAGGTCTACGGAGGGCCGGGGCTTTCCGGCGAAGATGTGATTGACGGCGCGGGGGTGGT
>JANQOW010000084.1 GCA_028285595.1 Hyphomicrobiales bacterium
TGGCGGAAAGGCGAGAGCGCGGCCTCCCGGATCATGTCGGGCAGGATAGCTGCGGAGACGAACCACAACGAGAGGGCCGCCACTTCCGCAAGCAGCAGAAGAACGATGGAGCGAACCTTCATGGCGCGCCGGAGACGGAAAAAGCGAGCGTCAAAGCGATCGGCACCACGCAACCATGGTAACCACAGCCTCATGCAGCCCACCGTAGGCCTGGGCAACAAGCGCGTTGAACGGGGGCGAGAGCAAGAACCCGGCAGCAAACAGAGCAAAGAAGCCTATTATGAAGATAAACGGAAGCCGCTGCAGATTGTGCAGCTCGTCATCCTTCTCCGGCTCGCTCGTGCTCATCGGCATCTCTCACGCTTTTGAAGCGCGGAGTATAAGTGACCTGCCGGCGAAGCTCAATTCTCATCAGCATGGGTTACACATCGGAGAAGTCGTCTGCACCCAGCGGGCTGTATTGGAAGTATCCATTGTTGGTGAGTGTCTCACCTCTGCCGAAGCCCGGCTCTATGCCCTCTCCGGGCAGCCAGGTGCCGGTGGAAAAGACGTTCGCGTTTTCGGTCTCAAACACCAAGCTGTCGATGCTGATCTTGTCCACGGTGAGATTGTAGTCGATGCCGTTTGCAGGATCATACACATCGTTGACGAACGCCACCCGCACCTGGTCGGCCGTGATCATCTCATCGCTTTGGAAGACGAACGTGTCGCCCAGCACCGGAATATCCTCAAAGCGCGCCTTGATCGAACCATCGATGAGGAGCTCCATAATCTCCGCACCCTCGGCCCCGGCAGCAAAGATCTCGATCACGGAGCCATCTGGCGGAAGGGCTTCTTGATATTGGAAGTACCCGTTGCTGTTAAGCGTATCGCCTCTGCCGAAGCCCGGCTGGCTGCCGTCGGCCGGAAGCCAGGTGCCGGTGGAGAAGACGCTTGGGTCATCGGTCTGGAAAATCCGATCATCAATGGTGATGCGCTCCACGGTGAGGTTGTAATCGATGCCATTGGCCGGATCGTATACATCGTTGGTGAATTGAACCCGCACCTGATCGGCCACAATGGTCGTCTCCGCGCGGTACGTGTAAGTCGTCAACTCCCCGTCAACGTTCTCAAATGTGGCCGCCACGGCGCCGTCAATGAGCAACTCCATGGTTTCAAATCCGGTGGCGCCCGCTGCATCAATGGTGATGATGGACCCCGGCCCTGGTGCCTGGCCGTATGCAAAAAAGCCGTCGGTGTGGAGAACATCGCCACGGCCGAAACCCGGAACGACACCGTCCAGAGGTTGCCAGGAGCCGGTTGAAAACACGGATGGGTCATCTGTCAGATAGGTCGTACCGTTTATTGTGACGCTCTGGATGGTCACGTTGCGGTCTACGCCGGTGCCCGGGTCGAAAAGGTCGTTGGTGAAGGCCACTTTCACGCGGTCTGGTGTGAGGCCCGGTTCATCGGTTTGATAGCTTAGAGTTTCGCCTGCGATGGCGATATTGTCGAACGCGGCAACCACCTCATCATCGATCAGGAGGACGATGCTCTCCTCCCCGGATTGTCCCGATGCAAGAATCTGAAGGGAACTTCCCGAACCCGCTGCTGGGGCGGCCACGGTTACCGTATACGTCGCCACCGCTTCGCGACCATCCGGATCGCGCACCACATATTCAACGGACGTGGTGGTGCTCGTGCCCGGCGCGAGTGTCGCAAAGTCGCCGTTCGGATCAAAACTCGCTGTACCGTCGGGTTCTATGGTGAACTGCCCGCCGGCGCTGCCTGCCACCGCAGCGCCCACATTGGCCGCGGAACTTGAAACCGCCGAGACCACCAAATCCGCGCTGGAGCCATCCGGATCTATATCGTTGGCCAGTACGTTGAGAGACGGCACCGGCGTGGCGGGATCGGTTGATGCCGCATCGTCCGTTGCAATGGGAGCCAATTCGTCGGCAGGTCCACCTGAGATCAACAGCCGGCCGACCTCACCGGCAACAATGTCTACGTAATAGACATAGCCATCGGGACCTTGCTCGAAATGGACCGGGCCAAACTCCCCTGGACGGTTGTAGAGGAAAGACACATCGCGCCGGTCATTGGTATCGATGGTGAAGATCTCACCTTGTGAGAAGTCAGCGAAAAAGTAGTCGTTCTGGAACAGCGCCGGGTACTTGTCGCCCGTGTAAACCACCCCGCCTCCGGTGATGCTCTGCACCTGATAGCCCGGGTCGGAGCTGTTGTGGGAATAGCCACGGAAGGGGGCGGTCAGGAGAATGTTGCCCGCCGCCACGTCCGCATAAAAGGCCTCAGCCTCAGGCAACTGGCTGTAGCCGGGGGCTTCCACCAAGGCGCCCCCGTCGCCACCCTCATAGAACGGCCAGCCAAAGTTTGCGCCAGGTGGGCCGGAGTTGATCTCCTCAAACGAATCCCATCCGGTCTCCGTGATGAAGAGAGAGCCGTTCTCATCGAAGGCCATGGAGAACGGGTTGCGGAGCCCAAGCTGGTAAACCTTGGCAGCGTTTGAGGCGAGACTGTCGGCTTCATCGGCGAAGGGGTTGTCAGGCAGGCCCAGCCCAGTGACCGGGTCCACCCTGAGGATCTTGCCCGACAGGCTGTTAACGTCCTGCACGCTGAGCGTCCGGGGGTCGGCAAAGTTGAAAGACGTGCCATCCCCGGTGGAAACATAAAGTGCTCCATCCGGACCGAACGCCAAGGCACCGCCGGCGTGAGACCGCGAATCCACCTTTAAGTAGTCGTCGATATAGTCGCCGGTTTCCGGATCGACGCCCGATTCGGGCTGGTCGAACGCGGTGGTGCTGTCCACAGCGCCGTTGCCGCTGATATCTGTAAGCAACTGTCCGGCCGCGCCCACGATAATCTGTGCGCTGCCGTCCACAGCGCTCTGGTAGTCATTGTCCGCATCGGCGGTGAACCGCACCACGTGGGAGAAGCGGTTTCCGGCCCCGTCCGGACCATCGTTGCCCGTCTTCCCGACGGTGTCCGGCGGGTCGACCACGTAGAAAGCATAGATATAGGGCTCAGCGGGGAAATCCGGATGGACCACAATGTCCAGCAAACCGCGGTCGGCGTCATTCGCCACCTGGGCGGTGAGGTCGATGAATTCCGAAATGATTTCGCCCGATGCGGTGTCCACGAGCTTGATCCGGCCGCTTTTCTCCGCGACATAGGCCCACTGGCTGCCCTCGGGCGCTGAGGGAACATCGATAAACTGAATATCTATCGGATTGGCCAGCCCGGAAACGGCGACATCCTCCACAACATCATAGACCGGCGTGAGCGGAGGTTCTGAGGGCTCTATCGCCGGGGTTTCATCATCAAGGATGACCACTCGCGCCGTTCGGGGCGCCTGCAGCGTTCCGCTGTCAATATTGATGATGGAAACCACCAACGTTTCGGACGGCTCACCGATAAAATCATCAAGGATTTCGACTGTGATCCAAGCACGGTCCACGTCGATCGGTATCACCACCGTGCCGGTGAACTCTTCGAAGTCTTCCCCCGGAGTGGCATCAAGACCGGTGATCCCGAAGGTCACGGTGACCGGAGCGCTCAGATCGCCCGTGCGCACCACGGGTACGAGGATTTCGCCATCAGCCTCGCCAACACTGAGTTCGCTGGCTTCCAGAAATACAAATCCAGACATGCCGTGCCCCTTCTCACATCAAGCATCGGCGTTGCATGGTCAGGTGCCGCGAACAAACACACACAACTCACTTGAGAAGTATCTCAGCCTCCAGAGCCACCTTATCAGCCAACAACGCCCGCGGGAATGAGGCATATGTGACGAGGCGAATTGCCCCCGCATTGGATTGGCAAATCTCCTGTAAACCCGCTAGAAGTGCGCTAAATCGATTTTGAGCAGTACATCCCTTTCTCATGCTGAATGCCGAAAAACTAGACCGGGTGATGGATCGCTTTGATGCGGTTCAGCAGGAACTCGCCTCAGGCGTAGAGGGCGACGACTTCATTGCCCTGTCCAAGGAATATGCCGAACTCTCTCCGATTGCCGAGAAGATCCAAGCCCTGCGTGATGCCATTGGCGAGCTTGAAGGCCTGGATGAGTTGCTGGCCGACGGCGAAACGGACGCCGAAATGCGCGAAATGGCCGAGGTGGAGAAAGAAGACCTCAGCCAGACGGTGGAAGGGCTTGAGCGCGAGGTGGAGGTTCTTCTCCTTCCGAAAGATGCTGCGGACGAGAAGAATGCCATCTTGGAAGTGCGCGCCGGCACCGGCGGTGACGAAGCGGCTCTCTTTGCCGGCGATCTGTTCCGCATGTATCAGCGGTTCGCCGAAGGCCAGGGCTGGCGCTTTGAGGTGGTGGAAGCCACGGATGCCGATCACGGTGGCTACAAAGAAGCGGTGGCCAACATTTCCGGCAAGGGTGTGTTTGCGCGTCTCAAGTTTGAGTCCGGTGTGCACCGGGTACAGCGGGTTCCAGAGACGGAGAGCCAGGGCCGCATTCATACCTCAGCGGCTACCGTCGCCGTCCTGCCGGAGGTTGAGGAGGTCGACATCGAAGTGAAGCCGGAGGACATCCGCATCGACACCATGCGTGCATCCGGCGCCGGCGGCCAGCATGTGAACACCACGGACAGTGCGGTGCGTCTGACGCATATCCCGTCCGGGATTGTTGTGGTGCGGTCTGAGAAGTCGCAACACCAGAACCGGGCGCAGGCCATGAAGGAACTGCGCGCCAGGCTCTATGAGATGGAGCGCGAGAAGGCGGAAAGCGCTCGCGCCGAGGACCGCAAAGGCCAGATCGGCTCAGGCGATCGGTCCGAACGCATCCGCACCTACAACTTCCCCCAGGGCCGGGTCACCGACCACCGCATCAACCTCACGCTCTACAAACTGCCGCAAATCATGGCGGGTGAGGGGCTGGATGAGGTGGTCCAGGCACTCACGAACGAACACCAGGCGGCCCTGCTGGCGGCTGACGAAGGCATTGTTTGAGCCTCAGCCACATTCGGCTACAGGGGCAGGCGCCTGGCTCCGCTCGGCGCGCGATCGCTTGGAGGCGATTGGGATCGAGACAGCGTCGCTGGATGCCAGAATGCTGCTGTTGGACGGCCTCCAACTGCCCCATAGCGTGATCGTGGCGGATCCCAACCTTGCCCTCAATCCAGAGGAAATCACGCAACTGGAGGCCATGCTCGAGCGCCGTCTGAAGCACGAACCGGTGTCGCGCATTCTGGGCTGGCGGGAGTTTTATGGACGCAGGTTCCAGATAAACCAACACGTGCTCGACCCGCGCCCCGATACGGAGGTCTTGGTTGAAACCGCGCTTAAGAAGATGGATGCTCGGTTCGGAGCCGATTATCCGTGCCGCTTTCTCGATGTGGGCACGGGGTCTGGATGTATAGCGGTAAGCTTGCTGGCCGAGCGGCCGGCGTGGCGCGGCATCGCGACGGATCTTTCGGCACAGGCCTTGGCGGTGGCTCGCCATAACGCTGAGACGCATAAAGTGATCGAACGGCTGGAGCTGGTCGAAACCAATTGGGCGGACGGGCTTGCAGGACCGTTCGATCTGATTGTCTCCAACCCGCCTTATATCCCGGCCGCAGAGATTGATGATCTGATGCCGGAGGTGCGTGATTATGATCCGCGCTTGGCGCTCGCAGGTGGGGCCGATGGGCTTCAGGCTTATCGCGAACTCATTGCTGTCGCGCGCGAACTGGCAAGCGATGGCGGCATGCTGATTGTGGAGATTGGGACGAGCCAAACGAGAGCGGTGCGAGCCGCCGCGTTGGACGCAGCTCTCCTCGCGGCGCCCGAAGAGTGTGAAGAAACAACCGATCTTGCAGGGCACCCGCGGGTTCTTGCGCTGCCCGTTGCGGGCGGGACGGCATAGAAAGTCTCAGCTTTTTGCGGAAAGTTCACAGTCGAAAAAAGGCACTTGGAAAATCTGCAGCAAAAGGGTAGTTTAGCTCATCGTTATTGATCGCTCGGCGGTCAGGGCTAGGCCCGACCTCTTTGAAGCGACACCGAAAGATCCGAAGAACCGATCTGTTGACACATGGTCTGTTTGTGCGCGCGAAAGCGCAGATCATCTGAGGGTTTTTGGTTTGATCAAGGCAATGGAACGGCTGGAGTTGATACGCCGGGGATAATGCATCTTACGTGTTGACGTGAAATGCTGATTAGGGGAACGACTTCTTCTTAAAGCCCTTTGGGCATCCGGATTGGTGCGGCTTGCCGGCCGTCTTTTCAAGTTTGGTTTAACATAGCTACTGGACAAAATTGATTATGAGACAGGGGCAGAAGAATAACAGATCTCGCGGACGGGGCCGGCGGCCACAAAATCCGGTCAACCGGATTTTTGAGAGCAATGGTCCTGATGTAAAGATCCGGGGGAACGCCTCTCACGTGGCCGAAAAGTACAATCAGCTTGCCCGCGATGCTCTGGTGTCCGGCAACACAGTGACCGCTGAGAACTACTTCCAGCACGCCGAACATTACCAGCGCATCTTGGCCGCCGCTCAGGCTTATAACCAGCAACAGCAGCAAAACAACGCGCAAGAACGGGCCAACGGCGCCGATGAGAATGCCGCATCGGACAGCCAAGCCGACGACCAGCCCCGCGAAGACAATCGCGGCCGCCGTCAGCGGCGCAACGACAATCGCGGCGAGGCGCCTGCGAAGGCCGAAGGTGCAGAGAGCTCTGGTGCTGAACCGGAAGCTGCCGGGAACGGTGCGGCCGAACAACCGGCCGCTGAGGCGCCAGCCGAACAACCGACCGCCGAGGCACCCGCCGAACCGGTCGCTGCCGCGGAGCCCGCTCCTGAAGCTGCGCCGGCCGCGGAAGAGGCAAGCAGTGAAGCGCCGGCGGAGGAGAAGAAAAAGCCCAGACGCTCCAAACCGCGCAAAAGCGCAGCGGATGACGGCGAATTGGCTGCAACCGGTTAATCGAGCACCGTAACCTGATCGCCGACGGCAATCTTGCCGTCCGCGATAACCCGTGCATAGACACCGCAATCTTCGTGCCCAAAGCCCACGTCCAGTGTTCTGGGCAAGCTCATATCGCGTGCGCCCGTGTCCGGGTCCACATTGATTGCCGCGCAGCGCGTAATGCGCTCTGAGACTTCCAGGACCGGTGCACCACCGACCGCCAGCGTACGGTCCAGCCAGTTAAACTCTTCCCAGGGCTCAAGCCCTTCCAGATAGATGTTCCCGCGAAAGCGTATGGGATGGACCGGCTTACGGGCGACGCGTTCCAGATCTTTCACCGATGCCAGATTGATCAGCGAAACCCACTTCATCGGGACATCCGAAAACGAATGCCCCTCGGCAGACACAATTTTGGGCGCTCCGCCGCGCAAACTGTCTTTGGCGTATGCGGCGAAGAACTGCTCCAGCAGTTGGCGGCCGAGCTTGTCGGCCAGACATCCGCGGGCCACTTGTTTGCCGTCCCGGTAAACCGTGAGAACCTGACTTTCCTCCTCAAAAACGGTATCGAGCGCAGCCAGTTTTTCATCGCGCATCAGCATGAGGAAGTTGGCCTTGGGCAAATAACTTGGATTGGCTGGATCAAACTTGCGGCTACCAGCCTCGATCGCCCAGGCTCTGTCAAACGGGAGGCACGCTCCGGCCGTCAGTGCAATTTCCTCGTGTTTAGCCCCGGAAAGGCCTTTGACGGGGTAGCTGAATATCTCTGAGATCGTCGTATCTGTCATTTGGGGAGGCCTTGAGATTCGGTGCTTAGATCACCATATCGAATTTAACGTAAGACGGCACCGGGGCAGGATGCCTCTGTTTGGGTCCAGAGCCGGTGTCATCAAAAATGTAAGCCTTCGTAAGGCGCAAACGATCGCGGTGCCGGTGAGCGGGTCGCGGCAATTGCGTGCCAGGAGAGTGATAATGGACTTTGAAAAATACACCGAGCGTGCCCGCGGTTTCATCCAATCTGCCCAAGCCTTAGCCTTGCGCGAAGGCCATCAGCAATTTTCCCCCAGTCATATTCTGAAGGTTCTTCTCGATGACGAGGAAGGACTTGGTTCAGGTCTGATTTCCGCTGCCGGCGGAGATGCCAAGATGGCCCACGCTGCCGTTGAGGCAGATCTGGCGAAGATGCCCAAAGTTGAGGGCGCAGGTGCCGGTCAACTTTACATCGCCCCTGAAACGGCCCGGGTTTTTGACGCCGCCCAGAAGATGGCCAATAAGGCTGGTGACAGCTACGTCACGGCAGAGCGCCTGCTTCAAGCTCTGAGCGTGGAAAAATCCGACGCGGCCAGTGCTCTGAAGGCAGCCGGTGTATCGCCCGCCGGGCTCAACCAGGCGATCAATGAATTGCGCAAAGGGCGCACGGCTGATAATGCCTCGGCCGAAAGTGCCTATGACGCGCTGAAGAAGTATGCCCGCGATCTCACCGAAGTGGCGCGCGAAGGCAAACTTGATCCGGTGATCGGACGGGATGAAGAGATCCGCCGCTGCATGCAGGTGCTCTCGCGGCGGACCAAAAACAATCCGGTACTCATCGGCGAGCCCGGCGTTGGTAAAACGGCCATCGCCGAAGGGCTCTCTTTGCGCATTGTGAACGGCGATGTGCCGGAAAGCCTGAAGGACAAGTCCCTGCTCGCCCTTGATATGGGTGCCCTGATCGCCGGCGCGAAGTATCGCGGTGAGTTCGAGGAGCGCTTGAAGGCCGTGCTCTCCGAGGTCGAGGCAGGCGCCGGACAGTACATTCTCTTTATCGATGAAATGCACACCCTGATCGGTGCAGGCAAGGCGGAAGGCGCAATGGATGCCTCCAACCTGCTGAAGCCGGCCTTGGCGCGCGGCGAACTCCACTGCATCGGTGCAACGACGCTGGATGAGTATCGTAAGCATGTTGAAAAAGATGCCGCGCTGGCACGTCGCTTCCAGACTGTGTTTGTGGCCGAGCCCACGGTGGAAGACACGGTCTCCATTCTGCGGGGCTTGAAGGAGAAGTATGAGCTCCATCACGGCGTCAGGATCACCGACAGCGCGTTGGTGTCAGCTGCCAACCTGTCCAACCGCTACATCACGGACCGGTTCCTGCCCGATAAGGCGATCGACCTTATGGATGAGGCGGCCTCGCGCTTGCGCATGCAGGTGGATTCCAAGCCGGAAGAGCTGGATGAGCTTGACCGGCGCATTCTGCAGTTGCAGATCGAGCGCGAAGCGCTGAAGAAGGAGACCGACAAGGCCTCCAAGGACCGGCTGGAAGCGCTTGAAAAAGATCTGGCAGATCTGGAGGAAAAAGCCTCTGCGCTCACAGCCCGTTGGCAGGCGGAAAAGCAAAAGCTCAACGAAGCCCAGAAGGTGAAGGAAGAGCTGGATGCGGCTCGTTCTGAACTGGAGAACGCTCAGCGGATCGGCGACCTTGGCCGGGCCGGCGAGTTGGCCTACGGCACAATTCCTGAGTTGGAGAAGAAGCTTCAAGAGACTGAAGCTGTCTGCAAGCCGGCCAATGTGCTGATGGAAGAAGAAGTCACCACCAACCACGTGGCCCAGATTGTGTCACGCTGGACCGGTGTTCCGGTGGACAAGATGCTGGAGGGCGAGCGCGAAAAGCTCCTGCGTATGGAAGAGGCTCTGGCGAAGCGCGTGGTCGGGCAAACCGAGGCACTGCACGCGGTCTCCAACGCCGTTCGCAGAGCGCGTGCGGGTCTCCAGGATCCAGCCCGCCCCATCGGCTCCTTCCTGTTCTTAGGTCCCACGGGCGTTGGCAAGACCGAACTGGTGAAAGCCCTGGCCGGTTTCCTGTTCGATGATGATCAGGCGATCATCCGCCTCGATATGTCGGAGTACATGGAGAAGCATGCGGTTGCGCGCCTCATCGGTGCCCCTCCAGGCTATGTGGGGTATGAAGAGGGCGGTGCATTGACCGAGGCCGTCCGCCGGAGGCCTTACCAAGTGGTCCTGTTTGACGAGGTGGAGAAGGCTCACCATGATGTCTTCAACGTCTTGCTGCAGGTGCTGGATGATGGCCGTCTCACCGACGGGCAAGGCCGCACGGTCGACTTCCGCAACACACTGATCATTCTGACATCCAACTTGGGTTCGGAAATCTTGATCAACCAGAAAGACGGCGAGCCGGTCGAGACCGCGCGCGACGGAGTGATGGAGATCGTCCGCGCCTCCTTCCGCCCTGAATTCCTCAACAGGTTGGACGAGATCCTTCTGTTCCAACGACTGCAACCGGATCATCTGGGTGCCATTGTCGACATTCAGATCGGCCGCCTGCAGGGGCTGCTGAACGATCGCAAGATCACGCTCAATCTGGACGAGCACGCGCGAGATTGGCTGGCCAAGAAGGGCTATGACCCGGCCTATGGCGCCCGGCCGCTGAAGCGCGTGATCCAAAAGGCATTGCAGGACCGCCTTGCCGAGTTGCTTTTGAGCGGCGCCATTATGGATGGAAGCGAGGTGGCCGTGAGCGAAAAGGAAGGCCGTCTGACCATCAATGGCGATGAGGCGGACGACGTGGAAACGCTGTCGGCCCCGGTCAAACCGGAAAGCGGTGAGGGCGATCAACCGGCAACCCTGCACTAGTCCTGCTGTGCAAGCTGTTCTGGGAAGCAAAGACTGAAGGCGCGCTGCGCTGCCAGTTTTTGCTTCCAATTTCATCTCTGCTTGCTAAGGAACGAGCCATGCAAGCGGAGATGAACCAAATTTCGGCTCTCTTTCAAAAGGGCGACTTTGAAGCAGCGTGAAAGTTGTGCCGGGCGATCGTTCAGAAACGCCCCGGTAACGATAAGGTGCGTTACGCGCATGCCATGATATGCCAGCAAGTGGGTGACTTGGACGCCGCGATCGCGTCCTACCAGATCACGGTCAAGATCTCGCCCTCGCATGTGCCGGCATTGGCAAACCTGGGTGGACTTCTGGTGTCGACCGGGCGGCACGAGGCGGCGGTCCAGCCGCTACTAAGTGCGATAAAGCTGAACCCGAACAGTGCGCCAGCCCATTACAATCTGGCCCAGGCCTTCTCTGGGCAAAACCGGTTGCCCGAAGCTCTGACCGCGGCCGAGAAAGCATGCGAGCTGGATACCGCTTCGGCGGATGTCCACAGTCTCATCGGCTCATTGGCTGAGAAAATGCACAGGTACGATGAGGCCTGTGCGGCCTTTAAACGTGTGAACCAACTCAAGCCCGAAGACAAGGAGCCCTGGTTACAACTTGCAACCAACCTTCAGTTTGCCGGGAATTTTCAGGAGGCTGAAGCCGTGTTGGTTGAGGGGCTGCGCCATCACGGTGATGACGCTGAGTTCCATGTGATGCTCAGTGTCGCCAAGCGTCCAGCAGAGGAGGAGGCCAAGCCCATCTCAGCCATCCGGTCTGCGCTCGATCAAGGAAAGTTCGAGGAGAGAACGCAAGTCGGCTTCCTGTTCGGTTTGGGGCGACTAGGCTCCGGCCAACGCGGCGGCAATCGCCGACTTCACCCATGCCGATACGACGGTCACGCGCATCACGTTTTTATGGTCCGGATGAGAGAGCAGCCAGATCTCGCGGGATGGCGGGGCGGGCGTACACGGGTGACGCACCAACCCGTCCAGTTGCTCAGCCGCCGCCACCGGCAGCAACGACTTGCCGAGCCCGTTTCTGACGCAAGCAAGCAGTGTCTCGGCATCGTTCACCGCAATAGATGAAGAGGTTTCAGAGGCTTGCATGGCGAGCCACCTGGCGTGGGGGAGGTGGGCCATCGTGTCGTCGTAGACGATCCACCTGGCTGCATCAGGGGAGGGGTCGGCAGGGCCATAGACCCCATAGGTCAACTCGCCGATTTTCTGGGCAAGCACCGGTGCTTCCCGGCTTGGACGCGAGAGGCGCACGGCAAGGTCCGTTTCTCTCTTGGTCAGGCTCAGCTCGCGCGGCTCGGCAACCAGCTCAAGCTGGAGCTCGGGATGAGCTTCCAACAAACACGGCAGAGCCGGCGCAAACACATGGTTGATCAGTATCGGTACGGATGTGAAGCGCACTGTGCCCACAGCTTTCTCGTCCAAACCTGCGAGCTTGCTGCGGGCGTTTAGAACCTCGCGTTCCATGCGTTCGGCATAAGCCAGAAGATTGGCGCCCACATCGGTCAGGATCACGGCCCCACGGGTGCGGTGAAACAAGCGGGCGCCAAAGCGCCGTTCGCACTGGGTCAGGCGCCGGGTGACTGTGGTTTGGTTGACCTTGAGCTTTTCGGCGGCCTTGGCAATCGATTGGCTGCGGCCAAGCGCCAACACATACCTCAGATCGTCCCAATCATCTTGCTGCATTTTTGCAAACTAACTCTGCTTTATTGCCACTTTAAGCGGCGTTTATGCAGGGTATTGTGCGTGCTGCCAAGTCACTAGGGAAACCAATAAAATGAACTTTGCCGTGTTGTTTGAAGATAATGAAGCCGCTGCCCATAAGCGCTCGCAGCATATGTCGGAGCATCTGGCCTTTCTTGAGCGCAACCAAGCTGCCATATCCGCCGCTGGTCCCCTGATGGATGCGCGGGCGTCGTCACCTGCCGGTGGGCTGTGGCTGGTCACTGCCGACTCTGTTGATGACGTGCAACGCCTTGTGGAGAGCGATCCGTTCTGGCCCACTGGGTTGCGCAAAGCAGTGCGCATCTTGGAGTGGAAACAAGTGTTTGCAAGCGGCGTGCGGCTTTAGGTGTCGCCGGTCCATTTGTAGCGGAAGTCGCAGTGGCTGGCCCCTTGCATGATGGTTTGGGTGCGCTCCAACGTGATCCGCTCGTCATAGCCCGTGCAAAATGTGCCGTCCCGTCCGCACGAGAGCAGGTGCCCGATCTCTGCGAGGCCCATCTCTCTGTACATTTCTGCGTACTTGCAGCGCGTAACGTTGTAGCTGACCGTTTCTGCGCTCTCTTCCAGGATCTCCGTCTCCAGGGCACCATTGGCCTTCCATTGGGGCAAGAGGGCATGAAATGACAGAAGGTCCGTCTCTTCCGCCGTGGCCTGTGCATACGCCTTGCCTTGGGCAATCGCGTTTTTTTTGATCGCGGAGCCCAGAATGTCCTTGGCCCGCTCGGCGCCAAGCTGGGTCACCATCTCCTCATAGATCGGCTGGATGATGTTTGCCTCAATGCGGCGTTGTTCCAAGATCGGCAGATCGGTTTTGCTCATATGTGTTCTCCCAGAGATGCTTTCACCAGCGCTGCAATGTGAATCTCAGCGCCATCCAATACGGGGAACCCGCATTCGTGGCCGTCAAAGGCAAGGAACAGGTCGGTGCCTGCCAGCAGAACGGCGTCTGCTCCTTGGTCTTCGCACAAGGCTTTGCCGGTTTCAAAAAAGAAGGTCCTCTGTGCATCAGAGGCTTCTGCAGCAAAGGCCATCGCCACATAGTTGTCATGGGTGGCCTGAAGGCGATCACCTGGAGGGGCAACGATCTCCACTGAAGTGACCGCGCCGTAAAGGTTGGACCGCATGATGGCGCTGGTGCCCATAATACCGATGCGTCCAATCTGGTGGTCTTGGAAGTAAGCCTCCAATATCGGGAGTGCATTCAAAATCGGCAGGGGCGAGATTGCCTCCAGTTCTTCGATGCAAAAATGTCCGCCCAGAGAGGTCACGGCGGCCGCTTCGGCACCGGCATCTTTAAGACGCTGGACATACCGGCGGTAGACTTGCGCCTGGGCCTGTTTTTCGTCGGCCAGCACATTGCGGAGGAGTTCGCGTACGCTGGCATGGACAATCGTCAGCTCCATCTCAGCGCCCGCCTCATCATGGGCTTTTGCCATCCGGTTGTAGTAGAACTCTGTCGCCGCGGGTCCGATCCCGCCGATCAATCCGATGTGCATATTCGGCTCTTCACTAAACTTTCGACGTTGGACATGATATCGATCGCCGCATAGAATTGCACGCCGAACGACAACCTGAGGGATGCGACAATGACCCTGTCCGCGCAACAGATCGCCGAATTTGAGGAGTTGGGCTATCTTTTCTTGCCCGAGTGTTTTTCTGAAGAAGAGATCCAGGCCCTGCGGGAAGAGGCGGTTGAAATCTATAAGAGCGAGCGCGAGGAAGTATGGCGCGAAGAGAGTGGCGCACCGCGCACCGCGTTTGCGGCACATACCTACAATGAGGCGTTTGGGCTGTTGGGCGCTGATCCGCGGCTGGTCAATCCGGTGAGCCAGATCTTCGGCGAGCAGCTCTATATGCACCAGTTCAAGGTCAACGCCAAAGCGGCATTCCAGGGCGCCGTGTGGCAGTGGCATCAGGATTATGGCGTTTGGTCGCGCGATGATGGCATGCCGGAACCTCGCGCCATGAACATTGCTGTGTTCCTGGATGAGGTGATGGCCATCAACGGTCCGCTGATGTTCATCCCCAAGAGCCACAGAGGGGGCACTCTGGAGGCGCATCATGACACCAGCACCACCTCCTATCCCCTATGGACACTTGACGAAGAGACAGTCACTAAACTTGCAGAGGAGGGCGGCATTATCGCGCCCACAGGGCCGCCTGGATCCGTGATGATGTTTCACGGCAATCTGGTGCACGCAAGCCCCCCCAACATCACGCCCTATCCGCGAAAGATCGTCTATCTGACCTTGTGCGCGGTCTCCAATCACATCACCAAATTCACCCGGCCGGAGTTCATCGCGCACCGCGATTTCACCCCCATTGAACCGGTGTCTGAAACCGCTCTCCTGGACTATGCCCGGGCGCGAAAAAAGGCTGCTTAGACAATCGTCCGGTCTTTTGAGGGCGCGCAACCGAACTGACGCCCGTAAGCGCGCGTGAAGGTTTCATGATTGTCGAAACCGCAGAGCGATCCGATCTCTCCGACCGGATGATGGGAATTGTGGAGAAGGCTGCGCGCCCGCTCTAACCTGAGCTGACGGTAATAGGCCGATGGGCTGGTTCGCAAAAACCGTTTGAAGAGTTGCGCTAGCTTCCACTCGGCCAGATTAAGCCTCGCGGCGATCTCAGACACTGGCAGCGGCGCGGAGATCGTAGCCATCATAATCCCCACCGCATGCGCCAAGTCCCTGTTCACGTATGCCAGCGACCGGTCCGGCAGCAGACGTTCCTGAACCCCGGGATGATTTGAGGGGATGTAAGTGAGGATCTCCGCCACCCGGCGCGACAGGCGCTCGCTTGAAAAATGGGCGATAAGCGCCAGTGTCATGTCCATTGTGGCGACCCCACCGGCGCTGGAACATCTTGGCGGGGAGAAATCAAATAGCCGGTCGACAAACATATGCTCAGCATACTGCGCCACATATCCCGGCATGGCCTCAAAATGGACCGCCGCCGGCCGGGTCGTGAGCAGCCCCGCTTCGGCGAAAATCAGCGCAGCGGTGTCCACGCATCCCATCAAGGTGCCTTTTCGATCTTGTGCGCGGAGCCAACGGGTCAGTTGAGGCGTCACAGCGGTTTCCGGATGATAGGATGAAAGAACCAAGACCGCATCTGATCGACGCTCATCCAGTGCTGTCGTTGCGATCTCAATGCCGCTGGAAGAGCGCATTGGGGCTCCCCCCACAGAGACAAAGCGCCAGGAGTAAGTCTCTTCCAGGCTCTCCCGGTTGGCCACCCGCATGGGCTCCGTCACCAGAGTGAGCGAGAGCATGGGAAAGCTGTCTGTAAGAACGATATCTATCTGGATCATCGCAGCCACCGATTTCTTCATTTAAGTCAAGAAATCATGGAATGGTGTCAAGCCATATCTCGGGTGTTCGGCTAACCTTTCAAGAGCTGAAACCACTGAGGCCGGCAAGTTGGCATGAACCAAAATCTCAAAACGCCTGATTTTGACGTCTGGCCCATCACCCATAAGATCGTTCAGGCTGAGGCCAAGGGCGCGTCGGTCCGTATTGGCTGGGACGACGGGCAGGTCTCAGATTACCACGCGTTCTTGTTGAGAGAGAACAGCCCTGATGAAGCCACCATCCACCCTCTCTCTCGGGAGAGCATCATCTCACCGTTGGATTTGCCGGACGATCTGAAGTGTGAAGACGTCACAGTGGATGATCAGGGTGCCTTGTTGGTGACGTGGTCCCATGGCGGTCATGTCAGCCGATACAACCCGGGCTGGCTGCGCGCCCACGGATGGTTCGAAGCCGAGCAGCACAGCAGCCCAGTGGTGCTTTGGGCGGCGGCCGATCTCGCCGAGCCGCCGACCTTCGATGGCCCCGCGGCCTTGAAAGACGACGGTGTGTTTCTTGCCTGGCTCGAGGCGCTGCAGACCTATGGCGTTGCAAGGCTGACGAACCTGCCACAGGAAGATGGCCTGTTGGAGCATGTGGTTGAACGGATCGGTCCCGTCAGAGAATCCAATTTTGGACGCAGCTACACGCTGGAGATCAAAGACGATCCGGATTCCAACGCCTTCACCTCCGCTCCTCTGCTTCAACACATGGATATGCCAACACGGGAATGTCCGCACGGCCTCCAGTTCCTCTTTTGCCGAAAGAACACGGCTCAGGGCGGCGAGGGGCTCTACTGCGACGGATACCGCATCGCCGAGGATATGCGCACCGAGGAACCGGAGCATTTCCACTCATTGACCACCGACATTTGGGAGCACAACAATCGGGCAAAGACATCCAGCTACCGCGCCTCGGGTCCGGTTTTTGAAACCGCTCCAAGCGGTGCCGTAACGGGCCTGCGGATCACGTCCTGGCTGCGCGCGCCCTTAAAAGCGCCTCTTGAGGTTCAAGACAGGGCCTACCGCGCCGTGCGTGCGTTCACCGCAAGGGCTCAGGATGATCGCTACCTGATGCGCATCACCTACAGACCTGGCGACCTGTTGGCGTTCGATAACCGGCGCGCGCTCCATGGCCGTGCCGGTTATGACGCACATGGGGGCGAGCGCTTTATCGAGGGCATTTATGCAGACCGGGACGACCTCTATTCAAAGATCAGGACTTTGAAGCGGGCACAGACACTGAAAACCGCACCATTGGAGACACAATTATGAGCGTGACCCATGTTTCCCCCAACATCACTGAGCGTCGCGGTGAATTCGGCGCGCAAGAGTGGCAGGCCAGAGTAGACCTCGCCGCACTGTTCCGCATCGTTGCGCACTACGGCATGTCCGATCTTGCAAATGGTGCCATTGCAGCGCGGGTGCCGGAGCGGCCGGATCATTATCTGGTGCACCCTTACGGCATGTTTTGGGAGGAGGCATCGGCCTCTGCCATGGTGGAGATCGATGCGGCCGGCCAGCCTATAGATGCGGACGCCCCTTGGCTGAACGATGGGGTTCAAAATCTCTGCCAGTGGATTTTTGGCTCAAGGCCGGAGGTCAACTTCTTCGTTCACGGGCACGAGGAAGAAGTGATGGCCGTCGGTTCCATCAAAGATGGCATTCTGCCCCTCAACCAGCCTGCCGTTTATCTCGGCAACATCACTGGATACATCGAGTACGAGTTTGAGGAAGATGAAGCCTTCGGCTCCCACTTCGTTGAGCAGCTTGGGCAGAACCAGATTTTGATCAGCCGCAATCATGGCTACTATGCACTGGGCGATACGGCTGCTGCGGCCTTCTTCAGGGCCTATTTCCTACGCCAAACCTGCTCAACACAGATCAAGACCCTCTCCATGGGCCGTGAACTCCACTTTCTCGACCCGCAAAAGGTAGCCCGGTTCCAGGATCAGATGGCCTCATCGGAGCATTACAACTATGACGGAAAGACGGAATGGGCCGGCCTGATCCGGATGCTCGATAAGCGTGATCCTGATTACGCCACTTAAAACAGCCCGGGTTGCAAAGGGGTGGCGGCCGTCAGGCCCCCATCCACGACGAAACATTGGCCGGTAACAAAGGCTGCCTCGTCGCTGGCCAGCCAAAACGCGGCGTTGGCAATGTCGGCCGGCGCGCCAAATCGGCCGGCGGCGTGGCGCGCCAGGGCGTCTTTCTTGGCGGCAGCCGGGTCCTCAGCCAGATCGAAGGCCGCATCGGCCATGCCCGTCATGATCCAACCGGGAGAGATCGCATTACAGCGGATGCCATCCTTACCGTGATCCACTGCGATGGACCGGGTGAGGCCGTGCACGAAGGCCTTGGACGCATTGTACAGAGCCATGCCGGGGTCTGCCTGGTTGCCGCTGATGGAGCCGATATTGATGATCGCACCGCCCCCTGAAGCGGCCATAAGGGGGATGATTGTGCGGCAACAGTCGAACAGCCCGCGGGCATTGACCCCCATCAACTGATCCCAGTCGTCATCGGTGGTTTCCGGCACGGTCTTTTCAATCTGGACGCCGGAATTGTTCACCAAGACGTCTATGGAGCCATGGGCATCCAGGGCCGCGTCGCAGAGCGCTTTAACATCCGCACTCTGCGATAGATCGGCAGAAACCCAACCGGCCGCCTCGGCAAGATCGCCGGGCCGTTCACTTCGTCCACAGGTGAGCACGTTTGCGCCCTCCGCCAGAAAGCGGTCCACAATTGCGCGTCCGATCCCGCGGCTTCCGCCGGTGATCACTGCTGATTTGCCATCCAGAGGGCGCTTGCTCATTCTACTGCCTCGCTATTGGGAACGGTGCCACCTGCACCGGCTTATTTGGCCGCAAAGGGCAGCACTGGCAAGCGTTATCGGGCGGCCCGCGCGTTGGACGATAAGACAAGACCGCCCAGCACAATAATGCAGGATCCGATCACCACGCCCATGGCCGGCACCTCGCCAAAGAACACCAGTCCTAAGAGTGCAGCAAAGATCAGCCAAGTGAAGTCAATCGGACCCACCACCGCAATGTCGGCTATGCGATAGCCGCGCACCACAAAGTACTGCGCCGTGATCGCGAACGGCCCAAGGAGCACAAAGGGCAGGTTTGTCTCCAGACCCACCGGTCCCCAGGTCAAATAGGCCGGGACGGCCAGCAGGACCAATCCGAAGAAGTTTACGTGGAGCAGGATGCTCAAGGGGTTTTCGGACTGCGACAGGGTGCGGATCAGGATCGCCTCCAAACCAATGAACAATGCGCCAATCAGGGCAATGAATGCCGGCACGCTGTAGCTGATGTCAAAGGTCTGAAAGGCGCCCCGGCTCGCCATGATGAGGCCGGCGCCAAGGCTGCACAGGATGAGGCCCCAATAGTGCTTGCGCCGTAGGATTTCGCCAAGGATCAATGCACCGAAAGCAACCATAAAAACCACTGACAGGAGGCCGATGGCGGTTGCATCGACAATAGGCATGTTCGCAGACGCATAGATGATCGCAACTCCGCCATAAGCGCCGAAGAACGCGCGAACAATGTGGGAAAGCGGTTTGGGGCTGGCGTAGTTTAGAAACGAGCGGCCACTGACGAGCACGACGGCGCAACAGGTGAGGAGCCCGCCAAGATATCTCAGAAACAAGATCTGCAGTGGTGAGACAGAGCTTCCGGCAAACTTCCCTGACGCATA
This sequence comes from Hyphomicrobiales bacterium, assembly GCA_028285595.1. Lineage (GTDB taxonomy): Bacteria > Pseudomonadota > Alphaproteobacteria > Rhizobiales > CAJQND01 > JAAEUE01. The sequence continues at coordinate 19,327 of JANQOW010000084.1, forward strand.
GACGAGCGTGAACATCGCCGTCGCCACCAGAACCCATAAAACGGCTTTGAAATCATCACTAAATCGGACTGACATGTGTTCTCTCGTTGTATTGATTGATGTATTATTTTTCAGTCAGCAGCGTTATGATCAAACGAGTAATTTTGTTTTTGAATGAGAAAAATTGATGCAATATTCCTTGAATGCCGTGCGTGCGTTCACAGTTGCCGCCCGCCATGGCAGCATCCTTCAGGCGGCCGATGAGTTGCGTGTCACGCCCGGCGCCGTGAGCCATCAGGTCAAAAACCTAGAGACCTCTCTGGGCGCGGCCTTGTTCACCCGGGCCAACAATTCCATTAGCTTGACCGACGCGGGCCGCCAGTTTTTCCAGGATGCAAGTTCGGCCATCGCCATGATCGAGCGGTCGGCAAGGGCACTCACGCGGGCAGAGGACGAACTGGTGATCCGTGTTTCGATCACACTGGCCGTGCGCTGGTTGATCCCGGCGCTGGAACGCTTCAAGCGCGCTCACCCCAAGGTGCGCATCCGGGTGGAAACCACCCACTATGTGGACTTCCCGCTGGGTGGCCATTCGGATATTGCGATCACCTACCGCCGCTTTCCCGAACACGATGCCTCAGATGACCGGGAGGGTGAATTGCTCTTGCGCGACTTTAGCAGACCGGTTCTTTCGCCGGCTCTTTTGGCCAAAAGCGCCTATGAGAGCCGCAGCGATATCGCGGAGATCCCGGCCCTGAAATGCTCTGACGTCAATTGGGATTGGAGACTGTGGACGCAGCGCGTGGGACTTGACCATGGCGACCTTGTGTTTGCCGATGAGTTCGACACCGACGACAGCGCCCTCAGGGCCGCAGCAGCGGGCCTCGGCATGGTGCTGGCCACGCCATTGCATGTGGAGGCCGAGATTAAGTCTGGAGCGCTCATAGAGCTGCCGGACGCACCTGCCGTTGAAGTGGGCGGACTTTATCTTCTGACAGGCTCAACCAGGACCAAAGCGGTGCGCCAGTTCCGCACCTGGCTTCATAAAGAGTTCGCCGAGCTGGGTTGACGGTGGAGCGATACAAAAACTCTTTGCGCAAAGCACGTTCCCCCCCTATATAGAGCTTAATCCCCAACATGGATCAGGTGTCCGCTGACACCGAACAACAGAGCCAAAAGATCCGGCTCTGAAGGAGAGAACGCATGGCCGCAGCCCCATTAATGCCTAAAGCCACAGCCGTTTGGCTGGTGGACAACACCGCACTGACATTTCGCCAGATCGCCGACTTTTGCCAGCTTCATGAGCTGGAAGTAAAAGGCATTGCCGATGGCGATGTGGCCATGGGGATTAAGGGCATGGACCCGATCACCAGTGGTCAGCTCACCCGTGATGAGCTGGAGAAAGCACAAAAAGACCCCGGCCACCGGCTCGCGATTGCCGAATCGAAGGTTGAGATCCCTGTGGTGAAGTCCAAAAAAGGCCCGCGCTACACGCCCGTTTCGCGCCGTCAGGACCGCCCCGACGCCATTGACTGGTTGCTGCGCAAGCATCCCGAGTTGACCGATGCGCAAATCATCAAGCTGGTGGGCACCACGAAGCCGACAATCGCAGCAATCCGCGAGCACACCCATTGGAACTCGCCGAACATCCAACCGCGTGATCCCGTTACTTTGGGACTGTGCTCGCAGATCGATCTGGACGGTGCCGTGCGCAAGGCCGCTGAGCGCCTCGAGAAAGAACGCATTAAAGCTGAGAAAGAAGCGGCCAAGCTGGGCACGCTCATGCCGGCCGAACAAACAACCGATGAAGCTGAGGCCACCGAGGCCACCGCAACAGCAGAAGAAATCGGCGCTGCCATGGCCGCTGCAGTCTCCATGACACCTGTGGGAGATGAGGCGCCGGCCGAGCCGGAACAGGTCGCCATGGAGCCACCGGTTGATGAGGTCATTAATCCTGAAGACGTGTTCGGTGCCGCTCCCAGCGCGGAGCCGGAAAAAGACGACGATGCGCCAGATCCTGATTCAGTGTTCGCCAAATTGGCCGAGCTGAAGAAGGAAATGTCTGACGACGACACTTAAGCGATTTTGTAGGCGTCCAAGAAAGCGCGATCGATCTCGAGGCCAAGACCTGGCCCAGTGGGCAAGGCGATGGTGCCGTCGTTCCGGGCCACTTGCTCCTGGATGTTCAAGGGTTCGGTCAGCATCTCATCGCGGAACCTGTTCAACGTTGTGTCAAACTCCAACATGGGTTGAGCCTGATGCAGGCCGCCGGGCAAATCCGGCATGGCGGTGAGCAGATGCATGTTGGTGGTGACCGCGACAGCCGAACCCCAGACATGGTTGATCACGGGCGTGAAGTGGCTGTGGCACAGCGCGAGAACCTTCAGGTACTCTGAGATTCCGCCAAGCCCGCACACTTCCGGCTGAGCAATATCGACACAGCGGTTCTCAAGTAGGGGCTTCCAGCCCCAGCGGGTGAATTCGGCTTCTCCGCCAGATATGTTGACCTTGAGCCCCGCCCGCAATTCGCGGTAGCCGGCATGGTCTTCCGGGGCCACCGGCTCTTCGAACCAGTAGACACCAAACTCCTCAAGCGCCCGGCCCATGTAGAAAGCCTCTGGCGTCGTGTAGCAATGGTTTGCATCCACCATAAAGCGGAAGCCATCGCCCAGGCCGCGGCGCACGGCTTCCACCAGCTTAACATCTTCCTTTGGGCCGAGCCCCACCTTCATCTTGGTTGCCCGAAAGCCGGCCTCCTTGATGCGGGCAGCTTCCTCTTCAAATGCGCCGGCGAGATCGGGCACTTTGCGCAGCATCATTCCGTAGCCATAAACATCAAGCCGCTCGCGGCACTTTCCGCCAATCATCTCATAAAGCGGAAGACCGGCAATCTTACCGGCGATGTCCCAAAGCGCGATGTCGATGCCGGAAAGCGCCTGGATGGGCATGCCCTTTTGGCCATGGTCGCGCATTAAATTATACGCCTTGTGCCAGAGCCGCTCGCGATCCAGAGGAGGTTCGCCAAGGATCATCGGGCCGATCACCTGCTCCACGATGGTCTTGTTGGCGAGCGCCACCTGGCCGGGGCCAAAACATTCTCCCCACCCGGTAATGCCTTCATCGGTTTCCACTTCAACCAAATGTGCGGTGCGCTTGGCGTAGTACTGCTGGGAATAGCCGAGCTCTTGTCCAAGGTCATGCTGAAGGACGTGACTTGTAACGTTCGTGATCTTCATGGGCGGGATCTTTTGTTTGGGCAGCAGGAAAAGCCTTAGCAAATCTGCCTCTTTGCGCCAAATCGCAAGAAACGGGTCGCCGGTCCGCATGGCATTGTGGGAAGAGAGCAAGCCATGACAGACACAATCGCAACAGCAGACTGGAACCGGATCACCGATGAGCTCAACGCCGATGGCCACGCCATGATTGGGCCGGTGCTGAGCGCAAAGGAGTGCCAAAGCCTCAGCGCCGCTTATGAGGAGGAAGCGCTCTACCGAAGCCATATCCACATGAAGCGGCATGGTTTCGGGCAGGGCGAATACAAGTACTTCTCCTATCCGCTGCCCGATCCGGTGGCGCGCTTGCGCACGGCGCTTTACCCGCCTTTGGCACGCATTGCCGGCCAGTGGGAGCACCAGCTGGGCACCGGCCGCACGTACCCGTCAGACCATTCCGGCTTGCTCGAGCGGTGCCATCGCGACGGTCAGAGCCGGCCCACACCCTTGATCTTAAAGTACGGCCCGGGAGACTATAACTGTCTGCACCAAGATCTTTATGGTGAGCACATGTTCCCCATCCAGGTGGTGGTCCTGCTCAGCGGCGAAGGAACCTTCGAGGGTGGAGAATTCGTTCTGACCGAACAGCGACCACGCATGCAGTCGCGCGCTGAGGTCGTGCCGCTCAAGCAGGGCTGCGCGGTGGCGTTCGCCGTGAATGAACGCCCGAAGCTTGGGACGCGAGGCTACTACAGAGTGAAGCAACGGCACGGTGTGAGCAGACTAAGAGCCGGACAACGGCTCACGCTCGGAATCATCTTTCACGATGCCAAATAGAACAGCGCCTATCGAACGATCACTCCTGGGTTCATAATGCCGGCAGGATCGAGTTTGGCCTTAACTGCACCAAGCGCTTGGCCGAAGAGTTCCGGACGCTGGGTCTCGTACCATTCCATATGGTCCCGCCCCACCGCGTGGTGATGGGTGATGGTGCCGCCGGCCTTAATCAGCGCGTCTGAGGCCCGCTTCTTGATCTCCAGCCACTGTTCGGCCAGCGCCTCGTGGCGGCCTTGGCCCACAAACGTGTAGTACGGCGCCGGGCCGTCCGGATAGACATGTGTGAAGCGCGTGCTCACCGTGGCCGGACCGCCCGTTACCTCCTCCACAGCTTGGCGTGTCGCACTCACCACGGCGCTGTGGAACTCCGCAAACCGGTCCCAGGTGATGGCGGTTTCAAACGTATCGTGAATGATACCGGCGGAAACAGCAGGTGGGCGGAAATGGGGCATCTTGATGAAGGCTGTTCGCCAGGCGCCGGCCGTGCCCGAAGTGTGGCCCGCCTCATCATCTTCAGCGCTTTCCGGCACACCGCCATGGTCGGCGCAGACTTCCATTGCGCGCGCCATCCAGGCGTCCACCGGGTGATCGGCATTTTCAAAGGCCAAGACCACAATGGTGCTCCTGCCATCGCCAAATCCGCTCAGATCAGCTTCCTCCGCATCCAGCAAACGCACGTTGGAGGGGTAAAGCCCTGCTTGTGAGATCACGCGGATGGCTTCGGCCGCATCTTCAAGCCTGTCAAACAAGATGGCGGTTGAGGCCCTGAACGTGGGGCGGTCCTGCAAGCGCATCCATGCCTCCGTAATGATGCCGAGTGCACCTTCAGAGCCGATCATGAGGCGGTCCGGACTGGGTCCCGCACCAGAGCCCGGCAGCCGCCGGCTCTCCATGATACCGGATGGAGTGAGGCTCCGGGTGCTTTCCACGAAATCATCGATATGGGTGTAGAGGGTCGCGAAATGACCACCTGACCTGGTGGCAATCATGCCGCCGAGGGTGGCCATTTCAAAGCTCTGGGGGAAATGGCGCATGGTGAGGCCATGGCCGCGAAGAGCGCTTTCAATGTCAGGTCCTGTGGCACCGCCCTGAATGCGCGCGGCACGGCTTTCGCGGTCAACCTCAACCACCTGGTTCAACTCGGTAAGGTCCAGCGACACAGCGCCATTGAACGCGCCGCTCACATCCGGCTCCACGCCGCCAACAACGCTCGAGCCGCCGCCATAGGGGATCACCGCTACGTTTTGACCGCCGGCCCAGGTGAGCAACTCTGCGATTTGGTCCTCATTTTTAGGCCGGGCCACAAAGTCAGGGGCGTTCCGGTAGTCCCCGTCGATCATGCGCACATAATCTGGATAAGATTGGCCATACGTGTGGGTCAGCCGCTCAAAGCGTTCGGTGGTGCAAAAGCCGCTCAACGCGGCGGGGACATCAACACGTGGTGCTGGAAGATTGACGGCCTCCGGGGGCGGGATGTCTTTGCGTGCGAACTGGGCGCCGCCAAAGCGCTTGGAGTAGCCGGCAAGAAGCGCTGTTTCCTCGTCGGAGGTCAGCCCGTCGCCTTCAAATCCCCACCCGCAGTAATTGAGCGCGCGCACCATGAGCCTACCTCTCCACCTTGCTGTACTGGAGAGGCTACCTCGCAGCTCGTGGGGCCTGCAAGCCCGCTCTATGGATTTGCCGCGGCCTTGACGGCTTCATACCCCTTGAGCGCGGCCGCGCGGGCGCTGGCATGGTCAACAATCGGCTTGGGATAAGTCTCCCCGAGCACCACACCGTGACGCGCCAATGTTTCAGCCGGGGCCTCAAACGGGGCATGAACGTACTCGTCAGGAAGGTCAGCCAACTCAGGACACCAGCGCCGCACATAGGCTCCGTCAGGATCGAACTTGCGGCCCTGGGTCATGGGATTGAAGATGCGGAAATACGGTGACGCATCCGCGCCGCTGCCGGCCACCCATTGCCACCCGGCCGAATTGTTGGCCAGGTCGGCATCCAGCAGTGTGTCCCAGAACCAGGTCTCGCCGTGCTGCCAATGGATTTGGAGGTGCTTAATCAAGAAGCTCGCAGCCACCATGCGCACCCGGTTGTGCATCGTGCCGGTGTTCCAGAGCTCCCGAAGACCGGCATCTACGATCGGATATCCGGTTTGCCCTGATTGCCAGGCCGACAGCCGATCAGGACTTTCCTGCCAGGGATAGGCATCGAACGTCGGACGCCAATTCTTATCGGGCAGGGTGGGGAAATGGAAAAGCAGATGATTTGAAAACTCACGCCAGCCCACTTCGCTCAGGAACTTGAAGGCATCCTTCTCCAATGCGCTGTTCAGGCTGCTTGCCATGTTGGTCTGCGCCCACACCTGCCGGGGTGAAATCTCACCAAAATGCAGATGCGGTGAAAGGCGCGAAACGTTCGGCAGATCCGGCCGGTCGCGCAAGTCACCATATCCCTTCAAGCCCTCTTCCAGAAACGCTGCGAGCCGGGCTTGCGCTCCGGCCTCGCCAGGCTGCCAATGGGTCTCCCATCCGGCGGCCCAGTTGGGCTTGTCCGGCAGCAACTGCCAGTCTGACAAAGCCTCTCCAAGACCATCAATCGGACCCAGATGAATTTCAGGCGCCCCTAATGGCGCCTCAACCGGCCGCTGCCGGGCCGCCTTCCAAAACGGAGTATAGACCTTGAACGGGCCGCCGCTTCCGGTCTCTACTTCCCACGGCTCGTGCAGAACATTGGCTTTGAAACTACGCGCGCCAAGGCCGGCTTCGCTGAGAGCAGACTTAATCTCGGTGTCGCGGGCAACTGCGTGAGGCTCGTAGGAGCGGTTCCAATAGATGGCCTCTGCGCCCAGCTCTTTGGCGAGCTGGGGAATGATCTGCCGAGGATCGCCCCGGCGCAGCACAATGCCGCCCAGGCTTTCACTGAGCGCGCTGAGGCTGTGGTGCAGCCACCATTTGCTCGCGGCGCCAATGGGCCAAGGATCTGTTTCATCCAACACGAACACCGGCACAATCGCGCCATGTTGCGCAGCCGCATGAGCAAGTGCGGGGTGATCTGAGATCCGAAGATCGTTTCTGAACCAAACAAGAGCCGTCATTGTGCGCACGTCCTTACACCAATTCGGCACGTCAGCCGATGGTTCAAGTACGTTGCGGATCTAGCGGCGGGTCACTTCACGTAGGCGGCTACGTCCTGCATGCCGTTGGGCTGTGCCGGATCGATGTGGAAATCGATTTTGCGCACGAACTCTGTGGCCCGGTTCAGCTTCAGCTTCTTCCACGCCAAGGTCAGCGCGGCCTTGGGGTAGACCGACAAGCCGCTGGCCTCGCGGCAGCGGGGCGTGTAGCCCAGATGGTTGCGCAGGATACCGTTGGCATAGTTCACCGCATAGGCGTTGCGGATCTGTTTGCTCCAATGCTCCGTGGTTACGGAGATGTTCAGGCAATCTTCGTTGACCACCCTGTGGGGGCCGTTCAGCGCCCAGTGCAGCATGTCGCCTGGCTTAAGGTCGTGGATTTCCGCATGGGCATCGAACCAGGTCTCGTAGGGGATTTCCTCTTCCTGGGTGCCCATAACGATGTTCTCAATGCTCTCCGGCTGAAGAAAGGGTGCTGTGTTGGGATAGATGTAGACCCGTTTGCGGCCCGCAATCTGCCAGAGGGCCTGACCGGGAATGTCCGCATGGTAATAGACCTGCGCCCCGGGTGAGGAGACCAGGATCCCCAGATTGTGTTTGAAGGTACTGAGGCCCGGTACCAGCCCTTCGAATTCGGCAAAGATCTCTTCCAGCAGCGCAGCGTAGCGCGCATCCACTTCCATGACCCGGCGCAGATTGATCCACATCCGCCCTTTGGTGATGGCCTCCAGAACCTGATGGCCGGAGTTTCCGGCCACGTTTCCCTCGCGCCATTCTCTTTGCAAAGGATCGGATCCCATGCTGTTGAGATTGTACTTGTCTTCCGGATAGTCATCGATCAGCGCTGCGATGGCGTCTTCGCTGAACAGTCCGGTCTCCTTAAGCCGGTGGCCCAACTTGATGGTGTGATTGCCAAACAAAGCCCTATGCCTGTCTGTCCATCCGTCGAGAAGATTGGGGGTCATGATAAAGGCCTCCAAATTGGTGTGTGATGTGAGAAGGGGCCGGTCAGCCGCTTGATTTGTTGGCCAGTGCAGAGACCAGCATCCGGCGCTTGGCTTCCGGCAATACCTGTACCGTGTGCTTCAATGCCGGCCGCAGGCGCTTTACCCACAGCTCCGTGCGGGCCAGCCCCAGAACAGACTGTGCGTCCAGGTGGGTCAGCAAAGGAACTTCGAGGTTCGACCAGTCGTCCTTGTAGCTGCTGGCATTGCCTAAGAGATCATAGGTCTTCAGATTGTTATCGATCGCCCAGCGCAACATGAGGTCCATTTCGATTTTGCCGGGGGAATAGCCGCGCAGTTCCCATTCAAAGGCCCCGAGATAGCTGATGTAGTCGCCGCCCCGCTCAAAACCGATCTCAATGGAAACGGGCTTGCCGTCTAAAGTGAGCACACCCACCAGCGCACGGCCTGCGACGCCTTGAGCGGCCGGCAAGGACGACAGAAAGCGTTCATTGCCTTCCATACTCAATGCACGGCTCATCTTGCCGGTCTTTTGAAGCCACACATCTTTCATGCGCAGGGCTGCCTTCACGGCCTCTCGGTACTCGGACGTGCCGCCCTCATAGACGGCAAAATCGAGTGCACCGTGTGTTTCAAGCTTGCGGCGTCTTCGGCCGCGGCCCCGTCTGGTGGTTTTGGAGAGGGAATCCACATAGTCCTGAACCGACTCGAAACGGCCGAGGTCCATGATGGACGTCAGGTTTTGCGCCTCAGCAATGCCTGCATCGTCAAACAGAGCCATGGCCAATGCGCTTGTGGCCGGGACGTTTGCCAACTCAATAGTGTCAATCTTTGGCAAACGCTGAATGTGTCCCCAGCACGCGGCAATAGCGGCATCTGCCCGCTCGCCAGGCTCGGCCAGCACATTGCCGTATTCACCATGAGGCCATGTGAGCCAGGTCAGACTGTGCAGACCCATGGGGCCCTGTTCGAGCATCAACGGCCACAGCATGACCGGATCGCCGCGTTCGCTGACCGCGAAGATACGGGCCTGCGGGCGGCCGTCATCGCCATCACCATCGCTTGAGCCAAACTCGGTGAACCAGCGCTCGCACCAGTCGTAAGTTTGAAAGTAAGTGAAGCTCGCCTCGGCCCGGTCTTCCAACGTGCGCCAATGCGGCTCAAGCGCTCGCAGTTCGGTCAGATTCGTAGCCAGCTCAAAAGAAAGATTAGGATACATGCGCGTCTGCCCCGGCGCATCGCTGCTTGTGGTTAATGAAGTGTTACTGCTTGTTCCCAACATGACACGCGTCCGGTTTTGTGTGGTTTCGTCAAACCAGGAGTTGCAAATCCGGTGCCACTATTTTGCCGCTACAGAGTCACAAATCCGTCAATTGCGGGCCAGTTGAAGCAGTGTCTGCCGCGTATGTTCATCGGCTGGGAACATCAGTTCGATCTTAAGCTCGGCAAGCGCGATGTCCTCAGCCGTGCCGAATTGGGCAAGGGTTGAGAAGAAGGACAAAACCCCACCATTGGCTTTGTAGCGCGCCGGGATGATGGCCGGCAGCGGTTGGGGCGGCGCGGTATGCGGCGTACGCTTGAGAACATCCGTCAGCGCGTTTGCGGCCTCGTCCAGGACAGGGTCTCCCCCAAGATGAGCGCTTTCGGTGTGCAGCCGCACCACCATGTGTTGCGCGATCTCCGTCCAGTTCTCGATCACTTGAGCAAATCGCACGCCATCGGTTACGGCAGCGAGCAGGCTATCGCCCTCAGATAGGCCAGCACCGGAGAGCAGCAGTGCGCCGGCACTGTTGGCCTTAACGATTGTCCAATGCCGATCCAGAGCCATGGCCGGATAAGGGTTATGGCGTTCCAAGGTCCAGTCCACAGCCGCGCGCACGTGGGACATATCTTCCGCATCCAAATCGCGGTTTTGGTAGGCGGGGGCATAGCCGGCCGCATTCAGCAGCACGTTGCGGGCAGCGCGCGGCACCTCAAGGGTCTCGCAAAGCTGCAATACCATCGATCGGCTGGGGTTGGCGCGCCCGGTTTCCAGAAAAGAGATATGCCGGGCGGAGACGTTGGACGACAGACCAAGGTCTAGCTGGCTCATGCGCCGTTGACCGCGCCATTCCTTCAGTGCCGTGCCGAAACTGGTGTCCATAAATGACCTCATCTGCCTGTTCAGATGACGAGTATAGGCGGTTTCGGCCTTGGCGCACTTACCTCCGAGGTAATTGTGGAGCGTTGTTGTTCGGGGCATCCAAAAGGCATGTTCAATGCGAAAAGGAACTTTGAGAATGTCGAATTCCCGAAACATGACCTTTCTGAAGGGGGCTGCCATTGTTGTGATCCTGTTTGGCATCGTGGCCGCCGCTGCGCCGGTCCCGGCCCTTTCCGGCCCAACGGTGCTGTTGCTGGATCTCGCTTTCTGGCCGCTGGATGGGGCGCAAAGCCTGACGGCGCCGGAAAGCCGGCTCTTGTGTGCCGTTGGCGGAGGCGTTTTGGTGGGGTGGGGGGCGCTCCTGTTTTCTGTGGCCGGGCAGGTGGGCTCAATCCAACCCGCCATGCTGCGCAAGTTTGTGATCATCAGCATCAGCAGTTGGTTTGTGGTTGATTCTCTGGGTTCATTTGCTGCCGGCGCTCCCATGAACGTGCTCTTCAACGTGGGCTTCCTGTTGCTGTTTATTGCCCCTGTCTGGAACGTGGGGCGCCTCCAAACCCAATCCTAATCTTGGCTGACGCTCCGGCCATCTGGTCCTCCCTGCAGATGCGGGAGGACCTTACCCACAAATCCGTCTCCCAATTTCGGCACACCCTGCTATAAGGGCCCCATTCAATATAGGCACGGACAGCAATTGCGGGCCTTCCGACCCGCCCCTCAAACCCATGTTGATGCGGACCAAAAAGAGCGCTGGTGAGCCATTGCGGGCAAGTCTGGTGGGCGTGCCGGGGAACGAAATCGTTCCCGGTGCCACTGTCGGCGTGGCCCATGCCTCCGATGGCACCGCCCTGCGCTATGCCATCTGGGGCGAAGAGATGCGGGCTCCGAAAGGCACCGTGTGTTTGCTGCAGGGACGCGGCGAGTTTATCGAGAAGCACTTTGAGACGATCGCGGACCTTCTCAGCATGGGGTACGCCGTGGCGACCCTCGATTGGCGCGGGCAGGGCGGGTCTCAACGGCTTACCGCCAATCCGCGAAAGGGGCATATTGGCGGTTTTAAACAGTATGATGACGATCTGCAGGCCTTCGTCACCCAAGCCGTGCTGCCGGACTGCCCCCCGCCTTACTTTGGTTTGGGCCATTCAATGGGTGGAAACATCCTGATCAACGCGGCGATCAAGCGAAACTGGTTTGAAAAAGTGGTGGTCACCTCGCCTTTGATCGATCTTGCCGGAGACGGGTTCCCGCGCGGTCTTATGAAGTTGGCAGCCACATTTGCCAAAGCCATGGGGCTGGGGCGCTCCCAGGTGCCGGCACCAACGGGCGCAGGGTTTGCGGCCTGGGACTTCCCAGATAATCCCTTTACGGGCGACATTACGCGCTTTGAGCGGACCAAGCAGGTGATTGAAGAGGCGCCGGAACTCGCGGTCGGTCGGGTGACATTCGGTTGGACGTATGCAGCGCTGCAGGCCATTGACGGGCTGGCGGCAGTGCGCAAGGGCACGATCTTGCGCACGCCCGTGCTGATCGTCGCTGCCGGCAGAGACCGGGTGGTCTCCACTCAGGCCTGCCGGGAGTTTTCGACGCGGGTGGCCAACGTTTCAACCATTGTGCTGGATGGTGCACGCCACGAAATCCTGTTGGAGCGGGACAGTTATCGTGAGCAATTCTGGGCGGCCTTCAAAGCGTTCATCCACGATCAAGACCCGATGGTCCCCCTTTAGACCGGCGCCTTGGCAAATCTGCAGGCCTTTCGGCGCGACCGCCAGGCGGTCTTGAATATGGTGCCCAAAATAGCGTGACCGGCGAGAACCGTTCCGCGCACGGTGCCGGAAATTTTGGAATGGCCGATACGCGCCCGGTAATCCACCGGCACTTCACGGATACGGAGCCCTTCCTGGATCGCCCTGAGCTGCATTTCCACCGTCCAGCCAAAGGCCTGATCGCGCATGTTGATCAGTCTTAAGGCATCTGCCCGAATGGCTCTGAATGGGCCGAGATCGGTGTATGGATGGCCCCAGAACAGCCTGATGAGAAAGCAGGCCAGCCAGTTGCCAAAGCGCTGCTGGGGCGTCAACGCACCGCGTTCGCACTGGCCGAGCGGTCGTGAGCCGATGACCAGATCGATCTTCTCCGACGTGATCGGGTCGACCAAGCGGTCCATTTGTTGCGGAAAGTCGCTGTAGTCTCCGTCCACAAATACAACCACATCGCAAGGCTCCAGCGCGGCGATGCCGGCAAGGCATGCCGCGCCGTACGCACCTTCCGGCTGATAGGTGACGGTTGCACCGAGCGCACGGGCAATCTCGGCGGTCTCGTCTTCTGAACCGTTGTCGGCCACGACAATTTGGTCCACCCACTCCGGAATGGCCTCGATCACTTTCGCAATGGCCTTTGCTTCATTTAAAGCGGGAATGACTACGCCGATTTTATGATTGTGACGCATAGCTTTCCTCTTTGATGTGAGATGTTGCGGAGCGGTCGCGCAGCCAGTCTGCCAGCAAAAGGGCCCAAACGGGCAGCCAGATTAGCCAGACAACCCCATGACGATAGGTGTCTTCCATATCGCGTGCTGCGAAATGAAAGTAGAGATAGTGCAACGGCAACAGCGCCCCGGCCAGCAGCAGAGCACGCACGGGGAAAATACACAAGAAGGGTGCAATCCAAACGAAGTACCAGGGAAACTGCGACGGCGAGAGCAGATAAAGCGCGCCGGCCAGCGCGAACATCTGCCAGACGGTCTCACGGCCATCGCGGGCCTTTCGGTGCAAGACGGCGATGAAGGCCGCCGCCAGCATGGCCGCCAGCAAGCCGCGGGTGAGCAGGCCTGGATCAAACGCGTCCAGAACAGCTTGAGGGCCAAGGTGCACCAGCCATTCCGCCACTAAGAAAGAGGCTGAGGAGGCGCGCCATTTTTGCGCGTAAGCCACAAAGCCTGAGTCACTGCCGAGCCCGGCCTGAAGCACCGGCCAGGCAAACAAGATCAGCAGGAACGTCGCCATTCCCGTCGCGGCAGCGAGCGTTTTCCTATCATTCAACAAACGCCGGAACACAGCCGCGCTCAACACAATGGGCCAAAGCTTCACGCCTGCGGCAACGGCGAGAAGGCCGGACGCCCACACCGGTCTGGACACCAGCGCGGCCCAGACGCCCGCCACCAACGGCAGCAACAAGACCGGCTCCATGTGTGCAGAGTTGGCGAGTTCCTTGATGATCAGAGGGTTCCACCAGTAAAGAGCGCACCACAGCTCCGAGCGCCCAAACCGCCGCAATATGGCGATCACGAAACCCATGGCGGTGAGCTCCAGGGCGATCAATAGGATCCGCCACGCATCGAGACTGAACGGCCCCATCAGGTGCGAAAGCGCAAATGCGGCCTGCGCCACAGGCGGGTAGACGGTGCGGTATTCCGGATAGTTGATATCGTCGAATACCGGCCCGGCCTTATCCTTCAGGGCCTGTGCGTGTGGGTCTGTGCTGGCGCCGACCGCTTCGGGCGAAGCGGTGAACGGGCTCTGGCCGGAAACCGTTACGGCGCCGTCCCAAAGATAACGATTATAGTCATCCTCCAAAATCGGGGTGCCGCCCAATTGGCTCAGGCGCATGGCCAGCCCGGCAAGGAGAATGAAGACCAAAAGAGATCTGGTGTTCAGATGTGTGCTGGACCTCACCAATACGGGCAATGCCAAGACCGCAATCAGGCAAACACCGCAATAACTGGCGACCATAAGGACAATGGGCATGTCCTCCAGCGCCACGTCGCGCCCGAACATCGGGCTGGCGAGGCGTGCAGCGACCGCGGCGGACATCAACAGCGCAGCCAACGCAAGCCAGCCCGGCCAGGGGGAGCGGGCCGGGCTGCTGAGTGTGGGACTACCCATGTGTTCGGAGCGGGGTTGCGGCGCTCACGCGCCGCATACCGGATTAGCCGGAGTAGCTGCCGCGCCGCTTCTTCTTCCGCTTTTTCTTCTTTTTGGACTGGGCCACTTGCATCGGCTGTTGCGTTGCAGTGTCCGTCACGGTTTGCGGTGTGGCGAAGGAGAGACCTGGTGCCTTAGCGGCCACGGCCGGAGAGGAGGCAATGCCAACGGTAACTGCCGCGAGCAGCGCAAGCGCGGCCGGGCCGGCAAGTTTCACGCGGAGAGAAGATGAGATCATATTTTTGGATCCTCGGGTTTCGGGGTTGCGGGACGGCCAATGTATAGGCGGGAATGCGATCACAGCTAAAGAGGCCTGAGATCAAATTGCAGTGTGCTTCCACGTGATCGAACCGTGCTTTGGGCTCACCGGATTGTCAGGCAACGTCAAGTGAAGTGTTTTGAGTTTCGAAAGCATGGCAGGCACTTAAGGGCTCTCGCTTCACGGTCGTTGTGTTAGAAAGGTTCAGCCCATGCCCGTCCGCTCCACTTCAGCTAAGGTTTGCCGCTCATTGGCGCTTGTTGCCGTCTTGTTTGCCACGAGCGGATTTCTGAACTCCTGGTCCTCTTCAAAGCCGGAGCTTTGGGAAGGATGGGATGCGCACAACCCCAAAAACACCAAGGCGATCGATCACAGCGTGTGGGGAGCGTTGCTGTCCAAGTATGTTACAACCGACAGTACCGGGCTTAACCGCTTCGCCTATGGCAAAGTTACGGCGGCCGACAGGAAAGCGCTGAAAGATTACATTGCCGGGCTCACGAAAATTCAGATCACGGACCGTTCGCGCGACGTGCAGTTCGCTTATTGGCTCAATCTCTACAACGCCCTGACAATCGATGTGATTCTGGAGCACTACCCCGTTAAATCGATCAAAGACATTGATATTTCGGGCCTTTTGGCCAACGGCCCCTGGGGTAAGGCGTTGATCAAGGTGGAGGGCGAGGAGCTCACTCTGGACGATATCGAGCACCAGATCCTGCGTCCGATTTGGAAAGACCCGCGCATCCATTACGGGGTGAACTGTGCCTCAATCGGTTGCCCCAATCTGCTCAAAACCCCGTTCACCGGCAAAACGGCTGATGCGAAGTTGGACCAGGCGGCCCGCGACTACATAAACCATCCCCGCGGCCTCACTGTGCGTCAGGGCAAGGTCACCGTTTCCAAGATCTATAGCTGGTTTGCCTACGATTTCGGCAATTCCGAAGAGGGCGTTATCAAGCACCTTCTGCGCTATGCAGCGCCTGACCGTGCTGCGGCTTTGAAGAAGGCGGGAAGCATCTCCGGCACCGCCTACGATTGGTCACTGAACGAGTAGCTGCGCCCGCCTGCCGCGATCATTAAAATACTCTGCTTTGCGTTTACCGCTTGGAAATCTGCGTCTTTTAGTGTGATTCCACTAAATTGTTGGCTTCGCACTAGGGGCGGCCTGTCGGACGGAACCAACAATCCGTCTGCCAGCTGGTGGAGTTTTGAGTATGGACTTTTCCTCAAATCTAATTACCCCCGTCGTATTTTGCGGCGGCATGGACCTGCATCACGAAGGTGAGGAAGGCACTGAGCGGCCGAAGCCGTTCCAGAGCCGGTCGGGCAATCTCAGTTTGTTCCAGCAGACATTACTGCGCGTGACAGATCCTGGCCGGTTCAACCCGCCGATCATCATTGCGGACCAAGCGCATAAGAGTTTGGTCGACTTTCAGATGGAGATGATCGGCGCTGAGCGCTCTGCGGTTTTGTTGGAGCCGCTCAGTGGTGGAACGGCCGCCTCGCTTGCCCTGGCGGCTCTGGTTTCAGGCGCGTTTGGGTCTGATGGCGCGTTGCTGGCGCTGCCCGGCGATCAACGGGTGCGCGATCCGAATGCATGGCTAGGGGCCGTGGAGCAGGCCATTACGGGCGCCCACAAAGGCGCGTTGCTGGCCTTTGGGCGCAAAGCGTCCGCCGGTGATGAAGCCCAGGCCTGGATCCAAAGGGGTGCACACCTGTTCGATGAGGCCGGAGGCGGTGTCGTCGATGCAGAAGTCTACCGCATGGGCCAATTCCTCCCCGCAGACACTGACAAGGATCTTGAGGCCCTCTCTGAGGAAGGGGACTGCTACTGCAATTCGGGCATGTATCTGTTTCCGGTCAAGAGTGTGCTGGAAGATTTGCTCCAGCATGCGCCCGCCGTACTGACAGCCTGCCAACAGGCATTGGTGGCCGGCAGCACGGAGGGGGACGTTCTCACCCCGAACAAAGAGAAACTGAGCCAATGCCCGGTACTGTCCATAGAAGCTGCACTGTTTGAGCGCACAAGCCGCGGTGCGCTGGTGCCCACCGGCCCGCTATGGACCGAGGAAGCCGCCAAGCCTTCCGCCGAAGACGATGAGAGGCCCGAGGCTGAGACACCCCGCTCCGAAGACAATGTTGTTCTTCGAGACGTTTCCAACTCCGAAATCCTGACACGTGGTCCGCTGACCGTGGTTGCAGGCTTAAGCGATGTTATTGTCGTGAACACAGGTGAGAGCGTGGTCGTGGCCGCGAGAAGCCATGTGTCAGCCCTCTTGGATGCTGTGGGAAGCGACGGCGCGCCGGTGCTGTCTGAAACCGCGTTGCGGATGCTCTGCGAGGCAGTGCGCTCCGATGAGGAGAGCGAACCGGCCGACCCAACCGAAGAGCCGGTCCTCGACACATCGGCGAACCAGGCAGCGGCCGAAGAAGAGCTCGCTTTTGAGCCTGAGATCAACCCAGGCACTCTGGAAGACGCGCTCGACGAGTTGTTCAAGGGCGGTGAGCAAGAAGATGGCGAGGTCGTGGAGCCCGAGTTGCTGCTGCAAGCCGCCATGGACTCAGCGGCCTAAGCCAAAACGTGGTAAACCAGACGTTTATATTTGTCTCGTAGACTCCGGCACATTGATTAAGCAGCGCCCTCTTGGCGCTCAGGTGTGTAGCAGAGTTCGAGTTCCCATGTCCGCAGCGATCAAGCGCCTGCCGGTGGCACCTTCTGAGCGGTCCTCTCTTGTGTCAGAGGGGCCGGCTAAGATCATCGGAACGTCTCCAGCCATCTTGACGGTTATGGACACGATCCGCCGTGTTGCGCCCTCCAAAGCATCTGTCTTCATTACCGGTGAGAGTGGCACCGGCAAAGAAGTGTGCGCAGAAATGATCCATGCCCTGTCCGGCCGGGCGGAGAAACCGTTCGTTCCCATAAACTGCGGCGCCATTCCGCGCGATCTGATTGAATCTGAGCTCTTCGGGCACCTCAAGGGTTCGTTTACCGGAGCGATCTGTGATCGCGATGGCGCTGCGGCGCTTGCAGATGGCGGTACCCTGTTTCTCGATGAGATTTGCGAGTTGGAGCTGCAACTGCAGACCCGCCTGCTGCGGTTTTTGCAGACCGGGCTTATTCAGCCGGTTGGCGCCGGTCGTCAGCGGGCGGTGGATGTGCGTGTGATCTGCGCCACCAACAGAAATCCGAAGGTCGAAGTTGCCGAAGGGCGCATGCGTGACGATCTGTTTTACCGGCTCCATGTGATCCCGGTCGAAATGCCGCCACTGTCTGCGCGGGGCCGTGATGTCATTACGTTAGCTGAGCACTTTCTGTCGCTTTATGCGGCCGAAGAGGGCAAGACTTTCCATAATCTGTCCCAGGAAACAGAAGCCTGTCTCACCGCCTATAGCTGGCCGGGCAATGTGCGCGAGCTGCAGAACGTGATGCGCCGCATTGTGGTGCTCAATGCGGGCCCGCAGGTGGATGTTCATATGTTGCCGGAGGAACTTCGGACAACCGGCCCGAACGTGGTGTCGTTGGGGAAAACGGGTTGCCGCGAATTGTGGATGATCGAACGCGCGGCCATTGAACAAGCCATCAGCGAGTGTGACGGCTCTGTTCCTCAAGCTGCAAAGCGGCTCGGCGTCAGCCCCTCTACGCTCTACCGGAAGCGGGAAACCTGGCTCAGCAAATCGCGGGAAACCTGCGGTTAACCAGCAAAAAGCAGGTCAGACAAAACGTCTGGTTGTTGAAGGTTGATCAACTTTTTGTGGCAATACTGGCCCCCGATGGTGCGCAAGGGGGCGCCCGCCGGAAAAGTTGAGGCTGACAATCATGACGGCGATGCAGGCGTTGAAGGATCTATCGACGCAAACCGAGCGATACCGGCATACCGAGTTTCCTGAAACCACGGTCGACCGTCTTTCAATCTCAGTGATAGGCTTAGGGTATGTTGGGGCGGTCACCCTGGGGTGTTTGGCCAACCTTGGTTTCCACATGTATGGCGCCGACATCATCGAGAAGAAATCCAATGCGGTGAACGCTGGACGCTCCACGGTTGATGAAGAAGGTCTGGGCGATCTCTTGCGGGACTCAGTGGCCCGCGGACTGGTTCAGGCTTCGACGGACGTTAAGGCGGCCATCCGTGCAAGCGACATGACATTCCTGTGCGTTGGCACGCCCGAAGGTGTCGATGCAGCGGACAGTTTCGATGCGATCCGGCAGGCTGCGCGGACGGTCGGCGAGGTTTTGGCGGAAAAGGACGGATACCACGTGGTCGTGGTGCGCAGCTCCGCACCTCCCGGAACAACGATGAATGTGGTGGTGCCGATCCTCGAAGAGGCCTCCGGCAAGACCCTCAACACTGGTTTTGGAGTTTGCTTCAATCCGCAGTTTCTGCGCGAAGGGGTGGCCGTGGCCGACTTTTACGCGCCTTCCAAGACCGTGATCGGCGCGTCCGACCACCGGGCCGCGGCCATGCTGGCCAGTGTCTACCGCTTGGTGGATGACCGCATCTTGATGTGCAACATCACCGCAGCCGAGATGGTCAAGTACATCGACAATGTCTGGCACGCCACCAAGGTGACCTTCGCCAACGAGGTTGGCCGGCTGTGTAAGGCGGTGGAGATTGACAGCCACGAGGTCATGAACATTTTCGTGCAGGACCAGAAGCTTAATCTTTCTCCCTACTATCTGAAGCCGGGCTTTGCCTTTGGCGGCTCGTGCCTGCCCCAGGAGGTGAGGGCCATTGAGGATCTGGCCAAAAGCTTTCAGATCCAAACGCCTTTGTTCCAATCGATCCTCACATCCAACGCGATGCAGATCGAGGAAGGCTTGCGGATGATCCGCAAATTCCCGGGCAAGCGCATTGGCTTCTTGGGCGTTGCTTTCAAGTGTGACTCCGACGATCTGCGTGATAGTCCGGCTCTTGAGCTGATGGCCGCGCTCTTGAACGATGGCACGGGCTTCTCGGCCTTTGACCCCAGCTTGCGGATCTCGGAGGTCTCCCGCGGCCATTTTGAAGACGTGCGCCGCACCCGGCCGAAGCTGAACGAGCTGTTGGACTATCTGCCCAAGTTGCTGAGACCTAACCTTGAGGAGGTGATCGCCGAATCCGACGTGTTGGTGATCTCTCACAACAAGGACTACTACCGCCAGGCCGTACTGCGCCGGCCCAAGGGCACTCATGTGATCGACCTGGTGCGCTTGTTCAAAGACGTGCCTGACGATCCCACCTATCACGGGATATCGTGGTAGATTTGCATCACCCAATTGGTTTGGTCTGTGGACACGTCGTGTCGCAGGTTTACAGGCTCCGCTCCCATTGCTAAGAGACGGCCCTGAAGGGGTCCATCACAGTCCTGACCTGAATAAGCGCGGGGCCATGGGGAAAAGGCAAGCACAATGAAGCTTGTAGCGGGCAACAGCAATCGCGCGCTGGCCGAAGCGATTGCGGCATACCTAAACATACCCTTGGGCAAATGCCTGGTGCGCCGGTTTGCGGACATGGAAGTGTTCGTCGAGGTGCAGGAAAACGTGCGTGGCGAGGACGTTTTCGTCGTCCAATCCACCTCGTTCCCGGCCAATGACCACTTGATGGAATTGTTGATCATCATCGATGCGCTCAGGCGCTCGTCGGCCCAGCGTATCACCGCGGTGTTGCCCTACTTCGGCTATGCGCGCCAGGACCGGAAGCCTGGACCAAGAACGCCGATCTCCGCCAAGCTTGTGGCCAACCTGATCACCCGGGCAGGCGCAGACAGGGTCATGACGCTTGATCTGCATGCCGGGCAGATCCAGGGGTTCTTTGACATCCCCACCGATAACCTGTTTGCCGCTCCGGTCATGGTCCGCGACATTCAAGAGCGCTACAACGGTCACAAGCTGATGGTGGTATCCCCTGATGTGGGCGGTGTGGTCCGCGCCCGCGGCTTGGCAAAGCGCTTTGATGCTCCGTTGGCTATCGTTGACAAGCGCCGGGAGCGGGCGGGCGAATCTGAGGTCATGAACATCATCGGTGATGTGGAAGGCCACTCGTGCATTCTGGTGGATGATATCGTGGATTCCGGCGGGACCCTGTGCAATGCCGCTGACGCCCTCCTGGCGCAAGGCGCAACGGATGTGTCGGCCTACATCACCCACGGCGTGCTCTCCGGCGGAGCGGTGGCCCGCATCACCTCATCTAAGCTGAAGGAATTGGTGGTGACCGATTCCATCCAAGCCACCGAGGCCGTGCGCGTTTCCGCCAACATCCGGGTGCTCTCCATTGCCCCGCTTATTGGGGAAGCGGTGGGCCGCACCGCCCGTGAAGAAAGCGTCTCCAGCCTCTTCCATTAAACGACTTGTCGCCGCGGCGACGTTGCGCCACTATTTGCCCTCCACAGCAAGGGGTCAAAGGCGATGGCGCACGGCGCGAATGCAATCGAGATCAGAAAGATGTCTCCATCTCTGGGGGCTGAGATTTTCGGCGTCAACTTGGCGGGCGGTTTGGATGATGAAACCTTTGCCACCATCCGCCAGGCTTTTGTCGACCACAGTGTCATTTTCTTCAGAGATCAGGAATTGCAGCCGGAGGACCACATTGCCTTCGCTGAGCGCTGGAACAAGATCAACATCAACAGGTTCTTCCATCCGGTTGAGGGCTATCCGATGATTGCCGAGGTGCGCAAAGAACCGGAAGACAAGCAAAACATCGGAAGCAACTGGCACACCGATCACTCCTACGACCAAGTGCCGGCCATGGGGTCGGTGCTCTATGCACTGGAGACCCCGCCGGTGGGCGGCGACACGCTGTTCTCCAGCATGTACCAGGCCTACGAAACCCTATCGGACGGTTTGAAATCCATGTTGGAGGGCTTAGACGCCCACCATTCGTCTCGCCACGCCTTCGGAGCGCAACGCGCGGACGAGGCCACAAAGACCGGCCGCATCGGCAATGCCGAACTGGCGACCCAGGATGCGGTGCACCCTGTTGTCATCACTCACCCGATGAGCGGGCGCAAAGCGCTTTATGTGAACCCGGACTTCACATTGGGCTTCGTGGGCTGGACGGAAGAGGAATCCAAACCGCTTCTGGACTATCTTTACGCCCATGCCAGCCGGCCGGAATTCACCTGCCGTTTCGCATGGGCTGAGGGTTCAGTGGCATTCTGGGATAACCGGGCAACGTGGCACCGCGCCTTGAACGACTATCACGGCCACCGCCGGCTGATGCACCGCATCACCGTGGAGGGTGTTGCTCTGAATTAGCAGAAAAGAGGGCCTAGCGGCGCCGGAAGTTCTTGCGTTGCTGGGCGCGGGTAGACGGCGCGCGCTCATCTTTATGGCGATAGATGATGCGGCCTTTGTCCAGGTCATAAGGGGTCATCTCGATGGTGACCCTGTCGCCCACCAGGGTGCGGATGCGGTTCTTTTTCATCCGGCCGGCCAGATATGCGACAATCTCATGCTCGTTCTCCAGCACAACCCGAAAGCGGGAATCGGGGAGCACGTCTACGACGGTGCCTTCAAACTCGAGCAGTTCTTCTTTTGACATATTTAGGTATCTTGGTCCTTTTCGTAACGTATCGGCTGGGTGTTTAAGGCCGCGTTTGACGCCTTATGCCGCTGACGGGGCGAAAAATCAAGGAATTAGGCCGGTCTTGTTGGATTTCCCGCCAGAAGGGCCATCAATTTATTTCGCATTGAGCAACTTTTTTTGCCGATCTGTCGATTTGCCCTTTGATCGTTCGACCTATCAGCGAGGGCTTGCAATCAGGCAGCCCGAATTGGAGGATAGGACTATGCAATACATGTTTCTGATTTATAGCGCTGAGCAGGATGAGCCGGTACCGGGCACGGCAGAGTTTGACGAGATGATGAAAGGCTATCACGCCTTCACCGAAGAAGTTCAAGAGGCGGGGATCTTCCGCGAAGGCGCGCCTTTGGAAAAGGTGGAGACAGCCACCACCGTGCGCGTGCGCAGTGGATCTGCCAGTGTCGTTGATGGGCCCTTTGCTGAAACCAAGGAAGTGCTGGGCGGCTACTACATCCTGGAGTGCAAGGATCTGGATGAGGCAACGGCGTATGCGGCGAAGATTCCCACGGCCGCCTACGGCTCCATTGAGGTGCGCCCGGTCATGGACATGTGACCGGGGGCATTGCCGCGCGTCATGGATCTGGTTCCACAAAACGCCCATTCGGTGATCACGCGTGTGGTGCGCGAGGAATGGGGGCGGGTGTTGTCTGCCCTCATGTCCTTTTGCCGCGATCTGGATTTGGCCGAAGACGCGCTGCAAGAGGCTCTGATCGCCGCGCTGAAAAGCTGGCCGGTTGATGGGGTGCCGAAGGTGCCCCGGGCCTGGCTTCTGGCCACGGCCAAGCGCCGGGCCATCGACCGTATGCGGCGCAGCTCCAACTTCGACAAGAAACGCGATGAATATGAGCTACTCCAATCGCTGGCCGGCGCGCCGGAGGCCGGCGAAGCAGATCAGCCCATTCCGGACGAGCGCCTGAAGCTGGTCTTCATCTGCTGCCATCCGGCCCTGCCTGAGGAGGCGCGCATCGCGCTCACCTTGCGCACCGTGTGCGGGCTCAGCACGGGCGAGATTGCCCGGGCCTTCCTGGCGAGTGAGGCCACGATGGCTCAGCGTCTGGTGCGGGCGAAGCGCAAAATCAAGGCGAAGAACATCCCCTTTCAAATCCCCGACAAAGCCGCTTGGCCGGAGCGTCTGGAGGCGGTTCTCGCGGTGATCTATCTGATCTTCAATGAAGGCTATGTGGCCACATCGGGCACAAACCTGATGCGAGATGAGCTCTGCGCAGAGGCGATCCGTCTGTGCGAGCTCCTAAGAACCCTGCTGCCCGGTGAGCCGGAAATTCAGGGCTTATTGGCCCTGATGCTTCTCTCTGATGCCCGCCGGCCGGCACGGGCCGGATCTGAGGGGGAGCTGATCACTCTGGAGCTACAGGACCGGTCTTTGTGGAATCGTACCAAAATCAAGCAAGGCCGGACGCTTTTGGTGGGGGCGTTGGTGAAGGGTGAGGTCGGGCCTTATCAGCTCCAAGCGGCCATCAGCGCAGTGCATTCGGAAGCCGCTACGTTCCAAGCGACGGATTGGGAAGAAATCTGCCTGCTTTATGAGCGTCTCTATGCGCTTCAGCCTTCCCCCATCATTGCCTTGAATGCAAGCGTCGCGCGCGCCTTTGCCGAAGGACCGGCACATGGTCTTGCAGCTTTGGAGACATCAGAACTGAAGACGGCTCTGGAGCGCTATCAGCCCTACCATGTGGCTCGCGCCGACATGCTGGGCCGCAACGGGAACCTTGCTTTGGCGGAGGAGGCGTACCTGACGGCGATCGCCTTAACGGACAACGAGAAGGAGCGGGCCCACCTGGAACGTAGGCGGGCCGCACTCAACGGTCTTACTTGATGCGCTTGGGATCAAACGAGCAGGTCAGGTCATCGCGGTGGGACACCGATGACCACTCCTCATCCACATAGTCGGCCACATATCCCATTCCGAAGGATTTGTTGTGGTTGCCGAAGCAGGGGACAAAGTCGTGCGCGTGCCAGATTGAAGAGGGATCGTTCTTCAACAAGCGCATGATCACTGTGGCAACAATGGTCCCGCCCACGTCGCTCAGCTTGCCATTGCCGATTTCCGAGGCTTCCTGTAGGCAGTAGTACCAGAGCGGGATCTTGTTCAGTCCGGCGTCCTTGGTGGCCTGATCACGGTCGAGGGGCGTGAAGCCCATATTTCCGGCGGCCATCTGACCTGACGCCAGCTCAAAGCCGAAGCGATCACGATAGATATTGCGGTGGGCCAGAGACTTGGCTTCGGCAGCCGGGATCACCAGATCGCCGTCGCCCATCACCATATCGTCTTTCACGAAGGGAAGGTCGAACACTTCAGCGGCAATGGATCTGCCCACCGGACGTGCGGTTTGCGGCTCAACCCGAGCACGGTAGATATCGAAGAAGTAGCGCCAATCGATATTGAACTCCTTGGCTTTCGGCCCGAACGCGGGTAGGCCCAGCTCACCATCGTCCTGCTGGAACAGCCCGACCTTCACTTTTTCCGACATCTGATACTTGTTCTGCACGGTGCCGTGGCCAAAGCGATACGCGGCCACGGAAAACTCAACCGGAATGGGAGCCGTCTTATCGCTGAACGGCTGCGGGAACCTGTGCCGTTTCAACAGCCACAAGACCCGGTTGCACACTTCCGGATCGACCAGTGCCGGCAGGAACTCGTGCAGCACGATCCATTGATAGTGCCAGCGGGTGAGCAGCTTGGCGAGCTGCTTGGGGTCCTCATGGAGATGTTTGAGTGACTTGTAGATTTTGCCCGGCTTGGAGAGCTTGTGGAGCAGGATGTTGTAGAACCGGATCCAAACGCCCTGAAGCTGTGACACGATGGCGTTCTCATCATTGCGCGGATCACCGATGAGCGCCACGCCATCGCAGTTCCGGGGCAAATCGAGTGGGTTGGCCGAATTGCCCATGAGCAAGTACCCCTCATGAGGCTTGGAATAGAGGTGTGGCGTGGCTTCCGGACCGGCGCCGAAGACGCAATCAAGGTCCAGTCCGGGCGTGCGCACGTTGGTGATCAGTTGATGACGTGTGTTGCGACCAAGCTCGGAGGATACGTCCAGTGTGATGTCATGGTCGATGAACTGACCCAGAAAGGTCATCCCGGCCGGCACGTCGCTTTGAATGTCTTGCGTGCTCTTCATGCTCGCCGCCAGCGCTCCTAAAAGTTCACGCGCTTTGTTGAAGTCAGTGGGGCGAACAATTGGATTGTGTGGCAATAATCTTCCAAAAACAGAGCCATCTGCATCGCACAAATGCATTTGTAATCCATGCATGTGGCTCATAAGTCCGTGTTTGTGTGACATGATATCCTCGTAATATTTTATTGATATTTGAGGAGTTCGCATAAAACACAAAGTAGATTTGATTTGTGTGGCAATATTCACAGATTAATTTATTTTAATTTTGGAAATATGAGAGCGGCACTCGGCGGCTGGATGGGCTACAACACGCCCATGAACCAGCATGACATCATCAGAGACGCCTTTCGCCAGCAGAGCCAATGGTGCGCCCGCCTTGGCTCTCCCTTCACATCCCTCTTAATGAGTGTCTTTGCCGAGCATCTTGACGAGACCACACAAGCGGGTCGGGCCCTCCTCAACTGGGACGGATCGGCTGACCCGCTCGGCGATGCGGTATCGCTTCGTTTGGCCGGGGCCTTGCATGCCTTGGTGCGCAGAGGTGAGCTGCCGGATTTGGCCGCGCTTTACCCTCCACATCCCCTGCCCAGTTCAGAGGCATTGGCCGCGGCGGCTAGCCAGGCGTTGCATCAGGCAGATGACGCGGTTGTGGATTGGCTCCGGCATCCGCCCCAAACCAATGAAACGGCACGCTCGGCGGCGCTTTATGCCGGCTTTCTGGCCATCGCTGATGCCACGCGCCTGCCGCTCCACTTGTTTGAGTTGGGGGCGAGCGCCGGTCTCAATCTGATCGCAGACCGTTATCAATACAATCTGGGCGGCCTGCAGGCAGGAGCGGCAGGATCACCGCTCACCTTGAGGCCAGAATGGGAGGGACCGCCGCCCCCGGACGGTGCCGTTGAGGTCGCAGCACGGCGCGGCTGCGACCGTGCACCGCTTGATCTCACCAATGAGCAGCACTGCGAGCGACTGATCGGATATGTGTGGCCCGATCAGGCAGAACGTTTGGCCCGGGTGGAAACGGCCATCGCGCTTGCCCGCGATCAGGCTGTTCGCCTCGATACGGCTGAGGCCGCCGATTGGGTTGAAGCTCAAATCAGTGTGGAGCCCGTTCCTGGGGTAACACGTGTGCTGTTCCACTCCATCGCCTGGCAATACTTCAGCGCGCAGGCCCAAAGCCGCATCACCCGGCGCATGGTGCAAGCAGGTGAACGCGCAACTCCGGACGCACCCTTGGCCTGGCTCGCGTTCGAACAGCGGGACAATAAAGGCCCTGCCTTGAGTTTAAGGCTGTGGCCCGGCGGTCACGAACGCGTGCTGGCGACCGCCGATGCCCATGTGAGCAAAGTCACCTGGCTGGCGGCTTGACTACTCCAGCGTAATCTTCATGCCGCCTGCGTCGAGCGATGCTTCCAACCCGGTTTGAATGCCTCTGAGCACCAGGCGCACGCCATGGACGTTCTCCAGCACCCAGTTTTGACCGCCTGTTCCCGCCGCAGCGGACGCTTGCACTGATGCGTAAGTGCCTTCGATATGGCGCAGCTTGTGCAAGTTGTAGACCTCACCACGCATCCGTGCATTCGACGCCCCGACGATCAGGCCCGCCCGCATGCCGCCAATTGACAAGCGGTAGGCTTGCCCTTGATAGTGCAGGGTGCCCGATCCCGTTGACACGCCCACCACAAAGCCGGCCTTGGCGATCTTCATTGAAATTCGGGCAGTCTGAGCTTCAGCCGTGTTCACGGGCAGCATTCCCGTCGCCAGCACACCGCTGGCAAGCAATAAGACTTTCGCAAATCCAAAACCGCGCATCGTCACCACTCCACATTGATTCTGATTGAATCAGCCATAAAACACGAACATGACGATTCGAGTGTTAACCGGTCTTAAGGAATTGGCAAACGTGCGGTTTTTTGAAGGCGGTCCCAACTCCCGCGCTTATCTGGGCATTGCGTCGAAGGCCACACAAATGCGCCGTTCGCTCGATTTGAACGGTATGGTCTGGTGGTACATGTAAGAGGGGAACAGCACCATCATGCCCTCATGGGGCTTGACCACCTTGTGGCGGTGCTCGCGTTTGCAGAAAAACTCAGGCGGCGGGCGCCCCACCTCAAAACCGCCGGCCACCGTGCCCTCTTCGCCATTGGCGTCATCGCTGACTTCGTCCGGGATGCGCACGTAGTAGCAACCGCTCAGATGGCCATCAAAGTGGATGTGCGCATCCTGGTTGCCCTGTTTGTCGAGCACGGCCGCCCAGGCCACAAGGTCGTAGCGTGCGGGCCTCGCGGCAGCGAACGGGTGATCAGTGTCTGTGTCCAACCCGGCATAGTAGGTGTCGATGTGCTGCCGGATCACGGTTTCAAGCGCTGCAATCGGCCCCTCGGTCGGCCCCAAAATCTGGTCGGTAATCTTAAGGTCTGGATCGTGATAATGAGGGGAATGCTCAGGCGGCGTCTTCAGATCCTTGTGGGTCAGAACCGCGTCTTCCAAGGCGGTGTTGAAGGCCGCCATGCTCTCATAGCCGGGCGGCGTGTCCACATCGTGGGTCTGAACGAAGCGCTCGAAGTTCATCAGCGCGCCGGCGCCTTCAAGCTCGCCGGCCTCTTCCAGCGCCACGGCCTTGAACGACAGCGCTTCAGTGCTTCCAGGTGCAAGCTGAAGCCAGCGCTCCGCATAGGCGACCGCGCCTTGAGGCTCTCCGGCGGCCAGAAGGGCAGCGCAGATATTGTTGTAGAGGTTTAAGTTGCCAGGTTCCTTCGAAAGCATCCGCTTGTAATAGGTCACGGCCTCGGAAAACCGGGCGGCCTGATGCAGATTGACAGCCAGTGCATCCAAGAGGTCCAACCTGTTTCCGTGGCGCTCGGCAAACGGCATCAGGAGCGCAAGCGCACCTTCAAAATCGCCAATCATGGTGTGCAGATTGGCGATGGTGCGATGGGCATCCAGATTGTCCGGCATCTTCTCTAAGGTGGTTCGACAGAAGGCCAGGTGTTTCTGGGCGTCATCCGTTAGGCCAAGCTGGCCGGCTGCTCTTGCAGCAAGCATGTGCGCCCGGGGCCAGTCCGGCCGGCCGGCCAGCGCCTTTTGCGCGCCTTCAAGCGCAAGAGCGGGGTTGCCTTGGGCTAAGGCTTGTTGAATGGGGGCAAGCTCGTTCGACACTGTCACGTATTCCTCACCTAGATCACGCAGCGCTCCGATTAACAGGCAATCATCCGGGAAATCAAGCGAGCATAGCTGTGGTGGCGCTTTTCCGGTAGACTGACCATGACGGTCTTTTGAAGGGGGAAGGCCATATGACGGGCGTGCTGACCCTCGAACAATGGGTGGTCTATCTGGTGGTCGCCGCTTTGGTGTTGGCGCCGGTGGCCGCTTTTCTCATTCGCTGGCGCTATAACGCGGCGGTTCGGCGTCTGATGCTGACCAGCGGCGGCGCTGAGGTTGCCCAGGCACCCGCCGGATCAAGTCCGCCGGAAGACAAGAGCGCGCAGACACTGCAGATTGAGCTTCGCGATGTGCCCGGGCGCGTGGTGCCGAGCAGCTCCAACGTGCGCTTTGCTCTCAACTATTTCCTGGCCGGCGTGGCCTGTGCGATCGCCATGACCGTGGTGCTGTTCCTTTTGGATAACATGGAGTTCCTTCCTGTTCGCACCCTCATCATCTGCTGGGTGTACAGCACGCTTGCGGTATTCTCCGCATTGTATGTGGCGGGGATGCGCCATCTCCTCATCGTCCCGTTGGCTCTGCTCTGGTTGCTGTGCGCTCTGGCTCTGGCGGTTTTTGTGACGGGGGATATTTGGTCGGCGCCGGCGCTCGCGTACCTGGTCCTCGTGCCCTCTGCGATGGGCCTTTTGCTCGTGAACCGGCACATCGGAACCATTGCGCCCCTTTTGGTGCCGCCCGCCATGTTGGTGGCGGCAGGGGTCTGGCTCTCGCTTATGGTGCTTGTGAACGGCGAGGCCTACGATTTAGGTCATCTGGTGTGGCCGCTTGCGCTTCTCGTTGCCGGGGCCGGGCTTGCATGCGCATGGCTTTACCTTGCCCTCATGGCCCGGCAGTACAGATCAGGCAAAGTCAGTGAACTGATGCTGCAGAACGACGCCTTTTGGCTGCTGGCGTGCGCGAATGTGGCTGTGAACTACGTGGCGTCCAAGGGTTGGCTGGCGTTGGGCATGATCATTCCGTTCCTGGTTTACCGGCTGGTGCTGGCTCTGACTGCCCGGTTTACGGCTGCGCCCACCCAACGCCAAAGGTTGCTTTTTCTGAGGGTTTTCGGCTTTCAAAAACGTCAGGCTGAACTGCACCGCGTGGTGCTCAACACCTGGCGCCAGAGCGGCCCGGTGGCGCTGATCGGCGCGCCGGACAGTGCGCTCGACACCCTCGATCCGCCCGAACTGTTTGCCTTCATCACCGGACGCTTGAAGCAGGTCTTTGTGCGCGATGCGTCTGACGTTGAAGAAGAACTGGCCCGGCCAGCAACCCGCGCGGCGGACGGGCTTTACCAGGTGGATGATTTCTACTGCTTTGAGGACACCTGGCAGGCCTCGGTACAGTCGTTGATTGAGGCGAGCGGGCGGGTTGTCATGGACCTGCGCGGGTTCGACCGGCAAAACATGGGCTGTCTCTACGAAATCGGCGAGCTGTTCCGGCGCTGCACTCTGGAACAGCTTGTGTTTCTCGCCGACAGCACGACGGATCAGGACGTCCTGTGCGAGGCCCTGCGCGATGCGTGGAGTGAAGCCGGCAGGTCCGGGGCGGGCCCGGAGGCCACGTTGAGCCTCTGGATCATCGATAGCGCGGGCGCGCTGCGCGGCCTGGCGCACCAGCTTGAAAGGCAGCTTAAAGCTTAATCCCGGCGTGCGGTTTATGTTGCATAGCAACACAAGCGGATGTATAAGCCCTCGCTGTCCGGCTGGCTGTTCCCCCCTGGAGGAGGCGCCGGGCTTTTCTATTACTCCAAGGAGCAGGTAAATGGCAGACAACGTTCAGTTGACGGCTGAGCCGCGCGATCGGATAGGCAAGGGGGCCTCCCGGGCAGTTCGCAAAGCAGGTCGCATTCCCGCCGTGATCTACGGCGACAAACAAGACCCCATCACAGTGTCCCTCACCTATAAGGATGTGCTCGCACAAGTGAACACAGGGACCTTCTTGTCCACCCTGGTTGATGTTGAAGTGGGCGGCGAAAAATACCGCACCATTCCGCGCGACGTTCAGTTTGATCCGGTTCGCGACTTCATCATGCACGTGGACTTCCTGCGGCTCGGCAAGGGCGCGCGGGTGAACGTGGAAGTTCAGGTGAACTTCATCAACGAAGATCAATGTGAAGGCCTGCAGCGCGGCGGCGTGTTGAACGTTGTGCGCTATGCGGTTGAGCTCTCCTGCCCGGCCGAAGCGATCCCGGAAGGCTTGGATGCAGATCTCGCCGGTCTCGACATCGGTGGCTCCATCCACATTTCCGACATCTCCTTGCCGGAAGGTGTTGAGCCGACGATCACCGACCGTGACTTCACCATTGCCACCATCGCTGCCGCTATGGCCGAAGAGGTCGAGCCCACGGACGAGGACGAAGAGTTCGAGGGTGTTGAAGGCG
Source organism: Hyphomicrobiales bacterium (assembly GCA_028285595.1). Lineage (GTDB taxonomy): Bacteria > Pseudomonadota > Alphaproteobacteria > Rhizobiales > CAJQND01 > JAAEUE01. The sequence goes on from JANQOW010000084.1 coordinate 50,055, forward strand.
CTGAAGGCGCTGAAGACGGCGAGGGCGCTGAAGGCGAAGAAGAGGGCGGCGGCGAGGAATAGCCGCGCGGACCTCTGTCCCGCGCCTAAGGAGCGCAGCATGATCATCTTTGCAGGCCTTGGAAATCCGGGCGGCAAGTATGCGCGCAATCGGCATAACATAGGCTTCATGGCGGTGGACGAGATTGCCCACCGCCATGGCTTCTCCCCTTGGCGCAAACGCTTCAGCGGCGAGATGGCCGAAGGCCGGCTGGGCGCTGAGAAAGTGCTGTTGCTCAAGCCCCAGACATTTATGAACGAAAGCGGACGCTCGGTTGGCGAGGCTGCGAAGTTCTTCAAGATCGCGCCGGAAGATGTCTATGTCTTCCACGACGAGCTTGATCTGGCACCGGGCAAACTGCGCTGCAAGCTGGGTGGCGGCGTGGCGGGCCACAATGGCCTACGCTCGATTTCGGCTCACATGGGCAAAGACTTTCAGAGAGTACGCATGGGCATAGGCCACCCCGGCAGCAAGGCCAAGGTGCTGTCCCATGTGCTGAAGGATTTTGCCAAGGACGACCAGGACTGGCTGGAGCCCATGTTGCGGGGCGTGGGCGAGCATGCGGCCCTGCTGGCTGAGGGCAATGCCAGCAGCTTTCAGAACAAGGTGCACCTGACAATTCATCCGGAGACCTCAGAGAGGCCCGAGAAGAAGACGAAACCGGAGCAAAAGGCGCCCGCCAAGCCGGAGACGCCTGCCAAAGTTGAGACACAAACCGCGCCGAAGACAGAACAGAAAGCCGGGCCCATGGCCTCGGCCTTGAAGAAGATCTTCGGCGGCTAGAGGCAATCGATCATGGGATTTAAATGCGGAATTGTGGGCCTGCCCAATGTGGGCAAATCGACCCTCTTCAATGCCCTGACCCGCACCGCGGCGGCCCAGGCGGCGAACTATCCGTTCTGCACTATCGAGCCGAATGTGGGCGAGGTGCCGGTGCCCGACAGCCGGCTGGCGCAGATCAGCGGTGTGGCCAACTCCAAGGAAGTGATCGCCACGCGGCTGACCTTCGTGGACATTGCCGGCCTTGTGCGCGGCGCTTCCAAGGGCGAAGGGCTTGGCAACCAGTTCCTGGCCAACATTCGCGAGGTGGATGCCATTGCTCACGTGCTGCGCTGCTTCGATGATGACGACATCACCCATGTGGAGGGCGGGATCGACCCGGTGCGCGATGCGGAAGTGGTCGAAACCGAGCTCATGCTGGCCGATCTGGAGAGCCTGGAAAAACGGGCTGAACCTCTGGAGAAGAAGGCCCGCAGCGGAGAGAAGGAGGCCAAGCAGGCGCTGGCCTTGATGGAGCAGGCCATGACCCTCCTGCGCGACGGCAAACCGGCGCGGCTTGCGGAGATCAGCCAAGAGGACAAATCGGCCTGGCGGGCGCTCAACCTGTTGACCACAAAGCCGGTGCTCTATGTGTGCAACGTCTCTGAGAGCGAAAGCGCCACGGGCAATGCGCACACCGAACAGGTGAAAGCCAAGGCAAGCGCGGAGGGGGCCGGTGTGGTGGTGATCTCAGCGTCCATCGAGGCGGAACTGGCACAGCTCGATGAAGACGATCAGAACGAGTATCTCGCCGACCTCGGCCTGGAGGAGCCCGGCCTTAACCGCCTGATCCAGGCCGGTTACAACCTGCTCGGCCTCATCACCTACTTCACCGCGGGCCCGAAAGAAACCCGGGCCTGGACCATTACGGACGGCACCCGCGCGCCCAAGGCCGCGGGCGTCATCCACACCGATTTTGAGCGCGGCTTCATCCGGGCGCAGACCATTGCCTATGACGACTATGTGCGCCTCGGCGGCGAAGCGGGCGCCAAGGAAGCCGGCAAGGCGCGCGACGAAGGCAAGGACTATGTCGTCAAGGACGGCGATGTTCTGCTGTTCAAGTTCAACGTTTAAGGCACCAAGACCGTGGGCGGACCTGATCGCGACTTGCTGTACTTTGAGGACTTCCCTGTGGGCGAGGTCATAGAGGCCGGTGCCTATGAGGTGACGGCTGAAGAGATCATCAGCTTTGCCAAGCAGTACGATCCGCTGCCGTTTCATGTGGATGAAGAGCTGGCGGCTGACACCATGACGGGCGGGCTCATCGCCTCCGGCTGGCACGTGCTCTCCATGCAAATGCGCATCATCTATGACAGCGTGCTTTACAAGACCGCCTCCATGGGCTCGTTCGGGCTGGACGATGTCAGGTGGGTGGCCCCGGTGCGCCCGGGCGACGTGCTCAGCCTCAAGCGCACCACGCTGGAGAAGCGCGTTTCCAAGAGCCGGCCGGAGATGGGCATCATCCAATTCAAGTGGGAAGTCTTTGACCAGCACGGAGAGCTCAAGAGCATCACCGTCGGACCCAACCTGGTGCAGACCCGCGCCTCAGTTGAGGAGGCTGGCGCATGACCATTCTGTCCAACTTCTATGAGGATATTGAAGTGGGCGAGCACTTCGAGCTTGGGGCGAAGACCTTTGATGCGGACTATATCAAGGGCTTTGCGGTCAACTACGATCCGCAAGCGTTCCATGTGGACGAAGAGGCGGCCAAGAAGAGCCACTTCGGTGCCCTGTGCGCCAGCGGATGGCAGACCATCTCCACCTGGATGCGCTTCTATGTGGATCTGAACATGGCTGACCGGGCCGCCAAGACCGAACGGGGCGAAGCCTTGCCGGAAATTGGGGTCTCGCCCGGCATCGAGCAGCTCAAGTGGAAGCGTCCGGTCTATGTGGGCGATGAGATCTCGTACTCCGAGGTGGTCACCGCCAAGCGCCCCTTAAACTCGCGGCCGGGCTGGGGACTGGTGACCTCTGACTGCCTGGGGCACAATCAAAAGGGCGAAATGGTCTTGTCCTTCGTCAGCAAAAGCATGGTGCAGATGCGCTCTGACTCCGCGAGTCAATCATAAAGGCCAAATAGCGCCAAAAACGTATTAGATACATCGCTTTACGCGAAATTGGGTTCGTTTCGCAGAATAACCCCTTTGGGCCGACTTCCTGCGATATAAACCATAAAGTGGCAACTAGGCGCCACTATCTGCCGGTGTCTGAGCCCGTATCCACCGTTTTCGCCCGAACGGGCTCTTTGAGATGACGGCGCGTCACCTTGCGCAGAAGCCCCTTCATGTAGCGGAAGCCATCCTGGCGCACGAGCTTTTCTTCACTGGTTGCCAAAAGCTTGGCGCGCACGGCAAGGCGCTGTGCGAAGCTCAAGCGCTTCAGAAACCGGCGGATCACCTGATCCAGATCAGGCCTGCCGGCCAGCGTCTCTGCAAGGACTTTCAGATTGGCATTTACGGTGGCCCGGTCCACCGCAAGATAGCCGTCATCGGTGCGAGAGACATAGTATTTCGAGGTGTGTTCGGCGGAGACGGCGTTCAACCTGATCGCCGCGCCGGACGACACAAGGCTCTCGCTCACGGAACCGGCAGGCGTTTCCATGCCGGCCAGCTCGCGCAAGGCTTTGGTCACCAGACGCACGTCCTTGTCATCATTGTGGAGCTCCAGGATCGCAAGGCCCTGCGCAACCTCATCCTGTGCGGCGAGCGAGGCGCTGATCGGCGCCAGTCCAACCCATGCAAGCGCGCCGAGCGCAATCGTGAGGGCTTTCAAGCGCCGCAGCGTGATGCGGCGTGTTCCTGATGCCATTGCGTGCTCACACAAGCGCGTGGCCCTTCATGCGCTCCAGCACTTTCAGGGGCGATTTCTCCGGCGCCGCCATGTGCTCCACCTGCAACTCAAAGGTCTGCTCCAGGCAATAGGCCCCCTCAAGCGCCGCATGCAGCGCCTGGTCGGTGAAGCAGAACCAAGTGGCGCCGGCGGGGAACTGGAACACCACGTGAGCAGGATCCTGCTGGAACGTGGCATCCTGTTTGCCCATGTCATGCAGGTTCAGCATGATGTGGTCGTAATGGGTGCGCGGCCAATGGGTCTGGCGGGTCATGTTCAGAAAGGCAAACTCTCCAAGGTGCGGATCGCGGATCCGGTTCAGATAGCGCGTGGCGAACGCCTCAAAGCCGTGCCCGACTTTCCAGGTGCGCGGTTTGCCGGTGGGATTGATGTTGGTGAAAATGCGGAAGATCCGGTTGCCCTTGATGGGACGCCGCTTGAACGCGTCCGGATGCAACAGGCTGTCATCGAACCGGTAGGCTTTGTCGTCACCCACTTTGCCGATCTTTTTGCGTCCGGCAATTTCCACCGGGCGGTAAGTGGTGCGCCGCGGATCGAGGTTCTGGGCGTAGGGGCCCAAAATGTCCTGGAGCCAGCTTTGCGTGGTTTCCCGATACCGTCTCAGCATGCCCTCAATCAGGGCCTTGCTCTCCTCAGACACGTCCCCAACGCCGGACAGCTTGCCCAGGTAGGGATCGAGCGTGATGTTCTTTTGCACCCCATCTCCAAGGCTCTCCCCATAAAGCGCTTCTTCAGCGGCTGTGAAGGCAAAAGGCAGGTCTTCCATCAACACGACCGAGCCGTCTTCAAGGGCAGACACGGCATCGGCGCGGCGTTCCTCAGAGCGCCTGGTTTCTGAGATGTCAAACGGGACGATTTCATTCATGGCATGAGGCCTTCAGGTCCGGAATACTTACGCAAGACGGTTAGCAACCCTGCGCCCAGAAGTCATCCGGCGGCAACGGACATATCGACGCTGGTTTCCGGTTGTTTCCTGTGCTCTGAAAGACCATGGTAGACGAAAGCTCGATTGAGGGGGAACACTTGGTGTTCATGACCAAAGTCCGAAGACCTGCAAGCCTGCTGCTGTTCGCCATGATGCTCGCGATCATGGTGCCAAGTGCTCCGGCCCCGGTCGCCGCGGGCGATGCGGTCATCTTGACGATTGCCGGCGACATTGAAAAGTCGAACCGGGGGGCGTTTGACCCCTTCGCGGACGGGTTTCTTGGCTACCACGATAAAGCGTTCAAAACCGCGTTCGAGGTCACGGCCAAGGACCTGGCCGGATTGCCGCAAGTCACCATCACGGCCTTTGGCGAGGCTGACACCTGGAAGGGCCCGGTGCGCCTGACCGGCCCGCGCTTGAAGGATGTGCTGGCGCTGGCGGGCGCGGTGGGCAAGCCGGTCACCGTCTTCGCGCTGGACGGCTATGGCGCGGAGTTTGACGTGAAATCCCTGAACGCGCACGATTGGGTGCTGGCGCACTCGCTCAACGGGCGCCGCCTGTCTCTGGGAGGGCGGGGCCCTTTTTGGCTCGCATATGAAACTGGCGACACACCCGCCACCACCGACGAAGAGGCAAAGTGGGTGTGGTCGGTCTTTTACATTGAGGTTCAAAGCAAATGACGAAATCCATGTTGGGTATTATTGGCGGCTCGGGCTTTTACGACCTGGAGCTGGAGAACGCGCGCTGGGAGGCCGTGGCCAGCCCCTGGGGGAACCCTTCCGATGAGGTGCGCATCGGTGAGTTGGGCGGCCTGCCCGTCGCCTTCCTGCCGCGCCATGGCCGGGGCCATAAGATCCCGCCGTCTGAGATCAATTACCGGGCCAACATCGACGTTCTGAAGCGGGTCGGGGTGACCGATTTGATCTCCGTGTCGGCATGCGGGTCGTTCCGCGAGCCGCTCAGCCCCGGCACCTTTGTTCTGGTGGACCAGTTCATCGACAGAACCTTTGCCCGCGCCAAGAGCTTCTTTGGCACAGGATGTGTGGCCCATGTGTCCATGGCCTATCCCATCAGTTCAGGGCTGAGGGACCAAGTGGCCAAGGCGGCTGAAGCTGAAGGCATTTCTCATCACGTGGGCGGCACGTATCTGGCCATGGAAGGCCCGCAGTTTTCGTCTCTGGCGGAAAGCCATATGTACCGCGCCTGGGGTTGCGATGTGATCGGCATGACCAACATGCCGGAAGCCAAGCTCGCCCGCGAGGCGGAGATTTGCTACTCCACCGTCGCCATGGTGACGGATTATGATTCCTGGCACGACGATCATGGCGAGGTGGATATTCCCTCCATCCTGGCCGTGATGAAGGCCAACACCGAAAACGCCGCGCGTTTGGTCACGCGGGTGGCAAAGGACTTCCCGCAAGAGCACCCGGCCTGTCCGGACGGGTCCGATAAGGCGCTTGAGTTTGCCATCATCACCCCGCCGAAGGCCCGCGACCCTGAGCTCCTGGCCAAACTGGATGCAGTGGCGGGCCGTGTGCTCGGCTGACATCACGGTCAATTTATTGAGGATTTCCGCCGCAAACGCGTTACTTTCGCCGTGATTTCAGATAAAACAGAAGGCGAGGTTGGTCGGCATATCTTCTGTCTGGGGAGGACAAACATGAAACGCATTATTCTCGCAGTTTTGGGCCTGGCGGCCCTGGCCATGGCGGCGGTCGGCGCCCAGGCCGAACCCTTCAAGGTGGGCTTTGTTTATGTGGGGCCCATTGGTGATCATGGCTGGACCTATCGCCACAATGAGGGACGCAAAGCGGTGGAGGCCGCCTTTGGCGACAAGGTGAAAACCACGTATGTGGAGAGCGTTAAGGAAGGCGGTGATGCGGAACGCGTCATCCGTCAGCTCGCGGCCTCCGGCCACGGCATCATCTTCACCACATCATTCGGCTACATGAACCCCACCGTGAAGGTGGCCAAACAGTTTCCCAAGGTAAAGTTTGAGCATGCCACCGGCTACAAACGCTCAGCGAACGTCTCCACCTATTCGGGCCGCTTCTACGAAGGGCGCACGGTCGCCGGCATTATCGCCGGACGCATGACCAAGTCCAACGTGATCGGCTATATCGGCTCGTTTCCGATCCCTGAAGTGGTGCGTGGCATCAACGCCTTCACGATTGCCCTGCGCCGGGTGAACCCCGAGGCCACGGTGAAGGTCGTGTGGGTCTCCACATGGTATGACCCGGGCAAGGAAGCTGAAGCGGCCAAAGTGCTCATGGATCAGGGCGCCGACGTCATTCTTCAGCACACCGATTCCACAGCCCCCATCCAAGCCGCACAGGACGCCGGCAAGTGGGCCGTGGGCCAAGCGTCAGACATGACCCAGTTCGCCCCCAAAGCCCACCTCACGGCGATTGTGGACAATTGGGACAAGTACTACGTCTCCCGCGTGAAAGCGGCCATGGAGGGCACGTGGAAGTCTGAGGACACCTGGACCGGTCTGAAAGAAGGCATGGTGGAAATGACGGCCTTCAATGAAGCCATTCCCGATGACGTCAAGAAAGAGGCCAAAGCGGCTCACGACGCCATCATCGCGGGCACGCTTCATCCGTTCCAGGGCCCGTTCAACAAACAGGATGGATCGGTGGGCGCCAAGGAGGGCGAGACCCTGGATGACAAGACCTTGCTCGGCATGAACTGGTACGTTGAAGGGGTGGAAGGACAGCTTCCAAAATAGCGCCAACTGGTGTAACTCAATTCATCACAGACCCGCCCCGGGCGCTGTCCTTGGGGCGGGTTTTGGTTTTCTGGGATCCCTGCAAGCCTAACAGGACCAGCTCCAGTGACAGATATAGCCCGTTTTATCGACGAGATGCCAAAGGCAGAGTTGCACCTGCATATAGAGGGCACGCTTGAGCCTGAGATGATGATGGCCCTTGCGAAACGCAATGGGGTCGAACTGGCCTATGGTTCGGTGGAAGAGATCCGCGCGGCCTATGAGTTCTCAAACCTGCAGGATTTTCTGGACCTCTACTACCAGGGCATGTCGGTGCTGATCACCGAGCAGGACTTTTATGATCTGACCGCCGCCTATCTCGCCAAGTGCGCCGAGCAGAACGTCACCCATGTGGAGATCTTCTTCGATCCCCAAGGTCATACCGAACGGGGCGTGGCGTTTGAGACCGCGCTGGACGGCATCACAAGGGCGCTGGATGCGGGCGAGGCCGAGCACGGCATCAGCCACAAGCTCATCATGTGTTTCCTGCGCCATCTGTCGGAAGAAAAGGCGTTTGAGACCTTGGCTCAGGCCATGGCCTACCGCAACCGCATTTACGGCGTGGGTCTGGATTCTTCTGAGGTCGGCCATCCGCCGGAGAAGTTTGAGCGGGTCTTTAAGGCTGCCGCAGAAGCCGGCTTCGTTCTGGTGGCCCATGCGGGTGAAGAGGGCCCGGCAGACTATGTGCACGGCGCGCTCGATGCGCTGAGCGTGGTGCGCATTGACCATGGCAACCGGGCGCTGGATGACCCTGGCCTGGTGAAGCGGCTGGCCGATGAGCAGATCGCGCTCACCATGTGCCCTCTGTCAAATCTGAGGCTCTGCGTGATCGACCGGATTTCCGATCATCCTGCGCTGACCTTGCTGGACGCGGGCGTGCGGGTGACCATCAATTCCGATGACCCGTCCTATTTCGGCGGCTATGTGAACGAGAACTATCACGCCGTCCAGCAAGGCCTGGAACTCGGCCTTGACCACATCAAGACCCTGGCGCGAAACTCATACCTGGGCTCCTTCATGAGTGAGGGGGAGAGAGAGGCCGCGCTTGCAAAGTTCGACGCCTTTGCCGCGTCGGCCAGTTGAGAGGCACCCTATGGACCTGCGTAACGGATTTGACATCAAGCGCTACATTCGCACCCTGCCGGACTATCCCAAGAAAGGGATCATGTTCCGCGACATCACCACGCTGCTGGCAGATGCGCACGGCTTCCGCGCCACGGTCGATGAGCTCATGTGGCCCTTTCTCAAGGAGGGGATCGATTATGTGGTGGGGATCGAAGCGCGTGGCTTTATCATCGGCGGCGCGGTGGCCCATGAACTCGGCAGGGGGTTCATTCCCTTCCGCAAGAAAGGCAAGTTGCCGTTTCATGTGATTGGGCGCGACTATGAGCTGGAGTATGGCGTGGACACCATGGAGGTGCACGCCGATGCGATGGGCGAGGGCGACCGGATCCTGATCATCGACGACCTGATCGCCACCGGCGGCACGGCCTTGGCCGCCATCGATCTGGTACACGCCACCGGCGCGGAGGTTGTGGCTGCGGCGTTCATTGTGGATCTGCCGGACCTAGGAGGCTCCCAAAAGATCCGCGACAAGGGCGTAAAGCTGCACACGCTCGTTGAGTTTGAGGGCGAGTGATGGCCGGTCCTGAGATCCTTCTAAGCTTCATGGTGGCGGCGATCATCTTCGGGTACATGCCGGGCCCCGCGCTTGTGTACACGGCAGCGCAAACCATGGCCTATGGCCGCCAGGGAGGCTTCAAGGCTGCCATCGGGTTGCATGTGGGCGGCTATGTGCATGTGTTTGCCGCGGCCTTGGGGCTCGCCGTTATCTTGGAGCTGGTGCCCACCTTATTCATGGTGATCAAGTTCTGCGGCGCGGCCTATCTGGTGTGGCTCGGGATTGCCATGATACGCGCCGGCGCGGCGAAACTGGAGATGCCCGAGATCCGCCAGCGCAGCGCGCGCCGGGCCTTTTTCAACAGCATGGCTGTGGAGATCCTGAACCCCAAGACCGCCCTGTTTTTCCTGGCGTTCCTGCCGCAATTCGTGGACCCGGCCGGCGCTCTGCCCGCCTGGGCCCAGTTTCTTATTCTCGGCACTGTCGTTAATCTGACATTTTCCTCAGCCGATATTGTGGCCGTGATGACAACCGATCAGATCTTGAAGCGCATGCGCCGGAACAGCCGTGCACAGAAGTGGATGAAATGGGCCGGCGGCTCCATCCTGGTCGGGCTCGGTGTTCACCTGGCCGCCAGCCGGACCTGATATGAAGATCGACGGAACACCATATCGCTCCATCTGGTTGGCCGAGGATGGCTGGGCTGCGGAGATCATTGATCAGACGGTTCTCCCCCACAGGTTCGAAACGGTGCGCCTGGAGACCCTGGAGGACGCCGCCCGGGCCATCGAGATCATGCAGGTGCGCGGTGCGCCTCTCATCGGGGCGACAGCCGCTTACGGCATGTGCCTGGCGCTGAGGGCCGATGCGTCCGATGAGGCGCTTGAGGCGGCGGCTGAGCGGCTCCGGCGCACGCGTCCCACGGCGGTTAACCTGATCTGGGCCATAGACGAGATGCTGGCCGCCGTGCGCAATCAGCCCCGCGAGGCGCGGCAGACGGCGGCCTATGCCCGCGCTGCGGAAATCTGCGACGAGGATGTGGAGGCCTGCCGCAAGATTGGAGAGCATGGGTTGGCCCTGATTGAAAAGATTGCTGCGGCCAAGCCGGGCCAGACGGTCAATATCCTCACCCACTGCAACGCGGGCTGGCTTGCGACCGTGGATTGGGGGACCGCGCTCTCCCCGATCTATCATGCCCACGACAAGGGCATTGATGTGCACGTATGGGCCGACGAAACCAGACCCCGCAATCAGGGCGCGGCGCTCACCGCCTTTGAGCTTGGCAAACACGGCGTGCCGCACACGGTGATCGCCGACAATGCCGGCGGGCATCTGATGCAGCACGGTCAGGTGGATATCTGCATCACCGGCACCGACCGCACAGCGGGCAATGGCGATGTGGCCAATAAGATCGGGACCTACCTGAAGGCATTGGCCGCGCGGGACAATGGGGTACCGTTTTACGTCGCGCTTCCGCACTCCACCATCGATTGGACGATCGAAGACGGCGTGCGCGATATCCCCATAGAGCAACGCGACCAGGCGGAAGTCACCCACGTTCAGGGGCTCGCGGCGGATGGCACCGTGCAGTCCGTCCAGGTCAGCGCTCCTGGGAGCCAGGCGGGCAACTACGCCTTCGACGTCACTCCGGCGCGGCTGGTGACGGGCCTTATCACCGAACGCGGGGTGTGCGAAGCCTCTCGCGACGGGCTTTTGAGCCTCTATCCTGAGCACGCCGGCGATGGGGACTGACACAGATCTCTTTCTGCGCCAGCAGATCATCGACACGGCCCAGGCCCTGGGCGAGAACGGATTGTCGCCGGGCCTCTCCGGCAACGTGTCGGCACGGGTGTCGGACGGCCTTCTGATCACCCCGTCCGCCATGGCGTACGATGCGCTTTTGCCGGAAGACATTGTCTTTGTGCGCGGCGATGGCACTGTGCCGAACGGTCAGCGCAAACCGTCCACGGAAACGCCGTTTCACGGCGCCATCTTTGCCGCTTTCCCGGAGGCCTCCGCCGTGGTGCACTGCCATTCACCAAAGGCGACGGCCTTGGCGTGTCTGAGAAAGCCCATTCCGGCCTTTCACTACATGGTGGCGATGGCCGGAGGGGACGACATTCGCGTGGCTGACTATCACACGCCCGGCACCGATGAGCTTGCCGCGGCCGCGGTTTTGGCGCTTGACGGACGAAAGGCCTGCCTGCTGGCCAATCACGGCCAGGTGGCGTTCGGGGCCTCGCTTGAAGAGGCCTGTGCGCTGGCGCTGGAGGTGGAGACACTCGCCGCCATGTACCTGGATGCCCTGGCGGCGGGCGCGCCGAAGATCCTCACCTCCGCCGAAATGTCGGATGTATCGGCCCTGTTTAAGACCTACCGCCAACCTTAACGACCCAGCCTCTTGCATTAGGGGGCATGGGGGTGGTTCACTCTCATCACATCAGTCAGGAGGATCTTTGCCATGAACACCGCCCAGCTCCAAGCCGTGCTCGACAGCGCGGTTGCTGAAGAAGACGTACCGTTTGCCGTGGGAATGACCGGCAATGCCGCCGGCACCACGTGGTCCGGCGCTTCAGGCGACGCCGCAGCCGGCCAGGCCGCAGGCGAAGACACCGTGTTCCGCATCTTCTCCATGACCAAGGCGGTCGGCTCTTTGGCCGCCATGATCCTGATCGACCGCGGCAAGATGGAGTTTGATTCCGCCGTGTCGGACATCCTCCCGGAGTTTGGCCACATCAAGGTGCTGGACCATTTTGAAGGTGACACACCTATTCTGCGCGCCCCGGAGACCACGGCCACGGTGCGCCACCTGGCCACCCATACATCCGGCTTTGTCTATGAGTTCTGGAACAACGCCTTGCCCCGCTATCTGGAGAAGACCGGCCATCCCACCATATTGTCTGGGCTGAAATCCTCACTGATGTACCCGTTTGTCTTCGATCCCGGCACCAAATGGGACTATGGCATTGGCATTGACTGGCTGGGCCAGGTGGTCGAAGCGGTTGATGGACGGACCATTGATGTGTTCTGCCGAGAGGAGATTTTCGAACCATTGGGCATGAGCAGCACGGCGTTCGAAGCTGAGGGTGCGTTAGCCGACCGTCTTGCCGCGGTGAAGATCCGCAACGAGGCCGGGGTGTTCGAAGATTTCGCCTTGGCGCCGCCCTCGCACCCGGAGTTTTACGGCATGGGTCATGCGCTCTATTCCACCGCGCCCGATTACATGCGCTTCTTGCGCATGTTTTTGAACGGTGGAGAGTTGGACGGCGCACGTATCCTCAGCGAAGACGGCACGCTGAGCATGCTGGAAAACCACATCGGCGTTCTGCGCATCGGCAAGATGGTCAGCGTGGCGCCGGCCCTCACGGCGGATGTGGACTTCTATCCTGACATCGACAAGACCCACAGCTTCGGCTTCATGCGTGTAGAGGCGGACATTCCCGGCCGGCGCCATAAGGGCTCACAAACCTGGGCCGGGGTCTGCAACACCCACTACTGGTTTGATCCAGCCGCAGATGTGGCCGGGCTGATTATGACGCAATCGCTGCCCTTCATCGAACCGCGCTTCTTGAAAACCTATGACGCCTTTGAGGCGGCGGTGTACGCGGATTAGGCAAGCCGCAACATCACCGACACCCCGGAATTTGCGCAGCAAATATCCGGGGCCCAGAGCTGCAACAAAAAGGCCCGCTTAAAGCGGGCCTTTTCAAATTCTCATGCTGCTCAAGCGCTAGTGTTCCACATCGCGCCACAGCTTCAGCTTCACCAGATACATCAGCAGAGCCAGAATAATCAGGTAGATCATCACCTGCAGGCCGAGGGACTTGCGTTCTTCCAGCTTCGGCTCGGCGGCCCAGGCCAGGAAGGCGGCGACGTCTTTGGCCTGCTGGTCCACGCTCGCCTTGGTGCCATCGCTGTATTCCACGCCGTCCTCAGACAAGGGCGGAGCCATGGAGATCCACGGGCCGGCGGCGAAATAGGCGTTGTAGGACTTGCCTTCCGGGGCGTTGGCCGCCTCCTTCTCGGGCGGGTCGGAATAGCCCGTCAAGACGGCATGCACATATTCCGGGCCGCCATTGCCCGTCCACATCTTGATGAACGGCGATACGTACCAGGGATAGTGGAAGCCTTCACGCGCCTTGGTGATCAGAGACATATCCGGCGGATATGCGCCGCCATTGGCAGCGCGCGCTTCGTTGGCATTTGTGAAAGGCGCCTTGAACTTGTCCGATGGGCGGCCGGGACGTTCGAACATCTCGCCGTCCTCGTTCGGGCCGTCCTGGATTTCATACTCTGCCGCGATGGCTTTCACCTGAGCTTCGGAGAACTCCGGACCACCACTTTCACCCAGGTTGCGATAATGCAGCAGGTCTGCGGAGTGACAGGCCGAGCAGACCTCCTTGTAAACCTGGAAGCCACGCTGCAGTTGAGCCCGGTCAAAGGTGCCAAACGGTCCCTCAAACGAGAAGTCAATGTCCTGGGCGTTCTTCGCTTTTCCGGCCGCAAAAGCGGGGCCGGCCAAAAGCGCAGTGCTGAGAGCCGCAGCGGTGAGGAGTTTTGCGAGTGTCTTCATCTCAATCAGATCCTTGAAAGTCTCGTTCACCGGTGTGGCTACTCTGCGGGCTGGGCCGCAGGTTCGCCTTTGGGTTGACTGGCCAGCACAGATTCAGAGATCGATGCCGGGAGTGGTTTGGGATTCTCTATCATTCCCACCAGCGGGATGATGACGAGGAAGTGCAGGAAGTAGTAGGCCGTGCTGAACTGACCGACAATGATCCACCAGCCTTCTGCCGGGTTGGCGCCAACGACACCGAGAATGAACACGTTGATCACGAACAGCCAGAAGAATTGCCGGAAGATCGGACGAAACTTCGCAGAGCGCACCCTGGAGGTGTCCAGCCAAGGCAGGAAGAACAGAACGACAATCGCACCACCCATGGCCAGAACGCCGCCAAGCTTATCGGGGATCGCCCGAAGAATGGCGTAGAACGGCAGGAAGTACCACTCCGGCACAATGTGCTCGGGCGTTTTCAAGGCATCAGCCACTTCAAAGTTGATCGAGTGACCCAGGTAGTTGGGCTTATAGAACACGAAGAAGGCGAACAGGATCAGGAAGACGATCGCTGCAAACAGGTCCTTCATGGTGATGTAGGGGTGGAAGGGAACCGTATCCTGCCCGGATTTCACCGAAACACCCGTCGGGTTGTTGCTGCCTGGAATATGAAGCGCCCAGATGTGCAGCGCCACCACGCCTGCAATCATGAACGGCATCAGGTAGTGCAGCGAGAAGAAGCGGTTGAGGGTCGGGTTATCGACCGTAAAGCCGCCCCAAAGCAGGGTCACCACCCAGTCGCCAACAAAGGGAATGGCTGAGAACAGGTTGGTGATCACCTTCGCGCCCCAGAAGCTCATCTGACCCCAAGGCAGCACATATCCCATGAAGGCGGTGGCCATCATCAACAACAGGATAATGACACCCAAAATCCAGAGGATCTCCCTGGGCGATTTGTACGAGCCATAATACATCCCGCGCAAAATGTGGATGTACACCGCGATAAAGAACATCGAGGCCCCGTTCTGGTGGATGTAGCGGATCAACCAGCCATAGTTCACATCGCGCATGATGTGCTCAACGGAGTTGAACGCCATGTCCACGTGAGGGGTGTAGTGCATGGCGAGCACGATGCCGGTGAGGATTTGGATCACCAGGCACATGCTCAAGATGCCACCAAAGGTCCACAGATAGTTCAGGTTTTTCGGTGTGGGAAAAACCAGGAAATCATGGGACATGCTGAGGATTGGCAGCTGCTTGTCGAACCACTTTGCAACGGGGTTCTTCGGCTCATAGGTCGAGTGTCCGGACATGTTGCTTTATCCTCAGCCGATTTTGATCAAGGTGTCAGAAACGTAGGAGTATTGCGGCACGGGCATGTTTTCAGGTGCCGGGCCTTTGCGGATACGCCCCGAAGTGTCGTAGTGCGAGCCATGGCATGGGCAGAACCAGCCATCAAACTCACCCGCTTCGCCAACGGGCACGCAGCCCAGGTGGGTGCATACGCCGATCATCACAAGAAACTTGTCTTTGCCGTCGATCACCCGGTTGACGTCGGTGGCCGGCGTACCCTCAGGCAGATTGGCATTGCGCGCGTCTTGGTCGGGGAGATCTTCGATCGGGACCGAATTGGCTTCCTCAATCTCAGCGGCCGTGCGGTGACGGACAAACACAGGGTTGCCGCGCCAACTGATGGTGATGGACTGGCCCTCTTCAATCGGTGCCAGATCAAGTTCCACCGACGCCAGAGCTTTCACCGAGGCATCTGGGTTCATTTGGTGGATAAACGGCCAAACCGCCATAGCGGTGCCCACGGCTGCAAAAGCGCCCGTACCAATGTACAGAAAATCGCGGCGCTCCGAGTCATGACTATCGAGTGTCGACACAGGCTCTGTCCCTCTAGTGTTGTGTAAGCACGATATTGGCGCACTCTGCCATTGTGCGCTCACCCTCTCCGATATGCCACGTATTTGACACTGGATGTTCACAAAGTCCAGCGAGGAGGCAGGTTTTCCGGCAATTTGTCGCATAAACCTATTGGCGGATAGGTTGCCAGGTGTTAGGGGCGCCCCATCATGGTTTCTTTGGCGCTTTATCAACCGGACATTCCTCAAAACACAGGCACCCTGCTACGCCTCGGCGCATGCCTTGGGGTGAGGGTGCATGTCATTGAACCAACAGGGTTTATCTGGTCCGAGAAGAGCTTGAAGAGAGCCGGAATGGATTATTTGGACCAAGTGGACATGGTGCGTCATCGCTCCTATGCCGCGTTTTGCGAAGAGGTTGCCACTTATAGGATGGTCTTACTCACCACGCGGGGCACAACACCCTACACGGAGTTTTCTTTCCTTTCCGATGATGTGCTGCTTCTGGGCCGGGAGAGTGCCGGTGTGCCGGAGGAGGTGCATGCCCGGGCAGATGCAACACTTTTGGTGCCCATGCAACCAGGGGCCCGCTCGCTCAATGTCGCGGTAACCGGCGCGATGGTGCTGGGCGAGGCACTGCGGCAATGCGGGCAGTTCAGTTGAGCACGCTTGCGCGTATGGTGCGTCCATGAGCAACGACAAAAGCGACATCCACGAAGAGCTGGCCCCTCAGAAAGCTGAGGCAAAAGCCTGGTTTCAAACCCTCAGGGACGACATTTGCGCAAGCTTTGAGGCGCTTGAGGACGAACTGGCGGAAACCGAACTTGCTGAAAAGCCCGCCGGCCGGTTTGAACGCACGCCTTGGGAGCGCGCCAACGAGGCGGGCGGCGGCGTCATGTCTATCATGAAGGGCAGGGTGTTTGAGAAGGTCGGCGTGCACATCTCCACGGTGTTCGGCGAATTCTCCGAGGAGTTTCGAAAAACCATTCCCGGGGCCGAGGACGATCCGCGCTTTTGGGCCTCCGGTATCTCCCTGATCGGTCACCCGTGGAACCCGAACGTGCCCGCGGTGCATATGAACACCCGCATGGTGGTAACCACCAAATGGTGGTTCGGGGGCGGGGCTGATTTGACCCCTGTGCTGGACGCCCGGCGCACCCAGGAGGATCCGGACACGCTGGCCTTCCATGCCGCCATGAAAGCGCCGTGCGAGGCTCATGAGTGCGCAGACTATCCGCGCTACAAGGAATGGTGCGATGAATATTTCTATTTGGCGCACCGTCAGGAGATGCGGGGCATTGGCGGGATTTTCTTTGACTACCTCAACACGGAGGACTGGCCGGCGAACTTCGCCTTCGTTCAGGATGTGGGCCGGGCCTTCCGCGATGTTTATCCCTCACTTGTGCGCGCCAATATGCACAAGACCTGGACGGAGGCTCAACGCGAGGAGCAATTGGTGCGCCGGGGGCGCTATGTGGAGTTCAACCTGCTCTATGACCGGGGCACATTGTTCGGTCTGAAGACGGGCGGAAATGTGGACTCCATTTTGTCCTCCATGCCCCCTGAGGTGAAGTGGCCTTAAGGCCGCCCTGGATGGTGAGACTTTTTGCGTGCCGGCTGAACCAAACGGCCTTGCTGGAGGACGGATTTCCAGAGTAAGGGTGGATCACACCATACCATTTGTTGCGAGTGCACCCCATGAACCTGCTCCGTCCAGACAGTTTTGATAAAGTCCTGCTGCCCAACGCTGAAGCCCATTGCCTGCCGGCCTGGTGCTACACCGATGATGAGTTCTTCGAGCTGGAACGCAAGCAGGTGTTCGGGCGCGCCTGGGTCGGTGTTGGCCGTCAGGAACTGCTGCCCAATGCAGGTGACTACAGAACCTTGGACGTGGCGGGCACGCCCATCATCATCGTGCGCGGCGAGGACGGCACCTTGCGCGCCTTCTCAAACGCCTGTCGCCACCGGGGCATGCGGTTGCTTGAGGGAGAGGGCTCGTGCCGAGCCATTTCCTGTCCCTTCCATGGCTGGAAATACAAGCTGAACGGGGACCTTCTGGGCGTGCCGCATATGGAGCAGGCCGTCGGTTTTGATCGCCAGACCTTCGGCCTTACGCCGGTGCGCCTTGAGGTCAGCGACGGCTTCGTATTCGTGTGCCTGGATCCGGACCAGGTCAGCCTGAAGGACTGGCTGGGCGACTTCTCCGAGCGCCATGCCGCATATGGCTTTGAGAAGCTGCGCTGCACCTGGCAGACAACCTATGAGGTGGATTGCAACTGGAAGCCGTTCGTTGAGGTGTTCATGGAGTATTACCACCTCAATTGGGTCCACGCGCAGACCTTCGATGAGATTGCCTATAAGCCGCCGGTCCCGCACGAGGAGACCTCGGGCAACTACACCACCGTGTTCGGCTATCACAATGAAGGCAGCGCCGCTGTGATCGACAAAATGGCCGACGCTCTGCCGCCCATTCCAGGTTTGCCGGAAGATCTCCAGCGGGCCACGCGCTACACCATGGTGTTCCCCGGGTTCATTATGGCGGCCACGAAAGACTGTATGTGGTACTTTGAGTGTCATCCTCTCTCCGCGAACCGCTCGCGCTTCGTCTTGGGCACATGTTTCCCGGAAGAAACCATCGCGATGGATGGCTTTGAGGAGATCCAAAAGTCTTATCAGGAGCGCTGGCACGTGGCGGCACAGGAAGACATTGACGTTCTGGAACGCCAGCAGCTTGGTCTAGCCTCGCCGTTGGCCACCTCTGGCCCCTTGTCGCACCTGGAATATGCCGTGGGCGATCTGGCGAAGTTTATTGCCGGTGAGGTCACACCCCGGTCATAGCCCTGCGCCATTCAGCCACCCTTGTAACCTCTGAATATGAGTGTATTGCCCTGTCATGGGAGCTGGAACCAACGCCACCGCGGCAAGCGCGCTGAGAAGCCTGAACAAGCAACAGGTGGGGCGGCTGGCTGCGGCCATTGCCACCATCGTGAGCTTCGATGTGGCGATGGGCTTGACCTATCCGCTGCTCTCGTTCCTGCTGAAGGCCCGACAATATGGCGAACTGCTCATCGGGCTCAACGCCGCCATGACGCCTATCGGCTTGATCTTGGTCAGCTATTTCATTCCCAAGTTGGTCTCGCTCATGGGCTCAAAGACCCTGGTGCGCATCGCGGCGGTGTTGCTCTGCGCGACCCTTCTGGGCTTTAAGGTTTTTCCCTCCATTGAGGCTTGGTTCTTCCTGCGCTTCCTGTTGGGCGTGGCTGGCGGAGTGTTGTTCGGGCTCTCTGAAGCCTGGGTCGTGCAGGCCGCTGAAGGCCCGGCCCGGGCGCGAATCATGGCGCTCTATGCAGCGATCCTGTCCGCCGGCTTTGCCATCGGGCCATTTATGTTGCCCTTTACCGGCTATGAAGGCTGGACCCCGTTTATCATCGCGGCCTCATGCGCCATTTTGACCTTGATCCCGATCATCTATGTGACCACTGAAGACAAAACGTCCGATGAGACGGATACCATGTCTATGCTCGCCTTCATTCCGCTGGCCCCCATGCTGGTCACCGCAGTGTTTGTCTTTTCGTTCATGGACTCAGGCGTTCTGGCCCTCTTCCCGGTCTTCGGCACCGAAAGCGGATTAAGCAAGGACGTTACGTCCTTTGCGCTCGGGGTGTTGATCATCGGCAATGCCGTGCTGCAGTTCTTTGTGGGCTGGCTGGCAGACCGGTTTCCCAAATACTTCGTCATCGCCGCCTGTTGCTTCACCACGGTCATTATGTGCGCCATCTTGCCCATGGTTATGGGCAGCCTGCTGATGTGGCCCGTCCTGGTGATCTTGGGCACGGCCGGCTTTTCCATCTATACTGTTTCACTGGCCATCTTTGGCGAGCGGTTTAAGGGCTCGGCGCTGATTGCCGGTGCGTCAGCGTTTGCGGCCATGTGGGGCGCCGGCGGGATCATTTCGCCACCGTCTGTGGGCTATGCCATGGAACTCTATGGCCCCAACGCCCTGCCGGCCGTCATGGCAGTCGCCTATATCTTGCTCGCCGTGTTCATTCTGGTGCGTATCAGTCAGGGAAGAAGATAGTCCGCAATGGAGCCAATCAAAGATCTGTACCTGCCCGAAGGCGAGAAGAGCACGGCTCAGGCTGAGGCCAAGGCGTTGCGCTCATGGGACCTCACGGAGCGCCAGGTGTGCGACGTTGAGCTCTTGCTGAACGGCGGTTTTGCCCCTCTTACAGGGTTCTTGGGGAAAGCTGACTACGCCAGCGTCGTGAACGACATGCGCTTGGCGGACGGCACGCTGTGGCCAATGCCCATCACCTTGGATGTCAGTGAAGAGTTTGCAGGCCAAACGGGGCAAGGCGAGACGATCGCACTCAGAGATCAAGAAGGTGTGCTGATCGCGTTGCTGGACGTGGCCGACATTTACGAGCCCGATAAAGCCCAAGAGGCTGAGAAGGTTTTCGGGACCAATGACCAGTCCCACCCCTCGGTCCATTATCTGCACAATGTGGCGGGCTCTCACTATCTGGGGGGAGCTTTGCGCGGCGTGGAGGCGCCTGTACATTACGATTTCGCTCAACACCGGAACACCCCGGCGGAGCTGCGAGCCCTTTTCGCCAAATGGGGCTGGTACAAAGTGATCGGGTTCCACACCCGCGCCCCGCTTTTCAATGCCCAGCGCGATATCATCCTGAACGCGGCCAAGAAAGTGCAGGCGAACGTTCTGCTCCAGCCTGCGGTTGGGATGACGGAGCCGGGCGATATTGACCACTTCACCCGCATGCAATGCTACAGCGCCATGCTGGAGAACCTGTCGGACCAAACGTCGTTTTTGTCCTTGTCGCCGCTTGCCATGCGCCTGGCCGGGCCACGCGAGGCGGTCTGGCATGCTCTGGTTCATCGGAACTTTGGCTGCACGCATTTCCTGGTGGGCGCAGATCACGGCGCGCCGCGCCCGGCCGATGGCGCTGAGCCCCACTACGCACCTTACGCGGCCCACGAGCTGTTGGCGCGCCTTGCCCCAGAGCTGGGCATTGAGATCGTCACCACCGAGCGCCTGGTCTATAGCGAGCAGCGGGCACAGTATCTGCCGCAAAACGAAATGCCGCAGGGGGAGACCGGCCAGGACATCGCCTTTTCAGAGCTGCGGCGGCGCTTACAGGAAGGGCTGGACATCCCGGACTGGTTCTCGCCGTCTGAAATCATCGAGCTTCTGCGCCGCAAGTATCCGCCGCGTCACGAGCAAGGGTTCACCGTTTTCTTCACAGGGCTGTCCGGTTCCGGCAAATCGACCGTTGCCAACGCGCTGCGGGTCAAGCTGATGGAAATGGGGGACCGTCCAGTCACCTTGCTGGACGGTGACGTGGTGCGCAAGAATCTCTCTTCCGAATTGACCTTCTCCAAGGAGCACCGGGACCTCAACATCATGCGGCTCGGGTTTGTGGCCGCGGAGATCACCAAAAATGGCGGGATCGCCATTTGTGCCCCGATTGCGCCGTACACGGCCACGCGGCGCAAAGTGCGCGATCTAATCGAGCCTCTGGGCACCTTTGTTGAGGTGCACGTCTCTACCCCTATTGAGGTCTGCGAAGAACGCGACCGCAAGGGGCTTTACGCCAAGGCGCGTGCCGGCTTGATCAAGGGGTTTACCGGCATTGACGATCCTTACGAGGAACCGGCCAGCCCCGAACTGCGCATCGATACCGTGAAGATCTCCCCGGACGAGGCCGCTCACCAAGCACTACTCAGGCTGGAAAGCCTTGGGCTCATCCGCTGACCGTCGGACCTTAGCGGTTGTCGTCGTTGGCGCGATTGTGGGTGTAGCGCAGGGCTCTCTTCAGGCCCGCCCGGGCATAGGGCGTTTTGGGCCCGCGCAAAGCTTGGGCGATCAGCGGCAATCTTGAAGCCCTTGCGGTTTCCCGGCGATCAAACGCGGCGTGCAGCCGGTCGCAACGGGCCAGTTCGGTTTTCACGATCGATTTTGCTTTTGTCCACGCCGCATTGCAGCTCGATTGCCGGCCCATCCTGCCGGCGACCCGTTCGATCTTCTTGGCGCACCCGATCCAGATCTGCTTGTGGCGGTTTTCGTGCCAGCGCGCGTGCTTCACGAACTGACCCCAGCGTTTGCGCACGCTGGCGGGCATCTGCGACCTTTGCGTGGCCTTGGGCAAGGTGATCACAAACGTCGTGGACACCCGAAAATTCTTCAATCGGCAGCCATTGGCCGTCACCGCTTTGGCCTGGTAGCGAAACGAAGCCGATGTTGTGGCCAAGGCGCGTGCACCGTTCGCATGAGGGCCATTTGCCTGCATGTAGGACAGGAGAGCATAGGCGGATGTGCCGGGCACAGAGTAGGATTTGAAACTGGTTTTTACGATCGGCTTTGCGGATACCGGAGCGGGTCCGGTCAACAACAATAGGGCGCCCAGTAAGGCGACAGGCGCGCCACCTGGCTTGAGAAGCTTAAGCAATTTTTGTCACTCCCAGAGATCAGCTCAGATTGGTTCGCCCACATCCTGCAAGGCCGCCCTCTCGACCATTTTGCATGATGCTCTCTTGTTGCAGTAAACTGATGTTGCAAGAGCCGGTCAAGCGACTTGGCCGGTTATTGATGATAAAGTGATTGGGTTGGACGGATGATGAGCGCTGTTTTGGGTCGACTGTTGGGCGTTATGGTTTTGCTGATGGGGCTGGTGCAGTTTGCCGGCCTCGGCTATGCCCAAGCGCCCAGTGCGGCGCAGGGCGAGAAACTGGCCAATTTCCATTGCTCCAGATGCCACGTGATGCCCGGCCGCAACAATATGGGCATCGGCTCCACACCGTCGTTCAAGACCATGGTCAGGTCCAAGTCGAGCGCGTGGCGCGATAAGTTTGAAGCCTTTTTCTCGCTGGCGCCGCATCCTGCTTTTGTGACCATCAAGGAGATGAGAACAGAACGCACCGGACCGGCCATTATTGCGCCGATCATCCTGAGCTTGCGGGAAATCGATGACCTGATGGCCTATGTGGACGCATTGGCCACCGAGTTCCGCAAACAGTGAAGCCGGCTCTGTTAGAGGCCCTGCCGGATCCCGCGCAGGCCGGCAAGCACTTGGCGCTTGGTTGCCGGGCTGCACCGGGCTCTGCGCGCGGACGCGCGGGCCTGGCGGTCGGCCCTCGCCACAGCGCTGCCGCCATAGCGTTTCACCATGCGGCCATGCTGGGCAGCGATCAGCTTCCAGAAGCGCAAGGCCTGTTTGTACGGCAGATGATTGCAGCGCCGTTGAATGTAGTAGGCCCGGGTGTGGGCTTTGTAACGGGCAATCGAGCCGCCTGAGCGGCGCGGCGTGGTTCGCGTCTGCGCGCGGGTTGGCGCAACGGTCCTGGTCGCAAGCGCGGCTTGCCGGCGGGCTTTGCGCCGCTCCTTCTGCTTACGCTTGCGGGCTGCTGCCCGCTCGGACGCCTTTCTCTGGTCCACGAACTTCTGCTCGAATTTGCGGCCTGCGGAAAGCCCGGCCATGACCCGGCCCCTGGCATTCCCGCCGCAACTGGCCGAGCTATTGGCCCGTTTGCGCGCCGCCTTTACGCTGGCTGACCCGTTCGACTTTGCGGCTGCGGTTTCCGCATAGGCCGCATGGGTGGCAAGCTCTTCCCGGTCGTCCTGACTGAGCTGGCGGCACTTCGATTCCGTGGCATGCGCCGTGGCAATGGTCTCGAATGAGTTGATGTCCAGACCCACATTTGAGGCGATGGCCGTCTTTGGTGCGCCCGACAGTAAACAAAGCACAAGCGAAATAGAGATCGCTGAAGTGTTTAACGCTTTCATCACTAACCCCTGTTGCGCCTGAGTCTTCGTCAAGAAAAAAGATCCCAACCAGAGTCTTGACCCACCAAGACCAGACGCTCGTATATTATTTTTTGAGCTTACAGCTTAGGACGTCAATCTTAACGGCCACGAAAGTCGTCAGCGTTTCTTGATTTCAGCGTTAAAGAAGCTCTAAGGCGGCGAGGTTTGCGCTTGTTCTGCAGAAGGCCGTAGCCGGCCAAAACCTGGGCACGCGTGCGTTTTCCGCACCGGTTTGCTTTGGCTTTCGCCTTGCGCGCCGCTGCGCTCTGGACGCGCGAAACCTGGCTTGCGCCGTAATCGGCCACGGCCCGCTTATGGGCTTTGGTGACCAGCCGCCAGTAGGCCGCGGCATCTGATCTGCGCAAATGCTTGCAGTGGCGCTCAAGATAGTACGCCTCCACGCTGGCCCGGTAGCGCTTGAACCCCGACCCAAGCTTTCGTTTGCGCGGCGCCTTCTTTTTCTTGCGCGCCACGATGACCGGGCGCTTTGGCGTTTGGGCATCGATTTCGCTCTGGGCCCAGGCCAGGAAGTCTTTCAGTTCCGGGGGTATAATGTGTGGTTCGACGCCTTCTGCGCGCGAATGCACCAGACCGTAAGCTGCAAACAGGCTGTCATCGATGATCGACCTGGCGCTGTCGTTGCAATTGCTGTGACGGTCCGTGAGATCGCGGGCAATGCGTTTGGCCTGGTTCATATCCTCAATCGGCAGCCGCTCGGCCATAAGCGCCCGCAGTGTCTTGGCATGCCGCTTCAGACGCTCTTGCGGCCAGGTGCGCAGCATAGGGCATTGGGTGGCCAGAGCATCACCGGCGATCACCAGGGCGTAAGCCCGCACGAAGTAGGCGCGCGTTGCGGTGATGCTGCCAGGCGAGGTTGTTGTGGCCAGAGCCTGGCTGTGGAGGCCAGCCAACGCCAAGCACAAGATCACGCAGATGTTTATTGCGCAAAACCGCTTCATTGCCCCTCAACATGCCCGTCTCAACCACGCGCTGGCGGCCACAATGGCAGGTGAGCGTTAATGTGCCGATTAGGGTGCGCGGCCAGTGGCATTTGTGGTTAACTCCAGCCTAACATGGGCACGTGGTGCAGACCGGAGGTGAGCTGTCGATGGATGTGAGAAAGACCGAGTTCGGGCCGATCTACGAGCGCGCGCGCGAGCGCAAGGGCGGCGAGGAGGTTCTGCTCTCGCTGCTGCCCGATGCGCCGAACCCCGAAGCACTCGCCGCAACACCCAATAACCGTGTGCTCTCCATGATGGCCAAATGCGTGTTCCGCGCCGGCTTTAACTGGCAGGTGATCGAGAACAAATGGCCCGGTTTTGAAGAGGCGTTCTTGGGGTTTGAGCCTGGCCCGCTCAACTTCCAGCCCGATGATTTCTGGGATGATCTCACCAGCAACAAGGCCATTGTCCGCCATGGTGCCAAGATCCGGTCAGTGAAGGAGAATGCCGCATTCGTTCTGGATATATCCGAAGAACATGGGAGTTTCGGTCAGTTTGTGGCGGCTTGGCCCGCTGACGATGTGGTGGGGCTGTGGGATGTGCTGGCCAAGCGCGGCAAGCGTTTGGGCGGCAATACGGGCCGCTATTTCCTGCGGTTCATCGGCAAGGACAGCTTTTTGCCGGGGCGCGATGCCGTGGCCGCGGTGCGGATTGCCGGGCTCGATGTGCCGCCCCAGCCCACCGCAAAGCGCGATCTGAGAGCGATACAGGACCAGTTCAACCGTTGGCACGCCGAAACCGGACTGCCCTACGTGCATCTGTCCCGCATTGCCGCCATGTCCGCCGGCGACAATATCGACCCGCAACGCCTGGCCACATACATCAGGGGCGGCCAGGAGCCGGACAGCGAAGACTAAGAACTGCTCTAGACTGGCCGGTCGCCGGCAATGGTGATGCGCCGCATCACCCGGCGGTGGCCGTCATAATCGTTGATGGCGCAGTGCTGGGAGCAGCGGTTGTCCCAGACCACCAAGGTGCCGGGTGTCCAGGACACACGCGAGGTGAGTTCAGGCTTCACGCACTGGGCAAACAGGTAGTCGAGCAGCGGCTTGCTCTCTTCGCGCGCCATGGTGTCAAACCGCGCCGTGTGGGCCGGGTTGACGAACAGGGCCGGCCGGCCGGTCTCCGGATGGGTGCGCACCACCGGGTGATGCGCTTCCAGGTGGGACGATTGGCCGGCGTTCGCCGTCATCGAGCCGGTTTTGAGATGATCACCGCGCAGGGCCGCTGCATTAAGATTGGAC
>JANQOW010000092.1 GCA_028285595.1 Hyphomicrobiales bacterium
CTATGGGTGGCTTTTTGGCTGACAGCGCCCGATGGATGATCTGGCGGCGCTCTTTCCACCAGGTTTCAGCGCGCGGCAGATGCTCGTGGCCGAAGCTGGCGCGCAGCATTGCGTTGGCTGCCGACTTTACCTTCGTGGGTTGATAGCGCGTGACCGTGCGTCTGCGCTTCTTCTTTCCCTTGCCGCGCACGATCACAACCTTTTTGCGGGCCTGGCGCAAATGGTAGCGCATGAGGGCATACTGCAATGCAGGCTGATAACGATACCTGAGCGGCAGCGCATCCTTGGACGCAACCGCGTCTTTGGCCTGGGTCAGCAGCTTGTGAGCTGCCTTGGCCACCGTTGGAAAAGGCGCGCCCATTTCAGCGGCTTCTTTGCGCGCCTTGGTGGTTTCATGGGCGATGATCAGCTCGGACAGCCGAGCAAACTTCTCTTTCTCCGTGATCCAATCAGGGAAAGTGGCGACGATCTTTTCGCTGAACGCCGGTCCGCGTTTGTGGAACTGGTAACTCGTCACGGCCAGTGCTTTTGCCCGCTCAGGATCGTTCTTGCGGAGTGCTCTGGCGTGGAGAAACTGACCAGCCGGGGTGAGTGGCGGATACTTGGCAAAGTGCCAACGCAGCTCCTCATCGGCCGTGTTCTGCGCGTACATATAGCGTTCAAGCCGCGAGCGGATCAGAGTTGAGCGCGGCCAATCAGGATTGTCCTTCAAGAAGCGCTGAATAAACGGGACGAACCCTGTGCTCTTGGGACCAACGATCCAAAGCCAGTCGATGAGGGTGCGGGCTGCCGGGTCATCCAACTCCGATTTGATGTCCTGCGCCTTCTCGTGGTTGCCGGCGAGCGCCAGCTTCACCGCGCTCACGGCCCGTGCGTGTTGCTTCCAGTTCTCCGAGCGGTAGATGATTGCGCGGGGGTGCCGGTCAAGTGCTCGGGCCACGGGCGGGGGGTTGAACACGATGGTTCCGGCAGCCGCGCGGTCGGGCGCCAGCGCCTCCACAGCGAGAGCGGCTACAAACAGTCCCTTGATGATCCAACGTTGCATGTCGTCGTATCACTCAACTTTCAATGGGCTAAAGCTAGCGCGGAAGAAGTGTTGCGTCCAACATATGCACTCATGACGCAGTGCCTCCGGCACAGTCCCAGCCTATATGTCCCGCCACAGCCTCACTCATTAAGGGTGAAAGCGACGTTTTTGTGGCTGCAGCTTGTTCCCATCGCCCGATAGGTTTAATGTGCCCGCCCATTCGGCACATTCGGCTCTGGTTGCCAGAAGGGCTGAAGCTGCTTTCAAAGGGTTAGTATCATGATTCACGGATCGATTCCGGCACTTATTACGCCGTTTGCAAATGGCGGTATCGATGAGGCCGGCTTTCAGGAGTTTGTCGATTGGCAGATTTCTGAAGGCAGCAATGGCGTGGTTCCGGTGGGCACAACGGGCGAATCGCCCACGTTGAGCCACGATGAGCACACGCGCGTCATTGAGCTTGCGGTCGAAGCTGCGGCAGGGCGGGTCCCTGTTATTGCGGGCACCGGCTCAAACAACACAGCAGAAGCCATCGATTATACCCAGCATGCAAAGAAGGCCGGCGCCGATGCGGCTCTGCTTGTTGCGCCGTACTACAACAAGCCAACCCAAGAGGGCCTCTATCAGCACTTCAAGGCGGTTGCCGAGTGCGCGGATATTCCGATCATTTTGTACAATGTGCCAGGGCGCACGGTGGCGGACATCTCGGTGGAAACCATGGCGCGCCTCGCCAAGAATGTGGGCAACATCATTGGCGTTAAAGATGCCACCGCTGAGTTGGACCGGGTGTCCAAACAGCGCCGAGAGTGCGGCAAAGATTTCGTCCAACTCTCAGGTGAAGACGGCACGGCGCTTGGGTTTAACGCCCATGGTGGAACGGGGTGTATATCGGTCACCGCGAACGTGGCACCGCGCCTGTGTTCGGAATTTCAGGCCGCATGTGCTGCCGGCGACTACAACACCGCAATCGGCATTCAAGACAGGCTCATGCCGCTGCATGAGGCACTGTTCGCTGAGACCAGCCCGGGCCCGGTGAAGTATGCTGCAGAGGTTCTGGGCAAGGCTTCTGCCAAGATCCGGTTGCCGCTTGTTGAAATCGGCGAGAGCACGAAGAAAACCGTCCGTGATGCCATGGCCCATGCCGGGCTCATCAACTAGGGCGGCCACGCGGAAAACAAAATGTCCAAGAAGAGCGGCGGGGCCAAGAAGGCACGCAGAGAGCCCGGCCGGACCATCATTGCCGATAACCGCAAGGCACGTTTCAATTTTGAAATCCTTGAGGTGTTCGAGGCCGGGCTGCAGTTGAGCGGAACGGAAGTGAAGTCCTTGCGTGAAGCCAAGGCTGGCCTTGCGGAATCCTATGCGACCGAAGAGGGCGGAGAGCTGTGGCTCATCAACAGCTACATCCCGGAGTACAGCCAGGCGAGCCGGTTCAACCATGAGCCCCGGCGACACAGAAAGCTGTTGCTGCATCGCCGTGAGATTGAGCGCTTGATTGGCGCCGTGCACCGCGAAGGGCTGACGCTTATTCCGCTGAAGCTCTATTTCAACGACCGCGGCATGGCGAAACTTGAACTGGCCTTGGCGCGCGGCAAAAAGGTCCATGATAAGCGCCAAACCGAGAAGGATCGCTCCTGGCAACGCGACAAGGCCCGGCTTATGCGTGAGAAGGGTTGACCCATGACCAAATCACTTCAGGAACGCTTTTCTGATCCGATCACCACTGAAGCTGAGCTCCGCGCAATTATGGGCACGCCCAGCCCAATCGCCCGAGACAAGGTGATCGACCACATCGATCAGTATTGTGCAGAATTCATCGCCCACGCGCCCTTCGTTGTGCTCAGCACGCGCGGCCCGGAGGGCGAAATGGATCTCTCGCCCCGGGGAGACCCTGCAGGCTTCGTTAAGCTCATTGATGAGCACACGCTTGCGCTGCCGGACAGATTGGGAAACAGGCGCGCCGATACATTCGCCAATCTCATGGTCAATCCGGAGGTAGGACTGATCTTCCTGGTGCCGGGCAAACGGGAGACCCTGCGCGTCAGCGGGCAGGGGCTATTGGTGCATGATGAGGACCTGCGGAGCGAACTTGCCCACAAGGGCAAGGTGCCACAGTTGGTGTTGGTGGTGGACGTGAAGCGCGTCATGTTTCAGTGCGCCAAGTGCATGGTGCGCTCCGGATTGTGGCAACCGGAAAGCTGGGCGGATGTGTCTGAGATGTCGTCTTTAGCCGAAGCGATCAAGGTTCACTCAGAGCTGAGCGAAAGCATCGCTGAGATTGATCACGTCATCACCCAATCAGAAACCGAACGCCTTTACTGAGCTCGCCGCGTTTCAGCGGTCTTCCCATTCCGGGTCGCGCTTCTCCATGAATGCGCCGATACCTTCTTCGGCATCGCGGAACATCATGTTCTCCACCATAACGTCGGAGCAATATTGGTAGGCGTCGGCCAGCGGCAATTCGCGCTGGTGATAGAAAGCTTCCTTTCCCGTGGCCACCACGGCTGTGGATTTGGACGCCACTTTCTGGGCCAGGGCATCGGTTTCGCCGCGCAGCTCTTCCAGCGGCACGACCTTGTTGACCAAACCGAAGCGGAAGGCCGTTTGCGCGTCCATCATGTCGCCGGTGAGCAGCATTTCCATCATGTGCTTGCGCCCCATCGTTCTGGAAATGGCCACCAT
>JANQOW010000099.1 GCA_028285595.1 Hyphomicrobiales bacterium
TGGTAGCGGAGGAGGGACTTGAACCCCCGACACGCGGATTATGATTCCGCTGCTCTAACCAGCTGAGCTACTCCGCCGCCCAATGAGATGCGGGCACGCAAAAGTTTGCGCCGCGCGGGGCGCATATAGGGTTTGCCGTCGGCAAAAGTCAAGCAAATGAGGGCTGTATTTTCCCCTCTTCTGTATGGCCCGCCGGCATGACGCTCTCAGCGCTCGCAATCCAGCCGCCGCCAAGCACCCGGGCGCCTGGGCCCTCGCCCTCGTAAAGCACGCAGGCCTGGCCCGGCGAAACCCCATGGTCGCCGTCATTCAAGATGACCCCGGGCGCCTCAGGGCCGCCGATCAGGTGCGCCGGCGCCGCCGGGCGGGTTGAGCGCACCTTGGCATAAACTTCCGCGCCTTGGTCCGGTGCCGCGCCGCCCAGCCAATTGAGCTCGCGCAAGGTGAGTTCGCGGGTGAACAGCGCTTCCTTCGGGCCCACCACCACGCGCTTTTGGGGCGCATCGATCTTGATCACATAGATCGGCTCGCCCACCGTCACGCCCAATCCGCGGCGTTGGCCGATGGTGAAGTTGATGATGCCCTCATGGCGGCCGAGCACGCGGCCATCCATGTGCACGATCTCGCCGGGATCATGGGCCTCCGGCCGGAGCTTGGCGATCACTTGGGCATAATCCCCATTGGGAACAAAGCAGATATCCTGGCTGTCGGGCTTGGCGGCAACGCTGAGGCCGTACTTCTCGGCCAGGGCGCGCACGTCCGCCTTCTTCATGTGCCCCAGCGGAAAGCGCAGGTAATCAAGCTGATCTTGCGTGGTGGCGAAGAGGAAATAGCTCTGATCGCGCGCCATGTCGGCCGGGACATGCATGGAGCGGTGCACGCTGCCCGCCTGCGGCGCACGGCTTTCCACATAATGGCCGGTGGCCAGACAATCGGCGCCGAGGTCCCGGGCCATAGAGAGCAGGTCGTGAAACTTGACCCCCTGATTACAGCGCACGCACGGGATCGGGGTCTCGCCGCGCAAATAGCTGTCGGCGAAATCGTCGATGACCGATTGGCGGAAGCGGCTTTCATAATCCAGCACATAATGGGGAATGCCGAGATCGCCAGCGACCCGGCGGGCGTCGTGGATGTCCTGGCCCGCGCAGCAGGAGCGTGCCTTGGCCACAGCCGCGCCATGGTCGTAGAGCTGCAGCGTGACGCCGATCACCTCATAGCCCTGCTCATGCAGCAGAGCGGCCACAACCGAGGAATCCACGCCGCCCGACATGGCGACCACGACCCGCGTTTGGGCGGGGTCTTTGGCGATATCCAAACTGTTTAACGTGGCAGCCATGGCTCATTCACCGTGGGAAACTTCTAAAAACGAGGACCGGCGGGGCTCATATAGGACCCTTCTGTCCC
This sequence comes from Hyphomicrobiales bacterium, assembly GCA_028285595.1. GTDB lineage: Bacteria > Pseudomonadota > Alphaproteobacteria > Rhizobiales > CAJQND01 > JAAEUE01. The sequence goes on from JANQOW010000099.1 coordinate 1,405, forward strand.
CGGCGCAATCGTTACGACCCCGCGCATCAATGCCAACCAAATATGCTGGTTTGTGCGGATTTGAAACACAAAGCCCCCCAATGTTTGCGAATTATTCGCTTCTCCTTAGACCTTTTTTAAGCGCGCGGGCCTAATTTGGGGGGGTTAGTCAGTTTGTATGCGTATTGGGTTTTGAGTATATCATGAGTCACGTTCGTACACGGGTCAACTATGTCATCGGTCCCGATGGCACGCCTCTGACAGTTGCAGATTTGCCGCCGACGAGCACCAGACGCTGGGTGATCCGGCGCAAGGCGGAAGTCGTCGCTGCTGTCCGCGGGGGTCTTTTGAGCCTTGAGGAGGCTTGCGGACGGTATAAGTTGACCACCGAAGAGTATCTGAGCTGGCAGCGGTCGATCGACCGTCATGGCTTGCCGGGTTTGCGCGCAACGCGGGTACAACAATACCGGCCAGGCTAAGCGCTGGGGCTCAACCACTAAACGGACCGGCCGGCCAGGTCATATTCCCTGGCTGGCCGGTTTTTCTTTCCACGTACTTTTCCATTGTCTGGGCGGCGAATCACCGAGCAGGTAAACTGTTCGCGCTGAGAACGCTAATGCCTGGAGCCCCATGAAAGTACTGGTGCTTTCCGCTCATCCTATTCTGGAAGCTTCGGTGGTCTGCCGCAAGCTGCTGGCGGGCATCCGCCGCGAAGCCGGCATTTCCGTTGTAGATCTTTACGAGCGCTATCCGGACTTCAACATAGATGTGCCGGCAGAGCAAAAGCGCCTGGAAGCGGCCGATGTCATCATCTTCCAACATCCGTTCTACTGGTACTCCACACCGGCCATCCTAAAGGAGTGGACCGACCTGGTTCTGGAGCATGGCTGGGCCTACGGGCGCGACGGCACGGCGCTGGAGGGCAAGTTTCTGATGAACGCCCTCAGCACAGGCGGCAGCGCGGATGCTTACGGCGAAAGCGGCACGAACCGTTACACCATTCCGGAATTTCTGGTGCCTATCGCCCAAACGGCCGCTTTGTGCCGCATGACCTACCTGCCTCCCTACGTGGTGTTTGAAGGACGAAGGCTGGAGCGACAGGCGCTGGCGGAAACCGCCGGGCTGTTCAAAGATTTGCTCTGCGGCTTGCGTGACGATCGGGTCGATCCCAAGGCCTTGGCGCGCTACCGGCTGGCCAACAACGCGGTCGGCAAGCTCTACGGGCCTGGCGCAGAGGGGGCGGGCACATGAGTTTGCACGACTTTCTCTTCGGCGCTTTCATCTATCTCACCGCCGCGGTGATCGCGGTGCCGGTGGCGAAGCGTCTCGGCTTGGGCTCCGTGCTGGGGTATCTGATCGCGGGCATCCTGATCGGGCCCTACGTGCTCGGGCTGACCGGCGGTGAAGACGTTCTGCACTTTGCCGAGTTCGGCGTGGTGATGATGCTCTTCATCATCGGCCTTGAATTAAGGCCCAAGCTCTTGTGGTCCATGCGCCAGTCGATCCTTGGGCTTGGCGGTTTGCAGGTGCTGCTCACGGCATTCTTCATCTTTTCGGCCGCCTTGAGCTTCTCGCTCAACTGGCGCGAGGCTCTGGCCATTGGGCTGATCTTGTCCCTGTCGTCCACCGCCATCGTGCTGCAAACCTTGAACGAACGCCGGGTGATGCGCTCAGAGCCCGGGCAGAACGCCTTCTCGGTGCTCCTGTTTCAGGACATTTCGGTCATCCCCATGCTGGCGCTCATGCCGTTGCTGACGGTTCCCGATTTCTGGATGGGGATCAACATCAACGAAGCCGAAGCAGACCATTCCCTGATCAGCAACCTGCCGGCCTGGCAGCGTGCGCCGCTGGTGCTGGGCGCGCTGGTGGCGATCATCGTGGCCGGGCGCTACGTGCTGAGGCCAGCCTTCCGCTATATCGCCGAGAGCCGCATCCGCGAGGCCTTCACGGCGGCGGCCCTGCTGATCGTGGTGGCCATTGCTCTGCTGATGGAGACGGTGGGCCTGTCGCCTGCGCTGGGGACGTTTGTGGCCGGGGTCATGTTGGCCGACAGTGAATACCGGCACGAGCTGGAGATGGATATTGAGCCGTTCAAGGGCTTGCTGCTCGGCCTATTCTTCATGTCGGTCGGGGCCAGTGTCAACTTTGCCTTGATCGCGTCAGACCCGCTGCTGATCGCCGGCCTGGTGGTGGGGCTGATGCTGATCAAGCTGTTCGTGCTCTACCTGCTCGGGAGGGTCTTCCGCATGCAGGTGAACAGCGCGCTTCTGTTCGCCTGCTTCCTGGCGCAAGGCAGCGAGTTTGCCTTCGTGCTGTTCTCCTTTGCCACCCAGAACGTGGTGATCAGCCAAGAACTGGCCAACCAGCTCATTGCCGTGGTGGCGGTCACCATGGCGCTGACGCCGCTGGTGCTGATTGCCTATGACAAGACGATGGCGCGCAAGCTGCAGGCCGAGCAGGAAGAGCCTGAGTATGATGAGATCGAGATCGGGGAGACCCCGGCGATCATCGTGGGCTACGGCCGCTTTGGCATGACCGTGGGCCGCCTCCTGTCGGCCAACGGCATCGGCTTCACCGTGCTGGAGAACGACCCCTCGCAGATCGAGCTTTTGCGCAAATTCGGCTGGCAGGTCTATTACGGGGACGCCTCGCGGCCTGATCTGCTCCATGCCGCCGGCGCGGAAGATGCCAAACTGCTGGTGATCGCGCTCGATGACCGGGACCAGATCCTTGCCGTGGCTGAGGCGGCCCAGAAGCACTATCCCCATCTGAAGATCTTCACCCGGGCCTACGACCGGCGTCACGCCTATGAACTGATGAATGCCGGCCTCGACAATGTGTACCGCGAGATGTTCGGCTCCTCTCTCGATATGGGCAAGGACGCGCTGCGCGCCCTTGGCTTCAGAGCCTATAAGGCCCACCGGCTGGCGCTCAAGTTCCGCGACCATGACGAGGAGAACCTGCGTGAGATGGTCAAGCATATGGACGATGAAGAGACGCTGATCACCGAGACCCATAAGGCGCACGAGTTGGCGGAGCGGCTGATGCGCGAGGACCGTCAGGCCGCGCCGGATATGGATGACACGGACTGGAAAGCCCCGCCGCCGGAGCTGCGCGAACGGGGGTGAGGGGGCGGCCCGGTTGCTGGGCTTAGAAGGTCCCTGCTTTCGCAGGGACGCGGAGAGAGAACCGCTCCCCTGCGAAGGCAGGGGTCCATAGCCCGAGCTTTTCCTATCACTCAGAAGGTTCCTGCTTCCGCAGGAACGCGGGGTTTGACGACAAACTCAACCATCAAGGCCAAATAGCCCGATTTTCCCATTTAACTCAGAGCTTTACGCGAAATTGGGTTCGTTTCGCAGACTCCCACAAAAAGTTCACAACCTATCGCTCGTTTGAGTTGAATCACGGCCTTCTTTGCACAACAGCTCCACCACCTGCGCCAGCGACGAACCAGGCGGCACCGGGCGCGCGGCGCCGATCACGAGTTTGGCTGCCAAGGGCACGCGCACATCGAACGGCGCCACCAAGGCGCCGGCCTCAAGCAAGGGCCGCACCAGCGGTTCATGGCCCATGAGCACACCTGCGCCGTTCTTGGCCTCCTCCACCGCGAGGCTGTAGAGCGAGAACACAGGCCCTTGCGGCTCTGCGCCCGATAGGGTGCCGGCCGCCTCGAACCAGCGCGCCCAGTCCCCTGCCCAGGCGGCGTCGCGCAAGCATACTTCGCCCAGGAGGTCTTCGGGCCGATTTAGGCGCTGCGCCAAGGTCGGGGCGCAGACGGGGAAGATGATGTCCGAGCTCACCTCGATGACGGTGGGATGGTCCGGCTCGGTTTCGATGAACACGCAAAGATCAAACTGCTCGCGCTTCAGAACGGGCGGTGTCTCCAGGGCCGTCACGGAAATGGTCACACCTTCGGCCCGCTCGCGGATCTCCGGCAGACGGGGCGAGAGCCAGAGCTGGGCAATGCTGGGCAGGGCCGCGATCCGGATGTCATCGGGGCGGGCGCCTGTGCGCAAGGTCTGTACCGCATCGCTGAGCTGATCGAACGCAGCCGTGAAGCCGGGCAACACAGTGCGCCCAAGGTCCGTCAGCTCCACCCCCTGGGCCCGGCGCTGGAACAGAGGGGCTCCAGCCCAGGCCTCAAGCGCCTTGATGTGCTGGGCAATGGCGCCGGCTGTCACACAGAGCTCAGCGCCCGCCGCCTTGAAACTGCCCAGGCGGGCGGCGGCCTCTAAGGCCCGCAGAGCGTTTAACGGTGGGCCCATGGGGCGCGGGGGTGAAATGGCCATTGTGTAACCCGTAGAAAATCTAGGCCTAAGATTTATCAAAACTGGTTTGCGGCCGCCAGGGGCTCTATGATCTTTTGCGCGCACCCTGATGCTGAGGACCGAGCCCCATGAACATCCAGTCCCCACCCACCCTGGCTGAGAGCGATCCTTTGATTGCCGGTGCGCTTGCCGATGAGAAAGCGCGTCAGCAGAACCAGATTGAGCTGATCGCTTCAGAGAATATTGTCAGTCCGGGCGTGCTGGAAGCTCTCGGCCATGAGATGACCAACAAGACGCTGGAGGGCTATCCGGGCAACCGGTTCCATGGCGGCGGGCAGTTCGTGGACGTGGTGGAGCAGGCGGCGATCGACCGGGCCAAGGAGCTGTTCGGGGCCGCGTACGCCAATGTGCAGCCTCATTCTGGGACCCAGGCCAATCAGGCTGTGTTCTTCACGCTGGTGAAGCCGGGGGACCGGATCCTGAGCCTTGATCTGGCTGCCGGCGGTCACCTCAGTCATGGCGCCAAGCCGAACCTGTCGGGCCGTTGGTTCGATGCCCATACCTACACGGTGGACCGGGATACGGGGCTGATGAACTATGAGGCCATCGCGGCACAGGCTGAAGAAATCCGCCCGCAGTTGTTGATCGCCGGCGGGTCTGCCTATCCGCGCAAGATCGACTTTGCGCGCATGGCTAAGATTGCCGAAAAGGTCGGCGCCCGCTTCCTGGTGGACATGGCCCACTATGCGGGGCTGGTGGCGGCCGGCGCCTATCCCTCGCCGGTGCCCCATGCGGATATCGTCACCTGCACCACCACCAAGACGCTGCGTGGGCCCCGCGGCGGGCTGATCCTGTCGCGCTCAGATGAGTTTGCCCGCAAGCTTCAGACGGCCATCTTCCCCGGTGTGCAGGGCTCGCTGCATTCCAACGTGTTGGCGGCGAAGGCGGTGTGTCTGGGCGAGGCTTTGCGGTCTGAGTTCAAGGCCTACGGCCATCAGGTGGTGGCCAACGCGCGGCGCCTGGCGGAGGTGTTGATGGCGCGCGGGATTAAGATCGTCAGCGGGGGGACGGATACCCACATGTTGCTGCTGGACCTCTCGCCGCTGGGCTTGTTGGGGTCGGATGCGGAGACGGCTTTGGCGGCGGCGAACATTACGTCGAACAAGAACCCGGTGCCGTTTGACGCGCTCCGGCCGTCAGAATGGGTTGGCTTGAGGCTTGGGGTGGCGGCTGCGACCACCCGGGGGTTGGGGGAAGCGGAGATGGAGGTGTTGGGGGCGGTGATCGCCGATATGCTTGAAGCCGCTGCGGCGGGGGTGTTGGAGGAGGCTGCGGGGGCAGCGCGCAAGAAGGTTGGGGCGCTGTGTGAGCGGTTTCCTGCGTGAGCGGGAGGGCACCCCACTCCGTCAAGCTGGCCGCTTGTCATGGAGTGTGCGGCTCTAGGTCCCCGCGTTCGCGGGGATGACGATGTTTAGAGCCCGCCCCATTCCGTCACCCCGGAATTTGCGCCAGCAAATATCCGGGGCCCAGGAGCCGCGTCTCACGGAGTGTGCGGCTCTAGGTCCCCGCTTTCGCGGGGATGACGATGGGACAGTGCGGGGATGACGATGGGACAGTGCGGGGATGACGATCTAGTACAGGCTTCCCTCAACCAGAACCCACTCCCGGCAACTCATACCCCGCAAACTGCTCCCTCAGTTTCAGCTTGGCGATCTTCCCCGTTGCCGTGTGCGGCAGCTCCTCCACGAACTCCACCGCATCGGGCATCCACCATTTGGCGATCTTGCCGTCAAGGAAGCTCAGCACGTCTGCCCCGCTGACCTCCGCCCCTTCAGACCTCACCACCACAAGCAAGGGCCGCTCATCCCACTTCGGGTGGGCGATGCCGATCACCGCCGCCTCGGCCACACCAGGATGGCCCACGGCGGCATTCTCCAGATCGATGGAGCTGATCCATTCTCCGCCTGACTTGATGACGTCCTTGGCCCGGTCAACGATGGTCATGTAGCCATAGTCATCCAACGTGGCGATGTCGCCGGTGAGGAACCAGCCGTCCTCGGTAAACTGCGTGGCGTTCGCCTCATCATTGTCGTGGTAGGCGCCGACGATCCAAGGGCCTTTCACCGCAAGTTGGCCGAAGGTTTCCCCGTCCCGGGCTAAGCTGTTGCCCTGGTCATCGACGATCTTCATGCGCACGCCAAAGATCGAGCGTCCCTGCTTGATCTGATAGGTGCGCCGGCGCTCCAGGGGCATTTCGGCCACCTTGCAGTTGAAGGCGCCCGTGGTGCCCACCGGGCTGGTTTCGGTCATGCCCCAGGCGTGGAACACCTCAACCTCATACTCATCCTCAAACGCCTCCACCATGGCCAGCGGCACGGCCGAGCCGCCAATGCCGGTTTGGGTCAGGTGATCAAAGCGTTTTCCCTCCCGGCGCACATACTCCAGCAGCATCATCCAGATGGTGGGAACGCCGGCGGCGAACGTGACTTTCTCTGTGTCCAGCATCTCCCAGATGGAGGCGCCGTCATAGGCGGCGCCGGGGAACACCACTTTGGCGCCCACCATGCACACCGCGTAGGGCAGGCCCCAGGCGTTGGCGTGGAACATGGGCACCGCCGGCAGCACCACGGCCTTTGAGTTCATGGCAAAGCCTTCGCCGTTGCACTGAAAGAAGGTGTGGAGCACGGTGGAGCGGTGGCTGTAGAGCACGCCCTTGGGATTGCCCGTGGTGCCGGAGGTGTAGCACATGGACGAGGCGGTGTTCTCGTCGAACCGGGGCCAGTCAAACTCATCGCTTTCCGGCTCCACCAGATCCTCGTAGCACATCACGTTGGGCAGGCTGGTTTCCGGCATATGGTCTTTATCGGCCAGCAGAATGTAGCCCTCCACGTGGGGCAATTGATCGGCCAGCGGCTCCAGCAGCGGGACAAAGGTGACGTCGAGAAAAATGAACCGGTCCTTGGCGTGATTGACGATAAACACGATCTGGTCGGCAAAGAGGCGCGGGTTGATGGTGTGGCAGACGGCGCCGGAGCCGGAGATGGCGTAATAGAGCTCAAAATGCCGGTAGCCGTTCCAGGCGAAGGTGGCGAGGCGATCGCCTTGCTGGACGCCGAGGCGGTTCAGGGCGTTGGCCAGCTTCTTAATGCGCTTTAGAGCATCGGCATAGGTGTAGCGGTGGATGGGGCCTTCCACCGTGCGGCTGACAATCTCCTGAAAGCCATGGTTGAGAGCTGCATGCTCGATCAGATCGCTGACCAGCAAGGGGTCGTCCATCATCAATCCGCGCATGGTTTTGGTTCCTCTCCTAGATCCCGCGTCCCTGCGAAAGCAGGGACCTTCTTAGCCAAAGGACAAGCCCGAGCTATGGGCCCCTGCTTTCGCAGGGGTGCGGCACCGGGATGCTACACCTCAAGCCACTGCTGGCGCACCTCCGCGTTATTCTGCAGCTCTTCCGGCGTGCCTTCAAACACCATATGGCCGTGGCCCATCACGTAAACCCGCTTGGAGATCTTCATGGCAATGGTGAGCTTCTGCTCCACCAGCAGGATGGAGACCCCGCGCGCGGCGATCTGTTCTAAGAGTTCGGCCACCTGTTGCACGATCTTCGGCGCGAGGCCTTCCGTCGGCTCATCGATCATGATCACCTCCGGATCGCCCATGAGCGTGCGGCAGATGGTGAGCATCTGCTTCTCGCCGCCCGACAGGACCGAGGCGTCAACGTCGGCGCGCGCCTTCAAGTTGGAGAAGAGCTCGAACATGTCGTCTAGCGACCAGCGGCTGCCCGACTGCTTCTGGCCGGGTTTCAGGCCCAGCATCAGGTTCTGCCGGGTGGTGAGGCCGGGGAAGATGTCGCGGTTCTCCGGCACATAGCCGATGCCGGCCTGGGCGATCTCAAAAGGCTTCTTGCCCACCATCTCATTGCCCTGAAAGAGGATGGAGCCGGTGGGCGCCACTTCGCCCATGATCGCCTTGCAGGTGGTGGAGCGGCCGACCCCGTTGCGCCCTAAAAGCGCGACGATCTCGCCTTGTCCCACCGTCAGGCTCACCCCTTGCAGGATGTGGCTCTTGCCGTAGTAGGCGTGGAGATCGGAGACGGTCAGCATGTCAGGCCTCTTCCTCCAAGGCGGTGCCCAGATAGGCTTCCTGCACCGCAGCGCTGGCCCGCACGTTTTCCGGCGTGTCGGATGCGATGATCTCGCCATAGACCAGCACCGAGATGCGGTCTGCCAGATCGAACACCACGCCCATATCGTGTTCCACCACCACCAGGGTTTTGCTTTCGGTCACCTTGCGGATGAGGCCCACGATGTATTCGGTTTCAGACGCACTCATGCCGGCGGTGGGTTCATCCAGCATGATGATGTCAGCCCCGCCGGCAATGGTGATCCCGATCTCAAGGGCGCGTTGTTCGGCGTAGGTCAAAACGCCGGCGAGCGTGTCGCGCTTATCGGACATGTTGATCTCGCTCAAGATCTCCTCGGTGCGCCGGGTGAGGTCCGGCTGACGGTCCACCAGGTGCCAGAACGAGTATTTGTACTCCATGGCCCAGAGCAGGCCGCAGCGGATGTTCTCAAACACGCTCATGCGCGGAAAGATGTTGGTGATCTGGAAGCTGCGCGACAGGCCCCGGCGGTTGATCTCATAAGGTTTGAGCTGGTCCACCGCCTCGCCGTTGAGGCGGACGCGGCCGTCGGTCGGGTGATATTTGCCGGTGATCAGGTTGAACAGGGTGGATTTGCCCGCCCCGTTCGGCCCGATGATGGCATGGCGTTCGCCCTTGGCGATGGCGAGGGTCACATCGCGAATGATCTCCACCCGCCCGAAACTCTTGCTGAGGCCTTCAAGCTCTATGGCGGCCGGGGCGCTCATGAAGGGCCTCCGGCATAGTTGGCTTCATCCCAGGCTTCGCGGAAGGACGGGAGCTGGCGCCGCAGCAGCCAGATGCATAGCGCACCGAGCGCAAGCGCGGCGATGAGCGGCAACGGGTGGTGCGAGTTGAAGCTGAGGCCGAAGAGGGACATCTGTTCATCGCCGAGGGCCGCATGGCGGGCATGGAAGGCGATCTCCAGCACGCTCGCGCTGGCCAGTGCCAAGCCCAGAGCCGGAAGGGCGATGAGGGCATAGGGCTTGGTCAGCACGCTGATCTTGCCCAGATGGTAGGGCCTGAAATGGATGGCGATGAGGCCTGTGAGCCCGGAGGGGAAGAACATCACCGTCGCCACAAACAAGATGCCCAGATAGAGCTGCCAGATCTCCGTATAGAGGCTGAGCACGGTCTGCAGCAGGGTGAAGACAATGGCGCCGATGATGGGGCCAATGAAGAAGCCGGCGCCTCCAAGGAAGGTGATCAGCAACACCGAGCCGGAGGTGGCAAGGTTCAGGTTCTCCTCGGTGAGGATCTCAAAGTTGATGGCAAAGAGCGCCCCGGCAATGCCGGCAAAGAAGCCCGAGGCGCAGAAGGACATGAAGCGCACCTTGCGCTGGGAGTAGCCTAGAAACTCAGCGCGCTCTTCATTGTCGCGCACGGCGTTGGCCATGCGGCCGGCCGGCGTGCGCGAGTAGAGATACATGGCGGCCGCTGAGATCATCAGCCAGATGGCGGAGAGATAGTAGACCTCCTGCTGGGAAGCGAAGTCCAGGCCGAACACGGTGGGACCCATGGTCCGGTCGCCGCTCACCCCTTCCTCGCCGCCGAAGAACGCCACCACGATGATCGAGCAGGCGGCGATCAGCTCGCCCACCCCCAGCGAGATCATGGCAAAGACGGTGCCTGCCCGGCGGGTGGAGAACGTGCCGACGATCATTGCGAAGAAGAGGCCGAAGAGGCCGCCGAACAACGGCAGCAGCGGCAGAGGCAGCCAGAGGTTGTCGTACTCCACCCAGTTCATCAGGTGCACACAGAAGAAGCCGCCAAGGCCCATGTAGACCGCGTGGCCGAAGGAGAGCATGCCGCCTTGGCCGAGCAGCATGTTGTAGGCCAGTGCAAAGATGATGGTGATGGCCATCTGGTTCATCACCGTCAGGGCTGCGCCTGAGGCAAAGATGAAGGGCAGCACGGCGAGCACCAGGGCCGCCACGCCCCAGGGGGCCAGAGGACGTAAGGCGTCGCTCATGTTTCCCGCTTTCCAAACAGGCCCTGGGGCCGGAACGCCAGCACCAGCACCATCAGCAGATAAGGCAGGATGGGTCCGATCTGGGGCAGAGTGAGGGTCCACAGGTCTCTGAGCGCGCTGGTGGCAAGATCTGCCGGTTCCGTCAGGCCGAGGGTCAGCAACACATCGCGCATGGTCACGTTGTAAGAGGCGGCAAAGGTCTGCAGCCAGCCGATCAAAAGCGATGCCGCCAGCGCGCCCCAGAGCGAGCCCAGCCCGCCCACCACGATGGTGACAAAGACAATCGTTCCCAGCACCACCGCCATGCCGGGGAAGGTGCCGAGCACCGGGCCTGCGATCACCCCGGCGAGACCGGCCAGAGCCGTACCGACGCCGAACACGCCCATGAAGACCAGCGGCACGTTGTGGCCAAGGTTCTGGACGGTCTCCGGATAGGAGAGGGCGGCCTGGATGATGAGACCCACCCGGGTGCGGGTGAGGATGTAGAGCAGCACCAGGAAGATGCCCACGGCTATGAAGATCATGAAGACCTTGTAGGCGGGGAAGGCATTGCCGGCGATGGAGAAGGCGGCGAACTTTAAGATCTCCGGCTCCTCAAACGCCATCTGGCTCTTGCCCCAGAAGAACTGCACCACCTCTTCAATCAGCAGCGCCAGGCCGAACGTGAAGATGAGTTCAGGCACATGGCCGAACTTGTGCACGCGTCTCAGGCCATAACGCTCCACCAGCGCCCCGGCCACGCCCACAATCACCGGCGCGATCAGCAGGGCGGGCCAGAAGCCCACATAGGTGCTGATCTGATACCCGAAATAGGCGCCCAGCATGTAGAAGGAGGCGTGGGCGAAGTTGAGCACCCCCATCATGGAGAAGATCAAGGTGAGGCCGCTGCACAACATGAACAGCAGCAAACCGGTCACCAGACCGTCGAGCAAATTGACCAGGACAAGTGACACCGGCGCCCTCTTCTAACCCCTCACACCGCGGCGCGATGAGCGCCCGTTTAAGGGCGCTTCATCTTGCAGGTGGTTTCGCTGTCGGCGGCCGCCATCTTCACCGTGGATTCCACCTTCAGGCCAAAGCCGGAATTGTCCAGATCAAAGTCGATGCCTTCATCGGTGTGCGCCAGAATGTGCACGTCCTGGATGGCCTGGTGGTCCTTGGCGCGCATGACGATCTTGGAGCCGAAAATGCTGTCATGCTCCATGCCCTCAAGCGCCTTGGCCACGGCCACCATGTCGGTGGCGCTGCCGGCCTTGTCGATGGCTTTGGCGAGCATCTCGATCACATTGGCGATGCGCGGCTGGCCCATGTCCTTGTCCGGATGCTTGGCCTTGAAGGCCTTCATATAGGCCGTCATGCGCTCAGACGGGGCAGGATTGATGGCCCCTTCCTGCACCAGCTTCAGCGGGCCCTTGCCCTCGGCCCCGAAGGTTTTGGTGATGCCGGTGGAGGCGGCATAGTAGGTGTAGATCGGCTTCTTGAAGCCAGACGCGATCACCGATTTGCCGAGGCCTACCATGTCGGAGCCCCAGTTCCCGGTGATGATGGCGTCGGCGCCGGAGGCCATGATCTTGCGCGCATAGGGGGTGAAGTCTTTCACCTTGCCGATGGGGTGCAATTCGTTGCCGACGATTTCAATGTCGGGCCGCTTGGCGCCCAGATACTTCACCGCGGCGGCCGCAACCGCTTTACCAAATGAGTAATCCTGGCCAATCAGGTAGATCTTCTTGATGTCATCTGACTTGGCGATGATGTCTGTCAGCGCGTCCATCTTGATGTCGGCGTTGGCGTCAAAGCGGAAGTGCCAGAAGTTGCACTTGGCGTTGGTGAGCGCCGGATCCACGGCGGAATAGTTGAGGAAGATCACCCGCTTGTCCGGATTGCGCCGGTTGTGCTTCTTGATGGCATCGGTGAGCGCGTTGGCAACGCCGGACGAGTTGCCCTGGGCGATGAAGCGGATGCCCTGATCGATCGCCACTTTAAGCTGGATCAGGGATTCCTTGGGGCTGATCTTGTTGTCGAACGGCACGATCTCGAACTTTTTGCCGCCCAGAACACCCCCTTGCTTGTTCACCAGCTCTTCTGCAGCAAACTGGTAATGAACCAGACCCTGCTCGCCGGTGGCGGCGAAGGGGCCGGACAGAGGATCAATGAAGGCGATCTTCACCGTATCGGCCGCCCAGGCGGCAACGGCACTGGAAAGTGCAATCAGTGTGCCCAGAATCAGGCCAGCTAGAGTTCTCATGACGTATCCTCCCGTTACGCAGGTAAATGACGAAGCAGCGCCGGTTATCCCGGCTCTTTTGCTGCGCCCAAAGTGGCACGAGTTGAGGTTGCAGACAACCGGAAGGCGCAGGGGGCGGTGAGCCGTTTTGTGGAGCATTTTCTGTCCAGTGAACCAGATCGGAGGGGACACGTTCAAAGAGTGTGCGTATATAAGAGCCGCCAGCCTGGTGAGGAGGACACAGAAACAATGATGATGGAACTGACCCCAGACGAGCTAACCTTCCGCGATGAGGTCCGTGCGTTCTTGCGGGACAACCTGCCGGACGCTCTGCGCCAAAAGGTGCAAAAGGATCAGCATCTGAACCGTGACGATTTCCTGGACTGGCACAAGATCCTCTATGCCAAGGGCTGGATCGCGCCGGGCTGGCCGAAAGAATATGGCGGCGCAGGGTGGACACCCATGCAGCGGCACATTTTCGATGACGAGCTGGCCACAGCCTATGCGCCGCCCATCCTGCCGTTCGGCCTGGCCATGGTGGGGCCGGTGATCATGAATTTCGGCAATGACGCCCAGAAGGCGCATTACCTGCCGCGGATCCTGAGCGGTGAAGACTGGTGGTGTCAGGGCTATTCTGAGCCGGGCGCGGGGTCGGACCTGGCTTCTCTGAAAACCAAGGCCGTGCGCGACGGCGATCATTACGTGGTGGACGGGGCCAAGACCTGGACCACGTTCGCCCAACATGCCGACATGATGTTCTGCCTGGTGCGCACTTCCTCTGAGGGCAAACGCCAGGAGGGGATCTCGTTCCTGCTCATGGACATGAAGTCTGAAGGCATCACGGTGAAACCCATCCGCACCATTGATGGGGGTTGTGAGATCAACGAGGTGTTCTTCGACAACGTTCGGATGCCGGCTGAAAACCTGATCGGTGAGGAAGGCAAGGGCTGGACCTATGCCAAGTTCCTTTTGGGCTATGAGCGCACCGGCATGGCCACCATCGGCCGCTCCCGGCGCCAGTTGGCCGAAGTGCGCAAGATTGCAGCTTCTGAGCCCGTCGGCGAAGGCACGTTGCTGGACGATCCGAAGTTTCGCGAGAAGGCGGCAGCAATTGAGATTGAGCTGCTGGCACTGGAATCCCTGGTTCTGCAGGTGCTGGCCGAACAGGCCGCGGGCGGCAAGCCGGGCCCTGAATCCTCGTTCCTGAAGATCAAGGGCACGGAGATCCAACAGGCCATTTCTGAACTGTTGCTGGAAGCGGTCGGCAACTACGCACATCCGTTCGTGCCCGAGGCGTTGGAGCATGGTTGGAATGAAGAGCCAATCGGGCCGGACTATGCCGCGCCCGCAGCGCCGCACTATTTCAACTTCCGCAAGACATCGATCTATGGCGGAACCAACGAAATCCAAAAGAACATTGTCGCCAAGATGATTCTTGGCCTTTGAACGGACCCTGTAGCGTTATGGACATTATGTTGAGTGACGAGCAGCGCTTGCTGAAGGAAAGCGTGGAGCGGTTTATTGCGGACGAGTACGGCTTTGAACAGCGCAAGCGCTGGGTCGCAGAAGGCGCCGGGTACGCTGCTGAAAACTGGGCCACCTTTGCCGAACTGGGCTGGCTGGCCCTGCCATTGCCGGAGGAGCATGGCGGACTTGGCGGCTCGCTAAGCGACGTGGCGGTGGTGCTGGAGGGCTTTGGCGCCGGGCTGGTGGTTGAACCTTATCTCGCCACGGTGCTTCTGGCTGCGCAGTTGGTTGCTGACGGCGGGACGGATGAGCAGAAAGCCGACATCCTTCCCAAGGTGGCCGAGGGGCAGATGAAGCTGGCCTTCGCCCATACCGAGCGCCAGTCTCGGTATAACCTGCCCGATGTGAAGACAGAGGCCAAAGCCAGCTCAGGAGGCTTCACGCTTAACGGGCAGAAGAGCATTGTTTTTGGCGCAGCCGATGCAGATCTGCTGGTGGTCAGCGCGCGCACCAGTGGTGGCCAACGCGAGGAAGATGGCATCTCTCTCTTCTGTGTGGCGCCGGATGCGGCCGGTCTCAGCATCCGTGCTTATGGCACGCAAGACAGTCACCGGGCAGCCGATCTTACCTTGGAAAATGTGGAGGTTGAGGCCTCCGCACTCATGAGCCAGGCGGACGCGGCCTATCCGATTATTGCCCGCACGGTGCAACAGGCCATGATTGCGCTCGGCGCAGAAGCCGTTGGCGCCATGGGCGCATTGAACGAACTGACGTTTGAATATCTGAAAACCCGTCAACAGTTCGGCGCGCCCATTGGGGCTTTTCAAAGCCTGCAACACCGGGCGGCTGAAATGCTCATGGCCCACAAGCTCTCCAGGGCCATGGTGTTCCGCATGGCAAAGGCGGCAGACACGGGCGATGAAGCCCTGGCTCAAGCGGCCACGGCCACCAAGGTGCAAATCGGGAAATCCGGCAAATTCGTCGGCCAGCAAGCCATTCAACTCCATGGCGGCATCGGGATGACCGATGAATATGCTGCCGGTCATTACTTCAAGCGCCTCACCATGATCGATGCTCTGTTCGGCACGGCCGATCATCATCTGACTGCTTTTGCCGACAGTTCCAATATTTCCTAACAGGAAACATTTATTCCCTCTGTTGACGCCGGGCCCCAATGATGCCAAGGTCATTTGGAACTCATTTGGGAGCCGGATATGTGCGGAATTGTTGGCTTGTTCTTGAAGAACAAAGAGCTTGAGCCGGATCTGGGGCGCCTGACCGCCCTGATGTTACGAGAAATGCGCGATAGAGGCCCGGATTCGGCGGGCTTTGCGGTTTATGGCGATGAGGCGGAGGGCACCAAGATCACCCTTCTGTCCAAGACCAATGAGACCGATTGGGATGGGCTGGCCAAAGGCCTCAGCAAGGCCACGGGCGAAGCGGTGGACGTGAAAACCGTGGGCAACCATGCGCTCTTCACCACGCCAGCAGAAGGCCTGGGCGCGCGCCGCTGGATCATTGACAATGCGCCTGATGTGACCGTGTTGGCGGCGGGCAAATCGATCGAGCTCTATAAGGGCATTGGCGACCCGGACGCGGTGATCGAGGACTATGCCCTTGCCAAGCGCACCGGCACCCACGCCATCGGCCACACACGTATGGCCACCGAAAGCGCGATCACCACGGCAGGCTCCCACCCCTTCTCAACCGGGGAAGACACCTGCCTGGTGCACAATGGCTCGCTCTCTAACCACAACCGGCTGCGCGAGAACCTCAGGCGCCATGGGGAATCGTTCCAGACCGAGAACGACACGGAAGTGGCCGCCGGCTATCTTTCCTGGCGGGTGCGCGAGGGCGACACGCTGAACGAGGCGCTGGAGCGCGGCCTTGAGGATCTGGACGGGTTCTACACATTTGCCATCGGGGTCCGGAACGGCTTTGCCGTGCTGCGTGATCCGATTGCCTGCAAGCCTGCGGTGATTGCGGAGAACGATGACTGGGTGGCCATGTCGTCTGAGTTCCGCGCCATTGCTCAACTGCCCGATGCGCGCAATGCCAATATCTGGGAGCCGGAACCTTCCACCATTTATGCCTGGAGCCACAATTGATGGGCGCGAATACACATTTCGATCTGGAAGAGGTCACGGTCCGCCAGGCCAACCAGGCCCTGCAGGAGGCCGAGGCCGGCAGCTTCTCCATTGCAAATCCAAAGGGTGCCCACGCGTTGGCGTGCGGCCTGGATGCGCCGCTGGAAGTCACCATTGACGGCCATGTGGGCTATTACTGCGCGGGGATGAACAAAGAGGCCGACGTCAGGGTGGACGGCAATGCCGGCACCGGCTTGGCGGAGAACATGATGTCGGGCCGGGTGCACGTCACCGGCAACGCGAGCCAGTCTGCCGCGGCCACGGCCCATGGCGGGTTGCTGGTGATCGATGGCGATGCCTCCGCGCGTTGTGGCATCTCGCTGAAGGGCGCCGACATTGTGGTGAAAGGCAATGTGGGTCACATGAGCGCGTTCATGGCGCAGACCGGAACTCTGGTTGTGCTGGGCAATGCGGGTGATGCGCTGGGCGATTCCATCTACGAGGCGCGGCTTTATGTGCGCGGCGAGGTGGCGAGCCTTGGAGCCGATTGCATCGAGAAAGATATGGGGCCTGAACATCACGAACAGCTCCGCAAGCTGCTTGATGCGGCCGGGTGCGAAGGGGTGGAGACGTCCGAGTTCCGCCGCTATGGCTCCGCGCGCAAGCTCTACAATTTCAACGTCGACAATGTCGATGCCTACTAGTTTCTCGCCGGCAGGGTGATCAAGATGAGCAATGACAATTGGGGTTTGCGCGAAAGCTATACCTTCGACAGAAACACCATTCACGAAATCCAACGGGCGGCCAATACCGGCATCTACCGGATCCGCGGCTGGGGCGCCAAGCGGCCTTTGCCCACGTTTGATGATCTGGTGTTCCTTGGTGCTTCCGCTTCGCGCTATCCGCTGGAAGGGTATCGGGAAAGCTGCAACACGGCGGTGACCCTCGGCACGCGCTATGCCAAGAAACCGATTGAGCTGAAGATCCCGATCACGATTGCGGGCATGAGCTTCGGTTCCCTGTCCGCCAACGCCAAAGAGGCGCTGGGCCGGGGCGCAAGCGAGGTGGGGACCTCCACCACCACGGGCGATGGCGGTATGACGCCGGAAGAGCGCGGGCACTCCACCCAACTGGTCTATCAGTATCTGCCGTCGCGCTACGGCATGAACCCGGATGATCTGCGCAAAGCCGATGCCATTGAGGTGGTTGTGGGCCAGGGTGCCAAGCCCGGCGGCGGCGGCATGTTGCTGGGCCAGAAGATCACCGAGCGGGTGGCCGAGATGCGCAATCTGCCGGAAGGCATCGACCAGCGTTCAGCCTGCCGGCATCCGGACTGGACCGGGCCGGACGATCTGGAAATCAAGATCCAGGAGCTGCGCGAAATCACCGCCTGGGAGAAGCCCATCTATGTGAAGGTGGGCGCCGCGCGCCCGTTCTATGACACCACGCTTGCGGTTAAAGCCGGGGCGGATGTGGTGGTCGTGGACGGCATGCAGGGCGGCACGGCGGCGACGCAGGATGTGTTTATCGAGCACGTGGGCATCCCCACCCTGGCGGCCGTGCGCGAAGCGGTGCGGGCGCTACAGGAGCTGGACATGCACCGCAAGGTGCAGCTTGTGATCGCCGGCGGCATCCGCTCCGGCGCTGATGTGGCCAAGGCGTTGGCCATGGGCGCCGATGCGGTGTCGATCGGCACGGCGGCGCTGATTGCGATCGGCGACAATGATCCTGAGTATGAAGAAGACTACCGCAAGATCGGTTCTGCTGCCGGGTACTATGAAGACTTCCAGGCCGGCAATGACCCGGCGGGCATCACCACCCAGGACCCTGAGCTGGCGAAACGTCTGGACCCGGTCAAGGGTGGCCAGCGGCTTGCCAACTATCTGCGTGTGCTGACGCTGGAGGCGCAAACGCTTGCGCGGGCCAACGGCAAATCTGACGTGCGCAACCTGGAGCCGGAGGATATGGCCGCTCTCACGGTGGAGGCCGCGGCCATGGCCGGTGTACCCCTGGCAGGAACGGGCTGGATTCCCGGACAGAATGGCTGAATAATCAGCGCCAACGAAATCAACGAAGACAACTTTTGAGGAGAAGAAGGGGATGGCTGTAAATCTGGTGAAGGAAGCCAAAGACCGCGGGATCAAATATTTCCTGATTTCATTTGTGGACCTTTTCGGCGTGATGCGCGCCAAGCTGGTCCCGGCCCGGGCCATTGGCGATATGGCTGAGGAAGGCGCAGGCTTTGCCGGTTTTGCCTCCTGGCTGGATATGTCGCCGGCCGATGGGGACATGTTTGCCATTCCCGATCCGAACAGCCTGATCCAATTGCCCTGGAAGCCGGATGTGGGCTGGCTGGCCGCCGACCCCTGGCTCGACGGCAAGCCGGTGGAACACGCCCCGCGCAACGTGTTGAAGCGGGTTCTGGCTGAGGCGGAAGCCGACAACCAGTATCTGAAGCACGGGGTGGAGTGCGAATACTTCATCACCAATGCGGACGGTACCGAGATTGCCGACACCATGGATACCCAGTCCAAGCCCTGCTACGACCAGCATGCTCTGATGCGCCGCTATGAGGTGATCACCGAGATTTGCGATGTGATGCTGGAGCTCGGCTGGGGCCCCTATCAGAACGACCACGAAGACGCCAACGGCCAGTTTGAGATGAACTGGGACTACGACGATGCGCTGGTCACCGCTGACCGGCAGTCGTTCTTTAAGTTCATGGTGCGCTCCATTGCGGAAAAGCATGGCCTGCGCGCCACGTTCATGCCCAAGCCCTTTGCCAACCTCACCGGCAACGGGTGTCATGCCCACGTCTCGCTGTGGGATAAGAAGGGCAAGAAGAACCACTTCCACGATGCCAAGGGCGAGCTCGGTATTTCTGAAGCCGGCTATCACTTCCTCGGCGGTATCATGCATTCGGCCATGTCCATGACGGCGATCACCAACCCGACGGTGAACTCCTACAAGCGCTTGAACGCACCGGTCACGGAATCCGGCGCCACCTGGTCGCCGAACACGGTGACCTATGGCGGCAACAACCGCACCCACATGGTGCGCATTCCAGATGATGGCCGCTTTGAAGTGCGTCTCGCAGATGGGGCCGTGAACCCCTATCTGATGCCCGCCGTTTTGCTGGCGGCCGGCCGTGACGGCATGAAGAACAAGCGCGATCCGGGCAAGCGCGTCGATCTCAACATGTACACAGAAGGCCACAAGGTGCGCGGCGCCAAGAAGCTGCCGCTGAACCTGTTGGACGCGCTGCGCGAGATGAAGAAGTCAACCGTGCTGAAGGATGCGCTCGGTGAGGAGTTCATGACCGCTTATCAAAAGCTGCGCGGTGCGCAGTGGCTTGACTACACCCGCCACCTCACCCAGTGGGAACGGGACAACACGCTGGATTGTTGAGGCTTGAGATTTATTCTCTTGCTTTCATCTCACATTGCGCTTCACCTGGACGGACATCGGTCCGGACAGGTGAGGTGATGTGATGCAGCGCTTGGACATTGGCCAGATCATCGATCTGGAACGCTATCCGTTCCATAAACCCGGCAGTGAGCCGCTGGCGAACCTGATGGCCCGCGGCAAGGCCGCTCTGGAGCGCGATGCTCTGTTCTGTCTTGAGGGATTCCTGCGGCCGGAAATCATTTCGCCGATGGCCGAGGAGATGGAGCGTCTTGTGCCCCGTGCCGTGCGCTATGAGAGCGAGCGGATTGCCTATATCGAGGAAGACCCTGATCTTCCTGCCGATCATCCCCACAACCGCACGCATCCGTGCAGCTATCATCAGGTATTGAACTACCAGATTGGCAACGATTCCCCGCTGCGCCAGATCTACTATTGGCAACCTTTGACGGAGTTCCTTGGCGAACTGTGCGGCTACGACAGCTTCTTTCGAAGCGATTGCCCGCATCTGGCCCTCACCGCCAAGATCGCAGGTGCAGGCGATACGGACGGCTGGCATTATGACACCAACGACGTGGTGTTTTCGCTGCTGTTGCAAGCACCGGAGGCCGGTGGCGCGTTCGAATATGCGCCTCATCTGCGCAGCGAAACCGACGAACGCTATGACAGGCTTGAAGCTGTGCTGGGAGATCCGGAGCGCTTTGCCATCCGCCCGAACATGGCGGTTGGGAACCTGACCGTGTTCAAAGGTGACCTCTCCCTCCATCGCGTGACCCCTGTGGGCGGCGCGAGGAAGCGGATTGTGGCGCTGTTCTGCTACGACCGCGCCCCAGGCATGACCTTTGTGCAAAGCTATATCGATGAGCTGCACGAGCGGATGCTCTAAAGCTCCTTCAGATCTCCCGTGGCGACCTGGGTGTTCAGCCGTTGCGTGCCTCCCATCAACCTGGTCATGATGTTGCGCAGGGCTTCCAGAGCCTCCAGCAGATCATCGGCGCGCATATCCTCGATCCTGTACCCATCGTTGCGGTGCCAATGGCAGGCCACTGAGAACTGGATCATGTCATACACCTCCATGGCGGGAAAGGCGATCTCACGGGGCAGCGGACGTTTTGCCCACCGCTCGGCCAGGTGACTGAGGGCATCTTTCAGGATGCTGAACGCGCCATGTGACCAATGGCCGGTTTCGTGCAGGTGCCCGCTAAACGAGCTCTCGTGGTACTCAACCGAACCGGGGTAATTCATCAGCAGGATGGTGAAACAGATCTCGTCCCGTTTTGCCAAGGAAGGTCTACGCTTGGGCCGCTTGGGCCCAAGGGCCTCGATCATATGCAGCGCTTCAAAGGCAAGAACGATCTGTGCGGGTGTTTGCTCCAGATCGTCTTTGAGGCTCATGCTTGCGCCGTTCTCAATCAGAAGCTGCACCATACGATGGTTGCGCTGGCGGGCGGCAAAGTGGAGCGCGGTTCTGCCACGGTCGTCTGCGGCGTTTACGTCCGCGCCTGCGGCGAGGAGGGCCTTGGCCACCGAAGGTCTGTCGGCGAGCGCTGCCAGGAGAAACGGCGTCACGCCATTGCCGTTTGCCGCGTCCACATCTGCCCCAGCGGCGATGAACTGCTCAACGGTGCGTTTGCGGGCAACCTGCGCGGCCACGTGCAAGGGCGAGCCAACGCCCCACTGATCGGGCGCATTGATGGAAGCGCCGGCCTCGGATGCCGTCTTGACCAGCTTTTGGCTGAATTGGCCGGCGGCGATTTCATGAAACACACTCCAGCCGCGGTAATTGACGCCGCTGCAGTCAGCTCCGGCGCGCAACAGAAGCAGCGCGACCTTTTCGCGCTCATTGCGCAGAGCCAGGTGCAAAGGCGTTTCATTGTTGCCATCGCGCGCGTCAACGCGCGCTCCCATCGTGATGAGTTCACCAGCGATCTCGGCGTTACCGCTTTCCGCCGCAAAATGCAGAAGGGTCGCGGGCGGTACCCGGAAGTTCTCGCTGAGCAGGGGCTGCTGGGCGTTGGGGGCGGCGGCGCAGAAGATGGCAAAAAGATCAGCGGCCTGTTGGTGCTCCTCGGCCTCCAGCGCCTTCGCCAGGCGCCTGCAAACAGCTTTCAATTTGACCTTGGCGGCCACCTTCAGAAGATCTCCGGTTCGCCGGCAGAGGTGCCGAAGGTGGATTCCAGGAAGTCAAAGTCGCAGCCCTTATCGGCTTGAGAGATATGTTGTGCAAACATCCAGCCATAACCTCGTCCGGCCTTCGCAGGCGGCCGGCTCCAGTGGCGCCGGCGCTCTGCCAGGTCTTCTTCGCTCACCAGCATATCAAGACGGCGCGCGGGAACATCCAACTTGATCATATCGCCCGTTCGCAAAAGTGCCAGCGGGCCGCCCACCGAGGCTTCCGGCGCTGCATGGAGCACGCAGGCCCCATAGCTGGTGCCGCTCATCCGCGCATCCGACAAGCGCACCATATCGCGGACGCCCTCTTTCAGGAGTTTCACCGGGATCGGGAGCATGCCCCATTCCGGCATGCCTGGTCCGCCAATGGGCCCCGCATTGCGCAGAACCAGAACATGGTCCGGTGTGACGTCCAGATTTTCGTCTTCTATGGCGCTTTTCATATCCGGATAGCTGTCGAACACCAAGGCGGGCCCCTCATGTTGCAGGAACCGGGGGTCACAGGCGCACGGTTTGATCACAGCACCATCCGGGGCCAGGTTCCCCTTCAGCACGGCCAGGGACCCTTCGGGGTAAACCGGATTGTCCGTGGTCCTGATCACGTCGGTGTTGAACGTCTTTGCACCGGCAATGTTCTCGCCCAGGGTTGACCCATTGACCGTGAGACAGCCGCCATCCAGCTTGTCTGTCATATTGCCCATCAGGGCGCGCAGGCCGCCGGCATAGTAGAAATCCTCCATCAGGTAGTCTTTGCCACTGGGCCGGATATTGGCGATGACGGGAATATCCCGTCCGGCTTGGTCGAGATCATCCAAGGAGATCTCAATGCCGGCCCGGCGTGCAATCGCGATCAAGTGGATCACGGCGTTGGTGGAGCAGCCCGTGGCCATCGCCACCGCCGTTGCGTTCTTGACCGCGGCGGCGGTGAGGATCTGATCGGGCGTGAGATCCTCCCAGACCATCTCCACGGCGCGCCGGCCGCACTCGGCGGCCATGCGGATGTGGTTGGCGTCGGCGGCCGGAATGGAACTCGCCCCGGGCAAGGTTAACCCCAAGCTCTCGGCAATGGCGGTCATGGTGCTGGCCGTGCCCATGGTCATGCAGTGACCGTAGGAGCGCGCGATGCCGCCTTCCACGCCCGTCCAGTCCTCTTCGCTGATGGTTCCGGCGCGCCGTTCGTCCCAAAACTTCCAGGCGTCTGAGCCACTGCCCAATGTGTGGCCTTGCCAATTGCCGCGCAACATGGGGCCGGCCGGCAGGAAGAGAAACGGCAACCCAGCGCTGATGGCGCCCATCACCAGACCCGGCGTGGTCTTGTCACAGCCGCCCATGAGAACCGCGCCGTCCACCGGATGGGAGCGCAGCAACTCTTCGGCTTCCATGGCCAGCATGTTGCGGTAGAGCATGGTGGTGGGTTTCACGAAGTTCTCTGACAGCGAAAGCGCGGGCAGTTCAATGGGAAAGCCGCCGGCTTGAAGGACCCCCTTTTTCACGTCGTCGACCCGATGGCGGAAATGAGCATGACAGGGGTTGATGTCTGACCAGGTGTTGAGAATGGCGATGATGGGTTTGTCCGCCCAATCCTCGCGGTCATAGCCCATTTGCATGATGCGCGAGCGGTGACCGAAGCTTCTGAGGTCATCGGGCGCAAACCAGCGGGCGCTGCGCAGTGTGTCAGGGCTTTTTGAGGTTTTCGGGGTCTTTGGCATCGAATTTCCTTTGCGCAGAACCGCTTAGCTGCGCCCATAAACCATGTAGGTTTCGCGCGTCGCCATCTGGTCATAAAGGAAACGGGCGCGATAATTGGTCTCCTGGGTTTTCCAGTAAACGTACGACCAACCGTTCTCATCAGCCCGGCGATAGATCTCGTTGATCAAGGCACGGCCAATGCCGCTCGCCCGCACGTTGGGGTCAACGAAGAGATCTTCCAGATAGCAGTAGGGCTGCGTGGACCAGGTGGAGGGGTGCAGCACAAGGTGAGCAAAGCCCACAGGCTGATCGTTCTCGTCGGCGGCAATCAGGCAGTGGGTCGACGGATCATCGGACAGCAGGCGCGCCCACGTGGCATCTGTCACATCGTCGGTGAGCTCGTGTTCGTAAAACACCAGATATCCCTGCCACAACGGATCCCATTTGGCACGATCGTCCGGTCTGGCGTCTCTTACGGTGACTTGGCCCATTTTGTCTTTCCTGATCTTCTGTACACAGGGCCACTATACTCATTTAGGGACGAAATGCGTTAGCTAAGCCTATCGCAAGCCCAGTTTCTTGCTGAGGCGGTCGCGCTTCATGAGCCACCAGCCGGCCTCTTCGGGCCAAAGTTCGTGGTTTTCGTCGGCCCCAAGGTCTGCGGCCACCCGGTTGGGCCAATTGGGATCGGCCAGCAGTTCGCGCGCCAGCGCGACCATGTCTGCTTTTCCGGATGCAATGATCTCCTCACAGACGTCAGCGTCCCAAAGGAAGCCCACGGCCATTGTGGCCATGTCCGCGCCGTCTTTCACCTGGGCGGCGAAGGGCACCTGGAAGCCCTGCGCAAGTTCCATTCGCCTCGGCCGTTCGCGGCCACCAATGCCTCCGGTCGAACAATCGATGATGTCGACGCCCGCGGCCTTCAGGGCTGACGCCGTTGCGATCGTGTGTTCAACCTCCAGGCCGCCGTCCACCCAGTCGGTGGCGGAGAGACGGAAGCTGAGCGGGATGTGGTCTGGTATTGCATTACGGATGGCTTTGGCCGTCTCGACGGCAAACCGGCGGCGACCTTCCTCTGTGCCGCCCCAGGCGTCTTGGCGCATGTTGGCAAGGGGTGAGAGAAACTGATGCTGCAGGAAGCCATGCGCGGCATAGACCTCGATGAACTTGAACCCGGCTTCGATGGCCCGGCCGGCGCTTGTGCCAAAGGCCTCAATCACCCGCTCAATATCGGCCTCGGTCATCTCGGTCGGCGTGGGCCATCCATCGGCATACGGCAGCGCTGACGGCGCGATGGCCGCCCAGGGGGCCTCGCCGCGCAGTTTCTCATCTTCCGCATCCACCGGGGTTTCGCCATGCCAAGGACGCCGCTCGGAGGCTTTGCGGCCGGCATGACCGAGCTGGATACCGGGTACGGCGCCTTCGGCCTCCAAAAAGGCCGCAATGGGTTTGAGTTTTTCAGCGTGTGCATCCGTCCACAGACCAAGATCACCATGGGTGCGGCGGCCTTCCGGTTCTACGGCGGTGGCCTCGGCAAACACCAAGCCCGCGCCACCCAGCGCAAAGCGTCCGAGATGCACCATGTGCCAGTCGTTCGCCGCCCCGTCCTTCGCCCGGTACTGGCTCATCGGGGACACGGCGATGCGGTTCTTTAGGGTGACGCCGCGCAGAGTTAGGGGAGAAAACAAGGCACTCATGGAATTCCTGTCGGTTGAGGGGTTTTCAGGCACTTACCCTGAAACTGACCGAACAAGAATAGCCGAAACGCCGGGCTCTCACACTTGTGAGTATAAGTCAGACAAATTGTCTGTCTTCTTGGCTCCGCCTAAGATGTTCTCTCAAACACGCTTCTCACTGAGTTGAGAAACCCACGAAGTTTCTGCTTTAGCCGAAATATTCGGCAACTGAGGGCTGCATGCTCGCGCAAGTCCAATCGTGTGGGCTTAAGGGTCGAACGCGCGATAACCAGGTGGGATAACATGACTCTTATCTCCGATCTCTTTCGAGTTCCCGTTGAAAACTCAAGGCTTGGCGACGGCGAATCATTCTAGCGATATCGCTAATGATAGAGTTTAGAGCGCACTAAGTGCACCTTTGTCAATGTATATGTGCACTGGGTGCGCTTTTTGCAAGGGATAGAGCCTTGTGCCGGATTGACACAATAAGACTGTATGCCATCCATGGTCGGGGCTGGCAGGAGAGCGAGGAATGGATCCGAAACAATTTCGCAAGTGGCGCAGATCGTTGGACCTGAAACAGCGTGATGCCGCAGAATTGCTGGGGCTCAAGAAGCGGATGATCCAGTATTATGAGAGCGGGGAGCGTGACGGGAAGGCCGTCACGGTCCCGAAATATGTGCGCTTGGCGTGTTACGCGCTCAGTAAGAGCGTCACTGATTTTGATGGTGAGAAGGTCACCGGCCGTCTCAAGAAATAAGGCCGCGTTCGCCTCAGTTCGCCTCGCTCAGGAGTTCTGCGGGGCCGCGTTGCGGGCTATCACTCCAGTGGCGGAACGGGCGCCTGGCCAGCTTTGAATTCTGGTATTGCTCAAGACCGGTCACTTCCTCTCCGAGCCATGCGGGGCGTGTAAAGGTCTGTTCCTCGCGTTCCAATTCGACTTCGGCAACGATCAACCCTTCGTTCAAGCCGGAGAACCGATCCACTTCCCAGACCAACCCGTCAATCTCGATCTTGTAGCGCACCTTCTCCACCACGGCATCGCCACAGAGATCCATAAGGTTATCGGCTTCGCGGGCCTCGATCGGATTTTCAAACTCGTATCGGCTGATGCCGTTTCGGGGCAGTTTTGTGGTCAGTGTGCATTTGCCGTTGCTGCATATCCGAATGCGTACGCTGCAGTGATCGGCGTTGACGACATAACCTTGTGTGATCTTAACGCCGTTGTCAGCGATCTTCTCCCAATCGTTGCTGGCAACGAGAAACTTACGTTCTATTTCGACCGGCACTGCGTTACACCCCACTCATTCTGACCGAGACAGTTTGCGCAATTCACAAAATGATTGCAACGACACGAAAGTCGCACGCGTACGATTTGATGCGTACTGGAATGAAATCGTCTATGGTGTCCCAGACCGCTAGGTTTAAGGGCACGTTCCGACCGTGCACTGTTGACACGCACCAAGACCTCGGAGCGATACCGAAGCACATGATATTCAGTGAGGCCCTGAGGCTGAAGGTTTCGCGAGAGGCCTGTGAGAAGCTGGTGAGTGGCGGGAAAGTTTATGGAATGTCGGCGCACATGACGGCCGACACCCAGGTTTCCGAAGTCCATTTCGATAACGCGCGTTACAGCTTTTTCAAATCCGGCATTACGTTCAGCATACGCCAAGAGGATGGGGAACAGACCCAGGTGGTGCGCCGGTTACAAGCGGATGGCACAGAAACTGTCTGGACCACACCGCTGGACGCGCCCGCCCAAACTTTGGTTCTGACTGAATCCTGGGCTTTGAATCTAGGTCTGAAGCCGAGAACCGCACCACCGGGCCGGACCATCTTTACCGCCGACTTTCGCCAGCGCTCCTTTGAGATGTCCAAGACCCACGCGCGCTTTGCATTGACCCTTAAAGCGGGAGAGGTGCGGGTCGCCGGGCCGGTTTTCAAGAACGTGTCGGAGCCTTTGATCGATGTGGACCTGGTGCCGGTGGGCGGGAGCGAAACGGTGCTGTTTGATTTTGCGCTGAAACTGGTTGAGGCAACCGATGCCAGCATACAACCGGATACGCAGATCAGCCGCGGCTTTGCGCTGGCCAGCCGCTCTTTGCAAAAGGCGCACTCCAAGGCCAAGAAGGTCAATCTGGATCCCACCATGACCGTTGGCGAAGCTCTGGAGATGATCGTTCAAAACACGGTTTCGCACCTGTTGGACAACCAGACAGCAGCGCTGCGCGGAGATGCCAACGGGGTGCACCAAACACGCGTCGCCATGCGGCGCTTGAGGGCGGCCTTGCGGGCGTTCAAAGCGGTGTTGCCTTATGAAGGGCGAAAGGCGTTTAACGGCGAACTGCGCTGGTTTCAGCAGCGCACCGGGCCGACGCGGGACTGGCATGTGTTTGCAGATGAAACCCTGGCCAAGCTGAAGCCCAGCGACGTCGGCCCCGAGGAGATGGCCATCCTACGGAAGGTGGCGGCTCAGCAAGGCAAGAGCCACGGCCGCGAGGCGGCCTTGTTGCTGCAGAGCCGGCGCCACACCCGACTGTTGCTCAGGTTTGGCCGATGGATAGCGGAGCTGTTTGAAGATGAGCGTTCTGACGGCCTGAACGGACCGGTGGTTCCGTTCGCCCGCAAGACGCTGGCCAAGACGCATCGCGATCTGCTCCGCGAGATCAAGGACGCGCGTCCGGGAGTGATTGACGACCTTCACAAAGTGCGTATCCGCGGAAAGAAGGCGCGCTATGCCGGAGAGTTCTTCGCCGTGCTGTTCGATGGTGAGGATGCGCAAGCCTACATCTCTCTGGTCGAGGCGCTGCAAGACCGGTTGGGTTCCGCCAACGACGCGCGGGTCGCGCGGGGGTTGGTGGCCGAGCTTGAGCATGGCACGCTGTTGCCTGAGACGATTGACGGTATTCAGGCTTGGTCAAGCCGGCGGGTTGCCAAATGCGCTGACCAGGCCCGCCCAACTCTGCGGGCGCTTCACAGCGTTCAGAAGTTTTGGAAAAAGACGTAACCAATCCCGCGCGCTCACTTCTTGCCTGATTTTTTCTTCTTCTTTTTCTTCTTTGAGCCCTTTTTGCCGCTGTCCTTCTTGGGCTTCTTGTCAGACTTCTTTTTGTCGGATTTTTTGGCCTTCTTGTCTTCGCCCTTTGCGGGTTTCGCCTTGGCCTTCTTCTTTTTCTGCTTAGGCTTAGCCTTCTTGGCCGGCGTTTCTTTCGGCTTTGGCTGTTCCGGCGGTGCAGCCGGTTGAGCCGCGGGAGCCGCTTCCTTGGCGGCGGTAATGAGCATTCTGGCCCGGGCTTCGCCAACGCTGGGCACCGCGGTCAGATCTTCCACACTGGCGTTGGCGATCTGACGTGGCGACGTGATCCCATGTTCGGAAAGTGCCTTGGCCAACGCCGGCCCGACACCTTTTAGAGCCAATAAATCTTGCATGGTCGTACAGCTCCCAAATGCACACTGTCGCTCATCTAGCAAGCAAACTGCGCGTGCGGTCAAGCGGCAAGACTATTCAGGGTTTACGGTGGGGCCGGTGTTTCACCAGTTCTGATTGGGGAAGTAGTCCTGACACGTCCCTTCGCGGTAGACGTCCGTCGTTGCGCAATGGAGCGCGCCTCCGAAGGCATAAGCGTCACGGAACGGCACTGGCAACACCTCAAATCCAAGCTTGTCGAACTGATCCATCTGGTGCACTTCGGTCGCTTCAACGCACACGGTCTTCTCGTCAACCATCAGTACGTTCATGGAGAGCCAGACCGAGGAATAGCACAACGGCGGAGGCGAGTTGTGGGCCGGCCGGGCCGCGTCGATGATCTCCCAGTCGTTCTTCTCAAACATCTTACGCTGATCGTCGGGCAGTCGGCGCTCTGGATTGTTGATAATCAGACCGGGCCGCAAGGGGGTGAAGGTGGCGTCAATGTGGATCGGATACGGGTCGCCCGGAAAGTTGACCGCATGCACCCGGTGATCGGGAAAGTGCCGGCGGATCCAGTCGATGCCCTTCAGGTTTGTGGTGAAGCCGTGCTGGACCACCAGATCTTTCCCGAACCTCAAAACATCGGCGGCGTCGAACAGAGGTTCTTCTTCGGTGGTGACGAAGAATTTGTCGGCGGTCCATTCCAGACGCTTTTCAACCCCGATCTTGTCGGAGAGATAGTCGGGCCTGTAGTCCGCATCGGTCAGGCGCGGCTTGGGCGCTGCCTCATGACGCATGTGCGGATCTTCGTCGTAGTATTTCTGGAGCAGCGGGCGGTAGCACAGATATTCATGCCAGCGGCAACGATACGACATGGTCGCTTCCAGCATCTCGGAGCCCACGGTCAAAATCACATCGCGCGGCGGCATGCAGCCGAACATGCTTTCGGTTTCCCAATCGGGTGTTGAGACGGGCTGATTGAAGTCCATGGGCGTCGGCCTGTCCACGCGCACGCCCCGGCTTTCCAGAATCTTGGCAAAGCCATCCAGGCACTCATTGGCTTTGTCCACCGTGTCCTGCGGGCGTGGTCCCCATTGACCGCGCATATCGGAATCTTCCGGCACCTTCGCATCGAGCGCAGGTTCAGGTGGTGGGATGCAGCAGCCGTCGGCGACCCCCACGATCACGTGCTTAAGCGGGTCCCATTCGTTCCACGAATTGACTTTGGTTTTTCCTGTGGTGCCTGTCATTTGTAGTTCTACGTCCCGTTTTACCCTGCCCCGATTTGAAAAGCGGCGCACGCTATCGTTCATGAGCCCGTTTGCCAAGTGGGGAAAATGCGCTATGGAACACACCTTCAAGCTGCTCATACGTCCACAAACAAAGAGCCAAATCCCCACAATGCTATGGAACAAAATTGCCAGCTTGCTCGCCGGTCCTGAAGAGCATGTTTCGTCGGATGAGGAGATCCGTGAAGCCATTGCCGCGCTCTTGATCCATGCCGCAAAGATTGATGGCCGCGAAGACGACAGCGAGCGCGAAAGGCGCGATGTGCTGCTCAAGAGCAAGTTCGAGCTGAGCGATGAAGAACTGGGCCAGCTCACCACCAAAGCCGAAGCGCTCGATGCGGAAGCGGTCGACCTTTATCAGTTCACCAGCGTCTTGACCCGCAACTTTGATCAAGATGAGCGGAAAGCCATTGTCCGCATGCTCTGGGAAATCGTGCTGGCCGATGGCGCCCTGACCGACTATGAAGCTAACTATATGTGGCGCGTTGCAGAGCTTTTGGGGGTGACGACGCGCGACCGCATCGCGTTGCGCAAGGCGGTGGAGAGGGGCCTGGAGGCCTGACGAGAGTTTGAGTGGAGTGACGAATGGCGGACGTCAACGGACAACCTGTTGCCTTGATAACAGGTGCATCAAGCGGCATTGGCGAGCGGCTTGCCTATGAAATCGCGGCTGATCAGTACATCCTGGTCCTGGTCTCCGACGCGGAGGGTGAGCTGAACCGGGTGGCCGGCATCCTCACCAGCAAGCTGAATGCCAGCGTGGTGGCGCTGCCGGTCGATCTTACACAACATGATGCCGGAGAGATCATTGAGGATGAGCTCAGAGAGCGCAAGCTGGTTCCGGATGTTCTGGTCAATTGCGCCGGCTATGGCATGAACGGCTCTGCGCTTGAGATGAACATGAGCGAGCAGATCGCTATGATCGATCTTAACGCACGCGCCCTGACCGACCTCACGTTGCGGTTCTTGCCGTATATGCAAAACATGGAGCGTGGCGGTGTCATCAACGTGGCGTCACTGGCCTCGTTCATGCCTGGGCCGTTCATGTCTGTCTATTACGCAACAAAGGCCTATGTGCTGTCGTTCTCCCAAGCCATCGCTGCGGAATTGGACGGCACGGGCGTGACCGTCACGGCCGTGTGTCCGGGTCCCACGAACACCGGCTTTCAGGCCCGTTCGGAGATGACGGAGACCCTGGCCAACAAGGTCATGCCGGTTGCGAGCGCTGAAGATATTGCCGCGGCTGCTTGGGCTGGTTTTAAGAACAAGCGCAAAGTGATCATTCCGGGGATCGCCAACACCATTTTGGCAGAAGGCACCCGTTTTTCACCGCGCGGCATCATGACCTCCATCATGCGGCGCCTTCTAGTGCCGAGGCACTTGTGATGGGCAGGCTCTCCGGCAAGCGGGCTTTGATCACCGGCGGTGCCGGTGGCATTGGGCGCAAGGTTGCGGAAATGATGGCGCGCGAGGGCGCGGATGTGGCTCTCTCTGACCTGAACGGCCAAGGGGCAGAAGCGGCGGCAACCGACATTGCCGAACACTTTGGCTGCCGGGCCGTTGGTCTGAAGCATGATGTGACGCTGCTTGAAGATTGGGAGCGCACCGTGGCTGCCGCCGATGAGGCTCTCGGCGGCCTTAACGTGCTGGTGAACAATGCCGGCATCTGCATTCCCGGATCGGTGGAGGATATCGATATTGCCGACTGGGACCTGACCATGGATGTGGATCTCAACTCCGTCTTTCTCGGCTGCCGCGTTGCTCTGCCGGTCCTGGCAAAATCTGCGCCGGGATCCATCATCAATATCTCTTCAATCGCCGGTCTCATCGCCAGCTACAATTTTGTCGCTTACAACACGGCGAAGGCCGGCGTCTGGATGTTGACCAAATCCGTTGCATTGCAGGCCACGCGGCAAGGCTATGATGTGCGGGTCAACTCAATCCACCCCGCTTTTATCGATACCTCGATGGTGGATAATGTGGTGGGAGGGGCCAGCCCTGAAGAGAACCGCGCCAAGCTGGCCCGCCAGGTGCCGATGAAGAAAATCGGCACGCCGGAAGATGTGGGCTATGCGTGCATCTATCTGGCCAGCGATGAAAGCGGATTTGTCACCGGGTCCGAAATCAAGCTCGACGGCGGCATCTCTGCCATGTAGGTTAGGCCAAATCGTCCCAACCACACGTGATTCATGCCGGAGAAAATCCTCGTCATCGTTCATCAGCCGACCTCGACTCCCGGCCGGGTGGGGATGGCTCTTGACGCTCGCGGTTTTGAGCTGGACATCCGCCGGCCTTGCATGGACCATCCGCTGCCCGAGAGCACGGCGGACTATGCCGGCGTGGTGGTGTTCGGTGGGCCAATGAGCGCCAATGACGATGTGGAATTGCCCTTCATCCGGCGCGAATTGAACTGGTTCGATGTTCCGCTGCGTGAGGAAACGCCTTTCCTGGGGATTTGCTTAGGCTGCCAGATGCTGGCGCGGGTCTTGGGCGGCACGGTGAGCCCGCACGAGGATGGCTGGGCGGAAATCGGCTACTATCCGATTGAAGTAACTGACGCCGGCAAGCGGTTGATGGATACTTGGCCGGACCACGTATACCAGTGGCACAAGGAAGGCTTCACCACACCGTCAAACTCCGAGATCCTGGTGACGACGGAGATGTTCGGCAACCAGGCTTTCCGGCATGGGCAGAGCACATTCGGCATTCAGTTTCATGCCGAACTCACATTGGCCATGATGCATCGTTGGACCACGAAAGGGCGTGAACGCCTCAAAATGCCGGGAACGCATCCACGCGCCGCCCATTTCGAAGGCCGCCAGGTGCACGATGAAGCCGTGAAGGACTGGCTCGAACGGTTCCTGGATCTGTGGCTCGCCAGTGACACCCGCAGCAACGCATTGGCGGCTGAATAGACACACGCAAACACCGTTGCAAGTTGCGAAGATGCATCGGGCAATCTTTGCAATCTGCAATGATTTTCTGCCCTCAATATCATGAAAAACCTTAGTTTTCCGCGCTTTCGGCAGGTTGGCACGGTCTGTGCACTCTCTCCGCTCAGCGCTGAGATAAGGTACTGCGTACTCAGCCAGTAATCAGGCCGAGGGAAGCCGTTGCTTCCTTCGGCCTATTCTTTTCCCGGAACATCAAAACGGCTTGCTCATCACCCTTTCCGTGGTGTGCCGGATTTCGAGGCGCGCTTCCAGTTCCTGGCTCGCCACCGGCTGGCCGTGTTCCAAAGCTGCGATTAAAGCGTCTGCCGCTCCTTGCCCCATGGCTTTGGCGGGCACCGCGATGGTCGTCAGGGGCGGGTTCAAATGGGCGGCCAATGGCAGGTCATCAAAGCCGGTGATGGACAGCTCACCAGGCACCGAGAGCCCATGTGCCTGGGCCTCAATGAGGGCGCCGGTGGCCAGGACATCATTGCCGCAGATTATTGCCGTTGGCCGGTTGTGGTCCACATTGATGAGCGTGCGTAGGGCCTCTCGTGCGGCGGCATGGGTGTAGGCCGCTTCAATGATCTGATCGCGATGCAGCGCAAGACCTTTATCGATGAGGCCTTGCTCGGTGCCCGCGATGCGTTGGGTGGCCCGGTCGTTATCCTGGGAGATGCCCGCGATCATGGCGATGGTGCGATGGCCGAGATCAGCCAGATGATGCGCCACGGTCCGCGCCGCTTCAAAGTTGGAAAAGCCCACGTGAGGATGACGCGAGCGTGGGGTCCACGCCCAGGTGTGCACGTAAGGAACGCCCGCTCGGGCAATCATCTCGTGGACCTCCGGGCTGTGACTGTCGCCCACCAGGGCAATAGCATCGACACCGCGCTCCAGAAGCCGGCGGACCTTCAAGGCTTCCGTTTCAAGATCATAGTTCGACACTGCCAAAAGCAGAGTGAGTCCGGCTTCGTTTAAGTGCCGCTCAAACGCGTCAATACCGGCGGCGAATATCGCGCTCGCCAACGTAGGGATCACCGCGCCCACCGTGTGTGAGCGCCGCGAGGCGAGTGCCCGTGCCGCACCGTGAGGCATATAGCCCAGCTCCGAGATGGCCGCATTGATCCGCTGCCGGGCCTCCGCCGTGACGATCCCGGTGCCGTTGAGGGCGCGCGAAACCGTTGCGGTTGAGACGCCGGCGGCTTTGGCGATGTCTGCCTGGTTGACTCTTTTGCCTGGATGGTCCATGTAACTAATGTAAGCGCTTACATGCGCAGATTTCCAGCATTAATTTTACTCATGAGCTGACAGCAGGACATCATCATGGCCGTGACCTATCTGAAGAAGGCGACCAAGACCGCCGCAACGGGTGAAGAGGAAACCCGTAAGATCGTTGAGAATATGCTCGCTGAAATCGAAGCGGGCGGGGAAGACGTCGCGCGCAGTTATGGCGAGAAGCTGGACAAATATGCCGGCGAAATCGTTGCCACCGAAGAGGCCATTGCCGCAGCAGATGCCAAGCTCTCCCAGCAGCTCAAAGACGACATCATGTTTGCTCACGAGCGGGTCAAAAAGTTCGCTGAAGCTCAGAAAGCCTCGATCAGCGAGTTTGAGACCGAACTCTCTCCGGGTTTGTGGGCCGGCCAGAAACTCATCCCCATCGATACGGCCGGCTGCTATGTGCCGGGTGGGCGCTACGCCCATGTGGCATCGGCGGTTATGTCCATCACCACGGCTAAGGTTGCAGGGGTAAAGAATGTCATTGCCTGCTCAGCACCTCATGGCGATGAAGGCATCAATCCGGGGATCTTGTGGACCGCGAATTATTGCGGTGCCGACCACATCTTAAACCTGGGCGGGGTGCAGGGCATCGCGGCGCTGGCGTTTGGCCTCTTTACGGGCAAAAAGGCCCGCATCCTGGTGGGGCCCGGCAACCGCTTTGTGGCCGAGGCCAAGCGGATGCTCTTCGGACGGGTGGGTATTGATTTGTTTGCGGGCCCAACCGAGGTCCTGATCATCGCCGACGAGAAGGCAGATCCGCAGATCGTGGCGGAAGATCTGGTGGGCCAGGCCGAGCATGGCTTTGACAGCCCGTGTTGGCTGATCACCACCTCACGGGCGTTGGGCGAAGATGTCCTTGGGCGCATGGACGACCTGATCAACGATCTGCCGGAAACCCAGAAGGTCGCGGCCACCGCCGCGTGGCGCGACTATGGCGAGGTGGTGTTGTGCGACACCGATGAGGAAGCTGTCACGGTGTCTGATGAATATGCAGCAGAGCACCTTGAGCTGCAGGTGGAGAACCTGGATTGGTACGTGGACAAGCTCCAGAACTATGGCTCGCTGTTTGTGGGTGAGGAGACCACCGTAGCGTTTGGCGATAAGTGCTCGGGCACCAACCATATTCTTCCCACCAAGGGGGCCGGCCACTACACGGGCGGGCTGTCGGTGCACAAATTCATCAAAGTGGTCACCACCCAGCGCATGACCCAGGAAGCGAACCGGGACGTTGCGTCTGTGACGGCACGTATCTCCAGATTGGAAGGCATGGAAGCGCATGCACGAACGGGCGATGCACGCTTGCGGAAGTACTTCCCCGACGAAACGTTCCAAACCACGCCTTAAGGACGCATGATGGGATCAGCCGAATTCATAGGCACGCTGTTCTCGCTTGAGGGGCGGGTGGCCGTGGTCACCGGCGCTTCCTCGGGTATTGGGCGCCATATGGCCGGTGTGCTCAGCGGGGCCGGGGCGAAGGTTGTGGCTGTGGCGCGGCGCAAGGATCGGCTGGAGAGCCTGGTTGATGAAGGCCAGATTGCAGCTGTTCCAGCAGATCTTTCGAGCGTTGGCGATTATGATGCCCTGGCGGCTGATCTGGCCGAACCGTTCGGCGCACCTGATATTCTGATCAATGCGGCTGGCGTAAATTTCCGCGAGCCGGCCGATGACATCACGCCGGAAAGCTGGCAGGCCACGCTTCACCTCAACTTGTCCGTACCGTTCTTCGTGGCCCGCGCCTTGGTGCCTGGCATGCTGGAGAAGGGCGCGGGCAACATCATCAATATCGCCTCGCTGCAAAGCTACCGGGCGTTTGAAAAAGGTATGGCCTACGGCGCTTCGAAGGGCGGCATCACGCAGCTCACCCGGGCGATGGCTCAGGCCTGGTCGAAAGACGGCATCGTGGCTAATGCCATCGCGCCCGGGTTCTTTCCCACCGAACTGACGGCTCCGGTGTTTGGCGATGATGCGCTGAGCCGCCATCATGCCGATGCCACGGCGATCGGACGCAACGGCGAACTCACCGATCTGGACGGCACCACGGTGTTCCTGGCGTCTCGCGGGGCGGCCTATGTGACCGGCCAGGTGGTGGCGGTGGATGGGGGGTATCTCGCCACATGAGAGCGCTGGTCTACACAGGGCCGGAAGCGGTGGAGCTGCGCCAGGTGGACGAACCTGTGGCCGCTGCGGGCGACGTGGTGGTTGAGGTGGATGCTGTGGGCATCTGCGGCTCCGATATGCATGCCTTCCTGGGGCATGACGAACGCCGTCCCGCGCCGCTGATCTTGGGCCATGAGGCATCGGGCACTGTGATCGAAGGTCCTGGCAAGGGACGCCGGGTGACCCTGAACCCGCTTGTGACCTGCGGGGTGTGCGAAGCCTGCGTGGAGGGCCGGCATAACCTTTGCCCGCACCGTCAGATCATCTCCATGCCGCCGCGCGAGGGCGCCTTTGCCGAGCAGGTGGCGATCCCGGCGATAAATGCGCTGGAGTTGCCGGAAGGGTTGTCGTTTGCGCAAGCTGCGCTCACCGAGCCCATATCCTGTTCCTATCATGCGGTGCGCCTGGCGGCTGAAGCGTCACACCGGCCGCTTTCCGAGGCCCGGGCGATTGTGTTGGGCGGCGGGGCCATTGGTGTGGCTGCAGCCTTGGTGTTGGCTGACATGGGCTGTTCCGACATTTGGATTGCCGAGACCAACGAACTGCGCCACGGGCTTTTGAGCCGGGCCGGGAACTTCAAGGTTTACAACCCGCTGCAGGGTGCGGGCCCTGAGGCGGGCAGTGCGCATGTGATCGTGGATGCCTTCGGCGGCGAAGCCACGCGCGCCAGCTCCAGCGCTCTGGTGAAGCCCGGCGGCGTCATCGTTCATATCGGTCTTGCCTCAGGCGAAGGCGGCTTGGATGTGCGCCGGATGACACTGCAGGAAGTGACGTTTATCGGCACCTACACGTTCACGCGCAGCGACTTTGCGCAAACGTTGAACGCCATCGCCCAAGGCCGCCTGGGCCCTCTGGACTGGGTGGAAGAGCGCGGCCTTGCAGATGGCCCTGGCGCCTTCAAAGACATTCTGAGCGGCAAGGCCGCTCACCCGAAGATCATGTTTCGACTTTAAGAGAAAGGTACTGCACACATGCCCATACCCCAGCTGCTTGTCCACAACTCCGAAGATAATGTGGGGGTTGTGGTTGTCGAGGGGCTCACCGCCGGCACGGAGATGCTCTGCGTGGTGACCCATGACAACACCGATTTCACCCTGACCGCTAAAGCCGATGTGCCCATCGGCCACAAGATCGCCCTGTCTGATCTGGCGGAAGGCGATACCATCATTAAGTACGGCGAAGATATCGGCAAGATGGTGGGCGATTGCGAGAAGGGCGGCCATGTGCACGTCCATAACCTGAAGACAAAACGCTGGTAGCGGAGAGCAAGTCAGATGACAACGAACGAAAAAATCATGGCATACCGCCGCGAGAACGGCCGCGTGGGCGTGCGCAACCATGTGGTGATCCTGCCCGTGGACGATATCTCCAATGCCGCCTGTGAAGCGGTTGCCAACAACATTAAAGGCACCATGGCGCTGCCGCATTCCTATGGCCGTCTGCAGTTTGGTGAAGATCTTGAGCTGCACTTCCGGACCATGATCGGCACCGGCGCGAACCCGAACGTGGCCGCGTGCATCGTGATCGGCATCGAGCCAGGATGGACCCAGCGGATCGCCGATGGCATTGCCGAAACCGGCAAACCCGTGGCGGCCTACTCAATCGAGCAGCATGGCGACATCAACACGGTGGCCACCGCTTCTCGGAAGGCGAAGGAATTCGTGCACTGGGCCTCTGAGCTGCAGCGCGAAGAGTGCGACATGTCCGAACTGTGGGTCTCCACCAAATGCGGTGAGTCCGACACAACCACAGGTCTTGGGTCCTGCCCGACCGTGGGCAACATGTACGACAAGCTGTTGCCCAAGGGCATCTACGGATGTTTCGGCGAGACCTCGGAGATCACCGGTGCGGAACATCTCTGCAAAGCCCGCGGGGCAACCGAAGAAGCCGGCGACAAGTTCATGGCCATCTGGCAGGCCTACATGGATGATGTGATCGAGCCCCACAAAACCAGCGACCTGTCCGAAAGCCAGCCCACCATGGGCAACATTGAGGGTGGTCTGACCACCATTGAGGAAAAGGCCCTGGGCAACCTGGAGAAGATCGGCCGCACGTCGACTT
Source organism: Hyphomicrobiales bacterium (assembly GCA_028285595.1). GTDB lineage: Bacteria > Pseudomonadota > Alphaproteobacteria > Rhizobiales > CAJQND01 > JAAEUE01. Next base: position 39,618 of record JANQOW010000099.1, read on the forward strand.
ACGTGGATGCGGTGGGCCCGGCGGTGGCGCCGGAGAAGGGCCCAGGGCTCTATTTTATGGACACATCCTCTGCCGCCGCTGAGTGCGTGACCCTTATGGGCGCGGCCGGTTTCGTGGTGCACACGTTCCCCACGGGACAAGGCAATATCGTGGGTAACCCGATTGTCCCGGTGATCAAGATCTCCGCCAACCCGCGCACGGTGCGCACCATGTCAGAGCATATCGACTGCGATGTGACCGGTATTCTGACACGGGAGATGACGATCGATCAGGCCGGCGATGAGCTGATCGACATGATCCGCCGCACCGCCAACGGCCGGATGACGGCTGCCGAAGCGCTTGGGCACAAAGAGTTTGTGATGACCAAGCTGTACCGCTCGGCCTAACACACTGTTCCCCCACGCTCCGGCGTTTGCCGGGGCGTGGGGTTTTATTGATCCGGTACCTGTTGCTCCGGAACGTCAACTAACTCCCGGCCCATCTGCGACGGCAGGGGAGGCGGTGTCTGCGTTTCAAAGTTTGTGCAGCAGCGTTGGCAGGAACTGCTCTGCCATGGCGTCCGTGCGCTGCTCGCCCCAGATACCGTTAAGTGTTGCCTCGGAAACCGCGAAATAATTGATCGCGCCGATCAGCTGATACACCACTGCCCGCGCCTCATCCTCTGAACGGTCCTGCCAGCCGGGCCGCGACAACAGCAGAGCCACGCTTTCATCCAGAAAGGACTTCAGGAACCAGGTGCGGCTTGTGGCGGCGCGGTCCAGATTGTCCAAAAGCTCGCGCGCGATCAGGCGGGCATCGCGCGGCTCTGCCTGAAGATGCAGGTGCAGTTTCTCAACGTAGATTTCAAGTCGGTCTTCTGGGGCGGTTGCGGCCAGTTGGGCCTCCCGTACGATGGTCTCAAAGCGCACAGACAGTTGCCGGAGGACTTCAGCATAAAGCGCCTCCTTTGTGCGGAAATGATGCAAAACCGATTGCTTGGTGAGGCCCAGCTCCTTGGCCACATCGGCGAGCGAGGTGCCATAAAAGCCGCGCTCGGAAAACAATGTGAGCGCCACATCGATAAACTTCTGCTGTGCGGACCGGGGCTGTTCCATGGGCACCATGCCCTAGCACGGTATTGACAACTTACCAATCGTCAAGCATAAACTTACCGATCGGTAAGTTTCGCCACTGCAGCGAGGAAGGTGTGTCATGGATCGCGAAACGGAAATTGCCCTGTTGGAGGAATTGCAGGGGTTGAAGGACAATGGGCTGTTCTTTCTGGATGACGATGTGTGCGCCTCGCCGGTGGAACGCTATGCGTCCGAGGCCCGGTTTGAGCGGGAGCGCGAGGCGCTGTTCCGCTCCTGGCCGCTGATCGCCGCTCATGGCAGCGAGCTGCCGGATCCTGGGAGTTTTCTGACCTTGGAGATAGCCGGCTTGCCGGTGCTGCTCACCCGGGACAAAGCAGGCGATGTGAATGCCTTCCTCAACGTGTGCCGCCATAGGGGCATGCGGCTGGTGGGAGAGGCGGAAGGATGCAAGCATGCGTTCAGTTGTCCGTATCATGCCTGGACCTGGAGCAACGATGGGACCTTGCGGGCGATCCCCCATGAGAAGCCCGGGTTTCCGGGGATAGACCTGAATGCCTATGCCTTGCGCCGGTTGCCGGCGACCGAACGGCTGGGTTTCATCTGGATTGTTGCATCGCCAGATGGTGAGGCTGACTTTGACGCCCATATCGGTCCGCTTAAAGACGATTTCACATGGTTTGACGCTGAGAACCTTGGGGTGGCGGCCAGCAATACGTTTGAAAAGGCGGCGAACTGGAAACTGCTGATCGAGGGCGGCATTGAGGCCTATCACTTCAAGGTTGCCCACCGGGACACCATCGGCCCGCACTTTCTGGATAACCTCTCCAGCTACGAGATGTTGGGCTCCCACATGCGTTCCGTATTGCCCCGCAGCACACTGTCGGAGCTTACCAATCTGCCACGCGAAGACTGGTCCATCCGTGCTTATGCCAATGTGCTCTACAGCGTTTTCCCCACCGACCAGTTTCTCGTCATGCAAGACCATGTGGGCTGGCTGAACTACCGCCCGCTGGCCGCCGGGCGGACGGAAATACGGCTCACCACGCTTGCGCCCCGCAGCGAAATCACTGCAGACAATCAGGCCCACTGGGACCAAAATCACAAGATTACCTCTGTGACCTTAGGAGAAGACTTCGCCATCAACACCCAAGTGCAGGCCGGTCTTGCCACAGGCGCCAACGTGGCGCTGACATTCGGGCGCTATGAGGGGGCTCTGAACCGGTTTAATGCGGAGGTGGAGGCGCATCTTTGAGCCTTGGTCTTCGGTGAACCTCACATGAATGCGGGTCTCACGGTGCATTCAAATCTGAATGAGTAGGGTGTGATGAGTAAACGCACCAGGACCCAGACCCATGCTCAGCACAGATGCAAACCCTCTGAACGGCGATACCTTCGTTTATGCTGACCTGCCGAACACCACGCGCAAGGCTAAGGAGGCGGAGAACGTGGAGTTCATGCGAGATTTCCTGACGCGCGCCGGTGCGAACAGCGATGGCGATGACGCGGTGTTTGACAACTTCGTCGGATTCTATGAAATCACAGAGACAACTGGTGGAATTGATCCATCCGTCGATGAAGATGTCATCGCTTAAACCCCGCCCGGGATAGGCCCTGATACGTAGCCATGCCAACGCAAACCCCCACGCTCCGCAAATATGATGAGCTGAACGGCAAAACGTTCCTAATCGGCGTTGGGGCCAACAAAAGCGCCACCAGCTGGATTTTCACCTACTTTATGTCCTTGCCGGAAGTGGCCGTTTCGCCTCTGAAAGAGATGAGGTTCTTCAATGCGAAAGTTCGCGGGCCTTTGGTTGAGGATCCGGATCTGTTTGCTCTAAAACGTCTGGCATTCAACTTCCGGCAAGATGGCGATGTGCTTGAAAACCTGCAAGAGCGCGTGGGCTTCCAGGCGAGCGTCGACCGCGTGAAAATGATCTATGATGAGGGGGCCTATCTGGATCACTTCATCAGACTTTCGTCCGCTGACACCAAAACCCTCTCGGACATCACCCCCGCCTACTCGGCCATTGGCCAGGAGGGCTTTGAGTACATCAAGGCGTATTTCGCCACTCAAGATGTGCGGCTCAAGCTGTTCTTTGTCATGCGCGATCCGGTGGACCGGCTGTGGTCGCATCTGCGTTATCGGGACCGGCATGATGCGGAGCTGGATGTTCGTCATACCTGGTCTGAGCGGCTCGACGATGCTGAAATGATGGCGTTTTGTGATTACCGCAGCACGGTCACCGCGCTCCAAGCGGTGTTCCCTGCCGAGGATCTTCTATTTCTGTTCTATGAGGACCTGTTCTCAGAGACCTCGCTCAAACAGCTTTGCGCCTTTGCAGATGCCGGCTATCAGCCGCCGGCTATCGACAAGCCTGTCAACGAAACGCCGCTTAAGGTGGACCTGCCCGACGATGCGCGCGAGGCGCTTCGCCAGAGGCTTGAGCCGCAATATGCCTTCTGCCGCAAGCGGTTTGGGGACCGTGTGCCCGCCGCCTGGCTGGCCTGAGGGCTCCTGCCCTTCCTGTTAAAGACCATGAACAGTGAATGAACTGACGGCTCACGCTTGGTTCAAATGGATGTGAGTAAAGTCACATCAACACTTGGAACGGGGTCGCTGACCCTCTCGCAATGCAGACCTCGGAAGGAGCACTAAAAATGACTGATGACGCCCTGCTAGAAGACATCGTATTCCCGAGCCTCTCGGAGGCGAACGACAAGATCGAGAAAGCTTTCAAACAAGTCCGTGACAAAGCTGGCGAAAAGTTTGAGCCGGAAACAAATTTCGACTTTGGCGGCGACGACTTCGGTTGGATGTAACCGCCCGGCAACAAAGATCTAAAGGAGCATTGAGAAATGACTGAAGATGCACAGCCGATTGGCGAGCCCATCATTGTTTTCCCCACTGAATTGGATGACAAGATTCAGAAGGCCTTTAAAGACCTCCGCGAAACGAAGGGTGAGAAGTTCGAGCCTGAGACAAATTTCGATTTCGGCAGCGACGATTTCGGTTGGATGTAGCGCAGCTGCAATAGCAACCTTAAGGAGCACCAAACCATGACCACCGAAGACACACGCGACCCGAACATGTTGTTCGGCTGGATCCCTACGACGGCTTCAACGAAGACGGACAAAATCGAGAAGGCGTTCAAAGACATTCGCGGCGATCAGGATGATGGCCACACCGACTTCGATTTCGGTATCGACGATTTCTCATGGATGTGACCGCGACACCCAGAGATTAAAAAAGCCCGGCTGAACTGAGCCGGGCTTTTTGTTTTCAGGGCCTTATCCGCCGTAGATGTATCGCGGCAGCCAGAGGGCGATTTGCGGGAACATGAAGATCAGGGCGAGCCCGATCACCTGGATCACCATGAACTGCATCATGCCCAGATAGATGTCCTTCAAATCCCATTCTGGCACCACCCCTTTGAGGAAGTAGGCCGAGAGTGCCACAGGCGGTGAGAGCCAGGCGGTCTGCAGGTTCACAGCCACCAGAATGGCGAACCAGGTGAGGTTCACATTCAGCTCGGTGAGCATAGGCACCAGGATCGGCACGATGATGAGAACGATCGGCACCCACTCCAACGGCCAGCCCAACAGGAAGATCAACGCCATGACCGCGATGAGGATCAAGGTGGGCGACATATCAAGCGACAAAAGCAGCTCGGTGAGCATCTTCGGCGTGCCCAGTGTGGAGAACACAGCACCGAAATAGTTGGAGGCGGCCACCAAGAACATGATCAAAACCGTGATTTCCAGGGTCTTGATCAAGGCGTCGTAGAAGCCGTTGAGCGTGAACTTGAAGTAGCCCATGGAAAGCAGGATGGAGCCGAAGGCGCCGCATGCTGCCGCCTCTGCCGGTGTTGCCCAGCCCAGAAGGATCGAGCCCAGAGCAAAGGCAATCAGGATCGTCGGCGGCACGAGGCCAAGGAAGAATTCTGCCCACAGATCGGAGAAGTAGAACCCGCCCGGCTTGATCTGGCGGGAGAGCTTGTAGATCCCGATCATGGCACCCAGCCAAACCACCGCGATCAACGGATAGGTGAACATCAGGTAGAACAGCGCCGCCAGACCGCTCATCACCAAGACGAACTCCACCATGTAGTAGGGCGACGTTTCCGGCCGCTGGTCTTCCGGCAGCACCGGCCCCAGCGATGGATTGATCCAGCACCGGCCGACCGAATAGAGAATGTAGAGACCGGCCAGCAGAGCACCTGGCAGAATGGCCGCGGCGAAAAGATCGGTAACAGGCACTTCAAGCACCGGACCCATCACCACCAGCATGATGGACGGCGGGATGAGGATGCCCAAGGTTCCGCCCGCCGTAATGGTGCCGGCGGCCATTTTCACATCATAGTTCGACTGGTTCATGGTCCGCGCCGCCATGATGCCGAGGATCGTCACCGAAGCGCCCACGATACCAGTGGCCGCGGCAAAGATGGTGGAGACGAACAGAACCGCGATGAAGAGTGCCCCGCGGGTCCCTGACATCATGAGCTGAATGGCCGCAAACAGGCGCTCCATAAGCCCGGCCTTCTCCATCATGATCCCCATGAAGACGAAGAGCGGAACCGCCACAAGCTGATCATCCAGCATGGTTTCGTTGAACTTCAGCGTTTCCAGGAAGAAGCCCAGTTTTGGACTAATGCCCCAGGCAGCAAAGACGAAGGAGAGGAAGATCAGGGTAAATGAGATCGGGAAGCCCACGAAGATGGCGAACAACATGGCGCCCACCATGAAGAGGCCGATCGTCGGCTTGTCGAGGCCGGTCGTGCCCAAGGCTTCCCCCACGGCCGTCAGATAACTGCCGATCGGCACGATTTTCGGATAGAAGGTGCCCAGGAACAGGATGGCCAGCACGATCACGTAGATTGGCAGGATCCGCACGAACAGCTTTTCGCGTTCCTTGCCCATGTCATAGAAGCAGCGGAACAGTTCCGGAATGCCCTGTAGCAAAAGGAAGAACACACCAAACGGCATGGCCAACCGGGCCGGGCCCAGGATCGGCGCCCAGGTGGAATCGCTGGCCCGTTCCCAACCGCTGAATTCGAAGCCGTTCAACGGGTTAAAGGCCTTGTAGGCATACTCCGTGGCGCTCCAGAAGAAGAAGAGCATGGCCGGGAAATAGAACAGAAGGTAGAGGACGGCATCCACCGTCGCCTGGGTTTTGGTGGGCCAGAGCCGGTAGAGAAAGTCGGCCCGGATGTGGACGCCCCGGAGCAGCGCATAGCCCGCGCCCAGCATGAAAATGACGCCGGCCATCATGCGGCTGATGTCGTAGACCCACAAGGTGGGGGCGGTGAACATCTTGTTGGCCACCACCTCATAGACCATCACCAAGATCACAGGCACCAGCAGCAAGCAGGTGAAACGGCCTACCCAGAGGTTCATAACGTCGATGGCGGCCGTAATCGGTCTCTGCCACGGCGTCATGTCTGCCGGGGTTTCGCCGGGCTCTTCGGCCCTGCGTTCCGCGATCAGTTCATCAGTGATCTCAAGTTCTTCAGGTTTTGGTTCGTCAGCCACAGTCCACCCTCCCGCCATGTCTCGGCACCAAGCATCGAACCCTCACTGCCCAGAAGGGGCCGCTGGCTGGTGTCGCTGGCGATGTGCAGCGGGCCTTCCAAACAAGGCCCGCTGCATCACGCTGACTTCAAATCAGTCTATTACTTCTTCAGGCTGTCGGCAAAGGCCTTGCCGAGAGCTGCGTTGGACGCTTGTGCGCCAGCCCAGAACGGCACGGCAATCGCCGCAAAGTCCTTCTGAGACTGCCAGACTTTGCCGAAGAACTCGTTCTTCGCGGCATTGTCTTCAAGCGCCTTACGGGCAGCGTTCATGTAGGCCGGGAAGTAGTCGGCCGGGGTGTCGTGAAGCTGCACGCCGTGGTTTTCGGTCAGGTCTTTCAGAGCTTTACCGTTTTCGTAGATGCGATAGCCCATGGCTTTCATGAGGGACGCGTTCGCGGCCACTTCCAGAGCTTTCTTCTGGTGGTCGGTGAGGCCGTTGTAAACATCGCCATTGATGTACAGGTCGGCGTTCACCACAACCTGGTGCAGGCCTTGCAGATAGTAGTGCTTCAGCACTTTCTGGAAGCCGAAGACACTGTCAGGCTTCGGGCAGCACCATTCGGCCGCATCGATCTTACCGCTTTGCAGAGCCGGCAGAATGTCGCCGCCGCCCATGGCCACGGAAGCCACGCCAATGTCCTTGTAGGTTTGACCTGGAATGCCGGGAGGTGTGCGGAAGCGGTACTTGCGGAAGTCTTCCATGGAGGCAATCGGCTCTTTGAACCAGCCAAGCGCTTCCGGACCTACAGGCTGCAGCATGAAGCCTTTGACGTTTACGCCCATCTCTTTCCAGAGCTGGTCATAAAGCGCTGAGCCACCGCCATAGAGGAACCAGGAGACGAATGCGATGTTGTCGATGCCCACACCGGCGCCGGCAACTGGCGAGCCAAACAGCATGGCAGCAGGGTGTTTGCCGGACCAGTAGTGGGTCCAGGCAAAGCCGCCTTCGATCAGGCCTTGGTCAACCGCGTCGAGGGTTTCCTTCACACCCACAACGGCACCGGCCGGCAGCACTTCGATTTTCAGTTCGCCATTGGTCAGATCGCTGACATCCTTGGCGAACTCGTTCAGCATATGCACTTCATCGGCTTTCGACGGGATCACCGACTGAACGCGGATCGTCACTTCAGCCGCCTGAGCAAGCGAACCTGCAGCAAGCACGGTCAAGGCAACAGCCCCGGCCGCAAAAGATTTTAAGACAGTTCCAAAGCCCTTCATTTGGACCAAACCTCCCAATTACGCGGACATAGGTTGAGTTGAGAGCCCGAAAGGCGGCCACACCGCGTAAATGGCCTGGCGGGCAGAACGCCTGACGCTTGTCAGAGCGGATCCACCCGATCGGGTTCTAACGAAAGGGATCATACTTTGGGGCCGCAGATGCGAACCCGGTTCGTCTCCCAGAAACTTATTGAGGCTGACGCCTTTCTTGTTTGGTTGCCGGGGCAAGCTTGAGAGAAAGTCTCCCACAATCAGACCAGTCCGGCAAGCTCTGTCACCTCCGGCGATCCTTCCCGCAATATGCGCAGCACAGCGGCCATGCCGATGATCGCCATGGTGTTCTGAAGCCGGAGAAGACATCGGGGAGGACGTAAAACCTGGGGGTACCAGCAAGCCAAAACGCGTTGTCTGCGGCACCGAATAGGTGCGCAGTTGCAATGTCAAATGCGTTTTGGTAGGCCCCACGCCGTATTTTCCTCCCAAAGGCCGGTTGCTCCGGCACTCTCTTGATTTCAATAAATAAGACTAGTAGTCTCAAAAATCAACGGATGAATACCAAAAATGGTATAAGCTGGTCGGATTTTGTTTGGGAATTGGACACGGGTTGCGGCGCGAGGCATGTGTGGTGAATTCTAGGGACGACGATAAGATTGCTCCCAATTTGCGGGCACTGGCCATTATTGAAGTGCTGGCCACCGCTGGGCGGCCGTTGACTCCAACGGAAATCAACGAAGAACTTCGCTTGCCAAAGCCGACCATCCACCGGCTGTGTGCCACTTTGCTTGAACATGGGTTCTTGACCCGGGACGTCGATGCCAAGCGGCTGCGGCCGGCGCGGCGGTTGCGGCTGATCTCGTCTGGTTTGATGACCTCATCGCGCATCCACATTGCGCGCCGCGCCATCATGCGCGAGGTGTCGGAGACCATTGGGGAGACGTGCAACCTTTCGGTGCCCCAGGAAGATGGCATGGTGTATGTGGACAGGGTGGAAACACACTGGCCCATGCGGTTTCAGTTTCCGGTGGGCACCATTGTGCCGTTTCACTGCACCGCTGCCGGTAAGATGTTTCTGAGCACTCTGGAAGACGGCTTGCAGGATAAGCTGCTGTCGACGCTGGTCTTGGAGACTTTTGCCCGCAACACGGTTCAGAGCGTGGAACAGCTCAAAAGTGAGCTGCTGGAGACGCGTGAGCGCGGCTTCTCCAGAGACAATGAAGAGTTCGTGGATAATCTCATCGCCATTGCAGTGCCGATTTTTGAACCCAATGCAGGCATGTTCGCGGCGCTCGCCTTTCAGGCACCCAAGCAGCGCATAACGCTGGATGAAGCGGAAAAGCACGTGGCCACCTTGCGCAAAGCCGCCAACAAACTGGCGGACGTCCTGTTCAGCGAGCCTGATTAGGGCTCCGGCGCGTCTACTGCCCAGGGCGAGGCGCGGATAAGTTCACCCGATTGACCTCGATCAAAGTGCTGACCTCGCACGACCGCTAACCATGCGATTGCGACGTGCCGAAGCCTAGAGCAGTTCTTTGTCATATGGAAGCGCTTGACCGGGTTTTCGCGCTTGCTGACGAGGCGCGGGTCGCGCCTTGGTCTGGCCGACCACAAGCGGCCCGCAACGACGCCCAGCGGGCGCGAAAACCCGGCCTTCGGTGGGCCAAATCAGCCCATCTCCGGCGTTGCGAAGCTCGTCCGATGCACCACATCGCACTGCGCTTCGCGCCTTGGATATGGGCTGATTTGACTCCATCAAGCGTTTCCATATGACAA
>JANQOW010000109.1 GCA_028285595.1 Hyphomicrobiales bacterium
TTCGTCATCCCGGAATTTTGCGCCAGCAAAATATCCGGGACCCAGAGCCGCTTGCTCTGAGCTCCAACGCCCTGGATCCCCGCGTTCGCGGGGATGACGGGGTGTGCCGAGCCCCCTTCGTCATCCCGGAACTTTGCGCCAGCAAAATATCCGGGACCCAGAGCCGCTTGCTCCGAACTCCAATGCCCTGGGTCCCCGCGTTCGCGGGGATGACGGGGTGTGCCGATCCCCCCCTCGTCATCCCGGAATTTTGCGCCAGCAAAATATCCGGGACCCAGAACTACTTGCTCCGAGCTTCAACACCCAAGATGACGGAGGCGGAACGAGAGTGTGCCAGGCCCTGCGTCACAGCAGCGAAACCAAGCTCCCCGTATGCCGCTGCAGGCGGCCGGCCAGTTCCAGCTCCAGGAGCACCAGGAACACCGCACCGGGCGTCTGCCCGCTTTCGCGGATCAGATCGTCGATCTCCGTGGGCGCGGGGCCGAGTAGAGCCAGGATCTGCTGGCGATCGGTTTCCGGGACCTCTGTAATCGGCACGATGTCCGCATCCGGAGCCTCGGGGTCGTCCAGCGTCAGGCCCAGCGGATCGGCTCGTCCGAGCAGCGGTTGGATCACCTCCAAGACGTCTCTTGCCCCCTCAGTCAGCACAGCCCCTTGGCGGATCAAACCGTTTGTCCCTTGAGCGCGCGGGTCCAGCGGAGAGCCGGGGACCGCGAACACCTCGCGCCCTTGCTCCAAGGCCAGGCGCGCGGTGATCAGGGAGCCGGACCGCTTGGCCGCTTCCACCACGATGGTGCCGAAGCTCATGCCCGAAATGATCCGGTTGCGGCGGGGGAAGTGTTTGGCTTGCGGCTTCGTGCCGGGGGTCATCTCAGTGACGATGGCACCGCCCGCCTCGATGATCTGGCGGTAGAGCGCATCGTTCTCGGGCGGGTAGATGATGTCGATCCCGCCGGCGAGCACGGCCACGGTGCCCGAACGGCACGCGGCTTCGTGGGCCGCGGTGTCGATGCCGCGGGCAAGGCCCGAGACGATGGTGAAGCCTGCCGCGCCCAAATCACCGGCGATTTGTCGGGCGAACTTCCGGCCCAGCGCGGAGGCATTGCGGGCGCCGACGATGGCAAGGCACAGGCGATCAGAGCCGGCCAGCGCACCTTTGGCACAGAGCAGCGGCGGGGCGGTGTCGGCATGCTTCAGGAGGGCCGGGTAATCCGGCTCGCCCAGGGCCACAAACCTTGCGCCGATGTGCTGGGCGTTCTCCATATCCCGCATTGCGGCCTCTTCCGGGTAGATCCGAATGGGCCGGCGCAGGCCGCCGCGTCGGGAGAGCTCCGGCAGTGCCTCAAGTGCGGCCCCGGCGCCCCCATAACGGTTGAGGAGTTTTCGGAAGGTGGCCGGCCCCACATTTTCAGATTGAATCAGCCGCAGCCAATCGCGGCGCTGCGCGTCGTCCAGCGTGTCTGACATACCGCCCCCGGTTGCCTTGCCCGCGGAAAGGTCCTGTCAGCTCTTGCGGAAGGAGATCTTGGATTCCTGGCCTTGCAAGAGACGCTGAATATTCTCGCGGTGTTTCCAGAAGATGATCACCGCAATGACACTCAGCGGTACCACCAATGCGGGCATACCCAACACGAAAACAGCCACAGGTGTCAAGGCCGCGGCCACCAGGGCGGAGAGGGAGGAGATCTTGAAGATGAGCGCGACCACCAGCCAGGTTGCGCAGAAGAAGACCACGGCAGGCCAGAACAGACCGGCCAGAACACCGATATAGGTCGCAACGCCCTTGCCACCCTTGAAGCCCAGCCAAACGGGCAGCAGATGGCCGAGGAAGGCCGCAAAGCCGGACACCACGCCAGCTTCAAGGCCCCAGGCCTTGGCCACGAGGGCAGGGACAAAGCCCTTCAGCACATCGCAGGCGAGCGTGCCGGCGGCGAGCGCCTTGGAGCCGGTGCGCAGCACGTTCGTGGCGCCGATGTTTCCAGAACCTATAGAGCGCACATCGCCTTTGCCGGCGAGCTTTGTCAGCACAAGACCAAAGGGGATGGAGCCGAGCAGATAGCCGCCGAGGGCGGCCAGGAGATAGATCATGACCGGCTGATCGAAGCTCATGTGCCGTCCAGCTCGTAGGCGGTTTGGCCGGCCACAACCGTGCGCACCACGCGCCCTTGCATCATCCGGTCTTCAAAGGGGGTGTTGTTGGATTTGGACTTCAGGCCCCATTCTTCCACAGCCCAGGCGATTTTCTCGTCGAACAGGCAGAAGTCGGCGGGCGCACCTTCGGTGAGGGCGCCGGCCTCCAAGCTGAGGATTTGGGCCGGCGTGCGCGTCATGGCGGTGATGAGCGTCTCCAGCGGAATGCCCTCGTTCAAATGAAGTCCGTGGGCGGCCGCCAGGAGCGTTTCCAGCCCGATGGCGCCGAAGGCGGCTTCATCGAATGTGAGCCGTTTGGTGTCGGGGTTCTCCGGATCGTGGCCGGAGACGATCACATCAATGGTGCCGTCGGCGACCCCTTCCACCAAGGCCCTGCGGTCTTCTTCGCTGCGCAGGGGCGGGGAGAGTTTGAAGAAGGTCCGGTAGGAGCCGATATCGTTCTCGTTGAGCGACAGATGATTGATCGAGACCCCGCAGGTGACCGGAAGCCCGTTCTTCTTGGCCGTGCGCACGGCCTCAACGGAGGCCCGGCAGGAGATCTGTGCAGCGTGGTAGGAGGCGCCGGTCAGTTCCACCAGCCTCAAATCGCGTTCCAACACCACCAGTTCGGCCATGGCGGGAATGCCCGGCAGACCAAGACGCGTCGACAGCTCGCCCTCGTTCATGACCCCATTGAGCGCGAGATCGGCATCTTCCGCATGCTGGACGATCGGCAGGCCGAAGTCGCGGGCATAGGCCATGGCCCGGCGCAGAACCCGGGCGTTTGCCACAGATTGCGTGCCGTCGGTCACCGCAACGGCGCCGGCTTCGCGCAGCAGGCCGAACTCGGTCATTTCCCGGCCGTTCAGGCCCTTTGTGAGTGCGGCCATGGGGGCGACGCGGACCACCCCGGTGTCGCGCGCCCGGCGCAGAACGAAGCCCACCAGCGCCGCATCGTCGATGAGGGGATCGGTGTTGGGCATGGTGATGATGGTGGTGACGCCGCCGGCGGCCGCCGATTCCGTGGCGGTGGCCAGGGTCTCTTTGTACTCAAAGCCAGGCTCGCCGGCGAACACCCGCATGTCCACCAGCCCTGGCATGAGCAGGCGGCCTTTACAGTCCACGATCTGTTCGTTGGCGGGCCGTGACTTTGCGGTGATCTTGGCGCCAAGGCTGTTGATGATGCCGTTGGTGACGCGGATGCCGCCCTTGGTGTCAAGCTTTTGACCCGGATCGAACAGGCGCGCATTGACGTAGCACACCGTGCCGATATGGCCCGGGTTCAGTCCTGCTGGAACCATCATGCGTTGCCGCCCCCCGGCAGGTTGCGGGCGAGGGCATCGAGCACCGCCATGCGCACCGCGACACCCATCTCGACCTGCTCCTTAATCACGCTCTGCACGCCATCGGCCACGGCGGAGGCGATCTCCACGCCCCGGTTCATGGGGCCGGGGTGCATGACAAGGGCATCCGGCTTTGCCACTTTCAGTTTTTCCCGGTTGAGGCCGAAGAAGCGGTAATACTCTCTCGTGGAGGGCACGAACGCGCCGTTCATGCGTTCCAGTTGCAGGCGCAGCATCATGACGATGTCGCAGTCCGCAATGCCGGCTTCAAAGTCGGTGAACACCTCAACGCCCAGCCGGTCCGCGTCCGGCGGCAGAAGGGTGGTCGGCGCCACCACCCGCACGCGCGCGCCCATGGTGTGGAGCAGGAGGATGTTGGAGCGGGCCACGCGCGAATGCAGAATGTCGCCGCATATGGCCACGGTGAGGCCCTGCAGGCGCCCCTTGCGGCGGCGAATGGTCAGCGCGTCCAGCAGCGCCTGGGTGGGGTGCTCGTGGCTGCCGTCTCCTGCGTTCACCACGGCGCAGTCCACCTTCTGGGCCAATAGCTCGCACGCACCGGCCGATGAATGGCGGATGACCAGGAGGTCAGGGTGCATGGCGTTCAGGGTTATGGCCGTGTCCACCAAGGTTTCGCCCTTGCTGACGGAGGAACCTTTGACCGACATGTTCATCACATCGGCGCCGAGGCGCTTGCCCGCCAGCTCAAAGGAGGATTGCGTGCGTGTGGAGTTCTCAAAGAACACGTTGATCTGGGTGCGCCCGCGCAGGGTGTCCTGCTTCTTGTTGATCTGCAGCGACAGCTCAACATAGGTGTCGGCCAAGTCCAAAAGGCGGGTGATTTCCGGGGGTGACAGCCCCTCGATGCCCAAAAGATGGTTCTGGGAGAGGATTTGTTCGCGGTGGGGGGAAAGTGCGTTCATCAAAAGGGTCTCTTAGACCTCTTTTGCGGGCGCGACAAGCGGCTGGACGGTGTAATCCAAAGAATTGTGATCGCTTCCACGTTCATAGGCACTGCGTTGGCAATGAAGGTGTTTCGTTCTTGGTTTTCGCAAAAACAAACCCCCGAGCTGTGTGGCTCGGGGGCTCAGAAGACGCCGATGGGAGGGGGAGGTGGAAGCACTCGGCGCCGCTAGGGTATTCAGGCGAGGGGGCTGAAGCCCTTCTTGTGGTCAACTCAGAATGGCGACGGCCATCAGGACGATTGTGATCGTGCCGATCAGCACCATCTTGACGATTTCAAATCTGTCTTTGGAGCGAGGGGTAGCGAAGGGCGTAGCGACGGCGTTCATGTGATGCATCCTCCAGTCATCAGTGTGAGTGGCGTCTCGTTAGGCTGGAGTATGGTGTTTCAACGTATGCCGATTATGTCAGCGGAGGTTTCATTTGTTTCAATCGTGTTTCAGCCGGTGAAGGCCACCTCCAGGTAGTCGCTGGTGGCCACCGATTGGCAGGTGAGGATGTTGCCTGCCTCAATCTCGTGATCCTCCAACGCCATGCGCGCCCGCATGTGCACCGAACCTGCCGTGAGTTTGGCGCGGCAGGCTGAGCAGACCCCGGCCTGGCAGGAGAAGGGTGGTTCCAGGCCCGCGGCGCGCACTGCTTCGAGCAGAGTTTGCCCTTTGTCGATAGGCACGTCGGTGCGACGGCCATTGAGCAGCACCCGCGCCGTGGCGGCGACGCCTTCGACGCTGTGGTCCACGTCGCCGCCCCCGAAGCTCTCCATGTGCAAGCGCGTTGGCGGCACGTCGATGGACATGAGTGCGGCTTTCACGTCGGCGTTCATGGAGCCCGGGCCGCAGATGTAATACTGCGTGTCTTGAGCATAAGGCGGGCGCTCAGCGATGAATTGGGCAACGGCTGCCGCATCGAGCCTGCCCTTGCGCCAATAGTCATGTGACTTCCAGAGTGACGGTGCGGAGAAGAGGTGGGCGAGGGCAAACCGTTCTGCATGATCATCACAGAGCTTGGCGAGCGCATCTTGGAAGATCACGCTGTCGGCGTTGGTGTTGCCATAGGCCAGATAGACCACGGAGTAGGGCTCGGCGCTCAGCACTGCGGTGATCATGGCGTAGACCGGCGTGATGCCGGAGCCGGCCGCGAAGAAGTAATACGTGCGCCGGCCCATTGGCTCCGGGGTTAGGCAGAAACTGCCGAACGGCGGCAAGATCTCAATTTCTGTGCCGGGTTTAACGCGGTCATTGATGTGGTTGGAGACCAGTCCTCCTGATACCCGCTTTACGGTGATGCGCAGCGGCGCGCCGTCATGGGGGCACGATGAGATCGAGTAGGACCGGCGCACATCTTTGCCGTCCAGATGAAAGCGAACCGTAATGTGTTGGCCGGCCTGCCAGGCAAAGGTTTCCCTCAGCTCCGCAGGCAGGTGAAACCAGAGACTGGTGGCGTCATCGGTCTCGCGCACCACATCGGACACGGTGAGCTTGTGAAACGCCGCGGTCACAGACGGCCCGCCAGAGCATCGAGCACCACCTGTTGATGTTGGCGCACGGGGCTTA
>JANQOW010000123.1 GCA_028285595.1 Hyphomicrobiales bacterium
CACCCAGGAAATGCCTGGGCTTCAAGACACCAAACGAAATCTTCAACCGTGTTGCACTTCAAACGTGACTCCACCTCCCCGCGTTCGCGGGGATGACGGAGAGAGCGCTCAAAGACGCACGCCTACCGCTTGGTCGCCGTCACCTTCTTGCTCGATGCAGAATAGTAAATCGTCTTCACCGTGGACCGCGCGCTGCCGCGCATGGCTTCGGTCTGCACGATGTACTTCATGCGAGAGCCGGAGAGGGGCGCACCAATGGAGCGAAGGGTGGTGGCGAACGAAATCCGGTCACACCACACAGATTCCAGCGGATGACCCTGAACACAGGTGCTGTCAGCGCCCACAATGGCGCGGTTCTCCAGAATGGCCCTGGCCCCCAGATAATGCAGGGCCGTGCCGGGGGAATGCTTCTTCAATGTCTCATCAAAGGCCGATTTGAACCCGAAGAACCAGCCGGCGCTGACCACGTTCACACTCACCGCAATAGCCGCGCCATTAAGGCTCAACACATCGCAGATCACCTCGGGGCAGTGCCCGGCCTTAAGGGCCGCCAAGCCAAAGGCCTTGTCTTGAGCACATGAGGCCAATGCCGTGCCCTGCTTGCCCTTCCAGCCGGCAAGTTCCAACCGCATCAGGTCGCTCACCGCGGCTTTAACGTCCGGCGCGGTGTTCACGGTCTTGAAGGTCACATCCCCCAAGTCAGCCAGCCGGCGCAAGCTGCGCTCCGCATTGGTGCGGACCTTCTTGCTGACCTCGTATTTCATGTAGGCCTCAACGTCGCTGCGGGCGCGCAAGCCGGCCCGTTCGCCGCTGCGGACCCAATGGGCCGCGCCGGTTTCAGCCGGAGGACCCTCGTTCAGCGGGCCGGTCCAGGTTTCCTCGCGGTTCAGCAGCACGGCCCGCTCGCGGCCGTTCTCGCTCAAACCGGCAAACAGCACGCGCGCGGCATCACCCGCCGTCTCGGCGCGGTAGAGCGGTTCAAACTTCAAGATGTATTTGCCGGACCAACTGCGCCAGGTGCGGATGGGCCAGCCCCAGCGCAGATCATCGCGCGTCAGGAAGGCCAGCGCGTCCAGGCGGTCGCGTCCGTTCTGAGTGTGCCACACGGCGGCACAGCGCATCTCATCATCCCAGCCGAAGGTGTCCACGTCTGCCAGCACGAAGCCCGGCGCATAGAACGGGTTGGCGCTATGGGCGTGCTCGACGAGATCCGTCCACGCCTCAACCGCAGCCCTCAAGTCTCCAAGCGTCAACCAGGCAAAGCGCATGTTCACGCGCGAAGCCTGCCCTCGGTGTTGCCGTTCGTTCATATCCCATCTCACACGTCGGACAGGGCGTATGTGCGTTGAGCCGGCATGTGGCCTCTTTGCCCGCTCAACACACATACGCCCCAAAAGGCGCCGCGCCGGGTTTCACGCAAAGTTTATGCCAGCGTGAACGCCCGAGCGGCGCCAGTGGCCCCATTGCCGGATGTCAGGGTTAATCGGGTTCAGGGTCGTCCTTGCGGCCAAAGGCTATGCCGCTCAGCACATCGCTGAGGCCGGGTTCGGGCAGGCGGTAGAACGGCAGGGGGCGGCAGAGGTTCATGGCCGCAAGGCCAATGCGTGCGGTCATGATGCCGTTAACCGTGCCTTCCCCCAGTTTTGCTGACAATCTGCCGGCGAGGCCATGGCCCAGGAGGTTCTGAACCAGGGTGTCGGAAAAGGCCAGGCTGCCGGTGACCGCCAGGTGGGAGACCACCATGCGGGCGAGCTTCAAGGTCTCCAGCGAGCCCGGCCGCCCGCCATAGAGGCCCGCCACCTGACGCAGCATCGCCAAAACCTGATAGCCCGTGAACAGAACGTCCAAAGCCGGGGCAGGGTTGACCGCGGTGACCACGGACACCCGTTTGGCGGCCGTGGCGATGATCTGGCGCGCCTCGCCATCAAGCGGGCGCATCAGTTCGCGTTCGGCGAGCTCCAGGCGGTCCGGATCATCGATGATCTCGCCATCATGCTCCTTCAGCGCAGCCAGGGGCCAGGCCATGGCTTTGCGGCCCCGGTAGAACTTCGTCAGTTCGCTCACCACCTGTTTGGCCGAGCCATTGCCGAGCAGAACCTGCTCTGCGGTCTGGCGCAAAGCCCCCAAACGGCGCAGGCGCGCAAGGGCCGTGAGCTCCTTGATGACAAGGGCCAGGAGG
This sequence comes from Hyphomicrobiales bacterium, assembly GCA_028285595.1. Lineage (GTDB taxonomy): Bacteria > Pseudomonadota > Alphaproteobacteria > Rhizobiales > CAJQND01 > JAAEUE01. The sequence continues at coordinate 2,180 of JANQOW010000123.1, forward strand.
GCAAGCCCGGCCAGCCCCATCAGGCCGGCTGCGGCCCAGCCCAGCCAGGACGCCCGGGCGAACAGCTCTTCCAGCAATTGGGTGAACCACAGTCCGATGCCCAGGGAGATCAGAGAGAAGAGCGCGCTGAAGAAGATGGCCCCCCATTTGAGGCCCCGCGCGCTCGGCAGCAGGTTGGAGGGCGCGGGCGTATCGCCGGTCTCCGCAAAGGGGATTTCGCCCAAAGGTTCAGGTTCCGGCGCCACCATGGTGCGCGGTGCCCGCGGGTGCTTCTTCTTCGGCTTGGCCTCTGGTTTGGGCTTTGGTTTGGCGGCCGGCTTTTCCGGTTCGGGCTCTGCCTGCTCAGGCGCGCCAAGCGGGATCACCTTCGGACGGCGGCGTTCTGTCGGATCTTGGCTCATGCGAACCGGTCTCCCAGTAAGAAGTTCAGCGTGCGGTCCAGCCGGATGTGCGGAAAGCTGGGGCTCTTGCCTGCGCCGACGTCATCCAACAGCGGGGGGCGGAGCTTGAGAAACTGCAGATCGCCCTTGCGTCCTTTGCTCAGGGCCTCTTTGGGGTCCAGCGGCAGATCGCCGGGGAACATGGCCATTTCGCTCCGGCCGTCAAAGCGCTCGCCATCGCTTCCCTGACCCTTGGCGGGAACGCCGACAATTGAGGGCAGATCTTCGCCCTCCTGGGTGAGCCGCACCTCGCGGGTTGCGCGGATGGAGGCAAGGGCCGCCACATCAATCTCAGCGCCCGCGCTTTCAGACCGGGCCAAGGCCTCGTCCACGATGAGGCGCAGGATCGCTTCCAGCCGGTCATGGCTGGAATGATGCAGATGATCAGCTTTCGTGGCGGCAAAGAGGATCTTGTCCACCCGTTTGCCCATGAGCGCGTTGAGCCAGGAGGCCCCGCCGGGGCGGAAGCAGGGCATGATGGTCTCCAGGGCGGTCTTCAGATCGGCCACCGCTTCGGGCCCCGCATTGAGCGCCGCCAGGGTGTCCACCAACACGATCTGCCGGTCGAGGCGGGCGAAATGGTTCATGAAGAACGGCTTCACCACGCGGGTGACATAGGATTCGTAGCGCCGCTGCATCATGGCCCACAAAGAGCCTTGGGGCGCCTTTTGACCTGTGGGCACCTCAAGCGGGGCAAATGTGATCAGCGGCGAGCCCTCCAGATCGCCCGGCATGAGAAAGCGCCCCGGGGGCAGGGTGGAGAGCGCATACTCATCATCCCGGCAGGCGCGCAGATAGTCGGTGAAGATGCCCGATGCTTTGCGCACTTCGGCCTCATCCTCAGGCGCGGCCGGATCAAGCGTGGCCAGATGCTTCAGCCAGTCTTTGGAGAGCCGGTCGCGCGGCGCGGTGGCGGCGGACTTCAGGGCGCTGGAGCAGAAGTCTTCAAAGCTCATGTCCAGCAAGGGCAGATCCAGCAGCCATTCGCCGGGGTAATCCACGATGTCGATGTTGAGGGTGCCCCCGGTCAGCCGGCGCGCCAGAAAGCCCTCCGGCTCGAACTCCACGCTCAGCCGCAATTGGGAGATGAGCCGGGTGCTGTCCGGCCAGGCGCGCTCAGCGCCTGCGGTGAGGTCGGCCAGATGGTCCTCATAGGCAAAGCGCGGCACGTCATCATCAGGCTGGGGCTGGAGAAAGGCCCGTTTTATGCGCCCGGCCGCATACGGGGCAAAAAGCGGCAGGCGCCCGCCGTGGATGAGGTTGTGCACCAGGGCGGTGATAAAGACGGTCTTGCCGGAGCGCGACAGGCCGGTGACCCCTAAGCGCACGGTGGGGCTGATCAGGCCGCCGGCCGCATCGGCCATGCCGCCGAGCACAATACGGGCTTCGTCTGTGAGGGAAGTGAATTTCAAGAACAGTCTCCAGTCCCGGTACACATGGAGGCTGGCGCCGCGAAGTTCAATCGTTCGTGATCACTCTTCCAGTTCGCGCGGCAGGGCAAAGGTGATGAGCTTGCCTTTGCCCGGGGCGACGTCGCTCCATTTGTCGGTGTCAAACTCCAGAACGGCAAGGCCGGCGGTAGGGTATTTGAAGGTGAGCTTTTCAACCAGTTCAGGGTCCGCTTCACCGATCAGGTCGGAGACCAGGATCTCGATTGTGGGGTTGTGGCCGATGACCAGGAGCGAGGCGACCTGATTGTCGGTTTTGCCGATCAGGTCCAAATAGCCGCGCCCGCCGGAGAAGTCATAAAGCGCGCGTTCAATGTGTGCGGGCGGCAGGTAGGACCACTCGGTTGCCGCCCGTTCCAAGGTTTCGCGGGCGCGGCGGGCGGTGGAACACAAGATCAGCTCAGGCAGCAGATCGTGCTCCACAATGTAGCGGCCCATGGTGGCGGCCGCCGCCCGGCCGCGGCCGTTCAGGGGCCGATCGTGATCGGCCAGTTCGGGCGACGACCAGCTCGATTTAGCATGACGCAAAAAGAGCAAGGATTTCATAGGCATTGTCCTTTATCAGGGGCGATAAGATTGCTACCACGTGTGCCGTCACCTGTGACGCCAAACAGTGTAGCGCGCATGACGCGCATTTTGGACCCTACAGGCTTCATCTCAATGACCTATCCTAACACCCTATATGCCGATCAGTGCGCACCAGCGCCGGCGGAGCCGCCGTTGGAGGGGGAGGTGCGCGCGGATCTTTGTGTGGTCGGGGCAGGGCTTGCGGGCCTAACCTGCGCGCTGGAAGCCCAGAGACGCGGGCTCGACGTTGTGGTGCTTGAGGCGGAGCGGGTCGCCTGGGGCGCTTCGGGCCGCAATGCGGGGATCGTGTCGGCCGGATTTGCGGCCGGGGCTGAAAGCCTCTTGGAGGCGGTGGGACCGGACGATGCCTGGACCCTGCATGGGCTGTCCGCGGCCGGGGCGCAATATGTGCGCCGGCAGATTGAACGGCTGAAAATCCCCAAGGCGCTTCAGGGGGAAGGGTTCTACCTGGTCAGCCGCCGGGACCGGGAAGATGAGCTGAAGGCGCAGGTTGAGCGGGTGAGCCAGAAGCTGGGCTATGAGCTGCGCTACTGTCCGCGTGAAGAGATGCGCGAATTGCTCTTGACCGATCAATATCACCAGGCAACGTACGATCCGGCCGCCTTCCACATTCAGCCGCTGGCCTATGCGCTGGGGCTTGCAAAGGCCTTTCAGGGGCTGGGCGGGGTGATCCATGAACAGACCCGCGCCCGGGCGGTGGAGAGCCAGAGGGCCGGTCACTGGCGGGTTGTGAGCGAAGAGGGCGCGGTGTTGGCGGACAATGTGGTTTTGTGCACCAGCGGCTATGATCTGAAGCTCTACCGCAAGGTGACGCGGGCCGTGTTGCCGGTGGCCACATACATCGTGACCAGCCTGCCGGCGGGCAAGCTGCTGGATCAAGCCATCAAAACGAAATCGGGCGTGGCGGACACGCGCCGGGCCGGGGACTATTTCCGCCGCCTGCCGGACGGCCGGCTGTTGTGGGGCGGGCGCATCAGCACGTCTCGCACCGAACCGTTCCGCCTGGGCGAGCGGATGATGGAGGATTGCTACAACATCTTCACGCAAATCGGGGCGCTGAAAGCGAGCCATGCCTGGGGCGGACTGATGGGCTATGCCCGCCACTCCATGCCGCTCATTGGCCAAGTGGAGCCGCGGCTTTGGTACGCCACGGCCTTTGGCGGCCACGGGCTCAACACCACGGCCATGGCCGGGCAACTGATCGCGGAGGCCATCAGCGAGGGCGATGACCGCTACCGGCTGTTTGAAGGCTTCGGGCTGCAGCGCGCGGGCGGCCCCTTCCGCCGCCTGATCGCGCAAGGGGCCTACTGGGCCATGCAGGCGCGCGATAAGATCAACGAGATTACCTAACGGCTGCGATCCTCTCCCGTCATCCCCGCGAACCCAGAGGCCGCAGAGCCAAGCCGCTCCTGGGTCCCGGATATTTTGCTGACGCAAAATTCCGGGATGACGGGGTGGAGGGACAGTGTCAGGTATCGTCATCCCCGCGAACGCGGGGATCCAGGGCGGTTGATATCTGAGCGCGCGGCTCTGGGTCCCGGATATTTTGCTTTCGCAAAATTCCGGGATGACGGGGTGGAGGGACAGTGTCAGGTATCGTCATCCCCGCGAATGCGGGGATCCAGGGCGGTTGATATCTGAGCGCGCGGCTCTGGGTCCTGGATATTTTGCTGACGCAAAATTCCGGGATGACGGTTGGGGGATGCCAGCGCTCAGCGCCCCTCGCGCCGGGCCATGAACGCCAGGCGCTCAAACAGGTGCACGTCCTGTTCGTTCTTCAACAAAGCCCCATGGAGCGGCGGGATGACTTTGCGTGTGTCGCTCTCGCGCAAGGTGGCCGGATCGATGTCTTCGTTGAGCAGCAGCTTGATCCAGTCCAGAAGCTCCGAGGTTGACGGTTTCTTCTTCAAACCCGGCACTTCGCGCAGATCATAGAACACGTTCAGCGCCTCAGACACCAGACGGTTTTTCAGGCCGGGGAAGTGGACCTCCACGATCTCACTCATGGTCTCCTTGTCGGGAAACTTGATGTAGTGGAAGAAGCAGCGGCGCAGGAACGCATCCGGCAGTTCCTTCTCGTTGTTGGAGGTGATCATCACGATCGGCCGCTGGCTCGCCTTCACGGTCTCGCCGGTCTCGTAGACGAAGAACTCCATGCGGTCCAGTTCCTGAAGCAGGTCGTTGGGGAACTCGATATCGGCCTTGTCCACCTCATCGATCAGCAGGACGGGGCGGGTCTTGGCCGTGAAGGCTTCCCACAGTTTGCCGCGCTTGATGTAGTTGGCGATGTCGTGAACCTTTTCATCGCCCAACTGGCTGTCGCGCAGGCGGCTGACCGCGTCATATTCGTAAAGACCCTGCTGGGCCTTGGTTGTGGACTTCACATGCCATTCCAGCAGATCGGTGTTCAACGCCTTGGCCACTTCGTGGGCGAGTACGGTTTTGCCGGTGCCCGGCTCGCCCTTCACCAAAAGCGGACGCTCCAGGGTGATGGCGGCGTTCACGGCGATTCTCAGATCATCCGTGGCCACGTAGTCTTTCGTGCCGTCGAATCGGGTCAAGAGTTCTCTCCTTAGGTCAGAAGGGCCCCTGGAGTGCCGGAGGCTGCCGGGCCGAGGCGGTCAATTGCGCGGGGGACCCTAAGGTTTGTGCCGGGTGAATTCAAGCGCAAGCGTCACGCGCGGCGAAAACTGGCCGCCAAGCTGGTGAAAATTTCTCTCGTTTTGGGGCCGCGATGGGCCGCTGTCATAGGGCGGTCATCAAAAATCGTGCAAAAGCAACACCCTGCAGCGAGTTACCAAAAAACCAGAAAGATGGCCTTTAGGTTAATTCTGGTCTTGTGGCGCTGGGATTGCATGGATATAAACGCGCGCAAATATGGCGCGGTTTGTGGTTCATTCGAGGGTAGAACATGGCAACCAAGTCGAAGTCCGGCAAAAAGCCTGGTTCCGGAAAGAACGGTGCTAAGGTCAACGGGTCTGGGAAGAAGAAATCCCCCAAGTCCGCCAAGTCGTCTGAGATCTATGTGCCCTCAGATGACGAGCCCTTCATGAACGAGCGTCAGCAAGTCTATTTCCGCGATAAGCTTGAGGCCTGGAAGCAGGACATCCTGCGCGAGGGCCGCGAAACCCTGCAGCATCTGCAGGATGAGAACATCAACCTGCCGGATGTGGCCGACCGGGCCTCCTCTGAGACGGACCGGTCTTTGGAGCTCAGAACCCGGGACCGTCAGCGCAAGCTGATCGCCAAGATCGATGCGGCGTTGAAGCGGATCGATGATGGCTCTTACGGCTATTGCGATGAGACGGGCGAGCCGATCAGCCTGAAACGCCTGGACGCGCGCCCGATTGCGACCCTGTCGCTGGAGGCCCAAGAAATCCACGAGCGCCGCGAGCGGGTGTACCGCTCGGACTGAGCGGGGCGGCTTTCCTGCATTTTAACTCCCGTCATCCCGGAATTTTGCGCCAGCGAAATATCCGTGAGCTAGCGCTGCACGCTCGAAGTCCGTTGCCCTGGGTCCCCGCGTTCGCGGGGATGACGGTTGGGGGCAGCATCCACACCTCGTCATCCCGGAATTTTGCGCGAGCAAAATATCCGGGACCCAGCACCGCTTGTTCTGAGTTGCGCTGCCCCTGGGTCCCCGCGTTCGCGGGGATGACGGTTGTGGGCAACATCCACACCTCGTCATCCCGGAATTTTGCGCGAGCAAAACATCCGGGACCCAGGACCGCTTGTTCTGAGTTCCGCTGCCCCTGGGTCCCCGCGGTCGCGGGGATGACGGTTGGGGGCAGCATCCACACCTCGTCATCCCGGAATTTTGCGCGAGCAAAATATCCGGGACCTAGGGCCGCACGCTCCGAAGTCCGTTGCCCTGGGTCCCCGCGGTCGCGGGGATGACGGAGGGGGGCGGGGATGACGGAGGGGCGTGGGGAGGGCGGCGTGTACAAAATTCAAAAACTCCCTCTAAAGGTGGCGCTTTGTTTGCGTGATCTTGCTGCCTGTAACAGGTTGATTTCAATAATGAAATGAAAAAATTCTTCGCATAATTGCATTTTTTCCTTGACAGCGTCACGCTGTTTCGGCCATAAGGAGATACACTGGCAACAAAAGGGCTCTCAGACGGGCCCTTTTTTCGTGCCCTCAGCCCACAGCCACGAAATCCGTCGACGCCTCAGACAACGCGCTCAAGATCGCTTGTGGCGGCGCGCGGTCGGTGACCAGAAGGTCAAACTCGCCGAAGTCACAGGCCTTCACCAGGGCGGTGCGGGAAAACTTCGTGTGGTCGGTGATCACAATGCGCTTCTGGCCACACTCCAGAACCGTGCGGGCAAACTCCGCCTCGGCGAGTTGATGGTCCATCAAACCGGTCTCCGCGCTCACCGCGGCAATGGAGATAATCGCATAGCGCACCGAGAAATTGCGCACAAACTCAATGGCCGAACGCCCGAAGGCGGCCCCATTGTCGCCGTGCAGTTCGCCGCCGGCCATATAGACCGTGTTGCCGTTCACAATTGCCAAGGTGCGGGCAATGTCGGACGAGTTGGTGACGATGGTGAGCCCGGTCTTGGACAAGAGCTCGCGCGCCAGGATGGAGGTGGTGGTGCCGGTGTCCAGCATCACGCTGTCGCCGTCTGAGATCATGCCGGCCACATGGCGGGCAATGGCAAGCTTCTCTGAGGCATTCTCGCGCATGCGCCGGTCAAACGGCGCCTCGGCCCCAAAGTGGGGCGGGCTCACCGCGCCATGATGCTTGATCAGACTGCCCGTTTCCACCAAGGGGCGGATGTCGCGGCGGATGGTCTCCAAAGACACCCCCATGGCCCTGGCCAACTCGCCGATGCGGATGGTGCCGGCGGTGCGGGCGGTCTCCACAATCTGCTGTTGGCGTCCTGTGAGATTGGTGTCTGATCTCGGCATCATGGCGCTGATTCTAGGGCAAATAGCAATAAATGCCAACAGGATTGGCCACAAAACAACAAATACGGTCAATATCTCACATAAACACCACAACTCCACTTGACTCACTGACCGGCCCCCAGGCACATTTCAACCCTGGGCGCATGCGGGGAAACCGGTCGATATCAAGACGCCCAACACCTGGAGGATGTCACTCATGTTCAAGACTTCATCAATTCGCACGATGCTCGTAGCGGCCACGGCTTTGGCCGGTGTGGCGCTGGCGCCGGTCGGTGCCGCGGCGGATGTGGAATCCAAAGACCCCATCAAGTTGACACTGCATGACTGGACGGGCCAGCTCATCACCACCCGGATTATGGGGGAGGTGCTGAAGAAAGCCGGCTATAACGTGGAATACGTGCAGGCGGACTATATTGCCCAGTTTGCCGGGCTGCAGTCGGGCGATCTGCACATCGCCATGGAAATGTGGGAAACCACGGGCAAGGACGCCATGGAAGCCTCGCTCAAAACCGGTAAGACGGTGGATCTGGGCGAAACCGGCATGGATGCCAAGGAAGAGTGGTGGTACCCGCTCTACATGAAGGAAAAGTGCCCGGGCCTGCCCAATTGGGAAGCGCTGAAGGACGAAAAGTGCGCCGAAGCCTTCTCCATCCCCGAAACCGCGCCCAAGGGCCGCTATCTCGGCGGACCGGTGACCTGGGGTGGGTATGACGATGAGCGCGTGGAAGCGCTGGACCTGCCGTTCGAGGTGATCCATGCGGGCACCGACGCGGCGCTCTTTGCTGAATTGGAATCGGCCTACCAGCGCAAAGCGCCCATCATGCTCTGGGTTTATGCGCCGCACTGGGCGGTTGCCAAGTTCGAGGGCGAGTGGGTGGAATTCCCTGAATATACAGATGCTTGCTACAAAGACCCGTCATGGGGAATCAACAAGGACATGGCCTACGATTGCGGCAAGCCCTTTGGCTGGATCAAGAAAGTGGGCTGGAAGGATGGCGAGAAGAAGTGGCCGGGTGCCTATAAGGCCGTGCGCAACTTCACCATCAAAAACGACGAGATGAGCCAGCTCATCGTGAAGGTGGATCTGGACAAGATGAAGCTGGAAGACGTGGTGGCCGATTGGGTTGCCAAGAACGAGGACCGCTGGAAGGCGTGGATCAAGTAACGGAGGCTCCCTGACCCTCCCTCCCTCTCTGCGCACCCCCTAAGACGGGGCGCGCGGAGAGGACTCCCTCCGTCATCCTCGCGCAAGCGGGGACCCAGGGGCGGCCGTTTGCCGGTCTTTGCGGTTCCTGGGTCCCGGATATTTTGCTGGTGCAAAATTCCGGGATGACGGTAAAGCTTAGGAAACATCCGTAAACACCCACATGGCCCCATCCCCAACCCCCAAACTCCAATGCCGCTCCGTCTGGAAGCTGTTCGGCACCGGCGCCTCTGGAGCGCTTAAAGCCGCCGGTGGCAGCCTGGACGATGAGGGGCTTGAGCGCCAGCAACTGGTGGGGGCGGTGCGCGATGTCAATCTGGAGGTCCTGGAAGGCGAGATCTTTGTCATCATGGGGCTATCCGGCTCGGGCAAGTCCACCCTGGTGCGCTGCCTCTCGCGGCTGATCGAGCCCACGTCCGGCGAGATCCTCTTCAACGGCGAGAACCTTCTGAACGCCAGCGAGGCGCGGATGATCGAGATCCGCCGTCACCAGATGGGTATGGTGTTCCAGCATTTTGCCCTGCTGCCCCATCTCACCGTCTTGGGCAATGTGGCCTTCCCCCTGGAGATCCAAGGGGTGGACCGCTCCACGCGGGAGACAAGGGCCCGCAAGATGATCGAGCTGGTGGGGCTTGAGGGCCGCGAGGAGTTCTTCCCCAACGAACTCTCCGGCGGTCAGCAGCAGCGCGTGGGCATTGCCCGCTCTTTGTCGGTGGAGCCGGAGATCTGGTTTCTGGACGAGCCGTTCTCCGCGCTTGATCCGCTGATCCGGCGCGAAATGCAGGATGAGTTCATCCGCCTGCAAAACGTCTTGAAGAAGACCATTGTCTTCATCACCCACGATTTTGATGAAGCCATCCGCCTGGCGGACCGCATCGCCATCATGAAAGACGGCAAGGTGGTGCAGACCGGCACCCCGGAGGAACTGGTGCTGAACCCGGCGGACGAGTATGTGGCCGAGTTCACCCACAATGTGACCAAAGCCAAGGTGGTCAAGGTGCGCACCATCATGAAGCCTTTGCCGGAGAAGACGCCGCGCCAGGGCTATGGCGGCACCGTGCGGGCCTCAGAGGCGGTGGCCGATGTGGCGCCGCTCATCGAGAATGCCAAGAAGCTCTTCCGCGTGCTGGATGATGAGGGCGAGATCGTCGGGTGTCTGGCCAGGGATGATGTGGTGGCCATCATGATGCAGGCGTAAGGGCGCATGAGTTCGCCGGACACATATCTTTCCTCAGCGCAGAAGACGCCGCGCCGCAAGGGTTGGACGTTCACGGCCTGGCACGGGATATGGCTGGTGGCACTCCTGGCCTTCAGTCTGTTCTGGATCTACGGCAAGCCCCTGGCGCGCTGGGCCTTTTCGGTGCCGCGGGATATGCAGATCCCGTTCAGGCGCTGGATCTCAAGCTTCATGAAGTGGCTGGTGGAGGAGGCGAGCTTCGGGGTCTTCACCTTCACGGAGTTTACGCGCTTCATCGCGGCGGTGATCGAGTTTCCCTACAAGATCGCGCTCAGCCTGCTCTCCACCGGGTTCCTGCAAGGCCAGGGCTCTGATGCGGTGCAGATCCTGCCGCCGATATCCTGGATCGCGGTGATCGCGATCTTTGCCATGATCGGCTATTTCGCCGGCGGGCGGCGCCTCGCGGTGCTGGTGGGGGCGTGTTTCGGGTTCCTGGCGCTGTTCGGCCAGTGGAACAACGCCATGGTGACGCTAGCGTCCATTCTCATCGCCGTGCCTTTGGGGATTGCCGGCGGGCTGATGGCGGGCATTGCGGGCTATCGCTGGAAGTGGTTTGCGCTTGTGCTGCAGCCCATTCTGGATCTGATGCAGACCGTGCCGGTGTTTGCCTATCTGGTGCCGATCCTCTTCCTCTTCGGCTTTGGGCCCACGGCCGCCGTTGTGGCCACCATCATCTATGCCCTGCCGCCCATGACGCGGATTGCCATGCTGGCCCTGCGCCAGGTTCCGGACGAGATCCATGATCTGGGGCGCATGGTGGGGTGTACGCGCGCGCAGATGACCTGGCGGGTGCTGGTGCCGTCGGCCATGCAAGGGCTCATGGTGGGGGTCAACCAGGTGATCATGCTGGCCCTCAACATGGTGATCATTGCCTCCATGATCGGGGCAGGGGGGCTCGGCTATGAAGTGCTCACCGCGCTGCGCCGGCTGGACATCGGCCGGGGCATTGAGGCGGGGCTTGCCATTGTGGCGCTGGCCATCGCGCTCGACCGGCTCTCCCAGGCCCTGGCCACCCGCTCGCGGGCTCACCGGCAGGAGGAGGGCGGCGAGGGCAGTCTCGTTAAGCGCAATCCTTATACGGCGGCCAGCATCGCGCTGGTGCTGGCCACCGGCGTGATTGGTTTGCTCATTCCGGGCGTTCAGACCTATCCGGAGGCCCTTCAGGTCTCCACCGGCACGTTCTGGTCGGAAGTGGTGAAGTGGATCAACATCAACTTCTTCGATGAGCTGGAGGCGGTAAAGAACGCGCTTCTGCTCAACGTGATGATCCCCTTTAAGCGCTTCCTTCTGGGCCTGCCGTGGCTTGGGGTCACGGTGCTGCTGGGCCTTTTGGGCACGGCGCTGGGCGGTTGGCGGCTGGGGCTTCTTGTTTCGGTCCTGGCGTTTCTCATTGCGATTACCGGGCAGTGGCCGAAGGCCATGGTGACGGTTTATCTGTGCGGCATCTCGGTGGTTCTGGCCTGCCTCATCGGGGTGCCCATCGCGGTGCTCACGGCGGAGCGCGCACGGCTCTGGCGCTGGGTGGAGGTGGTGATCGACACCCTGCAGACCTTGCCGTCGTTCGTCTATCTGATGCCCGCGGTCATGTTGTTCCGGGTTGGGGATTTCACCGCCACCATTGCGGTGGTGGCCTATGCGGTGGCACCCGCCATCCGCTACACCGCCCACGGGCTGCGCCAGGTGGACCCGCATCTGGTGGAGGCGGGCACGGCGGCGGGCTGCACGCCCTTCCAGCTCCTCACCAAGATCAAGCTGAAGCTGGCTCTGCCGGAGATCATGCTGGGGCTCAACCAGACCATCATGCTGGCGCTCTCCATGCTGGTGATCACCGCCCTGGTGGGCACGCGCGATCTCGGCCAGGAGGTCTATATCGCGCTCACCAAGGCCGACACCGGGCGGGGCATCGTGGCCGGGCTGTCGGTGGCCTTTATCGCAATCATTGCAGACCGATTGATATCTGCAGGCGCGGAGCGGGTGCGCACGCGCCTTGGACTGAAGAGATAAGAGGGGAGAGAAAACCCATGTCTGATGTTGGTGCACGTATTGAAGCTGTTCCTTATTGGACCTCAGCCATCACCTTTGAGCCGCTGAAGGGCGGCCTCTCCAACGAGAGCTATACGGTGACGCACGCGGGCGAGAAGTTCGTCTGCCGTTTCGGCACCGATTTTCCTTTCCACCATGTGTCGCGGGAGCGCGAGATCATGACCACCCGCGCAGCCCATGCGGCCGGCTTTGCCCCTGAGCTGGTCTATGCGGAGCCGGGCATCATGATCTCCAGGTTCATCGAAGCCAAAACCTATGGGGCCGATGATGTGAAGGCCAATATCGCCCGCATCGCCGAAACGGTGGCGCGGTTTCACAACACCATGGCCCACCATGTGAGCGGGCCGGGCTTCATCTTCTGGGTGTTCCATGTGATCCGCGACTACGCCCACACGTTGAAGGAGGGCGGGAGCCGGAAGACCGATCAGCTCTCCGGCTATCTGAAACTGGCCGAGGAGATGGAGGCCGCCCAGGTTCCTCTGCCGATCTGTTTTGGCCACCACGACTTCCTGCCGGCCAACTTCATGGACGATGGAGAAAAGCTTTGGATCATCGATTTTGAGTATGCGGGCTTTTCCACGGCCATGTTCGATCTGGCGGGGATCGCCTCCAACGCCGAGTTCGATGGCGCTCAAGCCGACGAGCTGCTCAGCGCCTATTTCGGCGAAAAGCCCGATCAGGCCGTGCTCAAAAGCCATCGGGCCATGCAGTGCGCTTCGCTGCTGCGCGAGGCCATGTGGTCCATGGTCTCTGAGCTTTATCTCAACGCCCCGGGGGTGGATTATGAGGAATACACCGAAGACAACCTCGCCCTGCTTGAGGCCGCCGTTGAGGCCTATCGCTCAACCTACGGGAGGGGCTAGCCGATGACGCTTCCTGAGCGCGCTGAGATTGTGGTGATCGGGGGCGGCATTATCGGCTGCTCCACCGCCTACCATTTGGCCCGCGATCACAAGGCCGACGTGTTGCTGCTGGAGCAGGGCAAGCTCACCGGCGGGTCCACCTGGCATGCGGCGGGGCTCGTGGGCCAGTTGCGCTCCTCAGCCTCCATTACGCAAGTTCTGAAATACTCCGTCGATCTCTACAAGCAGTTGGCGGACGAGACCGGCCTTGAAACCGGTTGGAAGATGACCGGCTGCCTGCGGCTTGCCTGCAATGAAGACCGCTGGACGGAGTATAAGCGCCTGGCCACCACCGCCCAGAGCTTCGGCATGGAGATGGAGCTGATCTCGCCCTCAGAGGTGAAGGCCATGTGGCCGCTGATGGATGTGAGCGACATGGTGGGCGCCAGCTGGTTGCCGACGGACGGTCAGGCCAGCCCCTCAGACATCACCCAGTCCCTGGCCAAGGGTGCGCGGATGCATGGTGCCCGGCTGGAGGAGGGGGTGCGTGTCACTGGCTTTGAGATGGCCGAGGGGCAGATCTCCGCCGTGCTCACCAGCCAGGGCAAGATCGCCTGCGACAAGGTTGTGAACTGCTGCGGACAATGGGCCCGCCAAGTGGGCGCCATGGCCGGCATCACCGTGCCTCTGCAGCCGGTGAAGCATCAGTACATCATCACCGAGGAGATTGACGGGCTGAGCTCTGATGCGCCCACGGTGCGTGATCCGGACCGCTTCACCTACTTCAAGGAAGAGGTGGGCGGCCTTGCCATGGGCGGCTATGAGCAGAACCCCATTGAGGGGACCAGGGGCGATGTGCCGGACGATTTTGAGTTCCAGCTGTTTGAGGATGACTGGGATCATTTCGAACAGCACTTGGAACAAGCCGTGGCCCGCATCCCGGCGCTCGCCGACACGGGCGTGAAACAGATGATCAATGGCCCGGAGAGCTTCACGCCGGATGGCAACTTCATCCTTGGCAGCGCGCCGGAATGCGCGAACATGTATGTGGGCGCGGGCTTCAATGCCTTTGGCATCGCCTCTGGCGGAGGGGCCGGCTGGGTGCTGGCCCAATGGGTGGTCGACGGCGAAGCGCCTATGGATTTATGGGGCGTCGATATCCGCCGCTTCACCAGCCTGCATCAGGACCGCGACTGGGTCTGCGAGCGAACGCTGGAAGCGTACGGCAAGCACTACACGATCGGCTTTCCTCATGAGGAACATGAGAGCGGGCGGCCCTATATCGTCTCCCCGCTCTATGAGCGGCTCAAGGGCCACCGCGCCGTGTTCGGCTCTAAGCTGGGCTGGGAGCGGCCCAACTGGTTTGCGCCTGAAGGTGAGCCGGCCGAAGACGTTTACTCCATGGGCCGGCAGAACTGGTTTGCCGCCGTGGGCGAGGAGCATCGGGTGGTGCGCGAGGCGGCCGGGATATTCGATCAGTCCTCGTTCGCCAAGTTTGAGGTCTCAGGCCCAGACGCGGCTGCTGCTTTGGAGTGGATCTGCGCCAACAAGGTGGAACGGCCCGTGGGCCGGCTCACCTATACGCAGCTTCTAAATTCGCGCGGCGGCATTGAGTGTGACCTCACCGTCGCGCGCCTGGCAGAGGATCTCTTCTACATCGTCACCGGCACCGGCTTTAGGGTGCATGACAGCGCCTGGATCAAAGACCATGTGCCCGATGGCATGGAGGCGACCCTGACGGACGTGACCGAGGCGTTTGGCACCCTGTCGCTCATGGGGCCTAAGGCGCGCGACGTGCTGCAGGCGGTCACCGAGGATGACTGCTCAAACGAGGCCTTCCCGTTTGCCCATGTGCGTGAAATCGCGATCGCCGGTCATGTGGTGCGGGCCTTGCGCATCACCTATTGCGGCGAGCTGGGCTGGGAGCTTCATGTGCCGCTGGAGGCCACGGGCGATATGTTTGACGCGCTGATGCAGGCGGGCGCGTCCCATGGCGTGCGGCCGGTGGGGTACCGGGCGCTGGAGGCGCTGCGGCTGGAGAAGGGCTACCGGGCCTGGAGTTCGGACATCACGCCCAACGATACGCCCTTTGAGGCCGGGCTTGGCTGGGCGGTGAAGCTGAAATCCGAAACCCCGTTCATGGGCCGGGCGGCCGCGGAGAAAGCGGCCAACACCGTGCCAACCAAGCTGCTCGCCGGCTTTACGGTTGAGGACCGGGACGTGGTGCTGCTGGGCCGCGAGACGATCCTTCGGAACGGCGAGTTTGCCGGCTACCTCACAAGCGGCGGCTACGGCTACACGGTGGGCAAGCCCATCGGCTATGGCTATGTGCGCTCCGGCAATGGGGTGAGCGAGGAATATGTCAAGGCAGGGTCATACGAACTTGTGGTGGCGCAGGAGAGGGTGGCCGCACAGGTGCATCTGGAGCCGCTCTACGATCCGCAGAACCTTAAAGTGAAGGCGTAAGGGCGAAAGGCGCGAACAAAAAAAGCCCGGCCGCTGGGGCCGGGCTATGAAGCTCTGAGATTGCGTCTGGTTTACTCGACGATCACTTTCGCGCCGACCTGAGCGTGTTTGTAGAGATCGATAATGTTCTCGTTGGTCAGACGGATACATCCGGACGATACCGCTGTGCCAATGGTCCAGGGCTGTGCGGTGCCGTGAATGCGATAGAGCGTGTTTCCAAGATAAAGGGCGCGGGCGCCAAGCGGGTTGTCCGGGCCGCCGGGCATGACCTTCGGAAGATCAGGCTCGCGCTCCAGCATTTCTTTGGGAGGGCGCCATGTGGGCCACGTGGCCTTGCGGGTGATTTTCTCCGTACCGCTCCACTTAAAGCCCCAGCGGCCGACGCCGATACCATAGCGGATCGCCTTGCCGTTGCCCTTGTAGTACCAGAGGAATTTTCGCCGCGTGGAAATGATGATCGTGCCCGGCTTCTCGTCCGTTGAGAAGGTAACTTCCTTGCGGTCGAATTTGCGGTCGAGTTTCCAGGTTTGCGCCGAAAAATTAAACTTCTTCGCGGCAATTGCCGCTCCGGAAAATGCAGTACCGGCAACAGCGGTCGCCAATGCTGCCAGTGCTAGAGTGCGAAATTGCATGGTCCGTACTTCCCTTGCGCTGTAACGTTCCAATATATCTGCCGCTGCATTGTCTGGCGAAACAAATGACCCGCCCAACAGATAAACTGAGTGCCCGTATTGGCCTCATTTGCCCTTCTCTCGTCAAGACCTGAGCGAAAGTGTGATCAAAATTTGGCGATGTGTGTTGCACTCTTGCATCGCGGTGTGTGCGTTGTGAGCACGGGTGACTCGCTGTGAGCAATAGCTGTGCCTCTGCTCAGCCAAAGAAAAGGTCCAAGCCGCGGCGCTTCTATAGGCGCAAACGGCGCGGATGCGCGCCCAAGCGGCCGCTTACCTGCGGCCGGGCGCCTTCAGCGGCGGCGGCAGGTCTGAGAACTCCTCATACTGCTGCTGGCTCGCCGGCGGAGGCAGTTTGGGCTCCGACGTGGCCGCCACCACGGGTTCTGAGCGTGGTTGGGGCGGCGGCATCCGGCCTGCGGCGACGGCAGGGTCATCGGCATAGGCGTCTTCATAGCGCCCGATATTGCTTTCTATGACCAGGTCCTGTGGCCCGCCGATCAACAACAGATGCTCCTCATTATCACAGCGCACAAGCACCAAATGGCGCAGCTTGTCCAATTCTCGGAACTCGGTGACCGCCAGCCGGCTGCCCCGTTTGCCGCGCACCTCGCCGCCAATCCGGCGGAAAATTGCGATCGCAATGAAAATGAAAAGCAAAACAATGGCAATCGCGCCAATGATTTTAACCAGATCGTCTGTGCTCATATCCGCCCAGCGGCCGCCCACCGCCTCTCTTCGGACCCGTTCGCACCGCGCGGCGCGATTCGGCCCTGTCCATCCACTCCTAGCGGCAAATTAGCATTTTTTATGGCAGGGTAAAGGCGCGATGGCGAACATCGGACCGTCGCAACCTGCCGGTCCTGTCTTGCGGATATCCACACACTTCTTTTCAAACAACTGGTGAAATTCGCCTATAGTCGCCAGTGATTCGATGTTTTCCTTTCAAAGATGGCGGACGAAAGACCATAGCGGATCTTCATGAGCAAAGACGAAGCGACTGAAACCCTGGCAGGCCAGCCGGTGCAGCCGGCGTTCCAAGCCACCGAGCCGGCGCAGACCGGCAATCCGGTGGTGGCGGTCATTCTGGCTGTGCTTTTGGCCGGGGCCGCGGGCCTGTTGACCTACCGGTTCAAAGGGGACGCGCCGGTCTGGCTTCTGGGCGCTGCGGCGGTCTTTGCCTTTTGCGGCCTGTTTGCGCTGATCGGATGGATCGGCGGAATTGTGCATCTGGGCCGCAAGTCACGGCAGATCGCCTTTCTGGAGGGGGTTCTGAACGGGTTGAGCGATCCGGCCGTGGTGCTGGATCTGCGCGGCCGGGTGGTGTTTGCCAATGGCCGCTATGTCTCTTTGAGCTCTTCGGCCGAACGGGCCAGAATGGTGGGAGTGGAAAACCTCTACGCGGGCTATCCGGAGGTTTCCGAGCTGGTCTACCGCCTGGCGCAGGCCGGCAAGGAGGGCAAGGCAGGCCGCGAAGATTTCAAGCTGGTGGCCGGCAGCGCCGCGCCGGGTGCCCGGGCCGACACGCCCTCTTGGCATTCGATTTTCGTGGAGCCGGTGGTTCATGACGGCCGGCAGACCCACACCATGTGGCGGATTGTGGACAATACCGACGCCCGCATGGCCCAGGAAACGGCGTTTGAAAAGCTGCAGTACATTATCGGCTATCTGGACGAGGCTCCGGCCGGCTTCTTCTCTGCGGGGCCGTCGGGCGCGGTTGAATATATGAACGCAACTCTGGCGGAATGGCTCGGCATTGATCTGATCGATGCGGCCAACGGGTCGGTTCAGGTCAGCCAGTTCACGCCGGCGGAAAGCGCCAAGCTTCTGAGCGGCGTCCGCGCCGAGCCTGGCGAAACGTTTTCCGATCTGTTCGATATGGACATCACAGCCCAGGACGGCACCTCAATTCCGGTGCGCGTGCTCCATGCGGTGAGCTTCGATGAAAACGGTGAGGCCGGGCCGTCGCGCTCCCTGGTTCTGAAGCAACGGATCGGCGGGCGCGACCTGAAGAGCTCGGGCTTGGCGGAGCTGAAGCTCCGGCGTTTCTTCTCCAACGCGCCGATCGGCATTGCCGAAGTGGATGAGACCGGACGGATCCAAAGCTCCAACACGGCGCTGGCCACCACGGTCGGGCCCATTGCGTCGGATGCGAACATTATCTCGCTTGTGGATGAACCGAACCGGGCCGCGGTCAAGGACGCTATTGCGGCGGCGCGCGGGGGCAAGCGGGTGCCGCCCCAGGATGTGAAGTTCGGCAGCGCGGAGGGCGAGGAAGGCCGTTCCGGACAGATCTTCTTCAGCCGCATGGACGAGGCGGGCGATGATCCGGCCAGCGTGATCGTCTATGCGGTGGACACCACCGAGCACAAGACCCTGGAGCTACAGTTTGCCCAGTCCCAGAAGATGCAGGCCGTGGGCCAACTGGCCGGCGGGGTGGCGCACGACTTCAACAATATGCTGACGGCCATTATCGGCTTTTCCGATCTTTTGCTGGCCAAGCACCGGCCCACCGATCCGTCCTTCCAGGACATTATGAACATCAAGCAGAATGCAAACCGGGCGGCCAATCTGGTGCGCCAACTGCTTGCCTTCTCGCGGCGCCAGACGCTGCGGCCGGAAGTTCTCTCGCTCACCGACACCCTCAGCGATCTGGGCAATCTCTTGAACCGGCTCCTGGGTGAGAAGGTTGAACTGGAAATCACCCATGGCCGCGATCTCGGTTTGGTGAAGGTGGACGTGAACCAGTTTGAGCAGGTGATCATGAACCTGGCGGTGAACGCCCGCGACGCCATGCCCGGCGGCGGGCGGCTGACGATCCGAACATCGAACCTGGCGGAGGCCGAGGCGGCGAAGGTGGACCCGTCACTGATGCCGGCAGGCGAGTATGTTCTGTGCGAGGTTTCCGACACTGGCACCGGCATGGAAAAAGAGGTGCTGGAGAAGATTTACGAGCCGTTCTTTTCCACCAAGGAGGTGGGCAAGGGCACAGGGCTCGGCCTTGCCACGGTCTATGGCATCGTCAAGCAGACCGGCGGCTTTATCTTCTGCGACAGTGAGGTGGGCAAGGGCACCACGTTCCGCATCTATCTGCCGCGCCATCACGTCACCGCCGAGGACGAGGCCCACGAAAAAGAGACTGAGCGCAAAGAGGTCAAGCCCGCCGACCTCACCGGCGAGGGCACGGTGCTTCTGGTGGAAGATGAAGACGCGGTCAGGGCCTTTGCCTCCCGCGCGCTCACCTCGCGGGGCTATAAGGTGCTGGAGGCCGACAGCGGGGTTTCCGCTTTGGAGGTCATCGACAAGCATGGCGGGGACACGATCGACCTGGTGATCTCCGATGTGGTGATGCCTGAGATGGATGGGCCCTCACTGCTGAAGGAGCTGCGCAAACGGGAAATGACGTCCAACGTGATATTCATTTCCGGATATGCGGAAGATGCCTTTGCCAAGAACCTTGAAGAGAATGAGAAATTCTCGTTCCTGCCCAAACCGTTCTCCCTGAAGCAGCTTGCCGGCGCTGTTAAGGAAGCCATGAAGGCGTGACGTTTGCCTCAGTTGGCCGGTGAGCTCCATAGCGCTTTGGCATCCTTGGATGGTCAATCTTTGCAGACTGTGATCTTATGGTCAGCCGGACCCTTCTTGGAAACGTCTCAAACATGGCCAACCCGCTCGCTTCAATGATCGACCCCAAGAGCCTTCCGCCGTCGCTGTGGGCGGACACGGTGGAGGAGGCGCCCGCCGCGCCGCCGTTGGAGAATGATATGTCCTGCGATCTGGCGGTCGTGGGCGCCGGGTTCACCGGGCTGTCTGCGGCTCTGCACGCGGCCCGTGACGGAGCCTCGGTGATTGTGCTGGAGGCCAGTGAGCCGGGCTGGGGCGCGTCGGGCCGCAATGGCGGGGAAGTGTTGCCCGGCCTGAAGCTGTTGCCGGATGAGATTTGCGATCTCATGGGCAAGGACGTGGGCGAAAAGCTGGTCGCCTTTGCCGAGGGCGGTCCTGACCTGGTGTTTGAGTTGATCGAGCGCTACGCGATCAAATGCGAGGCCACGCGCTCAGGTTGGTTGCGCCCGGCCCATACACAGGGTGCCGAAGACGGCTTGAAGGAAAACCTGCGCCAGCTTGTTGAACGCGGCCATGCGGCCGAGTGGCTAGAGGCTCCCGATGCCGCCGTTCAGCTCGGCACGGACACCTGGCACGGCGCCATCCTGGATCACCGGGGCGGCACGGTTCAGCCCTTTGGCTATGCAAGGGGCCTCTGCCGCGCGGCGCTTGAGGAGGGCGTCAGGGTGTGCGGCAACAGCCCGGTGTCGGAGGTTAAGCGGGCAGGGGACGCCTGGCAGGTGACCGCGCCGGGCGGGCAGGTCAAGGCCGGCAAGGTCTTGCTTGCCACCAACGCCTATACCGGCTTCCACTGCCCTGGACTCAATGATCGGCTGGCCCGCTCCATCATGCCGGTGACCAGCTTCATCGTTGCCACCGAACCTTTGTCGGACAACCTGCAGAAAACGATTTTGCCCCAAGGTCAGTGCTTCTCCGACAGCCGCCGGTTCCTGCTCTACGGCCGCAAGGATGCCGGCGGGCGCCTGTTGCTGGGCGGGCGCGGGCTGATGCGCGAGCCGAAACGGCCGGAAGATTTCGGACATATCGAAAAGGCGCTCCGCCAGGCCTATCCCATGCTGGCGGATGTGAAGATTTCCCATCGCTGGTCAGGCCGCTTGGCCGTAACGCCGGACTATCTGCCCCATGTGCACGAGCCCGAACCAGGGCTCCTGATGGCGCTCGGCTACACAGGCCGGGGCGTCGCCCTGGCAACGGCGCTCGGGGGGGCCATGGGCACCTATGCGGCCACGGGCGACAGGAGCCATCTGCCCTTGCCGGTGACACCCATCACCACTATTCCGTTTCACGGCGCGCGTGCCCTTTATGCGGGCGCACTTTTTACGTGGTACAGAGCGCTGGATGCCCTCTCAAATTGAATCAATAAAGAGACATAAGACGTATGAAAACACTGAATGAATTGGCCTTGGAGCTGGAGGAGGGCAAAACCTCCTCGCGCGCGCTGGTGGAGGAGGCCCTCGGCGCCATCGAAGATCCGGCCGGTGAGGGCGAACGGGTCTTTCTTCTGACCGACCGGGACGGGGCTCTGGCCACAGCGGACCTGATGGATGGCTTGCGCAAGCGCGGCAAGGCGCCGTCTGCCTGGGCCGGCATCCCGTTCTCGTCCAAAGACCTTTTCGATGAAGCCGGCGAGGTGACCACAGCCGGATCAAAGGTGCTGGCCAATGAGCCTGCGGCCGCCAGAGATGCCCGCTGCATCGCGCGTCTTAAATCTGCGGGCTTTGTGCGCATGGGGCGCACGAACATGACCGAGTTCGCCTATTCCGGCGTTGGCCTCAATCCGCACTACGGCACACCGAAATCCGTTTGGGACCGGGAGGCGGGCCGCATCCCTGGCGGCTCTTCCTCTGGCGCGGCGGTGTCCGTGGCCGACGGCATGTCCGCGCTCGGCATCGGCACCGACACTGGCGGCTCCTGCCGCATCCCGGCGGCGTTCAACCGGGTGGTGGGGTATAAGCCGTCCACGGGCCGGGTGCCGAAGAACGGCGTTTATCCCTTGTCTGAAACCCTGGATGCCCCGGGCCCGTTTGCGCCCACGGTTCAATGTTGCGCCACGGCGGATGCGCTGATGGCGGAAGACTGGGATGGCCAGATTGCGCAGGTCCCGATCTCCGCTCTCAGGCTCGGCGCCTTGAAGACCATGGTGTGCGATGATCTGGATGAGCATGTGAGCGCTGCTTTGGAGAAAGCCCTGAGCGCGCTGTCGGCCGCCGGTGCGTCGGTGGTGGATGCCGCGTTCCAACCCATTTCCCAACTGCCGGAGATCAATGCCAAAGGCGGGATCGCGGCGGCGGAAGCCTATTCGGTGCACCATGCGCGGATGGCCACCAACGGCGATGAATATGACCAGCGGGTGCGCACCCGGGTCAATTCGGGCAGCATCATCACCGCCCAGGAGATCATCGAGATCCACCACAGGCGTGCAGAGATGATTGCGGCGGCCCATCAAACCATGGCCGCCGTGGATGCCTGGGTGATGCCCACATGCCCCACCGCCCCGTTCAAGATTTCCGAGGTGGATGATGAGGACAATTACGGGCCGATGAACCTGAAGTGTTTGCGCAACACATTTGTCGGCAACTTCCTGCACACCTGCGCCATCTCCGTGCCGATTGGGGAGCCGGACGGAGCACCTGTGGGGCTGATGCTGATGATGCCTGCAGGAAACGATGCGCGCCTGTTTGCCGTTGCGGCGGCTGTGGAAGAGGTGGTTGGGGTTAGAAACGCTTAGAACAGCAAAGGAGCACCTTCACATGCGGTGCCTGGTCTGGACGGTCTCGATTTGGATGCTTGTCGGCGCTGTTGTTGCCGCACCGCGGCTTGTGGCGGCTGAAGAGGTGGTGGATCTTGAACTGGTTCTGCTCGCTGATGCCACCGGGTCGATAGATAACGCGGAGATCAAGTTCCAGCGTGAAGGCTACGCCGCCGCCATCACGGACTCTGAAGTGCTCGGCGCCATCACAGGCGGTCTCCACGGCAAGATCGCGCTCACCTATGTGGAGTGGGGCGATGCGAGCTCCCAGCAGGTGGTGGTGCCGTGGACGGTGATCTCCGGTCCTCAGGATGCGGCGAAGATTGCCCAGGTTCTGCGCGCCACACCGCGCCTGGCCTTTGGCAGCAACGCCATCGGCTCAGCGCTGTCGAAGGGCATGGAGCTCTTGGAAACCAACGCCTACAAGGGCTTGCGCCGGGTCATTGATCTCAGCGCCGACAGCGCCAACAACTGGAACGGCCCGCCAATCTCCACCGTGCGCGAGGTGATCACGGCCAAGGGAATCACCATCAATGGTCTTGCCATCCTGTGCCGTGATCTGGAGTGTGGGGGCCGGCCCGTCTCCTATAACCTGGAAGAGGCCTTCCAGCGCGAGATCGTGGGCGGACCGGGGGCTTTTGTGGTCACCGCCAGCGACATGAAAAGCTTCGCTGCAGCGGTGAAACGCAAGCTGATTCTGGAGATTGCTGGTGTTGCGGTGCAGCAATTTGCCAAAGATGGGCAAAAACAAGGCAGATGAGCGGGCTGAATTCGCCAAAAATTCTCAAAAAACAGGTCGGTTTGGGGTTGACGGCTGGGGCGCACAAACGTATATGACGCCCGTCTTTCGGTAGCAGGCCGTGGGCGGGCGATCGCCTATACGCTGTTTGAAAGCAATCGAACAAGACAAAGACATGACTGCGGAACCCTTTGGGATTCGTAGTCCTCTGAAGCACGCAAGCCAGCACTCCGATGGTGAGTTACCATGAGGGGTGCGTTTGCCTATGCGTCGTGTAAGTGCGCACGGCGTGAAAACAATTGGGATTGCCGGCTAGACGTCGGCGCAAACGATTTAAAGGTTAAGAGGCGTATATGCCCACTATCAACCAGCTGATCCGCAAGCCCCGCAAACCGCTTGTGAAACGCAACAAGGTTCCGGCCATGGAAGCCTGCCCGCAGAAGCGTGGCGTGTGCACCCGGGTCTACACCACCACACCGAAGAAGCCGAACTCCGCGCTGCGTAAAGTTGCTCGCGTGCGTTTGACGAACGGCTTTGAGGTGACGTCGTACATCCCCGGCGAGGGCCATAACCTTCAAGAGCACTCTGTGGTGATGATCCGCGGCGGCCGTGTGAAGGACCTTCCCGGCGTGCGCTACCACATTATTCGTGGCGTGCTTGATACCCAAGGCGTATCCGCCCGCCGCCAACGCCGTTCCAAATACGGCGCCAAGAGGCCCAAATAGACCCCAGCAGGATTGGGGACAGACCCCGGAAAACAGACATCAGTTTTCCGGGTTTGTTTTTGAAAAGACGAAAAGAGCGAAAGACTGGAATTCGATATGTCTCGTCGGCACCGCGCAGAAAAACGCGTTATCAACCCGGACCCCAAGTTCGGAGATCTCGTTCTGTCCAAGTTCATGAACAACCTCATGATCGACGGAAAGAAATCGGTTGCAGAACACATTGTTTATGGCGCCCTGGATCAGGTTGAAGCCAAAGCAAAAGCCGAGCCTGTGGCTTTGTTCCACCAGGCTCTGGAAAACGTTTCACCGGCCGTTGAAGTGCGGTCGCGCCGTGTGGGTGGTGCGACCTATCAGGTTCCGGTTGAAGTGCGCCCCGACCGGCGCCAGGCCCTCGCCATCCGCTGGATCATCGCAGCAGCGCGCGGGCGCAATGAGAACACAATGGTCGACCGTCTGAGTGGGGAATTGTTGGACGCAGCTAACAACCGCGGCACCGCCGTTAAGAAGCGCGAAGACACGCACCGGATGGCCGAAGCCAACCGGGCCTTCTCGCACTACCGCTGGTAGCCAGACCTGGAGACATTTGAAATGGCCCGCACTCACAAAATCGAAGACTATCGCAACTTCGGCATCATGGCGCACATCGACGCCGGGAAGACCACGGCAACCGAGCGCGTTCTGTATTACACCGGCAAGAGCCACAAGATCGGCGAAGTGCACGACGGCGCCGCCACCATGGACTGGATGGAGCAGGAGCAGGAGCGCGGCATCACGATCACGTCCGCTGCCACCACCTGCTTCTGGAAAGACAAGCGCCTGAACATCATCGACACGCCCGGCCACGTGGACTTCACCATTGAGGTTGAGCGTTCGCTGCGTGTGCTTGACGGCGCGATCGCGCTGCTCGATGCCAACGCTGGTGTGGAGCCGCAAACCGAAACCGTTTGGCGCCAGGGCGACAAGTACCGCGTGCCGCGCATGATCTTCGTCAACAAGATGGACAAAGTGGGCGCCGACTTCTTCAACTCCGTTGAAATGGTCAAGAGCCGTCTGGGCGCCAAGCCGCTTGTTATGCAGTTGCCGATCGGTGCTGAGAACGAGTTCGCCGGCGTTGTTGACCTGGTGCGCATGCAAGCCATCGTCTGGAAAGACGAGAGCCTGGGCGCTGAGTTCGAATACACCGATATCCCGGCAGACCTGGCCGACAAGGCTGCGGAATACCGCGAAGCTCTGATCGAGACGGTTCTGGAACTCGATGAAGAAGCCATGGAAGCCTACTTCGAAGGCGAAGAGCCGAACGAAGACAAGATCCGTGAGCTGGTCCGCAAGGGCACGATCGCTTCTGAGTTCGTTCCGGTCCTGTGTGGTTCTGCCTTTAAAAACAAAGGCGTTCAGCCGCTTCTTGATGCTGTGGTTGACTACCTGCCGAGCCCGCTCGACATCCCGGCCATCAAAGCCATCGATGTGAAGACGGACGAAGAAACCACACGCATGGCCAGCGACGATGAACCGGCTGCTCTGCTGGCGTTCAAGATCATGAACGACCCGTTCGTGGGCTCGCTGACTTTCTGCCGCGTTTACTCCGGTAAGGTGGAAGCCGGTTCTTCGCTGATGAACACGGTGAAAGACAACCGCGAGCGCGTTGGCCGCATGCTGATGATGCACTCCAACGACCGCGAGGACATCAAAGAAGCCTATGCTGGCGACATTATCGCGATTGCAGGCATGAAGGATGTGACCACCGGCGACACCCTGTGCGATCCGAACCACCGGGTGATCCTGGAGCGCATGGAATTCCCTGACCCGGTGATCGAAATCGCCATTGAACCGAACACCAAAGCCGACCAAGAGAAAATGGGCATGGCCCTGCAGCGTCTGGCGAAGGAAGATCCGTCTTTCCGCGTGAAATCGGACGAAGAGAGCGGCCAGACCATCATTGCCGGTATGGGCGAGCTTCATCTCGACATCATTGTCGACCGCATGAAGCGCGAGTTCAAAGTGGAAGCCAATGTGGGTATGCCGCAGGTGGCATATCGCGAGACCATCGGCAAGCAAGCCGATGTGGACTACACCCACAAGAAGCAGACCGGTGGTTCAGGTCAGTTCGCCCGCATCAAGATGAGCATCGCTCCGGGAGAGAGCGGTTCCGGCTTCACCTTCGAGAACACCGTTGTTGGCGGTAATATTCCGAAGGAATACATCCCCGGCATCGAGAAGGGCATTCAGTCCGTGATCGACACCGGTGTTCTGGTGGGCTTCCCGATGCTCGACGTTGCGGTCACCGTCACCGACGGTGCCTACCACGACGTGGATAGCTCCGTGATGGCCTTTGAGATCGCCGGCCGTGCAGCTTTCCGTGAAGCGGCCATGAAAGCCAATCCGAAGCTGCTGGAGCCGATCATGAAGGTTGAGGTGGTGACGCCTCAGGAATTCGTGGGCTCGGTAAACGGCGACTTGTCGAGCCGCCGCGGTCAGGTTCAAGGCCAGGAAATGCGCGGTGTCGCAACCGTGGTCACCGCAATGGTGCCGCTGGCTAACATGTTCAAGTACGTGGATAATCTGCGTTCCATGACCCAAGGTCGTGCGCAGTACTCCATGCAGTTTGATCACTATGAAGTGGTGCCGCAAAGCGTCGCCGAAGAGGTCCGCGCCAAGCTCGCTTAAGCGGGCCGCGCATGAAGTTTGAGACGGCAGTTCGTTAAAGGAGACGGATCATGGCCAAAGAGAAGTTTGAACGTACAAAACCGCACTGTAACATTGGCACGGTCGGCCATGTTGACCATGGCAAGACGACGCTGACGGCTGCGATCACG
>JANQOW010000133.1 GCA_028285595.1 Hyphomicrobiales bacterium
CGCCTTCTTTGCATTCTCAAAAAAATACTGAGCGCTCCGCTTATGCAAAACGTCAAAAACAACACCGCCAACAACAGCAATGAACATCAAAACCACATAGGCTTGCATCAGCTCTGCGGGAAACGTCGCCGAAAGCTCGGCAAACGGATTGCTGAACATGAAACCGCTCTCCTCTCCTCCCTGTCACTCAATCACAGCGCAAGGGCTTGTTTTTTCACGCGATCGCTACACCTAGCAGCCAGAGCACACGGTGGGCTATTCAGCTCTTTCTATCATCCATAATATGAGACCTATTTTGTCTCTGTCAGTTGAACTTGCGTGCTCGTTTTTGTCATGCAGCGGCAGCTCCCAAGGCTTCGGCCGCCTTCAGAAATCGCTCTTTGCTCCCGATGAAGTTCTTGCCGCGCTCGCCGTCGAACGCGCCGTCCACCAGCCCGCGCCACTCTGCGTCGCTAACGCCATGGTCTGCCGGCAATGTCGAGACATCGAGGTTATGCAGAAATTCTGACATGCGTTTGACCGCGCCCTCAAGATCGTCATCGAAGATGCGTCTCAGGGCGTCTTCACAAAGACCTCCTGAGCCACGTACCGCTTCGATGACGATGGGCAGAGAAAAAGAGCAGGCAATACCGTGAGGGACATTGTGATTCAGGGTAATAGGATAGGAAAGAGAATGGGCGATCGCGGTCTTGGTGTTGGAGAACGCCAGACCAGCGAACATTGCCGCCTGGGCCATGCGGCTGCGCAGTTCAACATCGCCCAAGTTTTTGACCAACTTTGGAAGCACGGACAAGACTTCCCGCGAAGCGAA
The DNA here is from genome assembly GCA_028285595.1 of Hyphomicrobiales bacterium. Classification (GTDB taxonomy): domain Bacteria; phylum Pseudomonadota; class Alphaproteobacteria; order Rhizobiales; family CAJQND01; genus JAAEUE01. Next base: position 812 of record JANQOW010000133.1, read on the forward strand.
CACGGCATGGTTCGCTGAGACCGGATTGGCATTGACATTCCAGAGGCTTTCCAAAGCGTGAGAGAGAGCATCCAGCCCCGTACTGGTTGTGAGTTCCAAAGGCTTACCGCACATCAGCTCTGGATCTATCAGTGCAAGTTCAGGATAGAGATTGGGACGGGCAAGTGAGAATTTCTTGCCGGCCGCCTCGTTCCAAACCGTAGCCCAGCAGGTAACTTCCGAGCCGGTCCCTGCAGTTGTTGGCACCGCGATTATGGGCGTGGCGGAAAGGGCATCTGCGCCCTTGCCGGTTTCCAGGTATTGAGAGACGCTCGAAAACTCGCCATTGGCCGCGGCAAACACCTTGGCTGAATCGATCACCGATCCACCGCCCAGTGCAACCCAAACTTCCGGTTCGCCCGTCTGGGCGATGCGCCGTGTTTGGGACGCCAGAAGCACATAGTCGGGGTTTGCTGCCACGTCATTGATTACCACTGAGGCCGGGCCTGCAGCGGCTGCGAGCTGCTCAGTCAACCGCGTGCAAAAGCTGTCAGGATAAGTGACGAGCCCATAAGCTCGGCCCCCAAGATGAGATGCCAGCGCGCTAAAACGGCCCGGGCCGAAATCAATTTTCACAGGATTGCTGTAGGTCCACACACTGAGTACCTCTCTGGGATGGTTGTCCAGGCTATGGCCCCATGATGCACAGATCAAATACATATTCATGACCGATGGGCAGGCTTGAAGCTATGAAGCATACCCGGCATAGATCGTTTCACGCTGTAGTTTTGCAAGCTAGAGCGTGGGCTGACAAAATCGGCCCTAGCCGCTCGGGCTGCCGTGTTTCCAACCGGGCGCAGCATCGCCCCTGACCCAGGCGTGACTGGACTGTGAGGCCCTCTCGAAACTAGTTTTAAGTTTATGGGGTTCCAAGCAGGAGTGTCCAAGTGCGCGCGCCCTCATTGAGAGATGTCGCTTTTGTTCTAAGCTTCGTATTCATCTGCCTTGCGGCCGGATTGGGACGAGGCGCGTTGGCCGACGCGAAGGGAGCGGACATCGCCGCGCTTTCCTTGAAGCTCTTCACAACCCACGGGTCTGAACGCCAAGACGCTATCGATGCCCTCATGGCCACCAAAGATACCAGTCTTATTCCAACCTTCGTATTGGCGTCCCGTTGGACCGGAGAGGAACGTCAGATTACTGAAGCCCTGTCGGTCTTGACCGGGAAAAACATCAAAACGTGGCACGATGCGATGAGGTGGCAAGAAGTGCGCCCGGACCTTGTTCCCCACGCAAGTTACCGCGCCATCAAGCTAAGGTTTTTTGGAAACACGGATCGCCGCTTCTTGAGGTTCTTCAACGGTCCGGGCACCACACGCAAAGAGATGAAGATCCGCTTTGAGGAAATTACCTGGGGCGGTGTTTTGATGGACGGTATCCCGCCGCTGGACACGCCTAACCAGGTTTTGTCCGGGTCTGCCGAAGCGGCATATCTGCGAGACGAGGATCTCGTTTTCGGCATCTCCATAAATGGCGATGTGCGGGCTTACCCGCTGCGCATCATGGGCTGGCATGAGATGGTCAATGATGTGATCGGTGGTGTTCCCGTAACCTTGGCCTACTGCACGCTCTGCGGCGCCGGCATTCTGTTTGAGACAAAGGTAGAGGGCCACGACGAAGCGTTGACCTTTGGATCGTCCGGCTTCCTTTACCGTTCCAACAAGCTGATGTTCGACCGCAAGACGCACTCACTGTGGAACCAGTTCACTGGTAAGCCGGTCTCTGGGCCGCTCGTCAAACAATCCATCACGCTCAAGCAGCTTCCTATTCTCATCACAAGTTGGAAGGGCTGGCGTAGCGAGCATCCGTTGACCAAAGTGCTGTCCATGGAGACCGGGTACACCCGCGACTATGGTTCCGGCGTTGCCTATCATGATTATTTTGCAAGCCCGGATTTGATGTTCCCGGCGCGGGTCCAGAACACCGGCTATGCCAAGAAGAAAGACTATGTTTTTGGGGTTCGTCAGTTCGGAGCCTCGAAAGCCTGGCCATTGAACGCGTTCAAAGACAATCCCGTTATCAACGACACGATTGGTCAAACGAACATCGTCCTCATTGGCAATTCGGATACGCGTTCCGTACGTGCTTATGAGCGCAAGAATGAGATGTTCAAAGTGGGCGGTGCGGGCCCGAACTCGCTGTTAAGCGGGTCCGCCACCTGGGCGGTCACCGAACAGGCCTTGATTTCTCCTGGCCGTCGTTCCTTGCCACGCGTGGCCGGACACATCGCCTATTGGTTCGCCTGGGACAACTATCTGGGACCGCAAACTGAACTCTATGAAGTGCCTGTTGAAGGAGCCCCGGTCGGAAACTGAGATGAGAGCGGTGTATGGTCCGGCCCGGATCAACCAACTGCACCGCAAGCCCTCAGCGCCTCCTCCGTCTCAGCCGCGTATGATCGCAAAGCCTCAATCAAGATGCCGCCCAAGTGGGAACCCGGTCTATATGCGGAGCTCATCAACGCAATCTCAAATGACAGTTCCGGGCGGAACAGCCGCCATTCCAGATCGCGGCCCGCGTAGTCAATGGCTGTGAGCGCATCGACAATCGCGATGCCGACGCCGCGCGCAACAAGCTCGCACGCCACCTGTGTGGTGAAGGTGTCTACGCGGCGAATGGGCCGAGCACCGCTGTTGTCGAGAGCGGTCTCCACCGCCAAGCGCCATTGATCGAAGTTGGACAAAGTGATCAAGGTGTGCGGTGCAAGATCCTTGGCGACCACAACGGTTTGATCGGCCAATGCATGATTTGCCGTGATCACGCAAACCAGCGGCACACGCATAATGTGTTCATAGTGGACGCCAGCCGTATCCCCCATTTTAAGGCCAATGCCGATATCAACCTGACCGGCCGAAACCGCATCTGCAATCCACCCGGAACTTCGGATGGGCAAAGAGAGCGACACATCGGTGTTTTCGATCAGGAACGGGCCGAGCATTTCAGGCAGCCACCTTCGTGCCAGCATGGGCATGGCGGCAACTGATATCTCACCTGCAGGATGGTGCTTCAGTCCGGTCACAAATCGCGATAGCTGATCGAGCCCGCGGTAGCTGCGTTCCACTTGATCAAACAAAGTGGTGGCTTCCAAGGTGGGAACAAGCCGATTTCCGGTGCGCTCAAACAGCTTCAGTCCTGTGTCCTCTTCAAGCAACTTGAGGTACTTGCTGACAGCAGGTTGGGAGATGTTCAGCTTCTGGCTCGCTGCCGTTACGGATCCTGATTCCATGACGGCCTTGAATATCTCGATCTGACGAATGTTCATGTTCGATGCCTCTCCTTGGAAACATGAAATATAGCTTATTTTAAGAGCAGGGAGAGATTTTCATATTTGTAGCTATGACGGTAACCGGACATACTCTCAGTGGTGAAAGCGAATGAAACCGATGATCCGGCATGAGTTTGACTGTTTCCAAAACCGCTCACGCTTCTGAGCCCAAAGCGAGCATTCTTCCGGCATCTTACGGCATCTATGAACGCCGGCTTGCCAGAGTTCAGACAGACCTACGCGAACGCGGCATGGCCGGCGCCCTGATTTTCGACCCAGAGAACCTGTTCTGGCTGACCGGCTATCAAACCATTGGGTATTTTACGTTTCATGCAACCTTCATCGGAGCGAATTCGGCTCCCATTGTTATCGGACGTGTGGTCAATCGCGACCTCGCTCTGGCCCATCCAACCATCGCCGGCTTCGAACCGATCATCGACACCGCGGATCCAATCGAGGTGCTGACCACATTCTTAAATGGAAAACTGCAAGGCGCAGAGATCGGCATTGAGACAGGGGGGCGGTACCTATCGGTGGCAGATCACGCCAGATTGGTGAGCGCGTCATTGTCCTCCTTTGTCGATTGGAACGGTGTCATTGAGGAGCTGCGCCCGTCCAAGGATGATTGGGAAATCGATAACATGCGCCACGCCGCTCGAGCTGCTGAGGCCGGGCTGCAGGCGGCTATCGAGGAAATTGCGCCCGGCAAGACCGAAAACGATATTGCGGCCGCGATGTATGAGGCAAGTATCCGGGCGGGCAGCGAGTACCTTGGTCATGCACCATTGGTGGTGGCTGGCGAGACGACATCGCTGTGCTTTGCCATGTGGAGACGGCGCGAGATTGCGATGGGGGATGTGGTTCTCCTTGAAGCGGCTGGCTGTGTTGAGCGAATGCACGCCATGCTGTCGCGTCCAGTGGTGGTTGGGGAACCGAGTGATGAACACATCGAAGCAGCGGACGCCTTAAAGGGCGTTTTGGAATCGGCGATTGAGGCCATCAGGCCTGGGCTGACCGCCGGCGAAGTTGATCGCCACTGCCGCAGTGTTGTTGAAAAACGTGGGTTAGGGGATTTTTTCAGGCATCGGGCGGCATATGGCATTGGCATCGGTTTTCCTCCGAACTGGTCCGAAGGTCATATCTACGCCATTCGTCCGGATGATCCTTTGGTGTTGCAGCCCAACATGACATTCCACGTCATCCCCACCTTATTCAAACCCACCTTCGGCATGTGCTTCAGCGACAGCGTGCGTGTGACGGATGATGGATGCGAACTGCTGACCAACTTCCCCCGGCGTCTTTTCAGCGTCGGGGATTAGCCATTCAACCCAAAAGAGGGAAAGCCAATGACCACATCAGAGATATCACGTCGAACCATTCTTCAAGCCGGCACAATGGGCTTTGCCACCGTAGCGCTGATGCCAAGTCTTTCTTTTGCCGCGACGTCTTGGGACATGCCGAGCGCCTATGGCGCCGGCAACTTCATCTCAAAAGCCTATGTGGCGTTTGCAGAGGATGTGAAGAAACGCACCAACGGTGGCCTTGAGATCAAGGTGCACCCTGGAGGCTCTCTTTATAAGGGCTCCGATATTATGCGCGCTGTGCGTGAAGGCCAGGTGCCGCTTGGCGGCCGCTTTTTGGGCGCTCACACGAAAGAGGCGCCCATTTTGGGACTGGACACGGTTCCTTTCCTGGCCACCAATCGCGCTGAAGCAAAAAAGCTGTATGACGTCTCAAAAGAGCAAATCAACGCCGCGCTTGCCGAACGTGGCATGAAGCTTTTGTTCGCGCCCACTTGGCCGCCACAGGGGCTCTTCTCCAAAAAAGCCGTGACAAAACTGGAAGACATGAAGGGCGTTAAGTTCCGCGCCTACAATGCCTCCACAACGAGGCTTGCAAATCTGATGGGCGCTGTGCCGACCAAGACCGAAGCAAGTGAGATCGCTCAGGCCTTTTCCACCGGTGTGGCCGAGGCCATGATGGCCTCAGGCGCAATTGGGATCTGGCAGAAAATCTGGGACTATTGCGACCACTATTACGAGGTCAACGCTTGGCTGCCGAAATCCGGAGTGATCGTCAATGCAGATGCCTGGGGCGCTCTCGACGGGGCGACGCAATCGGCGGTGAACGAGGCTGCGGCTGCTGCTGAAGCTGCGGTCTGGGATGAAATGGAAAACCAAAATGCCGGGTACATCAAAACGATGAAAGATAACGGCATGAAGGTGGAAGCGCCGTCTGATGAGCTGCAGGCCGGGCTGAAAAAGATCGGTGATACGATGGCGGAAGAGTGGAGTGCCTCTGCGGGGGATGCTGGCGCGAAGGTGATGGCCGCCTACCGGGCGGCTTGAGGCTTAGGTTCACATGAAAACGGCGCTTGCAGCATTAGACCGTGCATTGAATAGACTTTACCTCTTGTGCGGGGTCATTGCTGCAGGTGCAATTGTCATGATCGCTGTTTTGGTGGCGCTCAGCATACTCTCGCGCCTTGCCGGTATCTATGTGGGTGGGCTCACGGAGGGAGCCGGATATGCCATGGCCGCCGCCGGCACGTTTGGGCTTGCCTACACGTTTGGTTCCGGCGGGCACATTCGTGTTGATCTGGTTTTGAACCTGCTGCCAAGCAGACCGCGCGCCATAACGGAGTTGTTGGCGCTCGCTGTCACGACGGGTGTGATTGCCTTTCTCACCTACTACTTCATCCGCATGGTCACGATCTCTTGGAAGTTTGGGGACCTGAGCGACGGGTCGGACGAGCTCCCGCTTTGGTTGCCCCAGTTCCCGGCGGCCTCCGGTTTTGCCGTTTTTGCCCTGGCCTTGTGTCATCACCTGATCCGTTACCTCGTCACACGTGAAGTCACCTGGTCGTCTGGTGCTGACAATCTTCTGGAAGAGCAGTCCGGAGACTGAGAGATGGATCCTGGGACAATGGCAATTGTGTTCGCGGCTATTTTGGTGGCCGTGCTCGCTCCCGGGGTGTGGATTGGGGCTGCATTGTTGGTGGTTGGTATTGCCGCCATGGCGCTGGGCTCACCGCGGCCTATCGGACCCGCGATGGCAACAACCGTGTGGTCACACATATCCCTTTGGGGTCTTGCCTCGCTGCCCTTGTTCATCTGGATGGGCGAAATTCTCTGCCGCACAAGGCTGTCGGAGAACTTGTTCAATGGTCTTTCGCCGCTGTTGCGGCGACTGCCAGGGGGGCTGCTGCATGTGAACGTTGCAGGGTGCACGGCGTTTTCTGCTATCTCGGGCTCCTCCGCGGCCACACTCCTCACGGTGGGTAAGATCACCATGCCGGAGCTGAAGCGCAGAGGCTACCCGGACGCAATGGTTGGCGGCACCTTAGCGGGCGCAGGGACGCTGGGTCTTTTGATCCCGCCTTCTATTACCATGATCATCTACGGCATCATGGTGGAGGAATCGATTGCGCGCTTGTTCATGGCAGGCTTGGTCCCGGGCCTGATGCTGGCCGGCCTGTTTGTGCTGTACAATATCGGCTGGGGACTGTTCACCGAAACAGGCCGTGCCATGCGCGAGGAACCGGCAGACTTCAAGCAAAAGCTATCGGGCCTGATGGAGTTGTTTCCCATCGTTGCGCTCATTGTGGGGGTTATCGGTTCGATCTACACGGGCATTGCCGCGCCGACGGAGGCAGCCGTATTGGGTGTTGCGGGTGCTCTTGTTCTTGCGGCTTTTCAAGGATCTCTGTCGTACGCGACTTTGTCTGAGTCTTTGATGGGCACGGTCAAGACCACCTCGATGATAACACTGCTGCTCGCAGGATCTGCCTTTCTAACCCTTGCGATGGGATTTGCCGGCCTGCCGCGGGCGTTGGCCGAGTGGATCGGCGCGATGCAGCTGTCGGCCACCGCTCTCATCATTGCTCTGATGGTGCTATACATGCTCCTGGGGTGTTTTCTTGACGGCATTTCAATGATCGTTCTAACGATCGCAGTCGTTGAGCCGCTCGTGAGAGCAGCCGGTATCGATATGATTTGGTTTGGGGTCTTCGTGGTTCTGGTGGGTGAGATGGCTTTGATTACGCCTCCAATTGGCTTCAACCTTTTCTTGGTTCAAGGCATGACAGGTCGCGACATTGGCTTTATTTCGCGTGCCGCTGCACCGATGTTTGGCTTGATGCTGCTCGGCGTGGTCATTCTGATCATGTTTCCCCAAATCGCACTATGGCTACCGGAGGCCATGAGTTCTCAGAACTGATCGTATTGAGCTCAGCGACCGGATGGCAGAGATGATGCCTCGATGCTGCATCTCCTAAACTATAGAGAACGGCGTTGCCTGATCCTTCACTTCACCAATCACGGCCGCGGCGTCATAGCCGGCTTGTTGTAGAGCGTCGACACACTGCCGTGCGGACGCCGCTGGAATACCTGCAAGCAAACCGCCGCACGTTTGAGGGTCAAAAAGGAGCCCCCTTTGCGAAGCCTGCACGGAAGCTACCTCCAAGCCGAAGGACTTGGCCGCCTGCATGTTTTTGGGTGCGCCTGAGCTCTCTATATCGGAGCCGAAACACTCAAAAACGCCCGGCAGCGCCGGTATCGCGCTGAGCCGAAGTTCGGCCGATGTGGACGATGCGCGCAACATTTCTCCGAGGTGTCCCAGAAGGCCAAATCCGGTGACGTCCGTGCACGCTGTGGCGCCGCATTCGGCCAGAATGCTGGCGGCCCGCGCGTTTGAGTGGCACATTGATGAGATCGCCTCATCTATCCAGCTTCCCTTTGCGACAAGCCGCATTTCGGCTGCAAACAGAACGCCGGTTCCAAGAGGTTTACACAATACCAGCTGATCGCCTGGCTGCAGCCCACCCTTTGCAAGCAGCCTCCCCGCATCGGCCAAGCCGTTTACCGTGAACCCCAGGGAGACGTCACCAGCTTCCCCGGTGTGCCCGCCAATGACCGTCGCACCGGCTTGGTCGAATTCATGGACGGAACCGGACATTAACTGGAAAAGAAGTTCCTCAGCTTTTGAGGTATTGGACGGCGGCAGCGTTGCAATTGCTAGAGCAGACAAAGGCTTGGCACCCATAGCGTAGATGTCGCCAAGCGCGTGGAGCGCCGCAATGCGGCCAAACAGATAAGGGTCATCCACAATCGCCGTGAGGACATCTACCGACTGGACAAGTAGCTTGCCGGCAGGTACGGCGAAGCTTGCCGCGTCGTCCCAGAGTGTTGGGCGCTCGCGGGGAGTTTCCGGTCTATCGAGGTAAAGGTTCTGGAGTACGCTGCTCAATACCGTTTGGCCGACTTTTGCTCCACAGCCTCTGCACTGCATGGTCAGGCTCTGCATGAGAGTTGCCGTCGTCGCATCGGCGAGTCCTTGGGCGAGTGCAGGGGGTTCGGGCACTGGCATGGGTGGCAGAACGTTGAACGCTTTCATGAAGCGCTGGTCGATCCAATCCTTGTAGCGCCAAGCCCAAGGGCCTTGTGCCACCAGATGGCCGCGCGCGGCGATCGCAGAACGCTTGCCTGTAGAGATCAATCTTAAGAAATCCTGTTGCGGCTTATAAGTGATGAGCGGCGCGCCACTGGCAGCCCTTCGCAGATTCTCAGCCAGTGGGGGACCTTCCCGGACTGCATAAACACCAGCGCGCGGCACATTATAGCCTCTAATCGCAGCAGTATCGCCGGCAGCGAAGACGTTCGGATGAGAAACGGACCTGAGCTCGGCGCTAACCTGCACAAACCCTCGGTTATCCAAGGCCAGTCCTGTGTCCGCGAGCCATTGAGGCGCCATCGCATCGGTGGCCCAGATGATGCTGTCCAACTCCAGATTGGAGCGCCCGTCAAACTCCACATGGGTCGGTGCGACCCGGGCAACCGGGTGCCCGAGGTGCAATTTTATGTCAGCATCCACGAGCGTCTGGTGAGCGCGGCGACGCACTTGCCGGTTGTTCTGAGCCAAGATCTCCGCGGCACGGTCAAGCAGATGGAGTTGCACCCTCGGCGCACCGCTGGATGTCCGAAACGTCTCAAACCGTTGCTTCAAAGCCAAGATCAACTCGACACCGGCAGCTCCTGCGCCAACAACGCCAATGGTGAAGTGGCCGGTGCTCTGTTGTAGGTGCGCCTCGAGCGTTTCCAGATAGGCGATGAAGCGATCGATCGGCTTAACGGTGACGCTGTGTTCGGCCGCCCCCTCGACCTTGCGTGTATCAGGCGTCGAGCCGGCGTTGATTGACAACAGATCGAACGCAACAGGCGGTCGGTCGTGACAGAGAACCTTGTTGCTTTCCAGGTCAAGCCCGACCGCTCGGCTACGGATCAGGCGCACGCCAGCGAACTGGCAAAGAGGACCAAGATCAATGTTCGTCTCGTCTTCACGATAATGACCTGCGATGTAGCCGGGCAGCATACCGGAGTAGGGTGTCAGAACGGTGGGGCTGATCAACGTGATGCGCAGGCCGGCCATCGGCTTCATACCAAAAGCCTTCAGAACGGTGACATGACTGTGACCTCCGCCAATCAGGACAAGGTCCTTGGCCACCGGCAAGACTGACTTCATCACTGCTGTTCCAACCCGCTGCTCGGCTGAGCCGTTTGGCGGAAGAGGTAGGAGTCGAACCCAAAGGCGCGCAGTGCGCTCCTCCACCGGATTTGAAGTCCGGGCACCCCACCGGGGGAGATACTCTTCCGCTGATCAAGATAAGGCATACCGGTTTCGGTTCAATCCGTTTCAGCCGTAAACAATTCGTCAGCAGGGCGTCGAAGGGTGCGATGGTTGTCCTTGCGGATTGTTAATCCTGCAAGGTCGAAAAACTCCAGTATTTCAATCGTGAGATTGCGCCCAAGGTCGCTATGGTCACGAAACATTTGCGCCGTAAACCCAGCATCCGGATGGTCGCTCGCGAGCCGTTCGGCCAGCCCGGCCAGGCTCGCCAGTTGTTCGGCTAGAAAGTACCGCGTGCTGCTCACTTGGGTCACATGCCCACGCCGGGCCATACGCGCCAGGAAGTCGTGCAAGTCTTCCTCGGAGATGTGCAACGCGTCTGAGGCCTCCGATACCATCGGCGCCCGCGTGCCGAAAGACCGGTAGAGTGCGCGGAGCTCGGCCAGCCGGGCTTGATCGGTGTCGGATATGCGGGCCTTGTGTCCAAGAAGGTGAAGCCAGGCACCTGAACGCTCAAGGCGCTTCTCCGCTAGCATTCGCGCAATCGCCGATGCAAAGAACTGCAGGCTCGGTCGGGGAACCAGACAGGCGCGCAGTTCGGCCAGCGTTGCGCCAGGGCTTTCCGGCCGGGTGTCATGCCACTTCTTCAGGCTCTCCGTGACATTTAAGACGAGGTCTTGCCAGTGCTGCGGATCCAAGGCCACCGTAGCTGAAGGCAGGGTCAGATCAATGGTCGGCACAGACGCCGCGATCCGTTCACGCTCAGTATCACCCAGGTTGTGCATCCAGGCATATCTCGCCAGGTCTGCGCCTTCTGGGTTCGCTTGAAGGAGCGCGCGAAACGCGTCCGCATCAGGTGGTTTGGCGAGCAATTCCAGAATCTCCAAACGCTCGGGCCGCGCCCGTCCGCGTGCTGGGGCGCCGGGGTCGATCACGAGACCGCCTGCAAATGTACTGGTCGCCGAGAGATCGCGAAGCACAAACCGGTCTCCGGCGAGGCAGGAGACGGGCTGTTCGAAAACCAGCTGTGCCAACCGATCTTCTCCCGGGGGAAGGCTCCTGCCTTCCAGGATATGAATGCTGGCGACAATATCAGCGGTGCCCAGGTGAATATGAGCTCGTGCGCCGGAGCGGATCGGCTTTTCACTTCCGGGTGTAAGCCTGATCCGGCAATCGGCCCGCTCCACCGGGTGATGCACCTCAGGCGCGACAATCCAGCTTCCTCTGCGGACCATGTCAGCAGAAACATTGATATTGAGGGCACATCTGTGACCTGCGGCGGCTTCGGTCGCTTCCAAACCGTTGACCCTGAGGGAACGAATGCGCACCTCCAGGCCTTGGGGTGAGATCACGCATCGCTCACCGTTTTGTACTGTGCCACAGGAAATGCTGCCCGTTACGATGGTGCCTGTTCCCTTCAAGGAGAAGACGCGATCGACAGCCATTCGGAAACGCCCTTCTCTTGGGCGCCGCTGATAGCTGGCTGCCAAAGAGGCCAAATGACCGGTCAAGGCTTCTATGCCTTCACCTGACAGGCTAGACACACAGAACACAGGCGCGCCGCTCAAAAAGCTAGGAAAAGCTGAGGCTTCCAGCTCTGCAAGCAGTTGGTTCAACCTTTCTTTGTCCACCAAGTCTGTTTTCGTGACGATAATGGCGCCGGAGGTCACGCCGAGTGAAGTCAGGATCGTGAGGTGCTCATGGGTTTGTGGCATGATGCCGTCATCGGCGGCGATAACCAGCAGCGCATAGTCGACCGCACCCACGCCTGCCGCCATGTTGCGGATAAAACGCTCATGGCCGGGAACATCCACAAAGCCAATGCGCGTGCCGTTGTCCAAGGCAAGGTAGGCAAAGCCAAGATCAATCGTCAGGCCGCGGCGCTTTTCTTCAGGCAATCTGTCCGTATCGATCCCGGTGAGCGTTTTGACGAGGGACGTTTTGCCATGGTCCACATGACCGGCCGTGGCAACGATCACCGCTGAGCACTCCTACCCGACACATTGAGCAGCTTGAGCTGATCGACAAAGGTTTGAGTGTCGTCAAGGCAGCGCAAGTCCATGATGAAGCGGTTGCCGGTCAGGCGGCCGATGACCGGCACGGGAAGTTGACGGAATGCGGCGCTGAGCCGGGAAAGGGAGCTGCTTGTCTTAATGGCGATCCCTGCGCTCTGTGTCTCGGCTGTGGGGAGCGCCCCGCTGCCCACTTGGCTTTTGCAGGAGACAATCTCGGCCCGGCCGGTATGGCCCAAAGCCTGTTCGACGACCGGTCTCAGGTTCTCAGCTTGGCGTTCAATATCGGCCAGTGAGCGGTTCAGCATGCGCAGGACCGGTATTTTGTCTGCCACCTTCTGCGGGTCCAGGTAAAGTTGGAGCACGGCCCTCAAAGCTACGATCGACACCTTGTCCATGCGCATTGCCCGTTTCATTGGGTTGCGCTTGATGCGATCGATCAATTCGGCTTTGCCGACAACGATCCCGGCTTGAGGGCCACCCAGGAGCTTATCACCGCTGAAGGTGACTATGTCCGCGCCCGCTGCAACCACATCAGCGACTGTCGCCTCATTTGGGAGGCCAAACTGCTCAAGCTTGACCAATGTGCCGCTTCCCAAATCGACCATGAACGGCACAACATGTTGTTGTGCGATCTTGGCGAGATCAGAGGTCGGGACGGCTTTTGTGAAGCCGTTGATCAGGTAGTTGCTGGTGTGCACCTCCATCACAAGACCTGTGGTGCGGCCGATGGCGTCGGTGTAGTCGTGGGCATGGGTGCGGTTGGTGGTGCCAACCTCGTGCAGCTTTGCGCCTGCCCGCTTCATGATATCGGGCATACGGAAGGAGCCGCCAATTTCGATGAGCTGGCCGCGGGCCACCAGAACTTCCTTGCGCAGCGCCAGCGTGTTCAAGCTCAACATTACGGCAGCCGCATTGTTGTTGACCACCGTGGCGGCCTCTGCACCGGTTAGACTGCAAATTAGGCGCTCCAGATGCGTGTCCCGGTCGCCGCGCCGTCCGCGCTGCAGATCAAATTCCAGGTTGGAGGGATAGCGCGCCGCTTGTTCCATCGCGGCAATGGCTTCTTCGGGCAAGGGCGCACGTCCGAGGTTGGTGTGGATGACGGTTCCGGTCAGATTAAACACGCGCGCAGGGGTTGCGGTGATCAGCTGAGCCAGATCCTCTCTCACCTTGGCGGCCAGATGTGCGGCGGGATTGCTGGTGAGATCAACCGATCCGCCTTCGTCAAACCGCCGGCGGACATCCGCAACCGATTGCTGTACTGCGGCCAGCACATGCGCGCGGCCAAATTCCTGGACGACATCGCTCAGTTCATCGCTTCTAAGAAGTTCATCGATCGATGGGATTTTTCTGAGTTCTGCCTTCGTGGGTGACGCCATTTCCAGGGTGTCTGACGCCAGTCGCGCCGGCGGCAACCATGTATTGTTAGAGGACGAAAAACCCTCTAACAGTTGGCACCTGCAAAGGCAAGGATCTGAGCACCCTTCGCAATCAAGGGCTTACGCTGAACGCTCTCACAGCTCCAATGCTTCGACCCAATCTCTCGGCACCAGGCCGGAGCTCCCGACAATCTTAAATCGGCGATCTTCGGTTTCCAATCCTTGGCGTCTCAGATCTACAAGGATCTGAGCCGCCACAGTGTGTCGCCAGAACCATTCGCCCAGTTGCCAGGACGACGGTCTGCCGCCATGTGCGGCTGCCTCCATGTAATAGGCCTTCAGGTCGTCGGCCCCGAAGCGCAGTGTCATCGCGGCTGACAGATCTGCCCGTGGGCTGTTTTCGTGGGGGCCGCTCAGGAAAGAGACCACGTGCTCAGCGATCGTGCTCATGTGAAGTTTGGAGACGCCGACGGTTGTCCGACCTTTGTCGGCCACCGCTCTCGCATATAACGGCTGAAGATTGGAAATCTCCGCCTCAAGAGACCTCAGAACGGCTGCGCCGTCGGTAAGATCCACCGATCCGCAAGTCTCCCAGGGGGCTTGCCAGCTCTCATCACGCTCTGCGACATCGCCGTCATACTCAAAATCGACAAGCACCGCAGGGCCATCGTCGCTTTCCAGCAAGCTCAGCGCGCGTGCCAACACTTGGCGCTGCAGTGCCGGATCGTTGGGTGGCCCAAGCGGGCGGCCAAGCTCAAATGGCACCCAAACCGACCGTGGAGGCTTTATCTTTTCCGCATGCAAACGGATCAAGCTGATGCCTGTTGTCGCCAAGCCTTCATCTTCCAGAAAGTGTCCGAGTACGCTCACGGCGCACGTGCAGAACGGTCAAACGGGAAGAAGGAGGACGGTGTCGACGTTATCGGCCTTCAGCGCTCCAGCAAGCTCGCGGGCATGGGGCTCCATAGTCAGAGCATTGGCGCCTCCCATGAACGAGTAGTGCGTCGATGCAACGGAGCCGATCTTACCTTCATCGGCCAAACTGGCCATGTGCTGAAGCGGAAAGATCGCCTCCAAGTCCTGCTGATAGGCCGTGCGATCGTATCCCAGCGAGATATGGCTCATAACGATGTCATTGCTATCAGTGTCGTTCGGAATTGCCCGATAGCTGGGATCGTTGCCGGTGAAGTGCGCATCGTCACGGCGATGAATACCTGCCGACGACACGATTGCAATACGACGCTCATTCAACGAACCGCCCGTCACCCAGGGTGTTGCTTCAAACTCCGGGCACTCCAGGCGCTTAATATTCTCTCGCGAGATATTTGTTAATTTTGACAGCTCTACCATAGGCTTGCCTTTGTCGGTTGGAACCTGCCACCATCATAGGTGGCCGCTAATCGCTGTCCAGAAGATTCGAATTGGACTGACTGTTTCAGGGCGGCGTTCCCGGAGATTAATCGCGGCTTTGCTATTTGGTCTTCTGCGAGGCAAACATATCTGCAAAGAAATCGACCATCTGAGGAATCATTTGATCGCCTCGCCCTTGCGTGAGAGCAATCGACATTGCCTGCTTGGCGCTCTGAGACATCAGACTGGGAACGCCGGCATCGTCTGCCATGGTAGAGTAGTAGCCGATATCCTTACGACCATTCTTGATCGCAAACTCAAGTAAATTCGGATTGCCATCGACGGCGTAGCCTTTGACGAAATCCATCACACCTGAATGCAGTGGACCAGCAGACATCACATCATAGAGCGTTTGCCGGTCAACCGATGCAAGATCCGCCATGGCGAAGGCTTCCGACATCGACGAGGCCACAGTCATTGCGAAGAAGTTGTTGATGAGTTTGACGGTGTGCCCGGCCCCGAGTGGACCAAGGTGAAAAACGTTCTCGCCGAGATCATCAAGCACAGGCTTGACGCGGTCGAACACAGCCTTTTCTCCCGCCCCCATGATGTTAAGCAAACCATCAACGGCGTGCGCAGGTGTGCGTCCGAGGGGCGCATCCATGTAGTCTGCTCCTGCGGCCGAAACTTCTGCCCCAAGTTCACGTGTTGAGGCCGGCAGCGATGTGCCGAAGTCTATAACCGTCATGCCGTCTGATAGGCCTGCAATGACACCATCAGCGCCGCGCATGCGGGCTTCGACTGACGCGGAAGTGTCCACGCAAAGCATGACCACGTCGCTGGCTTCCGCCAACTCTCGACACGTTTTGAACTCCGTCGCACCTCGGGCGACGGCGGCGTCGACATTGGCGCGGCTGCGGTTGGCGATGACATTGAGCTGATAATCGAGCGTCTGCAGCCTCTGGGCCATCGCGGAACCCATTAGGCCGAGGCCAATAAATCCAATTGCCGGTTTGGTCATTTGTCTGATTTCTCTCCCCTTGGACGAAAAGCTATTCGCCTCTGATGTGCACAATCACTCTACGAGTGCCGTCTTTGTGCACTATTCGCAGTCCAAGGCAAACACGTTTCCAAACATGGCTCCCAGAAGGACTATTCGGCTTCAGTATTCGTCTTGGAACGACTTTTGCCTCGAAGGTCATCTTAGAAAACGTGTGTTTCGTGATGAAACACCGTTGGCACATTCAGCCGTTCACCGGGCAGTGAACTGTTGGCGCCAAGAAAGAGAGGCAATGAAGATGAAATTCGTTATCGTAATGACGGCGCTTGTCGCTGGAGTTCCCCAAAAATACGAGATTCCTACGTCACCGGCCTATGTTCACGACCAACAGGTTTGTAAGCGGGTTGCGCATAAGATCGCTCATAAATACGAAGCTACCCAAGCGCAGTTCAAGGTCACTGGGTATCGTTGTGTTCGTTTGAAGTGATCGAAACTTCTTGGTTTGGCGGACGCTGGGGACTTGATCTGGCCAAACAACGGTTTGCGAGGTGGCCCCGGGCAACATTGGAACCGGGGCCGCCTTGCTTTGTGACCGCCTATGCGACCAACTCTGTGATGAATTTCGTCAAATTGACACTCCCCTTTTTCGCGTCAGCATCGAGAAAATGAATGCGCCCGTTGTTTATGCTCTCGTGCATCTCCGCAATGGCCTCAGCTGATTGCTGAGAAAGGCCGCTTTGTTTGAGCTGGTCGACCCAAGCCTCTTGCGGCACGGGCACTGGGGTGATCTGACGATTAAGCGCGCTGGAAAGTGCTGAGGCGATGTCTTCAGCAGAGTACTGCTCGGCGCCTTTGAGCTCGACCACCCGATGCCGGACCGTGGGCGGATTGATCAGCGCCTCTGCAACTGCGAGCCCAATGTCCCTCGTTGCGACCATGTCTATCTTGAAGTCCAGCGGCAAAATCATACTGGGATAAACGCCCTCGTGCATGACTGCCGGCATCATGTCTTGGATGTTCTCCAGAAAATACCCGGGACGAACGGCAGTCAGAGGAATTGACGCTGCGATGAAGAGCTTTTCGAGGTGCGCGATCGTTGAAATGGGGCCGACTTTGTCGCCGTGCTGTGCGCCAACCGACGAAAGCACGACAGCATGCGGCAAGCGGGCGGCGGTGGCGGCTTTCACAATCGCTTCTGCACGCTTGAGGCTTTCGCCGATATAGTCTTCGTTCGTGAGTTCCGGGGGCAGCAGGAAGTATGCTCCGGTGGCGCCCTCAAGAGCTTTGGTCATAGCGGTTATGTCTTGAAGGTCGGCAGTGGCGACCTCTGCGCCCTTGGCTTTCCAGGGCGATCCCTTTTCTTCGGAGCGCACGATAACGCGGACAGATTGACCTTGGTCAAGCAACGCTTGAGCGACGATCGACCCTGTGTTTCCGGTGACGCCTGAGATGACAAACATGATTGGTTCTCCTTGTGGGTTTGAGTGATGGGGAGAACCTAGGGGAGGCGATTGAATTTATCTAATGCATGTTTTATATCAAATACATGCATGAAACGAATATAAACAACGTAGATCTGAATCTCTTGAAAGCGCTTGATGCTCTTTTAGAAACAGAGAGCGTCAGCAAAGCTGCTGTCTGCGTAAACCTCTCTCAACCTGCAATGAGCCGGGCCCTCAATCGTCTACAACATGCCCTCAAAGATCCTTTGCTTGTTCGCTCGGGTCGCGGAATGGTCCTGACCCCGCGTGGCGAGGCACTGCGGACGCCGGTTCAGGATGCGTTGGGGCAGGTGCGGGGAGTGTTCAAGCCGCATGTGTTTGATCCCTCAAAAGCGCAAAACCGATTCCGCATCATCGCACCCGACTATCTGGCTCAAATGATAATGCCGCCCGTCCTCGGACAGGCCTTCAACCTGGCACCGGGGATCCAGATCGGTATGGAAAACCTCTCCGCATCAGGGATTTCAGAGATGTGCGAAGGGAAGGTTTCGCTTGGCTTCGGCGTTGCCCATGATGGTCCCGATCTGGAGAATGTTGCCAGCCAGGCGCTCTTTGAAGATCGTCAGGTCTGTCTGGTCCGTAAGGGACATCCCCTGCTGCAAGAAGGAATGACCCTTAAAGGCTATGCCGCCTCATCACACGCCTTGCTCAGCATTACAGGAAGGGGTGGCAGTCGGATCGATGACGTTTTGACGGAGCATGGCCTAAAGAGGTCGATCGCCCTCAGGATCACGCACTTTATGACTATAAGCGCGGTGATCGCAGCAACAGATTTGATCATCACGGTGCCGGAACAACTGGCCAAACAGGTGATGACTGATGAGCTTATGCTTTTGCCGCTTCCAGAAGAGCTACAAACACCTCCGTTCACTGTGTCGCAAATCTGGCATGAACGTTTTACCCAAGATGCAGCCCATCAATGGCTCAGGCGATTGATCAAATCCGCATGTCGGGACCTGTGCTCGTTCCGTGCTTGACGTTTTTTGACCACTTCAGCACTTGCAGGCGGGAGTTTGCTCATTGCAAACTGGACGAACGCTTGAGACTGAACCCTGGAGTTGGAGGCGGCGATGGCACAAACCGAGGACACGGCATTTGATCTGGAAGCGCTGGTCGCTGAACTGAAATCCGCAAGCCGCTCTGGGAACGCCGCAACAGAAATGCGATCCATTATGGACCAGGCGTTTTCAGACCCTGAGAACGTGGCAAGACACATTCCTGAATTTGCCGAAGATGACACGGTGATTTATGAAGATGATCACCTTTCCATCTGGCATTGCAGATTTCAGCCAGGCGACCCGGTGCCCCCGCACGATCATCAAGTCTCAGCGATCATCGGCATCTATGCTGGGGTGGAAAGAAACGCCTTCTACAAGAGCAACGATGGCGGCATCGAGCACAGTTCGGACGTCATGCTCGGCCCAGGAGAGGTCCTCTCAATTGGCCCATCTGCGATTCATTCGGTTGAATGTGCCAGTGAAGAACCATCATGCGGTATCCACGTCTATGGTGGCCCGCTCACGCGGATTGAGCGGAACCTCTTCGACCTTGAAGCCGGAGAACGAATGGCGTTTACCGACGAGGCCTACGAGCGGCTGAAAGGTGCGTAGCCCGGCAACCTACCTTCGGTATGATCCCGGTGTCCGGTTGGTCCACCTTCGAAAAGCCCGATGAAAGTTTGCCGGAGCCGAGAATCCGGTATCAAAGGCGATCTGCTCGACACTGTCGCGCCCTCTTTGAAGGGCACGAATGGCGATATCTCGGCGCAGCGCGTCTTTGATATCCTGAAAAGTTGTCCCTTCATCTTTGAGCCGCCGGTTCAGTGTGCGAGGCGTCATTTGCAGTGCTCTGGCGGCGTCAGGTAGCTGGCAGGTTTGCCAGGTCGCGCTGTAAAGAAACGCGCGCACACGCAAACTGTTCGTGTGAGCACGCGAACTGGTGAAGATCCAGTCAAGCGGCGCCCGCTTAAGAAACACTGCCGCCTCAGAGGCGCTGCGCGCGATCGGGGTGGGGAACTGGTGTGGGTCGAAAAGGATACCGGTTTGCGGTGCTGCGAACTCCACGGGGCACGGAAAAACAACCGCATAGTCAGCCGCGAAATGTGGCCTGGAGAACGAAAAACGTACGGCCTTAACCGGTATCTCGGAGCCTCCCAACCAGGACAGTAAGCCATGCGCCAGCTTCAGGATCAGCATATGGCCGAAACGCTGAGGGCGCGTTTCGGAACTGTAAGGAATTAGGGCAAGTTCCACCTGCTCAGGGTCGCTGCGCAGATCCAGATGAAAATCGTCCAAAAGCAAATTCCAGAACGTGGAGAATCGGAAAAGCGCCGAATTCAGGCTACTTGCTTCGCGTTGAACGGTTACGAGATGTTGTAGAGCGCGGGGCCGGATTTTGCGGCTCCAAAGACCCATCATCTCGTCTCCGGTCTCAGGCGCCGCAAGCTGGTAGAGCCCGGCAATCTCGTTCAGCGTAACGCGCTGTGTGGGGGCCATTGAGCCAACCGGGAGGCCTGAGCGCTCCAGCAATGACTGCATGACGTCGGGCGTACAGCGCGAGCGTAGGGCTTCCAGCCAATCCTCAATGAATCCAGCGGAAACGGTTGTCAGCGAGATGGGATCGTTGCCAGTCACCGGCGAACCTCACTTTTTGGCGTAATCCGATAATGATTTGGCAAAAAATGAGCTTATCGGCAAGTCATATGCGCACTAGATGACGCAAAGCCATAACCATCGTCAAGGAGCCTTGGCATGTCGTACCAGCCACCTGTGCGGGATTTGATGTTTTGCATTGAACACCTGTCCCATTGGGACAAGGTGTCCGCGATGGAGGTTTATTCCGACGTCGACCTGCCCGATATCGAGGCTGTTCTGGAAGGCTATGCCCGGTTCTGCGGCGAGCGGATTGCGCCCTTATCCCATGTCAGCGATGAGCTTGGTGCAACGTTCGACAATGGCCGCGTGTCCATGCCCGAGGGGGACGTGGAGGCCTATGCGCAGTTTGTGGAGATGGGCTGGCAGGCTCTCATTCATCCGCCTGAATATGGCGGGATGGGATTGCCTCGGGTGGTTGGTGCGGCTGGGGTTGAGATGCTGAACGCTTCTGACATGAGCTTCGGTCTTTGTCCGCTCCTCACCGATGGGGCGATCGAGGCGCTTTTGCTCACCGGTTCCGACGAGCAGAAAGAGACCTATCTGGAGCCGCTCATCGCCGGACGTTGGTCCGGCACGATGAACCTGACCGAGCCGCAAGCCGGCAGCGATTTGGGACGCGTCGCAACGAAAGGGGTGCGGCGCGGCAATGGGAGCTATGGCATCTCCGGGACCAAGATCTTCATCACCTATGGCTCTCATGACCTGACCGAGAACATCATCCATCTTGTGCTAGCCCGCACACCTGACGCGCCGGCCGGGCCCAAGGGCCTCAGTCTCTTCATTGTGCCGCAAAAGTTGGTGGATGCAGACGGAACCCCGGGGACCGAGAACGCTGTCAACTGCCTCAGCATCGAACACAAGCTGGGGGTTCGGGCAAGTCCCACGGCCGTGCTGGAATACAAGGACGCCACCGGCTTTCTCATTGGTGAGGAAAACCGTGGCCTGGAATACATGTTCATCATGATGAACGCGGCGCGCTTTGCAGTGGGTGTACAGGGGATTGCGACCTCTGATCGGGCCTATCAACGGGCGCTCGCATATGCCCGCGACCGGGTGCAAAGCCGTCCGGTGAATGGCTCGGCCAAAGATGCGGTGGCCATCATTGAGCACCCGGACGTGCGCAGGATGTTGTTGCGGATGCGGTCACTGACCGAGGGTGGGCGGGCTATGGCCGCCGCTGTGGCGGGTTTGCTTGATCTGGCACATCGCAACGAAGATCCGGATACGATGGCATTGGTTGAGTTTATGGTGCCGTTGGTCAAAGCCTTTTGTTCTGAACGCGCGGTAGAGGTTGCCTCGCTTGGCGTGCAGATCCATGGCGGCATGGGCTTCATTGAGGAGACCGGAGCAGCTCAGCACTATCGTGATGCTCGCATCTTGCCGATCTACGAAGGCACGACCGCCATCCAGGCGAACGATCTTCTGGGCCGCAAGGTGATGCGCGACGGGGGCGAAACCGCTCGCCGCTTTGCAGCAAGGATAACGGAAACCGAGGATGCACTGGCCCAAGGTTGCGCCACCGCGCAAACGATTGGTGCGGCACTGACGCAGGCTCGGGCCGCGTTTGAAACGTCCCTGGATTGGATGCTCGACACCAGCCGGAAAGACATTGATGCGGCCTTCGCGGGATCTGTGCCGTTTCTGATGCTGGCTGGAACGCTCGCCGCAGGCTGGAAACTGGCCAAAGGCGCACTTGCCGCGGAGACTAGCCGGCAAGCTGGCCAAGACGTGGAGTTCATGACCCAAAAGATCGCCACGGCGTTGTTCTTTGCGCAGCATATTCTGCCCGAATGCAGCTCCGAACAGATCCGCATCGTCCACGGCTCGCGCAGCCTCCTAGATGCGGCATTCCCCGAATAATTCCCCAGAAGGACAAGACCAATGCATGACGTCGTGAACCCAGCCAACTACGAAAATCTCGCTATCTCCGAGCGTGAGAACGGGCTGTATGTGGTGACCCTCAACCGTCCGACCAAGCGCAATGCCCTTGATATTGCGACAATCGAAGAGCTGATCCGCTTCTTCAGTGGCGCGCGCTTGGCCGGGGTTAAGGCCGTTTTGCTGGCGGCTGAAGGCGATCACTTCTGTGCGGGTCTTGATCTTGTTGAGCATTGGAAGGCCGATCGAAGCCCCGATGATTTTATGCATGTGTGCCTGAGGTGGCACGAGGCATTCAACAAGATGGAATATGGCGGCGTGCCGATCATTGCCGCGCTGAAGGGTGCGGTTGTGGGCGGTGGGCTGGAATTGGCCAGTGCAGCCCATGTGCGGGTCATCGATCCGGGCACCTACTTCGCATTGCCTGAAGGCCAGCGCGGGATCTTCACCGGGGGCGGGGCGACCATCCGGGTGTCGGACATGATCGGCAAGTACCGCATGATCGACATGATCCTGACGGGCCGCGTTTATCAGGGCCAGGAGGCCGTCGATCTGGGACTGGCGCAATATATCACTGAGGAGGGCGGCAGCTTCGATAAGGCGATGGAGATTGCGGAGAAAGTTGCACAGAACTTACCCCTGACGAACTTCGCCATCTGTTCGGCCGTGAGCCATTTGAACAATATGTCCGGCATGGACGCCGCCTATGCCGAAGCGGTGGTGGCTGGGGTCGTCAACACCCAGCCTGCTGCCCGTGCGCGGCTCGAGGCGTTTGCGAACAAGACTGCCGCGCGCGTGCGGCCAAACAGCTAAGGGGGCGGTTTGGATGCCAACGCGCACCTCGGTGCGCGCGAGCAGCCTTGCTGAACCGACGCCGTTTCGAGAGCGCTAGAGTGCGTTGAGCAGTGATCCCAGCAAAGCCGCCGGCGCGTCTTCATGAACGATATGCGACGCATCCTCTATGGGCGTGAAGCTCTTTGCCTTTAATAGCTCCTGCACCTCGCGACCCTGTTCAGAGGGGATGAACGTATCTCGCATCCCCCATGTTATATGCACATCAAAATCGGGGGCATGATAGAGCTTTTGCGCTTCCGAGATATTGGCCAGATTTGCTTGGGCGATCTGTTGGTAGAAGGCCGTCTGGCCAGCTTCGCCGGACCAAGGTTCAAAATACATTTGAGCTGAGTCCTCGCGCAACGGGTAATGCGCTGCGGCCTGAATGTACGCCCGAAAGAGCGCTTCATGCGCGTAGTGCGGCAGGCCCGCGAAAGCCGGTTCATGGTTGGCGACATGGGCGTAGAACGGAGAGCCCGATGGCAACACGGCAACCGCATTCACAAGATGCAGCTTAGAGAAGTCGATGCCGTTGATGAAATGACCGCGCAGCGCACATAAGCCACCGAAATCGTGGCCAACCACCTGTGGACGCTTAAGGCCCCAATCACCAATCAAGGCTTCCAGGAGATCGCTTTGCACAGATTCCGTCACAGACTGATTGGGATTCTTCTCGGATAGGCCTGTGCCTAGCATATCGAAGTAGAAGACTTGATGGGTCTTCGCCAACCAAGGTGCAATGGCCCGCCATGCCTGTGCGGACCATGGAAACCCGTGGATTAAGACGATGGGCTCGCCTGTTCCGATTGATCCCCAGGCTACCGACTGTCCATTGTAGAAAAACCGTTCATTCAGCTTTAACATGGGTTTCGTGCCGTATAAATTAGGTATATAGCAGAATAGCTATTTAGATATATGACTAATAGAACCGACCAAGTCAAGGCTCTTGCAAACGACACTCGCCTTGAGATGCTCCGGCTTTTGGATGAGCCCGGCGTCCATTTTTCAAAGCAAGAATCTGCCGATCCCGTTGAGATGGGCGTGTGTGTCCAATTCCTCGCGGAGCATTTTGGCGTCAGTCAGCCCACCATGAGCCGGCATGTGGAAGTTCTGAGGCGATCGGAGTTTTTGGTGACCAAACGGCATCAGAACTGGACCTACTGTTCACGAAATGAGCCAGCCCTTGCGGACTATGCTGAATGGTTAAAGGGCACCTTGAACATTAAAGGGATCTGAAAGCGGAAGCTTCACGATTGGTCCAAGTGTGCGCTGCGGTTCGGCAGCTGATCCATTAACCGACATCCCTCACATGTCTTGCAATCGACGTGCGGTTCCCATAATATGAACATCGTTCATATTAAGAGGGTAGTTCCATGTTTTTTATCAGCTCAGTGATCTTCTATTTGTATGTGACGCTGGGCCTTGCCATCTTCTCGATTCTTGATCACCAGCCGATTGAAGACTTCTACATCATGGCGGCCATTCAAGTTCCGATCGTTGCCTGTTCTTTCCTATCGACTGCGATCCTGGACCGGTTCATCAAGGTATCCCGTGGCAATGGGGTGTTGCATTTTGTCAAATTCGGTCTCATTGGCGCCGTCGGAACGTTGGTTCTGACGCTTACAATCGATGCGAACGAAGCCTACTTCACCGATGTCGGCCTTACCTGGCAAATACAACTGCCCAGCTTCATGATCGGAGCGCTGAACGGCTTGTTCGCAGCTTACATCACTCGCAACAAAGACGACGGTGATAGTCCAGATTCGCTCCCCTTGTTGCGTGCCGCATGGACCGGCGGTGCCGTTGCTGTCATGCTCGCTCTCACGGCGGTCTATTACTTTGGCTGGGAGAAATAAGCGCCCGGTACTTGTGTACAACGGGGCGTGAAAAATAGTGTCTGGTACGTTGAAGGTCATCTGATGGGGACATATCGGCTGAGGGAGTGGCGCGGTAAGCTGTCCAAAACCTCTTCCAGAACGCGAATGAGGAGGCGCGACCGTTCGGATTCAACGACGGTTCAGCGAGAAAGGGTCAACCATTCCTTAGAGGCGATAGACCTGCGCCGCGGTGCCGTGAAACAGCCTCTCCATCTCGGCCGGCCCAGCCCCTGATGCAATTCGTTTGAACGCGTTCCAGAGCACGGCGTAACAGCAGCTGCCCTTATCAACCGGGAAGTTGCTTTCGAACATGCATCGACGCGGTCCGAATAGCTCAATGCAGGTCTCAATATAGGGGCGCCACGCGGTGGCCAGGGCCTCAGAGGAGGGTGGGCGGTCCTTGTCGCCAAATCCGTGCCCGAACACCTTCATCCCAAGACCGCCTAGTTTGACAAAGGTGTTTTCACATCGCGCAAGTTCGCGCATGCCGGCGCTCCACTCGGCAAACACTTCATTCTGCGCTCCAGCATATGGACCTATGCCGATCGCCCCACCTGTGTGGTTGATGATAATTTTCGTGTGGGGTGCGGCCTGAGCAAGATCCAGCAGTTCTCCGAGCTGGGTGTGATAGACGAAGGTATCGAAGGTCAGTCCGGCCCGCTCCACCTCCTTCATGCCTTTGCGGAATTCAGGATCCAACAGTAGATCAGATGGTGGAGAGGCAAGAGACCCGCGCGCTGCTGGATCTTCGTGCCACGCGGCAATCTGGCGGACCCCTCTCAAACGCTGGCCCGATGCCGTGATCTGAGCTTGAAGCACAGCCTCGAGGCGCTCGCCTAGCAGCAGATCGCCATACCCGATGATGCCGTCACAAACCCTATATTCGCCAAACGAGCCGCTGGCGCCCATGGCCGCATTACCGGCCGCGAACTCAACCTCCCCAACACACCGGAGTTCGTCCGGGCCGGAGTTCCTGTACATTGTTCCACATTCCATGAAGATGCTGGCCTGAATGTTATGACCCGTCTCAACATCATTCAGATAGTCGAGGAACAGATAGCGGCTCTCTGGTCGCTCCCAGAGGTGATGGTGAGCGTCAATGATCGGTTGATCCGGGGCGATGATCGCCTCCTGGTGCAAGCGCAACCAGTCCTCACGAACCGGGAAGTGAGGGCTGGGGGTGTTGGGACTGATGCTCATATGAAGCCTTGACGGATATAGCCAGATCTATGAGGGAACGGGGGCGTCTTCCCGGATCAGGTTTTCCGCCTTGAGCGTTTGCCAGAATGTTGGAGGAATTGGCAGCTTCAGAGCTTCCAAGTTTTGTTCCACCTGGCTTGGTGAATTTGAGCCGGGAATCACGGAGGACACAAGTGGATGCGCAAGGGGGAACTGGAGCGCTGCAGCGCGTAATGGGATGTCGTTCTCCAAGCAGAGTGCTTCAAGCTTTTGGGCTCTGGCGATAACGTCCGGGGGAGCATCCTGATAACCGTACGATCGGTTGTCGTTAGGACCGGTCGCCAGGATGCCTGAAGCGTACACGGCCCCGATCACAACGGATGCGTCATGCTTTGCGCAGTGCGCGAAGTCTTCATCCAGCGCCGTTTGGTCGAGAAGCGTGTAGGGCATTGCCACCAGAAAATAGTCTATTTCAAAGCGTTCCAAGAAAAGAGGGATCATGCCAGTGTGGTTGATCCCCACGCCAATGGCCTTGATTTCACCGCGGTCTTTCATGTCCCGGAGAGCTTGATAGCCTCCTTCATGCGATAGTTGGTTGAGGGCGTGCTTAACTCCCTCGTCCGTCTTCTGGTGTTTGAGATCAAGGTCGTGGATCGCAAGCGCGTCCACAGTGTTGAGCCCCAAGCGCATCAGACTGTCTTCGTAAGAGCGCAAGATCCCTTCTCGCGAGTAGTCAAACCTTAGATCGAAAGGCAAGCCACCTTTCCACCGTGCCATCCATGGAGATGTGTGGAAAGTCTTGGGATCAGCCGGGCGGCTGTAGACACGCCCCACCTTGGTGGTGACGATGAACTGTTCCCTCGGCTTCTGGCGCAAGAAGTAACCAAGCCGGTGCTCGCTTTGAGTGTTGCCATACCAAGGCGCAGTGTCGAAGTACCTGATACCTCCATCCCAAGCTGCCGAGAGCGTGGCTTGAGCCTGCAGTTCCGATATGACCTCGTCCGGGTCGCCGAGTGTTCCGCACCCAAGTCCAATCTCTGGTAAGGTGAGGAGTGTCGTGTTGGTCATGATATCTCTTCGACAGGGTGGCCAAGGGCTTCACAAATGGCATCTGCGCAACCCATCGTCGTGCCGTCGCCACCTACATCACCGGTAACATGTTGACCCTCTGCAAGGACCTTTTCTGTGGCCAAGCGCGTCCGATGAGCCGCTGCGGTCAAAGCTTCATCATGATGTTTTGCTCCAAGCCATTCCAGCATGAAAGCGCCTGACAGTATGGTTGCGACCGGGTTCGCGATGCCCTTTCCCGCAAGTGTGGGCGCGGACCCGTGGGAGCCTTGAAACAAGCCATGCACGTCTCCCGTTTCACCTGAGGGAGCCAATCCCATGCCACCCATCATGGCAGCCCCGAGATCGGTCAGAATATCTCCGAAGATGTTCTCGCACACCACCACATCAAAATGCTGCGGCCTCTCCAGCATATGAACGGTCATGGCATCGATAATGATGTGCTCAACTTCCAGATCGGGGTAGTCGGAGAGCACTTCATCTGCCACCTGCCGGAAGAAAGCATAACTGCGGAGCACATTCGCTTTGTCGACCACAGTGACGCGCTTGACACCATCGGCGGGGGCGCCTCGGCCAGCCTGCGCGATTGCGGCGGCTCGGCGGACGATGCGCTCAACACCTTTGCGTGTGATCACCAAGGTGTCGGTTGCAAGTTCATCGCGCAGCACATTCCCGCCATTCCGAGCGGCATAAAGGCCCTCGGTGTTCTCACGCACTATCGTGAAATCCATCTGGCCGGGCTCCACGCCGGTTAAACGGCGTGGTGCGCCTTTCATCAGCCTTATCGGTCTGATGTTCGCGTAGAGGTCGAGTGCAGACCGGCTCTTCATAGGAAAGTCCTGGCCGGCTTCGGTACCGTCAGGATACACCACATCCGGCAACCCAGCGGCGCCGTGCAGCACGGCATCGGCTTCCTTGCACGCCGTCAAGGTTTCGTCTGGATAGGCAATCCCGGTTTTCACATAGCATTCCGCGCCTGCCTCGTATGATGCAAATGAGACGGAAGCCCTGTCGCCTAACGCCTGTTTCAGGACCTGGACGGCAGCAGAACTGACTTCCGGCCCTATGCCGTCTCCCGGCACCACGGCGATCGAATACCTCATACTGCGGCCCACCACTCTGGTTGATTATGAAATATATTTCGTAATATGTTTAAACAACAGACACAACCACTTCCTCAAGGGGGCGGCTCTGAAGAACACAGCAAGTCAACTGGTTACTGAAGGACGGATGCCCGAGGACGCCCGAAAGCCATCCCAAACCGAGGCAGCCTACGCACGTTTGAAAGCTATGATTACCTCAGGGGAGATCAGTCCGAGCGAGCAGGTTGATGCAAACCGGCTGGCAGAGGCGCTGGGGCTTGGCCGCACACCGGTGCGCGAGGCGCTGCTGCGTTTGCAGACTGAAGGCATCGTCATCATCATGCCAAAGCGTGGTGTTCAGGTGGCGCCTCTGACAGCCGAAGAGATCATGGAGATTTACCAAGTGATATCTGCTGTAGAAACAGAAGCGGTCCGCCTTCTGACTATGAGTGGACCCTCGAACGAACAGCTTGAATCACTCCGGGTGTATGCCAAGAAGATGATGAGGGCAGCGGAGGCTGAAGATCGGGAGTCCTGGATTGCCGCCGACGAAGATTTTCATCGTCAACTGCTCAAACTGAACCCCAATAAGCGTTTGCGCGATGTTGGTTTGCTGCATCGCGATCTCGCGCAGAGAGCGCATTTTGTGGCGCTCCGGCTGTTGCGTTCAGAACAGCAGGCGAAATCTGCTCGCCAACACAAAAGACTGATCAAGCTGATCTCATCCGGTGATGCGGTTGCAGCGGCGGAAACACATCAGGTGCAACGTGATAGGGGCGCGAAGATGCTGGTTGGCGTTCTGCGTGCCCACGGCCTCACGAAGCTTTAGGAGCGCCGGGTCTTCTAAGCTCAACGCACAGCGTCTTGTCAGAAAATTAACAGCTCTCGCCAATGGAGAAGAAAATGAAACTCAAAAGTTTAGGCAACACAGGCGTACAGGTTTCGGAGTTGTGCTTTGGAACGATGTCCTTTGGAGGTGACGCTGATAGGGAAGAGTCAAAACGGATGTATGGACGGTGCAGGGATGCGGGCATCAACTTCTTCGACTGTGCCGATGCCTACTCTGCAGGCCGCGCCGAGACAATTCTCGGTGAGTTGGTTGGCGATCATCGCAATGAACTGGTGATCACATCCAAGTGTTTCATGCCCATGCCCGTTGATGGCAATGCAGGCGGTGGCAACCGGAGGCACATTCTGGCCGCCGTCGAGAGCAGTCTGAAACGTCTGAAGACCGACCGCCTCGACATTCTTTTCATGCACCGCTGGGATCCGGTGGTTCCGCTTGAAGAGACATTGCGCGCGCTTGAGCAGTTGGTCCTTGATGGCAAAGTGGTTTACCTCGGCGCCAGCAACTATGCCGCCTGGCAAATCTCTAAAGGGTTGGGTCTTTCTGCCAGAAACGGGTGGTCGCGGTTCGATGTTATCCAACCCATGTACTCGTTGGTGAAGCGTCAGGCTGAAACGGAGATCTTTCCACTTGCACTTGCGGAGGACTTGGCGGTCGTGACCTATTCGGGGACCGGGGGCGGGCTTTTGAGCGGTAAGTATGCTCCGGGGAAACGGCCGGATGAAGGCCGCATCGTGACCAATCAGGAGTATGCCGCTCGCTACAGCGAAAGCTGGGTGTTCGAGACGGCGGAAGCCTTCACGGCGTTGGCGCAGGAGCGGGGCGTACATCCCGTCACTCTCGCTATCGCTTGGGC
The DNA here is from genome assembly GCA_028285595.1 of Hyphomicrobiales bacterium. Classification (GTDB taxonomy): domain Bacteria; phylum Pseudomonadota; class Alphaproteobacteria; order Rhizobiales; family CAJQND01; genus JAAEUE01. Next base: position 30,261 of record JANQOW010000133.1, read on the forward strand.
AGCCGCACACCCGGCCGTGACGTGTCCGATCATAGGGGCGAGAAATGTAGGGCAGCTGGAAGCTTCTCTTGGCGCAGTGGAGGTGGATATGACTGCAGAGCTTCACGCGGAGATCGCAGCCCTCTCACGAACACCTGCTCCCGCGACGGATCGCCTTGAAGAGCAACTGCGCGCGGCTGGCTCTTGATCGTGCCGTCCCCATCAGTCTTTGAAGAACATCTGAATGCGATGCACCAGCTCTCGGGTGGTTTCCGAGAGCCGGTCGGCAAGGCTTTTGCCGTCACCGTCACTGACCGCAGTCTCCGTTGACAGTCGGCGCTGGGCCATAAGGCGTGCGAGGTCTTCGGCCAGGTTGGGGCGCTCTAAAAGAATGGGCGCCATTGCAGATTTTGGGATTTCCAGAACGCGGGCTTTCGTGTGTGCAGAAACGCTCGCAGAGCGCTTCTCGCCGGTCAGCAAGGACATCTCTCCAAAGTAGCTTCCCGACCGAAGCCTGGCCAAATCCACCTGAGGTCCATCCGCATGATCTGCGGGTCTGAACACGCGTACCATGCCAGATAGAACGACGAAGAAAGATTGGCCCTCGTCACCATATTGGACAATCGGTGCGGCCTCCGACAGTTCGTAGACCGTGCCGGCATCGATCAGGCTTTTCTTTTCATTGGCATTGAGTGGGTTGAAGAGCTCGACATCATCAATACTGACCGTGTCACGAGGATCGCTGAAATTGAGCATGTTCGGCCGACTAACCTCTATTTGCTGAGTATCGGCCGCAATTTCGGCGCCGGCCTCCTGAAGAAGCCGCCAGGCGTTTTGGAGAAACGACTCTCGTGCGACAGGATGATCACCATAGTCTTCACAGTGCAGAAGAGCGAGGTATCGAATCGGGCGCTGTTCCCCATCGGCAATGCGGACGATCGGTGCTGGATCCTCACAAACAGAGGGCGCCGCTATAGCGGCCTCAAGAAGCAGACGGCTCACCTTCCAGGGAGGAAGCGCTGCCGACACAGAAATGTAGACCTTCAAACAGTAAGTCGGTCCGGGGCGACTGAGATTGTGAATGGCCGTGTTGGCGATCTTGTTGTTGGGTATGACGTGGGTCGTGTTGGACAGCGTGCGCAGTGTCGTCGCCCTCCAGTCAATGGCCTCCACGCGCCCACAGGTTCCCGCATCAGATTCAATCCAGTCTCCGACCGCAAATGGTCTTTCGATTGCTAACGAGATGCCACTTATGATGTCAGTAAGCGTTGATTGGAATGCGAGACCGAGCACACCAAGCGCAATGCCGGAAGACACCAGCAGGCCGGTGACAGGTTGCTCGAAGACGTACGCCAGAATTGCATAGACTGCGGCGAGGTAGACGAAAAACGTCAAAAGGTTGCGCAAAATCCCAGGCAGAACGCGCGTATAACGCTGCAATGGTCCTTGCCACACAAACAGCGTAAGCGCACGGTTGGCCAAGTAGGCAAATATCAGCGCCTGAAGCACACCTTTGATTTCGTGAACCCGGCTGAACCAGATGTTTGTTTTGTCCAGCCCGAAGAACGTGACCGTCACAGCCGCCATGTAAGTCACGGCGAGTGGGAGGACGAGGAGTTCCGCCAACCAGAATAGGCGATTGTCCCGGTACGTATTGGGAATGGCACGCAAGGCGATGGAGAGAATCGCAAAGCCCAAGCATCCGGCAAGCAGAGCAAATGCCCATTGAGACAACAGGGATGTCAACGTCACCACAAAGTTGTCAGTCGCAGAACCTAAGATAACTCCCTCCCTCCTTGTTGCGAGAAATGCGTGCCTGCCAGGTTCCCAGAAGTTTGCATGGGATTACTGGCGCCTGAACGTTTCTGTTCGCCTTTCAGGATTTCCCGCCCAAACGCACAATAAAAAATCAACTCTACTGGTGACGTCAATGGTTTCCTCATGGTCCGAACGGACGCCAAATGTGTTGATTGAGGTGCTGAACCCAGTTCGAAGTCATGAGGATGACACCAGTTATGCTCAGTCGCCGTCTCTCTTCCCGCCAATTCAAGATTAGCTTCTGTTTCATTTTCTGCCTGTGCGAATTGCCACGTTAGATGTACCGCGGCGAAGGACTGCGACGACCCAGTGTTGACGGGATGTGGGGGGTCTTCATTTCAGTGTTCGTAGGACTGGATTAATGTTGGGATTGGCGGCACTATCGAGAGTGATGGTTCTGTGAACACGGGCGGGAGCAAGCCCGGACTTTAAGGGAGAAAAGCATGCGTAAGATTTTTGGTGCACTGTTGACGTTGATCTTTACCGCTTTTGCCGGCCCTGCGCTGGCAGAGGAGTGTCCAAGGGGAACGTTGGATAAGCAGTATTGCGACCGCAACAACGACCAAGTTGCAGATCTGCCGCTTGATGATAGCAAATGGGTTGATCCGTCCACCATTATCTTCTCTTACACGCCGGTTGAAGATCCTGCTGTTTACGCAAAGGTCTGGGACGGTTTCATTAAACACATGTCCGAGGTGACCGGGAGGAAGGTTGTGTTCTTTCCGGTGCAATCCTATGCGGCCCAATATGAAGCAATGCGGTCTGGTCGGCTTCACATTGCCGGCGTGAATACCGGCGGCAACCCGGTGGCCGTGTCCTGCGCAGGAATGGTGCCCTTTGCCATGATGGCCGCTAAAGACGGCTCGTTCGGCTATGAGATGGAAATCATCGTTCCGGCAGACAGTCCGATCCAAGCTCCTGCCGACTTAAAGGGCAAGACGCTGGCGTTCACTTCGCCCACGTCCAACTCGGGCTTTAAAGCGCCATCGGCTATCTTGAAGAGCAGCTTTGGCATGGAGGCCGATAAGGATTTCAAGACCACTTTCTCAGGCAAGCACGACAACTCGATCCTCGGCGTTGCGAACAATGACTATGAAGCGGCAGCAGTGGCCAACTCGGTGTTGAAGCGGATGATCCGCCGCAACGCGGTTGATCCTTCCAAGATCCGCACCGTTTACAAGTCCCAGACGTTCCCGACCACAGGGTATGGCCATGCTCACAACCTTCATCCCGTGGTGGCCGCAAAGATCAAGCAAGCGTTTTTTACCTTCCCCTGGGAAGGCTCTGAACTCCAAAAAGAGTTCAAGAAGGAGGGGCGCTTCGTCTCCATCCATCATAAGAGCGACTGGGCCGTTATTCGCCAAATCGATGCGGCAAACGGTGTGACGTACGATTGCAAATGAGGTGATTGCATCACCTATGGAAAACGAACTGCCGGCTCTTGAACGAGACCGGCAGTTCTTCTGTTGTCAGGTGGGGTTATGAGGGGCCCGGTCCATGCTGCGTCTTGAAGGACTGCATAAGCGCTATCGCACTGGCGATGAAGCTTTGAAGGGTGTTGATTTGGACGTCCCAGACGGCCAGGTCATGGCTCTCATCGGGCCCTCTGGTGCGGGTAAATCCACGCTGATCCGATGCATAAACAGGCTGGTCGAGCCAACCTCTGGGCGAACGGTTCTGAATGACACCGACCTGACCGCGCTCTCCCAAAGCGGGCTTCGCGCCGCCAGACGGCGGATGGGCATGATCTTTCAGGAATATGCCCTGGTGGAGCGTTTAACGGTGATGGAGAATGTGCTCTCTGGCCGGCTTGGGTACGTTGGGTTTTGGCAAAGCTGGTTCCGAAGGTTTCCAGGCGATGATGTGCAAGAGGCATTTAGATTGCTTGACCGGGTCGGGCTTGTTGAGATGGTGGACAAACGGGCGGACGAACTCTCAGGCGGCCAACGCCAACGGGTTGGCATCGCCAGAGCCTTGATCCAGAACCCGGAACTTCTCCTGGTCGACGAGCCCACAGCAAGCCTTGATCCAAAAACATCACGCCAAATCATGCGTTTGATCTGCGAATTGTGCAAGGAACGGGGGCTTGCCGCGATCATCAACATTCATGACGTCCTGCTGGCCCAGATGTTTGCCGAGCGCATTGTGGGGTTGCGTTTGGGGGAGATTGTCTACGACGGTCCCCCGGATGGGTTGACGCCAGAGGTTCTTACGGAAATCTATGGTGAAGAAGACTGGGAAGCCACCATCGAACGCGTTGACGAAGAAGGCAGCCCGAACACAGAAGCCCTGGCTTCGGATATTGGTGCGGCGGGCTCCTGAGTGACATGAGTGAGATCTCCGCCAACTCCTATCCGCGCTCATGGAAGAAGCCGCCGCTGATTGCCAACCGCCTGCTGCGCTGGTGTCTCTGGTTCGGCGCTGCCATCTATCTTGCACTGGCTCTTGGGACGATGGAGATCAACTGGGGCCGCGTGGCGGAAGGATTGCCTCGGGGTCAGAAATTCATCGGCGCCTTCTTTCCCCCGGATTTTGTCAGCCGATGGGACTCGATTGTAGACGGTATTCTGGAAAGCATCTGGATGACCGTGATTGCAACCGTTGCAGGAATTGCCCTTTCTATACCGGTGGGGTTGGGGGCTGCGAACAATCTCGCGCCAACACCGGTCTACCTTTTCTGCCGCGCCGTAATTGCTTTGTCGCGCACCTTTCCTGAGGTCATTTTGGCGATCTTTGCCGTGAAGCTTTTTGGCTTTGGGCCCTTTGCCGGTTTCCTTGCGCTGTCCATTGCCACCGTGGGCTTTTATGCCAAGCTCCTTGCTGAAGACATTGAAGATATGGATGCGCGCCAGGCAGAAGCGATCAAAGCCACCGGGGCTGGGTGGTTCCAATGGATCAACTATGCCATTCAACCCCAGGTGATGCCGCGCATGATCGGACTTGCGGTCTATCGCCTGGACATCAATTTCCGCGAATCGGCAGTGGTTGGGATCGTTGGTGGAGGCGGCATTGGAGCCACCCTGCTTACGGCATTCGATCGCTATGAGTTCGATTCCGCCGCCGCCATTCTGGTCATCATCATCGTAATCGTGATGGTGCTCGAATACAGCTCCGGATATCTCAGGAAGTGGGTGCAGTAATGCCGGTGCTCGACACAAACGAAGGCCCCGTCTGGCGCCGCCGCACCACCGCCGCACAATGGGCAATTTGGGGCGGTTGGTTTGTTGGCGTTGCTATTGTCGTTTACTGCTGGAAGTTGGTTTCAGACAAGACCGTCTGGTTCTTTGTCACGGATGCCGGCCGGCAGGCTGCGGACATGGCTTCACGCATGGTGCCGCCGAAATGGAGCTACATGGAGACGCTATGGCGACCGGTTTGGGACACCATCAATATCGCCACACTCGGTACCTTGTTGGCGATCGCCATGGCTTTCCCCATCGCCTTCCTGGCGGCGCGCAACACCACGCCGAACGCGGGTGTGCGCGCCATCGCGCTCCTGGTGATCGTATCGTCCCGCTCCATTAACTCCCTCATCTGGGCGCTTATGCTGGTTGCAATCATCGGTCCGGGCGTGTTCGCCGGGGTTCTGGCCATTGGCTTCCGGTCCATCGGGTTTTGCGCGAAGTTGCTCTATGAAGCGATTGAGGAGATTGACGCGGGACAAGTGGAAGCCATAGAAGCGACCGGTGCCAGTGGCGGACAAAAACTGGTCTATGGGGTAATCCCGCAAATCCTGCCGACGTTTGCGGGTATCTCGGTGTTCCGCTGGGACATAAATATTCGGGAATCAACGGTTCTCGGACTTGTTGGTGCCGGCGGCATTGGATTGCAGCTCGATGCGTCCATTTCGACACTCGCTTGGACGCAGGTTTCTCTCATCCTGATCGTTATTCTGGCAACCGTGATCGTGAGTGAATGGGTCTCCGCCCGCGTACGTCATGCCATTATATGACCAACTGCAGCTTTTGTTTTTCGAAGTCCATTGACGTCGCGGCGGTGTGGATCGGCATGATGCAAGAAAGTTTGCCCGGCCAGCCCCCTCAGCTAGCCGGGCCAAGCCACTTTTGATCCCCCTATGGATGAAGTGGCTTGTGTGTCCTAACTAGCTGCTGGTTTCGGCCGCCAGGCGCCGTGCTTCTATCTCAGCCATGTTGAGCAGGTACGCTAAGAACTCATGGTGTTTCGCCCGGGCATAGATCCGGCACGTGCGAACCTGTTCGTTCAGCTCGCGCATCGCATCGTCTGCGCTGAGTTTGAATATCGCCGCGGTCGTTATGACTTCAGTTTCGCTAGCAAACTTAAGCTTGTGCATTGGTGCTGCCATAGTGGTCATTACCTGCGTGCGCCGCATTCGTCCGATCGAATGGTGCGCATGGTGGTTTCACAGTGGTTGAAAGTTGACGGCCTTATAACCTCACGTTGGGGCACTTCGCATTCACAATTGGTGGCAGAAGAGTGCCTGTGTGGCGCCACTTGGTAAGCACGCTAGCTGCGCAGGAGATTGGGGGCTTTGCCATGCCAGCGTATGGCCGCTCGTGTGTATGCGCTGGGGGCTGCGTATCCAAGCTTGCGGCTGATTTCAGACAGGGGGAGGTCGGTTTCCTTAAGGAAGCGCAGGGAAAGCTCTGTGCGTGTCTCCGTCAGAAGATCATGAAAGTTCTTGCCGGCCTTAGCCAGCCGGCGCTGAAGGGTCCGTTCACTTACTGCGAGCCGACCTGCGACCGCGGCAATCGATGTATCCCCGTTCTCCAGACTGCCCACCAGATCTTCCTTCACGCGCAGGACAATGCCTTTCTTTGTTTTCCGGTCATTCAGGATCTCGGCGCACTGTTTCGCCATCAGTTCAAACAAGACGGGATCGGCTGAAGGATTAGCCAGCTCAAGCAGCGAGGCCGGTAGAACCACCTGATTGCTATCGGCACCGAACCGAATGCGGGAGGAAAAGATGTTTTTGTGTAGGGACTTGTCTTGCGGTGGGTGTCTTTGGAGTTGTGTCTGAACCGGACGGAGCGGTTCACCCGCTGCACGCTCCAGTTCGCGCATGATGAGGGACGCCGCATAGTCGTTGAACTGGTCGGTTTTGATGATCAAAGGCGATACGGCCCATTGGATGACGATCTGATCGCCATCGGTGATTAAGTTCAGCGCATCGAGGTCTACGTTTATGCCCACATATCTGACAAGGAATCTCAGGGCGTCCCGAAACGACGGGGCGTTGGTGAGACCGTAGCCAAACGGACCTGTCCCCCCAATCTTGTAATGCTGTCCATATTTCAGACCAAAGCAATCATCGCGCGTAACCGTCGCCAACAGATCCAGCAACCTGCAAAACCGATCCAAGCTAATTCGCAAAGGGAGCTGATCGAACTCCCCTGAGTTTAATCCAAGAGAACTGGCAAGTGGATCCAATGCCACGTTGTAGCCGCCGAGGAATTCCTGCAGGTGGCGGCCGTTCGTTGCCGCCACGCTGATCTGATCGAGCAACTCGTATGATTTTGCTGCCGGAGCCATTGGCGCCGAATGATAAGCATTTGTCAGCGCGTGTTAACAGAAATCCGCCTCGCCGGTTTGCGGTTCCTCTAGACAGTCTTGACAGGATTGGGAGGTAACTTTGTCAAACACAATCCCGGCAAGTGCGCCAAAAAGATTGATTGAGCTCTACGAGCAATGGAACGCAGTGGCCGAAACACGACTGCCGCGGAGAGAAGATTTGCCGTTCGATGCCTTGGTTGGGGCGCACCCGGGCTTAGGAGAATTGGTTCCAACGAGCGACAGGGGCGAACAAGATTTTCTGGTGGTGCAGATTGGGCCAGAGCATGAAGCGCGCACCCGCAGGGACATTACTGGCATGTTGGCGGGCAAAGTCTCGCCCCCCTCAATCTCACCCTGGGTCTTAAAGGTCTACAATGAGACCCTGGCGGCCGGTGAGCCCAGATATTTGGAGATGCTGAGTTGCGTCTATGGCTTGGAACCCCTGGATTGTTCCAGGTTGATCGTTCCCCTCTTCGATGAAGACGGCACGCCGAGCCGGCTTCTCGACAGTTGGGTTTGGTTCGATTGAGCGTCGCCTCATCGCGCCGGAAGGTTCTTGACGTCTGGTCTGCCAGGTATCCCACGCGGCTTTTCAAACAAGACGAACGACTAAAGACGCGCCAGGTTCCGTCCAGCAGGGCGAAAGTTTGAGCGCCTATCTATCAATCCGTAGCGTGGATGGTAGCCACGGTCCACGTCGCTGAGAACGTCCAGTTGAAGAGACACAAGAGGCGTGCTCGTGACCGATTGCAATGCAAGTTGGATGCGCTCGTCGATGGCCTCATCGTCAAAGTTCGACACGGCCGGGTTTGAAGTTGCCAGTCGAATGACCGCTTGCGTTCGGTAACGGGTTTCGTCAGACCATTCATTCATCTCTGTTAAACGGGCGGCGAGGTTATCTTCCAGATTGATCTGGAAGCTTATTTCCTTCACCACCCCGTTCTGGTCGGCGGCCTTTAAGGATGCGAGTAGATCTTCGCGCTCGGTCCATTTGAAGCCCGGGCTCACACTATGAGCGAACTTTGATCCGCTCTTTGCCTCGTGCGCGGAAGAATGAAACTTGCCGATATGCACATCTGGCCCATCCTCAGAGTCAAACTGAGCAAGCTCATCTGCGAGATCGGAGAGGTCGCTGGTTCCAGAGACAAACTCCACGGCATCGATAAAGCCCGAACTGTTCTTACACTCACGCCACAGTTCATAGGATGGCACGCCTGGATGAAACAGGCAGAATCGAATGCCTGTGGCCGCCCAGTCCCTAATCCGGGGGCCGTATTCCGGGTCCACCAGATCACTCAGCGGCGTGCGAACGCGTTCAATACCCATTTGCCATAGACGCAGTAAAGGGTAGTCGTCTCGTGCACGTTTACGGCCAAATTCCTCCATGGGTCCGTTGTAAGGCAGGTCCACAGCGCGCGCCCAAGCGTGGCGCAGGTGGGCCGTGATCGTGGTGGGCGAAGGACGTACGGCAACCGGCTCGTCAATCGCAAGACCCTCGCCGGCGTCCAGAGTGCGGCCTTCCGTGGGAATAACGCGCAGCCGATGCCCTTCGTCATAAACGTCCACCAAAGCGTAACTGAATTTGCCGGTGTCGTTACGTCCGAATTCTGGCGCCGGCTCCACCGCATAGAGCTCGCTGTAATCCTGCCGGATAAAGCTGGTGGGTGGCAGGCAGTAAAACTTCACACCGCCGGCACGATTGTAGAAAAACTGGTGAACATGCCCGCAGAAGACGGCCTCAACCTGATGCTTCTCAAGCAGGTCCAATAGCCAAGTGCGGCTGGAGGCCTCGTAGTTGTCGTAATGCAGTGGCTCATCTGTGCTGGTGATAAATGGAGGATAGTGAGAGAAGAGGAACAGGCGCTTGTCCTCATGTTCGGCAAGCTCCCGCTCTAGCCATTTTCGTTGCTTCTTCTCTAAAGCGTTCCCTGTCCCGGCCAGGGAAGAATTGATGATGATGAAGTGTATACCGGCGTGCTCGAAGCTCGAGCAGTCCTGACCGAAAAAGCGTTTATAGAGCCCTGCAGTTTCTTCGGTGACCGGTCCGGCGGGAGAGCCGGCCATTGGTTTGTCGCCAATGTCATGATTGCCGGGGACGTAGTGGACGTTGTCACCAAGTGGCTCAAAAATGCTCAAAGCTTCTTCTGCGGCCTCGGCATAGGTCGGCAGATGCGGCAAGGGGTGGACCATATCGCCAAGATGAACGGTGAAGTCCGGTCTATGGCCAGCGATTGAAGCCACGGCAAACCGCGCCCGGCCGTTGGCCAGATCGTTCACAGGAAAGGGGGACGATTCATCCCCACTGGGAGGGCGGATGTGCGTGTCCGTGATGATGGCGAAAGTAACGATGGGATCACTGCTCATTTCATCCGTCCGCTAATACGTTCCTCTTACCTTTGATCCGCTGATAGGTCATGGCGCCGACGGTGAGTGCGGTGAGAGCCCAGAAGAACCAGGTGATGTAGCTGCGCACAAAGATCGTGAAGTCACCCTTACCCAGAAGCAACGCTTGGCGGAAATTGTCCTCCAATAGGGGTCCGAGGATGAAGGCGATCAGGAACGGGGCCGCTGGAATACCCAACAGCCTCATCCCATAGCCGAAGATGCCCATAATGAACATCACCAGCACATCGAAGATTGTATTGTTGATGGCATAGGCGCCAAACACACACAGAACCAACACCACCGGAAACAGAATTCGATGAGGGACATCGGCAATCTTGGCGATGGCCCGGATCGAGAGCTTACCGACCACAAAGAGGTAGGCAGAGCTGAGCATGATGCCCATGAAGAGTGCGTAGATCAGATTGATATTGTCCTGGAACAGAAGAGGGCCCGGACGAAGTCCGTGGATCATAAATGCGCCAAGGATGATTGCGGTGATGATATCGCCAGGCACGCCTAGCGCGAGCAGAGGGATGAGCGTTGCGCCGGCAACGCCGTTGTTTCCGGCTTCCGCAGCGGCGACACCCTCCAATTCACCTTTGCCAAAGTTCTCGCCCTTTGGCGAAGTGCGCTTCGCCTCGCTGTAGGACAGGAACGCAGCCGGAGCGCCGCCGATCCCGGGGATGGCCCCTAGACTGACGCCAATCAGGCTACCTCGGATGATGCTCTTTAGGTTCTTGGTATAGTCGGAGAAAGAGGCAGACAGTCCGGCCAAGGCCGAGATCTCATGACCTTTGGCCTTGGTGGCGTAGAAGTTGAAAACTTCCGGCAATGCGAACAGCCCGATGAGCACTGGTATGAAATTGAGCCCGCTCATGAGCTGGTACTCGCCAAAAATAAAACGGTTGGAGCCGTAGACCAAATCCAGTCCAATGGTGGCGAGCACCAGTCCTAGGCAGGCCGACCCCAATCCCTTCAAGAGGTCATCGCCCGACACACCTGCAATGATCGTGAGCGAGAATACGATCAGAGTGAAAAACTCAGGCGGTCCGAATTTCAAGGCGAAGCTTGCCAGCATCCCTGCTAAGAATATGAGAGACAGGTTGGAGATGAAATCGGCCGTACATGACGCATAGAGTGCCATGTCGAGCGCGCGCCGAGCCTCGCCCTTCTTGGCCAATGGGTAACCATCCAGCCCTGTACACGAGGCGGCAGGCGTGCCCGGCGCGTTGATGAGGATTGCGGTGATGGAGCCGCCATACAGCCCGCCCTTGTATACCCCCAACAGCAACAGGATGCCTGTCACGGGCTGCATCGTGAAAGTGAACGGCAGGGCGAGTGCCACGCCCATTGGTGTTGTCATTCCGGGAATGGCCCCAATGACGACGCCGAAGACCACGCCGATGAACAGTGCAATTGCATTTTCGAACGTGGCGAAAAGGGTGAAGGCACTGATGATGGTTTCGAACATTTGCCGCCCCTCACAAGAGTATGGGTTCAAGAACGCCGGCGGGAATTGGGATGCTTGCGGCCTTGGTGAAGAACAGATAGAGCAGCATGGGTACGCCGATGGAGATGAGTGCTACGTGGATTGGTCGACGCTCACCGGCAAACAGCAGCAAAAGAGCGAGCGCAAGGGTGCCCGCCAACACAAAACCTAAGGGCTCCAGCACGTAGTAGAGAACGAATGTGCCGCCGATAACAACGCCAACACGCCAGAGGAGAAGGCCTTTAAAGGGTGAGGTTTGTGCCTCTGGATCCACCGCTCCGCCGCGCTTGTTCATCCAGAAGCGCACGAGCATGCCGGTGCCCAGTGCTGCGAGCACCAAGCAGATGATCCGGGGCCAATAGGACGGTGCCAAGACGGCAAACTCAACATTTCCCGGCTCGTCGATGCCCACGGGGATAAGAACGAGCACAAGGAACAGGCCGAGAGCTAGATAGACTGCGCCGGTGATCGTGTTTGGATTTATCCATTCCCGCATGAGCACCTCCCTTTGCTCATCAAGCCGCCATCAGCTTCTCGATGTTCAGTGCGTGAGAAAAAACAAATGCATCGAGCGCGACCCACACCGCCGAAAGATCGGTCGTAATGCTGCTCACCCTCACAGGCCACTCAGCTTCGCCAGGACGCATGATTGCCAAGGTCTCGTGCACGCCAGCCAGGAAGGCGGGGTGACGAGAGGTTTCGCCGGCGAGCAAGATGAGCTCTGGTTCCAGCAGTGCAAACAAGCAGTCAACGGCCCGACCCATCTGGCTTCCGGCGGCTCGAAACGCCTCTTCCACTTCCGGGTGACCGGCTCCCGCGTAGCGTGCCAAGCTGCGCAACCGGGCTCCGGGCTCGTCATCGGCGCTGCTTTCGGCCAAAGTCACGTGCTCCAGCTTGCGCAGGATGGATATGCCTGACGCTGTGGCGTTCAAACAGCCTCGGCGACCACAAGAGCACAACGTGTCATCGCCCCCGACAACCATATGTGCAATCTGGCCGACCGCATTTTCTGGTCCTGTGAGCACCCGGCCATCTGCCACAATGCATCCACCAAGCCACAGGCCATTGTTGATCAAAACAATGTTGTCGAGGCCCCGGGCCGCCCCTCTCCACATCTCCGCGGTGAGCAGGGCTACGGGCCGGCGCTCAACGCGAACAGGAATGTCGAGAGCCGCGGCGAACGCTTTACCCAGCTCGACGCGTTCCCATCCCAAGGGCTCTGACGTAGCCAAAAAGCCGGTTTCCGGATCAACCACGCCAGCCACAGATACCCCGCACCCGACAAGCCGCGAACGCTCTATTGCGCATGCTTTAAGAAGGGCATTGGCGGCGTCACAGATTTGCCCGATCACCTCATCTGGATCGCTTAGGCGCAAATTCTCCAGCAAGCTTTGGCCGATGATCTTGCCGCGGCTGTTGCTGATCGACACTGATTTGACGTTGGCCGTGAGGGCGATCGCGAGAACGTAGGCGCCGTGATCCTCCAGCTCCAAGCATATATTGCGCCGGCCCACTTGCCCCTTGGTTTGAATGCTCTCGCCTTCGCGCACGAGGCCGGCGTCAATCAGTTCGCGTGTGATGCGGGAGACAGCAGCACCGGTGAGGCCGGTTTGACGTGCGATCTGGGTGCGGGAAATGGAGGTTTCAGAGGCGATCGCACGGATCACCGCGTCTCGGTTGCGCCGCCTGAGTTCCGTTGCCGACCCGCCTTGCATGTGCAGTTCCTGAATGACAATTAATTGTTTACTGTAATTAACTATTGAACATTGACCATGTTTATGTCAAGTTTGAATTCATCGATTTGGCCAAAACGTCGGCCTCGTTGACCGGAAGCGGGCGAGCGCAGGCCAAATGGTGCGATAAATCTCGGGAGGAGAACGTTGAAATGAGACCGATTCATAAGCTGGTCGCGGGTGCTGCGGCAGCGATTGCACTGACCTTGGGAGCCGCTTCGGCCCAGGCAGAATATCCAACCAAGCCAATCACACTTGTCGCGCCCTACGGCCCGGGTGGGGCGGCTGATCTGCATGCGCGCATTGTTGCCGGCGCCGCCCCGGCCTATCTGAAACAGGCTGTTCTTGTGGTCAACAAAACCGGGGCCGCTGGGGTTGTAGGGTCCACCTTTGTGGCCAAGGGCAGAAAGGACGGCTACACGCTTCTGTCTGCGCGCGTTGGATCGCAAGCCGGTGTGCCGGCCATGAATCCTAAGATCCCATACAAATGGGATGAATTCACATTCCTTGGTCTCACGGAGCGCAATCCATTTGTGCTCGTGGTCAAAAAGGACTCACCCTACAAGAGCTTCAAAGATTTTGAGGCGGCCCTGAAATCGGGCACTTCCTTGTCCTATTCATCTGCCGGCGTTGGAACCTTGCTCCACTTGGCGGCGCTTGTGATGGCCGACAAAATGGGCGTTGACGGCTCTAAGCTCACACATGTGCCCTACAAGGGTGGCGGCAAGGCTCGCGCAGCACTGGTTGGCGGCCATGTTGACTTCCTCTGGCAGAACCTTTCCGGCGTGATCGGGGCGATCCAAGCCGGGCAGGCTGTTCCATTGGCGATCACCACAAGCGAGCGTTTCTCTGCCGTACCCGATGTGCCGACCGTCAAGGAATTGGGCTATCCGGAAATGGAAACCATCATTGGCTGGAGCGGAATCTTTGGCCCTCCGGGAATGGACAAAGCTGCGGCGGACAGATGGGTGGCCACCCTTCAAGAGCTGAAAAAAGACAAGGCGTTCAATAAGCTGATCAAGGGCTTGGGCTCCATCCCCGACATCCGCAGTCCTGAAGACACCAAGTCTTTCGTTAAGGCCCAGTACGAGACTTTCCGAAGCGTCGTGGAAAAGCTGGGCATTGAAGTCAAATAGACTTCACTGAATCATAAGGCGGGGTCTAATTTCTGGATCCCGCCTAACAGCAACATTTCCCTAAAACCAAGGTTCTGGTCATGGGCTCAAAACAGCCGAACATTCTTTTTGTTATGGCCGACCAACTCGCCGCACCCGCTCTGCCGGTCTACGGCCATCCCCTGGTCAAGGCGCCCAACATGGAGCGCCTGGCAGATCAAGGTGTGGTGTTCGAAAACTGCTATTGCAATCTTCCCATGTGCGGCCCGTCTCGGGCGTCAATGCATGCGGGCAAATTGCCGTTCTCAATCGGCATGTACGACAATGCCTCTGAGTTTCACGCCGCCATTCCCACCTTTGCGCACTATCTGCGCGGGCTTGGATACCGCGCGGAGATGTCTGGGAAGATGCACTTTGTGGGGCCAGATCAACTGCATGGTTATGAAAGACGCCACACCACCGAGATCTATCCTGGCAACTTCGCTTGGACCGTCGACTGGTCCAAAGGACGGGAATATAGACCGACCAACTTGACGATGGCCCCGGTCATAGAATCCGGTCAGTGCATTCGCTCCTTGCAGATGGATTATGACGACGAGGTTGAATATCATGCCGTTCAGGCGATCTATGATTTGGCCAGAAAGGACGATGAGCGGCCCTTCCTTCTGACGGTTTCGTTCACCAGCCCCCATTCTCCCTTTGTCATCGGCAAGGAGCACTGGGATCTCTACCATCACGACGATATCGAACTGCCCTCAGTGCCGGAGATTCCGCTAGAGGAAAAGGATCATCTGAGCCGAAACCTGCATTATTGCCAGGGGCGGCACCAGTTTACGGTCACCGACGATCACCGCCGTACCGCGCGCCATGCCTATTTCGGCATGATCTCATACATCGATGACAAGCTTGGCCGCTTGATGGAGACCCTCGAGCGCACCGGTCTTGGTGATAACACCATTATTGTCATGACTGCCGATCATGGGGAAATGATGGGTGAGCGGGGCATGTGGTACAAGCAGCACTTCTTTGAGTGGGCCGCCCGCGTCCCGCTGATCGTGCGCTATCCAGGGGCAACGGGTGGGCGCCGGGTGTCTCAGAATGTATCCCTGATCGACCTCATGCCAACCCTGCTGGACGCTGCTAACGGCGGAACCTTCGATGAGTACGTAAGTCCCATCCAGGGCATCTCGCTCTCTGGCGCACTGCATGGCGATACGGCAAACCTGCCGGATCTGGCGATCTCTGAGTTTGCCGCCGATGGATCCACAGGGCCAAGCCGGATGGTGAAGAAGGGAGCGTGGAAGTACATGTATCTGGAAGGCGTTGATGAACTGCTCTACCAGGTGGAAGACGACCCACAAGAACTCAATAACTTGGCCGGTTCTCCCGCACACGCCGATATTGAAAATGAGCTGCGCGCAATTGCCATGGATGGATGGGACCCTGAGAGCCTCTACGAAAGCATTGCGGAGGACCAGCGCCGTCGGCTCAAGATTCACGCCGTAACAGGTGGCGACCCGACCTATGTGAACATTGTCCGTTCTGATGATGCCACGCGTTACATTCGCAATGCTGGAGCTGCCGACACTAAAGCAAGGGCTCGATTGCCCTATGTTCCGCCCGCAACTCCGGACAAGTCATCGTAACGCCAGCCATCGGCGCGCGACATACCCCAGTCCAGTGCGTTGAGGCGCGGGAGCGTTAACCGCCCTGGCGGGCGAGCGCCGCGTTGCGGATCTCGGTGAGGGTCTTGTTCGTGGAGATTGCATCGGGATCCGTGACAAGTTCGATAACCGCGGCACGGTCGCTGTCGAGCGCGCGTAGGAGAGCAGGTTCGAATTCTGCGTCCGTTCGCACAGTTTCACCAAATGCGCCGAATGACCGTGCATAGGCCGCAAAGTCCGGATTGGTCAGATCGGTGCCAGGTTTCCGCCCGGGGAACTCTCGCTCCTGATGCATGCGGATCGTGCCATACATGCCGTTGTTGATGACGAGAACAAGCGGCTTGGCCCCATGGTGCATGGCCGTGGCCAGCTCGCTGCCGGCCATCAGAAAGCCGCCGTCTCCCACAAAACACACGCTCAGGCGCTCGGGCATGGTGATGGCGGCAGCCATTCCGGCGGGCACGCCGTATCCCATAGCGCCGGATGTGGGGCCAAGCTGGCTGGGGAAACTTGAGAACCGCCAATAGCGATGGGCCCAGCCGGAGAAGTTGCCCGCATCGTTGGAGATAATCGCATCCCCCGGCAACCGCGCGCGCAACACGCTCAGCACATGCGCCATGTCCAAATCGCCCTTGGTGGGTTGGATTTCGATGAAAGCCTCGTAGTCCGCGTGAGCTCTGGCCGTTCGGTCCTTCCATCGCGGATTTTCGAGACCGGGCAGACCCTTTGCGGCGGCGGCAAAGGCGGCCATGCCGGAATTGATCGCAAGATCAGGCTGGTAAACGCGGCCTAATTCTTCAGCGCTCGCGTGCACATGGACGACGGGTAGCTGTGGCGTGGGAATGTCGAGCAAGGAGTACCCTTGCGAGGTCAGCTCGCCGAGCCTTGGTCCAGCCACAAGCAGAAGATCGCTCCCACGGATAAGTTCGAGAACAGCCGGATTGGGATTGAGGCCAAGATCGCCCACGTAGCTGTTGTGAAAGTTGTCAAACCGGTCCTGGTTGCGGAAGGCGCAGGCAACAGGGAGATTATAGTTTTCAGCAAACGCGGTGATATCTGCCGCGGCGTCTGGCGTCCAGCCGCCTCCTCCCAGAAGCAGAACCGGGCATTCGGCTTCAGCCAGACGTTGTGCTAACTCGGTCAGATCCTCTGGTCTTGGTGCAGGCTGAACTTGAGAAGCCGGCCGGGCATCCATCGCGCTGGAGAGATCCACCAGCATATCTTCCGGCAACGCCAGTGCCACCGGACCCGGTCGGCCTGCCATTGCGGTATAGAAGGCATGCGACATCATCTCAGGGATCCGGTCAGCGCTTTGAATTTGGCCGGTCCACTTCGTGGTTGTCTCGAAGACCCGTCGGTAGTCCATTTCCTGGAAAGCTTCACGGTCTTCCATGTCTCGGCCGATCTGACCGATGAGTAAAATCATTGGCGTTGAATCTTGGAAGGCCGTATGCAGCCCCACAGCGGCGTGACACGCCCCGGGTCCCCTGGTGACAAAGCAAATGCCGGGACGTCCGGTGAGCTTACCATGAGCCTCTGCCATGTTGGCCGCCGAGGCCTCATGTCGGCAGGTTATGAGGGTGATCTTGTCCTCAACATCTGCAAATGCATCGAGCGCAGCCAGATAGCTCTCGCCAGGCACGCAAAAGACATGCGTGGCGCCGTGGACGATGAGCTGATCGACAAGGAGTTTTCCCCCCGAGCGCATATTGTTCTTGGTCATTAAGGTCTCTTTGCTGTGCTGTTAGTGAGCATCTTCGAGGATCATGTGTGCGCACTTCTCGCCGATCATGATCGCTGGTGCATTGGTGTTGCCGGACACGACGGTGGGCATGATGGATGCATCCGCAACACGCAATCCGTCCACACCGCGCACGCGTAACCTGTCGTCGACCACGGCCCGGTCGTCGTCTCCCATACGGCAAGTTGAGGTGGGGTGGAAAATGGTGTTCCCTTTCTCGCGCGCAAACGCGAGCAAAGCCTCATCGCTCGCGGCCTCATCGCCTGGCTCGTGTTCCATCTCCACATAGTCCGCAAAAGCAGGTTGCGAGACGATCCGCCGGGCCTCCTTCAGACCTTGAACGATAATCTGCCGGTCATACTCAGTTGACAAATAGTTGGGGGTTATGCGCGGATGGACAAGCGGATCGGCCGACTTGATCATCACCTCTCCACGGCTTTCCGGCCTGAGTTGGCACACCGAAACTGTGACGCCCGGGAAGGGGTGCAGCTCGCCGCCGAGCTTAGTGGCGCTGAACGGTATGAAGTGGATCTGCATATCGGGCGTTGCTGACTGCGGAAGTACCTTCGTGAACACGCAGACATGACCAGCGCCAAACGTCATTGGCCCTTCGCGAAACAGGATGTAGCGCAAGCCTGTCCAAGCCTTACGCGCAATGCTGTTGACTTCGTCATTGACGGAGAGGGGGCGATTGAGCCTAACGACCAGACGTGACTGATAGTGATCTTGCAAGTCGGCTCCAACTCCGGGCAAATCGTGCACGACATTTATGCCGTGTTCCTGCAAAAGTGCCGCTGGTCCGACGCCGGATAGTTGCAATAACTGTGGCGAGTTGATCGCTCCTCCAGAAACGATGATTTCGCGCCGCGCCGAAACGGTCTTGTCTACGCCATTTTGACGATAGCTGATGCCTGTTGCCCGTTTGCCGTCGAACAGGATTTTCAGCGCCATAGCATCTGACTCAACATGCAAGTTAGCTCTGTCACGTACTGGCTTGAGATACCCGACATAGCTCGAACACCGCCGGCCGTTGAACGATGTGGTTTGGAATGGTCCAACGCCTTCCTGCTCGGCACCGTTAAAATCGTCATTGTGGGGAATGCCTGCTTCCACCGCCGCGCGGATGAAGGCATCGCAGACTTCTCGCTTGTCGGGGATATCGGAAACCTTCAGAGGGCCACCCACGCCATGGAAGTCGTCTGCACCGCGTTCTTGATGTTCGGCTTTCTTGAAAAAGGGCAGAACCTCCTCGTACCCCCATCCCTTGTTGCCAAGCTGGCGCCAGTGATCATAGTCTTGTTTTTGGCCGCGAATGTAGACCAGACCATTGATCGAACTGGTTCCGCCGAGCACCTTGCCGCGTGGCCAGATGAGACTCCGTCCCGCGATCCCCTCATCGGGTTCGGTCTCGTAACCCCAGGACAAGGGCGATAAGATGTTGCGGTAGTAGCCGATTGGGATGTGGATCCAGACATTGCGGTCTTTAGGCCCCGCTTCAAGAAGCAAAACCCGATTTGAGGATTGCTCGGAGAGCCGGCTGGCGACGGCACATCCCGCTGAGCCGGCTCCTAAAACGATGTAGTCAAAGGTCTCGGTCACGTTCTGACACGCTTAGGTCAAGTTGGGTCGAAGTTCATTTGCCTGAGCGTGCAACAAGCTAAGGCCAGTGTCACGAGAAAATGCGGGTTGAAACGGACATGCACGTGAGTTTGAAGGATGTTGATAGGGTTGGTTGCACAGGAGACGCGTGCCGATCCTCTATCAATGCGCGGCGGTGCGCCGCAGTCTATCTTTGGGCGTGTGCCGTCAGAGCATGTGAAGCTGGAACGCGCGCACCTTGTTCCATTTGGAAATTTTAATTCTCCCGAAAAAAGTTGACATTTCCTCTTTGGCTTGTTCGATAACACGTGCTCGCTCTTTGCCAGGGGTGAGGAGCGTGGGATCTGGTGGGAGAAGACAAATGGAAGTCGTTCGTTTGGCGCTCAGAGAACCTTCTGCGAAGATTGCTCTGGCGCGCTTTAGTTTGCGCGGGGAGACGGCAATGAAAAGGCGAGGTCCAGAAGATGCGAGATGAGAAGGCAGATCCTTCGCGACGCAGGGTGCTCCAAACCGCCGTTGCTGTCTTGTGTTGCGGTGGTGCAGGCGTAGACGCGGCAATGGGTTCACAAGCCAAGACCGTTGATCAGATTACGGACCCAACGACCACCGCTGCAAAGAATATGTTCCGCTTCGAGCCTAACTTCGTTGCACTCTCTCCGGGTGATGAGCTGGTGTTTCTCAACAGCACAGCCGAACACACGGTTCATTCGGTCAAGCAGCTCTGGCCAAGCGGTTCGCCCCCGGTCAAGATCTTCAACAAAAAAGAGGCTAAGGTGCGATTTGACCGTGAAGGCTTCTACGGCTTTCGATGCCAGAGACACGGGCCGTATGGCATGGTGATGCTCGTGGTGGTCGGTCATCCTCAAAACACGCGCGAGATCAGGTCAATTGTGGAGACCATGCCGGCGAAGGCGCGAGAGCGCTCAGGGTTTATGGACCTGCTGAACCGATATGAGCGCGCCTGAGGATTGCCCGAGCTAACGAACACCAATCTGAGTGCTGGCCACAACACGGCATTAAATGTCAGGATATCCCTCGATTGTCGGCTACCACCAATGGAAGGGATAAAATGGCGGAAGTAGATTGGGCGCGGCTGAAGGCACATGAACTGCGGACCTTGGCCAATGAGGGTGCCGTAGTGATCTTACCGATTGCGTCGATAGAGCAGCATGGGCCGCACTTGCCGGTGATGACGGACACGCGTTTGGGGCAGGAAGTCGCCCATCGCGCGGCCCGAAAAGCATACAGCACCAGACCCGTGGTTGTGACACCGGTGGTTTGGTCAGGTTTGTCTGAGCATCATATGCCGTTCGGCGGCACTTTAATCCTCAGTCATGACACGTTCCGCCGCGTTGTGCGGGATCTTGTCCACTCCATTACACGTCACGGCTTTCGGGATATCCTGATTTCGAACTCCCACGGTGGCAACATAGTCGCGATGCAACAAATCCTGGATGAATTGACGCCGACAACGGAGGCGACCTTGGTTGCGACCACCTATGTGAGCGAGGCCGGCGAAGACCTGTCTCAGCACCTTGAAGACCAGCCAGGTGTGATGCACGCGGGCGAGGCGGAAACGTCCATGATGATGGTATGCGAGCCCGGCCTGGTCGATGACAGCAATCTTGCCGAATTGGCGAGCCCTGAGGGCAGAACCAGGTTTCTGCAAGCTGGCGCCGGGTCTTACCGATGGCGGCCATTTGCGCACGTGACTGCGAACGGCGTGTTTGGAAACCCGGCACGGGCTAATGCGAGCAAAGGCGAGAAGCTGCTGGAAGCAGCCGCAGATGCATTGGCTCGTTTAATATGTGATCCCGAGACTTGGGCCTCTCCTGATGATATGCGTTCGGACAGCGTTGGAGGGGTGCCGTTCAGAACGTGATGCGGCCTGGTCCAAACCGGCTAACCTTGGACACTGAACACGCGTGTCGACAGATACCGCGTTCAAGCAAATGCACACTCTGTCCGTGACCTTCGTCAGTTTCTGTTTTATCAAATTGGCGGTACGGACAGTGGGCCCCCATTTGATTTGGCGGGCGCGGCCTCACACGAAACACCCTGCAAACGGAGGAGCATGATGCAGAATACGGATCCAATTTGGGACAATGTCGACATGCACCGGGAAACATTTATCGGGCTTTCCGATCGGGTGTTCGATACTCCGGAGACCCTCTACAATGAATTTGGCTCAGTGGCTGAGCACCGGGCAGTGCTGGAACAGCAGGGCTTCGATATCACAGAAAACGCAGCGGGTATTCCAACGGCCATATTGGGCGAGGCAGGAAGCGGCGGACCTGTCATCGCCATCCTCGGCGAGTTTGATGCGTTGCCCTACCTCAGCCAGGCGCCCGGTGTGGCGGAACCACGCCCACTTCAAGAAGGTGGCAACGGCCACGGCTGTGGGCATAATCTCCTGGGCTCTGCAGCCCTGCTGGCGGCAACCGCTGTCAAGGATTGGCTAGCAGCATCAGGTATAGAGGCGCGCGTTCGATATTACGGCTGTCCCGCCGAAGAAGGTGGCGCGGCGAAGGCCTTCATGGTCCGCGATGGTTTGTTCGATGATGTCGATTTGGCCATCTCGTGGCATCCAGCCACGTTCACCGCAGTCAACAAGGCAAACTCGCTGGCCAACACGCGCATTGACTTCACTTTTCACGGCAAAGCGGCCCATGCTGCCGGAGCACCGGAACTGGGGCGCAGTGCGTTGGATGCCGTAGAGCTCATGAATGTCGGCGTAAATTACATGCGAGAGCATATGCCGGACGATGCGCGCGTTCATTACGCGTACCTGGATGCTGGCGGCGTGGCGCCAAATGTCGTTCAGCATCGCGCCACGGTGCGCCAACTGGTCCGTGCCCGAGATCTGTCAGGGCTTCGTGTGTTGGTCGATCGGGTCAAGAAGATCGCCGAAGGCGCTGCGCTGATGACCGAGACGCGCGTTGAGCACAGGGTTTATACCGCTGTCTCCAATCTGCTTGGAAACAGACCGCTGGAAGAAGCCATGCAGTTGGAGATGGAGCGCCTTGGACCCGTCGTGTTCGACGACAAAGATCGGGCATTTGCAAAAGAAATACAGAGCACGCTAACCGATGAAGACATTGCTGTATCGTTCCGCCGATGCGGGATGCCGCCGCCCGAGGATGGGTTGGCCCTTTGCGACTTTATCGCTCCGCTGGACCTCGAAGGTGAAGGCGGCGAAGGCTCGACAGATGTGGGTGACACAAGTTGGGCGGTGCCCACAGTGCAGGCCCGCGTCGCAACATGTGCTGTGGGAACACCGTTTCACACGTGGCAAACGGTGGCCCAGGGCAAAACCCCGGCCGCACACAAGGGGATGGTCTATGCGGCCAAGGTGATGGCTGCAACTGCGAAGAAGGCGATTGAAAACCCTAAGCTGATCGAAGCCGCCAAGGCCGAGCACCAGTCTCATCTGGCGAAAACACCTTATGTGTGTCCGTTGCCTGACGATGTTGAGCCGCCAATCATAAAGTCCGCGGCGTAAGACATGTCCGGCCCGCGTGTTGCTTTGTTGGGCATGATCTTGGAGTCCAACCGCTATGCAAAGCCGGCAGAGCGGGCGGATTTTGAGAGCCTGACATGGATGGGCGGAGAGGCCTTGATGTCCGAGGCCCGTAGCGCCACACCCTCCATTGCCCGGGAGTTCTGTGCCTTCGTCACTGCCATGGACGCGACCGGACCTTGGACACCGGTACCTCTGTTGCTCGCAGCTTGCCATCCGCATGGGCCGGTTAAGGAGGACGTGTACGAGGCCTATTGGCAGGCGGTTGAAACAGGGCTGGAGGCGCCGCTGGATGCTGTTTATCTCTGCCACCACGGAGCTATGGTGGCGACCCATCTGGATGATCCCGATGGTGAGCTTGCAGCGCGCGTACGTGCCAAGGTTGGGCCGGATGTTGCCGTCGTGCAGACGTTGGACCTGCACGCAAATCTGTCCGACAAGATGTGCGCGAGCACCGATTTGATCTGTGGCTACCGGACCAACCCGCACGTGGATATGATCGAGCGTGGTGAAGAGGCCGCCTTCACCTTGCGGCAGATCCTCGCCGGACAAGCCTCTCCTAAGATCTCCCATGTGAAGCTGCCGTTGGCGCCGGCCTCAGTCACGTTGTTGACCGCCAGCGGACCTTACGGCGAACTGATCGATTATGGCCAACGGCGTCAGGCCGAATTGGCGGGCGAGATTTTGAATGTCTCGATATTCGGCAACTTTATCTTCTCAGACGTCCCGGACAACGGCATCTCGGTTGTCGTGACCGCCCGACATGATTTGGCGATAGCAGATAGACTGGCCCATGAGATCGCCCGCAAAGCCTGGGAGATGCGCGAGCGGTTTGTCCGCAGTCTGACGCCTGTGGCCGAGGCTACAATGCTTGCTCAGCGGGAAGACGGAGCGCCCGTGATCTTTTCCGATGCCGGGGACAACCCCGGTGGCGGGGGCAGCGGTCGCACGACGGAGCTGTTGTCAGCGCTGTATTCGGCAGGGGCTCAGCAAGTCTATTACGGGTCATTCTTCGATCCCGCTTTGGCGCACGAGGCGCATGTGCTTGGAGAGGGGGCGACTTTTATAGCCCAATTCAATCGCGAAAGAGCTGACAACCCGTGGGAGCAATGGGACACGCCCTTTCAAGCCGAGGCCCGCGTTTTGGCTGTGCACGATGGCCAGGTCACCGGCCGGCTGGGCCTTTTCGCCGGGCGACGAATGCACCTGGGTGCAGCGGCCTTGCTACAGCTTGGCGGCATCAAGGTCGTCGTCATCTCAGACAGAACCCAAACGGCAGATCCGATGTTCTTTGAAATGTTTGGCCTGGACATTGCGGACGCGCGTACCGTCTGCGTCAAATCCCGCGGTCATTTCCGTTCGGGTTTCCTGCCCTGGTTTCCGCCAGAGAATGTCTATGAGGTCGATACGGCCGGACTGACATCACCGGTGCTCAGCCGGTGGCCTCTGGAGAGGGTCCCGCGGCCGAGCTTCCCATTGGACACTGATACGGTCTGGGAGGCTTGATGGCTGACAGCCAAGTCGGTTTCGACAATGGGGCTTTGCAAAAGATGCCTAGGTGTTAAAGTTGCCTATCAAATGGGGGCAGATGCAATTTGCTCCAGGGATCAATAGGGAGCTTTCAACATGAAACTCAAGCAATCACTCTGTGTTCTCTTGGCGACCACGGCGCTCGCCATACCCGCCGCTGCTGAAGAATTGACGATTGGTCTGGCATCCGAGCCGACCGCGATGGATCCCTATTTCCATAACCTGGGGCCTAACAATGCGGTGACGCGCCACATCTTTGACCGCCTCATCCTGCAAGATGAAAACCAAGGCATGAAGCCAGGGTTGGCCACCGAGTGGAAGGCGATCGATGATCTGACTTGGGAATTCAAGCTTCGCCAGGGCGTTAAATATCACGATGGCTCGCCGTTCAACGCCGATGACGTGGTGTGCTCTTGGGAACGCGCGCCAAACGTCCCGAATTCGCCCTCATCTTTCGGCACCTACACCAAAGGCAAATCTGTGGTGAAGGTGGACGAATACACAGTCCACATCAAGACCGAGGCGCCTTATCCGCTTATGCCGAATGACGTCTCAAACATCGCCATTGTTTCATCGGATAGCGGCTGTGAAGCCACGACAGAAGATTACAACACAGGTTCGGCCAGCATTGGCACAGGTCCATTCAAGTTCGTCAGTTATTCGCCTGGAGACTCGATCGTTCTGGCTCGCAATGACGACTATTGGGGTGACAAACCCATCTGGACGAAAGTGACACTGAAACCCATCAAATCAGGACCCTCTCGCGTGGCAGCATTGCTGGCCGGCGATGTGGACATGATCGACCAAGTTCCGACGACCGATATCTCCACATTGGAGAAAAAAGCTGATCTGGCCCTCAGTCAGGGCGTTTCGAACCGGGTGATTTACCTGCATCTGGATCACAAACGTTCCGACAGCCCATTCGTGAAAGCAAATGGGGGCGGTGCCATTGATAACCCGCTGCGCAAGCTGGAAGTACGCCAGGCCATATCAAAGGCCATAAACCGCGATGCCATCGTCGAACGCGTTATGGAAGGTGTCGCGATCAAGGCGGGCCAGCTTTTGCCTGAAGGCTTCTTTGGTGTTTCCGACAAATTGGCCCCGGTCGACTATGATCCGAATGGCGCCAAAGAGCTCCTTGCGGCGGCGGGCGTGCCGGACGGGTTTGAATTGACCATTCACGGACCGAACGACCGGTACATCAATGACGCAAAGATTGCAGAAGCAATTGGTCAAATGCTGACCAGGATAGGCATTAAAACGGACGTGGAGACCATGCCGCGCTCGGTTTATTTCAAACGCGCTTCGCGGGGTGGGCCGAACGAAACACCAGAGTTCTCTTTTGTTCTGGTGGGCTGGGGTGCAGGTTCCGGTGAAGCCTCTTCTCCCTTGAAGTCACTTGTGTCCACGCACACACCTGCTAAGGGCTGGGGTGCATCGAACCGCGGACGTTACTCCAATCCGGAGGTTGATGGCCTGGTTGAAAAGGCGCTGGCAACCGTGGACGATGATGCCCGGCAGAAGCTTCTGGCGCAGGCAACCGAGGTGGCGATTAACGATGTTGCGATCATCCCGCTGCACTACCAGGTCAACACCTGGGCGGCGAAGAAGGGCTTGAAGTATATCGCGCGCACCGATGAGGCGACCCTAGCTATAGGGGTCGTTAAAGAGTAGGTCAGGTGCAGGGCGGCGTTAAGCCCGCCCTGCCACCCATCGGGCCGAAGTCGTGACCGTCTTCATCATACGGCGCTGTCTGCAGGCGGTGATCGTCGTTTTCATAATGTCGCTGATCGTTTTTTTCGGCGTCAACGTGATTGGCGATCCGGTGGACATGTTAATCAATCCGGAGGCTGATCAAGCTGAAATCGAGCGCACGATCAGAGCGCTCGGGCTGGATAAGCCGATCCATGAACAATATCTATATTTCTTAAAAGGCATTGGTTCTGGCGACTTTGGCAAGTCGTTTATCTTTGGCGAGCCCGCGCTCAAGCTGATCTTGCATCACATGCCAGCGACCATCGAGCTGGCATTGGTGTCTCTCATCATGGCAATCATTCTGGGCATACCGCTGGGTTTGTATGCCGGTTTGTTTCCTGAGCGCCGAAGCTCACGTCTGATCATGGCGGGATCCATCTTGGGGTTCTCTCTGCCCACATTTTGGGTCGGGCTGATGATGATTATGCTGTTTGCTGTCCACTTGGGCTGGCTGCCTTCGACGGGGCGAGGAGACACAGCAGTCTTCCTCGGGATTGAATCAAGCCTTTGGACACGGGACGGGCTGTCCCATCTTTTCATGCCGGCGTTGAACCTTGCGCTGACGAATATCAGTCTTGTCATTCGCCTGACGCGAGCCGGCGTGCGCGAGGCAATGCATCAAGACTACATCAAGTTCGCCCGAGCAAAGGGCTTACATCCGCGCAGGGTTATCGGCGTGCACTTGATGAAGAACATCCTCATCCCGATCATTACGGTGCTGGGTCTGGAGTTTGGCAGTCTGATGGCGTTCTCCGTGGTTACGGAGTCGATCTTTGCCTGGCCCGGTATGGGGAAGCTGCTGATTGACAGCTTGCTGCAGCTGGACCGCCCCGTTGTCGTTGCTTACCTGATGATCATTGTGCTGTTCTTTGTGGTCATCAATCTTGTGGTTGATATTCTCTACTCAGTCTTGGATCCACGCGTACGGCTTAAGGATCAGGGCTCATGAGTCAGGCGGCCGGCCTTCTGGTGGAAACACCCTTACAACGATTTCGTGCCGAGTTCCGCGAGAGCAAGATCGCTGTGGCAGCGCTTTTGGTCTTGGCCATCATCGTGCTATTGGCGCTGCTGGCGCCTTGGATAACGCCGCAAAACCCCTACGATTTGGCGCAAGTTGACGTCCTGGACGGAAAATTGAAACCGGGGTCTGAGGCGTTTGCCGGCTACACGATGTGGCTCGGGTCAGATGGGGCGGGTCGGGATCTTTATTCTGCGATCCTCTATGGATTGCGCGTATCGCTTACCGTAGGCCTGGCGGCAGGGTTCTTGGCCTTGGTTATCGGTACGGCCATCGGGCTGATCGCTGCGTACAGCGGGGGCAGGACAGAGAGCCTCATCATGCGCGCGGTGGACATACAACTGTCCTTTCCGGCCGTTCTGATCGCGCTGATGCTGGTGGCGATCCTGGGTCGTGGCATCGACAAGATCATCATTGCTCTGGTTGCCGCGCAATGGGCCTATTACGCACGGACCGTGCGCGCCACGGCGTTGGTGGAAAGCGCAAAGGAGTATGTGGAAGCGGCTCGATGCCTGGGGCTCTCCCACGCTCGGGTGGTGTTCCGTCACGTACTGCCCAATTGCCTGGCACCTCTGATCGTCATCGGAACGGTGCAGACAGCCTCGGCGATTGCACTGGAATCGACCCTGAGCTTCCTGGGCGTAGGGCTTCGCCAAACAGAACCATCATTGGGCGTGCTGATTTCGAATGGGTTCGAATACATGATGTCTGGGCGTTACTGGATCAGCTTTTTCCCAGGCATTGCTCTGTTGGTGACGATCGTATCGATCAATCTGGTGGGAGACCAACTGCGCGATGTCCTGAATCCGAGGTTGAAGCGGTGAGCGTTCTTTCTGTCAGCGGGCTGAAAACCCACTTCTTCACGCGAGACGGGGTCGTGCGCGCAGTAGATGGAGTGGACTTTGAGCTGGATCGCGGTGAGGTTCTGGGGTTGGTTGGCGAGTCGGGATCCGGGAAATCGGTGACGGGCTTTTCTCTCCTCGGTCTTGTTGATCCGCCAGGGAAGGTGGTTGAGGGCAATATTCTTTTTTGCGGGCAAGACCTCACCACGGCTTCGCAACAGCACATGCAAGAGTTACGCGGGTCGCGCATCGCAATGATCTTTCAGGACCCTATGATGACCCTGAACCCTGTCCTGCGCATCGACACGCAAATGATTGAGGCCATTCTTGCTCACGAGAAACTCCCACGCAAAGTGGCTTGGACAAGAGCGCGTGATGGCCTCGCCCAAGTGGGCATTCCGAGCCCCGAACAGCGGTTGCGGGCATATCCGCATCAACTGTCTGGTGGCATGCGCCAGCGGGTGGCTATTGCCATAGCATTCTTGAACAATCCGGATCTCCTGATCGCTGATGAACCCACAACTGCCCTGGATGTGACCATCCAGGCGCAGATCGTTCACGTTGCTCAAACTCTTTGCCGCGAGCGGGGCACGGCCCTCATCTGGATCACTCACGATCTGGCTGTCGTGGCCGGGTTGGCCGACAGAATAGCCGTTATGTATGCAGGCCGAATCGTGGAGGCCGGCGCGACTGACCAGATTATCGATCACCCGCGACACCCCTATACCGTGGGTTTGCTCGGATCGGTGCCGTCAGCCAACCGCAGAGGGCAACGATTGGCTCAGATCCCGGGCATGACGCCCAACATGCTGTCCTTGCCGAACGGGTGCGCCTTCCAGGAACGCTGCACGCGTGGTGATGAGTTATGCCGAGGCGATGTGGACGCAACTTTTGATGAGGCCGGCGGATATGTCCGCTGCTTTCATCCCCATGGTTCGGAGGCTGGTGCATGACCGCCTTGATGGAAGTGCAGGGATTGTCCAAGCGCTTCGTCAAGCGGTTGGATCTGGCGGCGAAAATCGCATCAAAACTGGGTGCGGACGTTCAAGAGGAGGTCGTTCACGCGGTCGATGACGTGAGTCTCGTCATTCAACCTGGCGAGGTTGTGGGCTTGGTTGGAGAGTCAGGCTGCGGAAAATCAACGCTTGGGCGCATGGTCGCCGGGATTCTGACGCCCACTGAGGGCACAGTTCTGCTCGATGGAATAGACACCGCCGGACTGTCCTCGTCTGATCAGAGCGCTGCAGCATTGGCGGTGCAGATGATATTCCAAGATCCGTTTGCCAGCCTCAACCCTCGTATGCGCGTTGAACAGATTGTTGGAGAGGCCCCTTTGGTGCATGGCCTTGTCGACCGCGCCGGGCTTCCGTCCTATGTGGATGATATCCTTCTGAAGGTTGGCCTAGACCCGTCCATGAAGCGGCGTTATCCCCACCAGTTTTCCGGAGGGCAACGGCAGCGTATTGGGATCGCGCGCGCGCTGGCGGTTCGGCCTCGGTTCCTGGTGTGCGACGAGGCCATTGCCGCTCTCGATGTATCCATTCAGGCGCAAGTGCTGAATCTCTTCATGGACCTCAGAGAAGAACTGGATCTGACATATCTCTTCATCTCTCATGATCTGGGAGTGGTTGAGCATATCGCCGATCGGATTGTGATCATGTACCTTGGCCGGGTGGTGGAGGCAGCACCGACTGAGGCGCTGTTTGCTGATCCCAAGCATCCATACACCCAGGCCTTGTTGGCAGAGGTCCCGCGACTTGATCAGCGCAAGAGAGATTTCACGCCAATCGCCGGAGAAATCCCATCTCCACTTGCCCCGCCATCAGGATGCCACTTCCATCCACGCTGCCCGCACGCTTCAGACATCTGCAAAACCACCGTTCCGAGCCTGAGCCGCCTCCAGAAGAGTTGGGATGTTCGTTGCCATCTGCACACTGCCGATTAAGTCTCGATGAGATGGTGTGGAGTTCAGCTTGAACTCCACATGTGCAAACGGCTTATGCAGTGACCTTGCCGCTTTCGTCTGTTTCAGGCGCGTTTGATGCGAGTTCCAAGAAGGCGCGGATCATTGGATTTTGTGCGGTTTCGCGGTGGGCAATCATGCATACGCCGGTTCTTTTGTTCGCGATGCATGGGAGGAGTGGTCGGATTTCTCCGCAGTCCACCCAATGCTGAGCAAAGTGATCGGGAAGATAACCGAGATAATTGCCGGTTCTGACGAGCAGCAAAACGCCTTCGGTGGAGTTTGAGGTTGACGTCTCGCTGAAGCAGAATTGTTCTAAGGCTTGAACATCGGCACTTGCATAACCGTGTTGCACGAATTTGTGCTCATGTAGAACTTCCGGCTTGAGATCCTTGTCTGGAGTATCAAAAAGCGCGTGACCCTTGCCGCAGTACAGGCTGTTTTCTTCGTCAAACAAATGGCAAGAGTGAATGTCCTTCCACTCATTGCGTGCTAGCGTTACGCCAACATGGATGCGTCGTTCCTGAACAAGCCGATCAATCTCGACTGCTGAACCCGTTAAGATTTTCAGATGCACGTCTGGATAGGCTGATGTGTACGCGTTAAGGATCGTTTGTAGACGTGATCCATGACTTGTTACGATCGCGTCGATGAGACCCAAATACAAGTCACCCGAATAGCTTGTGTGGAAGGCGTTCACGTGCGAGCGAAAATCTGCAAGCGCAACGAACAGGTTCTTCGAGGCTTCGTAAACAACCTCGCCCTCACTTGTGAGCGCGAAGCCCGCTCGCCCGCGTTGGCAAAGGCGAACGCCAAGCCGTGTCTCAAGATCGCTCAGTTGCCTGCTGATCGCTGATGTTGAAATCCCAAGCTCAGCTTCCGCAAGCGCGAAGCCGCCGCACTCTACGACGCTGCGGAACACCTTGAGCAGCTTCAGTTCGAAGTCGCCAAGTTCACCAACAAACAGTCTTTGAGGAAGAGGCATAGTGAGACAGACTTATCAACAAAACTTCACTCCTCACATGAGCTTATGGAGAGTCATGAACGATCGCAAGACAGTTGCGGAATTCGCCAAGTTGACTTGCTGAGACGGTCATTGAAGCCCCTGTGCCCAAGTCCCTATTCTTCGCCACACACCCATCTACGAGAGCATTGGAACGTGAGCACCCTTCTTGACCACCTGAACATCAAACGAACGATAAATGCTTGTGGCATCTACACGGACCTTGGTGGCTCAAGACTGTCCGATGGCGTGTTGGCGGCAATGCTGAGCGTCAACCGCGATTTCGTTCAGCTTGGACCTTTGCTCGATGAAACAGGCCGCTGGATCGCACAAACCTTCCATGCAGACGCTGCTCGCATCACGCCTGGTGCAGCGGCTGGCATAATGTTGGGCACGGCGGCATGCCTGGCAGGCTCCGATGGGCACTATTCTGAGCGTTTGCCGGATGTAACCGGCATGAAGCCTAAAGTGCTCATCCAAGCCCCCCACCGTTACAAGTACGACCGGCAAGTGAGTTTAACCGGCGCCGCTCTCACGTGTCTTGGCACCGAAAACGGCACGCGAGCCGATCAGTTCCATGAAGCTTTGAGCAAGCAGGATGTCTCAATGATCTTGCATCCAGCACACCTTGATGGAAAGGCCGGCACGCTGTCGTTGGAAACGGTTGTAGAGATTGCGCGCCAGTATCAGATCCCGGTCCTGGTTGACGCTGCCTACATGGTTTATCCCGTTGACACGCCCGGCACATACATTGCCCGCGGCGCAGATCTGGTCACAGTGAGCTCGAAGTACTACGGCGGACCCAACGCCGGTGGTTTCATCATGGGCAGGCGTGATCTTGTGGAGGCCGTATCGAATGTCCACTTCACGGCCTATGAGTCCGGGACAGTGTTGAAATTCGGTCGCCCGCTCAAGATGGACCGGCACACGATTGTCGCCGTCGTTGTTGCTCTGGATGAATGGCTCAACGCGGATCATGAAGCGCGCCATGAGGATTACCGCAAGAAGGTGGAGCATCTAAAAGCTCAACTGAATGGAATTCCTGGTCTTTTGCTGGAGTCCAAGTGCTTTACGATGGATGAGCGCTTTGAGGACGCTCCGGTCAATGCCTTGTTGATTACCGTGGATGAAGCCATCACAAAGCGCAGCGCGGCATCACTTTCAGACGAGTTGTTTGAGCAAACACCCTGTATCGCCACAATCCAAGAAGGTGACAGGATCGGTGTGGTTATGGAGGTGCTTAACGATGACGAAGTGGTCGTTATCGGTGAGCAAATCCGGCATGTCCTTGGGGCCTAAACGTAGAAACGGGAAGCGTGCGAATGTCACTCTCATTTATCTCTGGAGAAAACGCCGAAGGGCTCCCGCTGTCGGAGGCTGTTCGCGCCGGGGACCTGCTTTTTGTATCAGGTATGGTCGGGTTCGGCCCGGACGGCGCTGTGGTAAGCGGTGGCGTGACCGCTGAAACGGATCAAATCATGAGAGATCTGAGCGATATCCTTGCCCGTTCTGGAACCACCCTGGAGAAGATCGTCAAGGTTAGTGTGTTTCTCACCGATGCCAGCGATTTCCAGGCGTTCAATGACGCTTACATGAAGCACTTTCCGGGCAGGAAACCTGCACGCGTCGGCATTGTCTCGGGCCTGACAATCGACGCAAAAGTGGAGATGGATTTTATAGCTTACGTTGGGGATTGATGCTTTAGGCCTTCAGAAGGTCAAAGGGGTTTGGGGCCCAACTCAGCTGACATGTTTGATCGCAGGTGATTTCGGTGCATCTCCGGCAGTGTTCAGTCGGGCCCTTGCGTTAGAGCAATTCGATTGCCTTCGCTGTCTTCGAACTCGGCCACGTAGCCCGCTTCCCCAAGGTTTTTCTTGGAATAGAGTACCTTTGAGCCGCGCCCCACGGCGCGGGCAAGAACGGCATCAATATCGGTGACATCGAAATAGATGAGGCAGCCGTCATGAGACGGTTTGTAAACATCGCCACTGGCCAGAGCACCGCTGGCGCCGGGCTGACCGTCATCGCGTGGAAAGAAAGCCATATCGTAGCCGTCCACAGATTGCCGGCTCAATTGGAGGCAAAGCACGTCTTGATAGAACCCGATGGCGCGCTCCATGTCGGTCACGGGTATCTCAAAATAAAGAACTGGATTGACCATTATGAGCGCCCCTGGATTTGAGTATCCATTATCCTTCACGGATGAGGAATTGCAAGCAACCCGCATAGGCTTTCTTGCCGCCCCAAGCGCATTCCGGTGGGTGGGACGGGGTGCTTGGTTCCGTGCGCGGCGCAGGTCGACTATCATCTCGCTTAAGTTCCAGAGCGATCTGAAAAAAGTAGGCTGAGGGAGGACGATCGAATGGTGAATATGGTGCCGCAAACGGCCGGTGCGATTGATATCGTCGAGACCTTTCCCCGTTCGATCCGTGTCATTGAAGACCTGAGAATACCTGTTGCCGACGGGGTGGAGCTGTCCGCTCGTGTTTGGCTGCCGATTGATGCAGACCAGGATCCTGTGCCCGCCATCGTCGAGTACGTGCCCTTTCGCCACCGGGACTTCACGGCACCCCGGGATGCGGCTCTCCATCCCTGGTTTGCAGGCCACGGTTATGCGTCA
Source organism: Hyphomicrobiales bacterium (assembly GCA_028285595.1). GTDB lineage: Bacteria > Pseudomonadota > Alphaproteobacteria > Rhizobiales > CAJQND01 > JAAEUE01. The sequence goes on from JANQOW010000133.1 coordinate 63,567, forward strand.
ATCCGCCTGGAACTGAGAGGCTCCGGCGATTCCTCCGGCATACCCATGGACGAATACGTCAAGCAAGAGCAGGATGATGGCTTAGCGGCACTTGAATGGATCGCAGAGCAGCCTTGGTGCAGCGGCAATACGGGGATGATAGGTATCTCATGGGGTGGTTTTTCCGGGTTGCAGATTGCCGCGCGCAGACCGGACTCACTCAAAGCCATCATCACCGTTGATTCCACAGATGACCGGTTCAACGACGACATTCACTACATGGGGGGCTGCCTCCTTTATGCCAACCTGTCCTGGGGTACTCAGTTGTTCACCTACATGATGCGGCCGCCCGATCCGGCACTGTCCGGGGAAGGCTGGCGGCAGAAATGGCTTGAACGATTGGAGCATGCACCATTTGTGCTGGAGGACTGGACCAGCCATCAGAGCAATGATGCGTATTGGCAGCATGCATCGGTTGGCCAACGGTTCGAGGATATAGAGTGTGCTGTTTATGCCGTGTGTGGATGGGCGGACAGCTATTCAAATGCGACCATGCGCATGGCGGAGGGGCTGAAATGTCCCACACGCATCCTGGTTGGCCCTTGGGGGCACACTTATCCGCACATCGCGGTTCCCGGGCCGAGAATTGGTTTCCTTCAAGACGCAACGCGCTGGTGGGACCGTTGGCTAAAGGGAGAAGACAATGGCATAGATTTGGAACCAAAGGTCAATGTGTGGATGCAAGGTTCGGTTCCGCCTGCGCCCGAATATGCCGAGCGGCCCGGACGCTGGATCACCCATCGCCAATGGCCCGGTGATCACACTGTGCCCCGCGTCCTGAACCTCCACGTCACCCGGGGGTTGTGTCAGGTTGGTGACGACCCAAGTGAGGATGCGCGTGTTTCGATCTGCAGTCCGGAGACAACGGGAATGTTTGGCGGCGAATGGTTGCCGCACGGTATTGGGCCGGAAATGCCGTTGGATCAGCGGCTGGAAGATGGCGGCGCCCTGGTGTTTGACAGTGAGACCTTGGCGGAAGATCTCATCATTCACGGCGCCCCAGTCCTCACCTTGACGGGTTCGTCAGATACGCCGACAGGCCAACTGGTGGTGACCCTTTCGGATGTACGGGCGGACGGCAGCACCTGCCGCATCACCTATGGATTGCTCAACCTTCTTCACCGAAAAAGCCGAGAACACCCCGAACCTTTGGAGCCCGGTGAAGTCTTCGAGTGCACCATCCGCCTGAATGATGTGGTTCAATTGGTTCCAGCGGGGCATCGGCTGCGGCTCTCTATCGCCACACAGGCTTGGCCCTTGATATGGCCCGCACCCGATAAGATGACGTTCACTCTCCATACCGGCTCCAGTAGCTTGAGCATTCCCGTGTATGAAGGATGCCTGGAGCGCAATCCGGAACCACACTTCGAGCAACCTGCCTTGCCGCCACCTTTGGACGTTACGTGGTTGCGCCCGGTTCATCGGGAACGGAAGATTGAGCATGATGTCATTTCCGGCGAAACCCGCCGTCGATACCGAAAAGACGATGGCTGGTATAGAATCGAGGAGCACGGCCTTGAGGTGGATTCCACCAGCACTCAGGATTACTGGATTCAAGCAATCAATGTGGATGGCGGGAACAGTCCTGTCGGTGGCGAGTTTACCACACGCCTGATCACACGACGTGGTTCTTGGGAAACATGTCTGGAGTGCAAGATCAGTCAGACCGCAACACGCGAAGCCTTTGTCATTAAAGGGGAACTGTTGGCATCTGAAAATGGCCAAAGCGTCTTCACGCGCCAGATCGATACAAAGATTGATCGCGTCTGTACCTAACTCGGCATACGAGCCGATTAAGTACTTAGACGCTTCGGGACGTGTGTGTGCAATGCGCCCAACCGCTAGAACGGCCAACGATGGCGCTTTGAGCTTGGCCTTGATACGCTAAAGCTTAATCTGCCCTTGCCCGAGAAGTTCAATGGTATCGAAGGTTCAGTTCTGGTTTGATTTCGCCAGCCCTTATGCATTCATTGCGGCTAAACGCATCCAAAACATCACGGCTCCAAGCTTGATTCACTTTGACTGGCAGCCCTTTCTTGTGGGCGTTGCGCTGCGCGCCAAGACCCGAGGTGTGAGCACCCGCCAGCTCGTTACTGTCGCCGAGGCACGGTACCGCAAGCACGACATTCATCGAACATGCGAGGCGCTCGGGCTGCCGCTTCGCTGGCCTTCAAGTTATCCGAGAGGCAGCATGTTGGCGGCTCGGGTTGCCTTCTGCGCCCGTGGCAGCGATTGGCTGGTGCCGTTTGTTGACGCCGTCTTCGATGCGAATTTTATCGAGGATCGCGATATCTCTTCAGAAGCGTGCGTCGGAGGGGTTCTCAAAGATATCGGAGTGGAGCCAACACGAACGATTGCGGCTGCGACGACCGATGTTCAAAAACAGTTGTTCAGAGCCCATGTCGACAACGCGCTGGCATCGGGGATTTTTGGCGTTCCTACTTTTGCTGTCGGCGATGAACTCTATTGGGGGAACGACCGGTTAGATCAGGCGCTGCAGAAGGCGGTTGGTTCAGAGCCTAACGGGCCACGCTAATACAAGTATGCCGTTACCGGAGATACAGGTCTCCCAGTTGGTCGCATATCGTTCCTTGTCTGTCTTTCTTCGTACAGTGTCGGCAGGTCCAGAGCACTACTCTCACTGTCCATGCCATAGCGAAACGCAACGACCATCTTAAGAAAGCGATTAGCATGAGTTACATCCTGTACTCCTATCCGGACTGCGCCAGTCACGTGGTGCGCATGGTTCTTGAAGAGCTCGGTGCAACTTACCGGGACGAGAATGTCGACATGCGGGCCGACGCACACCATAGCGATGAGTTTCTCCGCCTGAATCCTCGAGGAATGGTTCCAGTCCTTGCCGATCTGGAAACGGGCGCCACACTTTCTGAAACCGGTGCGATCCTGGCGTACTTGGCCGAGAGGAGCGGCCGCTTGGCACCTCCCATCACAGCCCCGGAAGCGCGGGCGATCTTTTTGCAATGGTTGTACTTTATCTCCAACACTCTGCACGCGGATGCGCAGGTGCAATACTATACAGAGCGCTACGTTGGCGATGAGCTGGCCGAAGAGTCGAGGGCGGTGATACATCAGCGGATGCGAGGCCACTTTGCCATGATCGAAGCATCCCTCGCAGACCGCGGCGGAGATTGGCTGCTCGGCGGAGATTTGAGTGTTTGCGATTTTTATCTGGGAGGCTGCGCCCGCTGGTCGCTGATTGCACCGCGCCACGCGCCGCTCGAACCAGAGGCGGTCACGAGCCATCCACACCTGAACAGCCTGCTCGAACGTTTGGAAGCGCGGGAGAGTGTAGTCCGAGCCTTCGCCGCTGAAGGTACCGAGCGCTCGTCCTATTTCCGCGCTCCGGTTCGCTCGCGGCATACGCGAGTGGCTGCACACTGATCCGGCGTGCCTTGAAACTGGGTTGGTGTGACTGGCAAATCGGTTGATCTCAAGTGATGTCGATGGATCCGCGCATTTCGTCTTCAAGCCAAGACGCAAATGCAGATTTGAGCGGGTTCTTCGAGCCGTCGACCTGCTCAACAATCCAGAAGAACCGATGCTGTGTCTCAACATCGTCAAACAACCTGATGAGCTGACCGCTCTTCAAGTAGTGAGAGAGGTGCGGCGGACCTCCGAGCGCAATACCCTGCCCGGCCAGAACAGCTTCTATGAGGCTGTTGTGATCATCGAACGTGAGTGCGTGCTGTGTTTTCAAACCCTCGAGCCCGACGGCACGCAGCCACGCGTCCCACCGGGTGAACTCACCATAGCGGCCCGAGAGATAGAGCAGTTCATGCTGGGCCAAATCTTCAAGTGAGCTAATGGCATCTGCGTGTTCGAGATATTGGGGGCTGCAGATCGGAAAACGGCGAACGCGCATCAAGCGTTTTGCTTTCACATCATCCCAAGGCCCATCGCCATACCGCAGTGCGACGTCAATGCCTTCAGCCTGAAGGTCCACATAGTCATCGGTGACCTGAAACCGGATGTCGGCTTCGGGATGAAGGCGGCGAAACCTTGGGATGCGTGGCATAAGCCAGTGAGACGACATTCCCTGGCTGACGGAAATAGACAGGTGATGACCGTTGGAGTTAGCGGCCACCCGCTCCAGAGCATTCGATATATCCCTGAACGAGCGAGAAACAGATTCCGCCAGTGTTGCTCCAGCATGTGTCAGCCTCAACCCTCGGTGCACTCTGTCAAACAACCGGACGCCCAAATGGTCTTCAAGCAGTTTGATCTGACTGCTGACTGCAACCGGGGTTGTGCCCAACTCCGCTGCTGCAGCGGAAAACTTGAGATGCCGGCTTGCAACAGTGAACACAACCAAGGAGTTGGCTGAGGGGCGCTTTAGCTTCAGACGATTCATGCAGTTTTCACCTCACCAAAGATTAGCGAAAGTTTTTCTTTCTGCTAAGCAAAGAATTCTCAATGTTGAGCGCCGCAAGCCAAAGCGCCACAATCTCGCTTGGACATCTTGGAGTTCCTCGGAGAGAGCATTGTGAGAGATCCGTCAAATCAACCTCGCGCCGGAGCAGCGAGGCGGAGAGGAAAAAGCTCAGGCCGTGGCTCACAAGGAAACGGCGGGGCATGGGAAACAGCCTGGGGCCGCCCGAGAGGCGGGTTGGAGGCTCCGTTCGAAAACAATCTCACGCCCTATAAGATCCTCAGCGAAGACGAACTGCAAGCGGTCCACGAGGCCTCGGTCCATATTCTGGAGCGGGTGGGTATTGCTTTTCGAGGCGACCCAGAGGCGCTGGAGCTGTGGCGAAATGCGGGAGCTTGCGTTGATGGCGAGACAATCAAGATCCCCGGCGAACTGGTCGTGGAGTTGATGTCGCTTGCGCCAGAAGAGTTCGTGCAGCACGCCAGAGATCCCTCCCGCAGCGTCAGGTTCGGCAAGAAAAGCATGGTGTTTGCTCCGGTCTTTGCCTCACCCTATGTCCGCGACTTAGAGAACAATCGGCGCCCGGCGACCCTGGCAGATATGCGGAGTCTCATACAGCTGACGCAGATGTCTGCTTCGCTGAACTACGGAGGCGCGCAGATCTGTGAGCCTATGGACGTTCCCGCTCCAAAGCGGCATCTGGAAATGATCAGGTGCCACCTTACGCTTTCTGAAAAGCCGTTTATGGGGGACGCGCGCGCAGCCTGGCGGGCCGAGGATTCTGTCAGGATGTGCGAGATCGCTTTCGGTAAGGCCTTTGTGCGGGAGAATGTGGTGCTCTTGGGGTTGGTAACAGCGTCTTCTCCCATGCTCTGGGATGAGTCGATGCTGGAAACATTGAAGTACTATGCGCGTATGGGGCAAGCGCTGTTAATCACACCGTTCATCATGCAAGGGGCCAATACTCCGGTCACCATTGCAGGTGCCCTGGCGCAAGCGAATGCCGAGGCCTTAGCGGGAATGGCTTACGCTCAACTGGTGCGGCCTGGTACGCCGGTCATCTATGGTTGCTCGCTTGCAACGGTTTCCATGAAGAGCGGTGCGCCGCTTTACGGGACCAGTGAAGTTGCACGGCTAACCTACGCAATGGGTCAATTGGCAAGGCGCTACAAGGTCCCCTATCGCATTGGGGGCGGACGAAACGGAGCAATGGCCACCGACACGAACGCAGGTGCGCAAAACACCATGACAATGCTGCCCGCAGTCATGTCCCAAGCTAATTTCATCCTGCACGCCGCCGGCTGGCTCGAAAACTCCATGTCGGTCAGTTTTGCGCAGTTCATTCTGGATCTGGATCAGCTTGTGCTGCTGCAGGAATTTGCCAAGGGCATACCGATAGATGGCGACACGCTGGCGATAGATGCGATTGCTGAGGCGAGACCTGGCGGCGATTACTTTGCCAACCCGCATAC
>JANQOW010000136.1 GCA_028285595.1 Hyphomicrobiales bacterium
GTCCAGCTCGGCACCCGCCTTAACGCGGACCTCATCGCCTACGATCTCAAACGCGGAAGACCCGCCCGTGATCTCATAGCTGAAGCTGTCGCCCGCATCAGGATCAACGGTGGAGAGCTTGGCCACGACCGTTCCGGCTGCGCTGTTTTCCGCAACAGCGCCGCCGTCCACCAGAATATCAACAGGCGCCCCGTTGACGTCCTCAAGGTCCACCGTCAGCGTCCTTGTTGAGGTGTTCCCGGCAGGGTCGGTGATTTCGATGGTCAGCTCATGGCTGGGGACATGCTCAAAGTCCAGCTCGGCGCCCGGTCTGAGCTGGATCTCGTTCCCCACGATTTCAAACGCGGAAGACCCGTCGGCGATTTCGAAACTGAAGCCGTTTTGCGCGTCAGGCCGGCCCGTTGAGAGGGTGGCCACCACGACGCCGGGCGCGCCGTCTTCCGCGAGTGTCGTTTGCGCCTCGTCGGCAACCTGCTCACCTTCTTGCGGCGCCGCGTTGGCCGCCGCGCCGCGGTCAGCGTCTTGCGCGTCGATGGGGGGGTCTGCCTCTTGAATGGCGTTGGTGTTCGGCAACACCATATCTTCGCGCTGCTCGGGGGCTTCTTCCAGAACCAGATCGGTTACTGTGTCTTTAAGACCCGCGAGCGCGTCCTCAGGCGTTTCTTCCAAGAGGCCAAGAGACACCCGGTCTGAGCCGATTGCATCAGCTTTTTGTTCAATGTCCGACATGATTTTCGACGCCCGCCACAGATCACTGTTTTCAACTTTGGGCGGTATCTTGTCCGAAAGAGTTCAAATATCTCCTTTAGGTGGCCGTTGATCTGCCGTTTAAGTGTTCGCCTGGTTTACAAACAATAAATGCATGTTCTTTTCATTCTATCTTAAATAGAATAATGCAATTATAGATTGATAATTACTCGTGTACCTTCAAAAAATAGTTCATTAACCATGATTGGCTATTGTTGTCCGAGGGGAGGACGACGCGGGCATTTTCAGAGATCACCATGCAAGACGAGACTTCAAAGCCGGATGCGCGGTTGGCTGAAGGAGCGCCTGCACCGACCGAAGCTGCACCGGGCGGCGCGAGCAGCTTCGTCTCCGATCTCTTGTCCTTGTTCTCCGGCCGCCAGGCGCTGGCACGCTCAACGGTTGTTTCCTCTTTCGTGATCAATGTTCTGGGCCTCGCCCTGCCTCTGGTCATGCTTCAGGTTTACGACCGGATATTGGTCAATCAGTCCGTCGCCACACTCGGCTTTCTCATGATCGGCCTGGCCTCGGCCATTTTGATCGAAGCCGGCCTGAAGGTCATTCGCGCCTATTTGATGAGCTGGTCGGCCACCAAACAGAATTACGCGCAGAACCTGGAGGCCGTCTCCAGGGTGGTGCACGCGCCGCCCGACCGGTTTGAAAAAGAAGCCTCCAACATCTGGATGGATCGCTTTGAATCCCTCGATCAGTTCAATGCGTTTTCCGCCGGCCAGTCGCGCCTGATCATCCTCGATCTGCCGTTTGTGGCCATCTATCTGAGCGTGATCTTTCTGGTTGCGGGCTCTCTCGGCTTCGTTCTGTTGGGCCTGATCGGGCTGGTGGTTCTGGCCATTGTGATCCGCGCCCAAGCCATGCGCCGGGTCCTGAAGGAGCAGCAGACCCACGACAGCCGCCGCGATGATTTCATTGCAGAGACGCTGCAGGGAATTGAATCGGTAAAAAGCATGGCGATGGAGCCGCAGATGCAAAGGCGGTTCGAGCGCCTGCAGCAGACGAACTCCGGCATCTCGCACCAGAGTATATTGCTTAATGGCGAACTCCAGACCTACTCCCAACTGGTGGCGAACATCGTGCTGATTTCCATGGTTACGGTCGGCGCCGTGTCGGTGATCAATGGAACGCTGAGTGTCGGCACCCTGGCGTGCTGCACACTTTTGACCAGCAGGGTCATGCAGCCCGTGATGCGGGCCATTCAGGTCATTATGGAGATCCAGGGGGCCAAGCTCGACCGCGACAATGCAGATAAGCTCTTGGACCTGCCGGCCGTCGAGCCGGCCCCCGTCGCCCGATCCGACCGCGCGCCGGGCCGGATAGACCTGAAGGACGCCGGCTACACGTACCAGGGCAGCGAAACGCCGGCCTTGGATGGGGTCAGCCTGACGGTTGCGCCGGGCGAGATTGTGGGCATTCGCGGAGAGCATGCCAGCGGCAAGTCAACACTCATCAAATTGATCTCCGGCGAGCTCGCCCCGACGGACGGAACCTGCCAGATCAACGGAAAGGACGCCCACACCCTCAACGCCTCCGAGCTGTCGCGCAACATGGTGTTCGTTTCGCAAGACAGCGCGATCTTCGAAGGCACGGTGATGGACAACATCTCCATGTTCAGGAGCGGACCGCAAGCGATCAAGAATGCCCGCCGCGCCGCCCAGCTCATCGCTCTGGAAGACGATATCCACCGCATGCCAAAGGGCTATGACACGCCCATTGGACAAGGCATCACCGATGCTCTGCCGCGCGGCATGGTTCAACGCATCACAATCGCCCGTGCCCTGGCGGTCAACCCGTCGATCCTGTTGTTCGATGAAGCGAACTCAATGCTCGATATGCGCTCAGACAATGAGCTGCGAAAAGGGCTGATGAAACTGTCGGGCCATATGACGATCCTGCTGATTTCAAACAGACCGTCACTGCTGGCCATCGCCGATGCGTCCTATGTTCTGAAGAACGGGGTCCTGTCAGATCATAAGGCGACCGCTCCCAGCCGCCCGGCCCTGCCGGCTCAAGCAGCGCAAGGGTGACCATGACGGACGTGGCTGAACACAAAACCGAGCAGGCCGAGGGCTCCAATCCCGTGCACTCCATGCACGGGAAGCTGAAGGAGACCTTCAACAGCGCACGCGACGAGAAGGTTGATGAAACCTCCCCGGCCGGCGCGTGTCTGAAACCCTTGCTTCTCGCTCTGGGCTGGAGCGGCGAAGAGCGGCATCTGATTGAAGCGCTGCCCCACTTTGACCGCGTCTGCGATCTGGAAGGTTTGCGGGCGGTGCTGGCCGCGCTCAACTATAAATCCACAAAGCGCGCTGTCCCGCTCGGCGCCCTGAAGCCTTCCATGCTCCCGTGTCTTCTGGTTGAGGACGACAACGTCTCTATCGTGATGGAGAGCGCCGGCGGCGGCAGGTTCATGGTGTTTGATGGAAAACAGGGTGAACTGACCGAAATCGCAACGCCCGGCCGGTCTGGCGAGGTTTATCTCATCCACAATGTGGACAGTGCACTGGCACACACCGAGATCCAAAAGACCGGCTGGTTTCAGACCGTGTTGGCAAAATTCCGTCCCACGTTCGCCACTCTGCTGGTCTTGTCCTTAGGCATCAACCTGCTCGCGCTGATGGTCCCGGTCTATATTATGGCGGTGTATCAGGTTGCGATCGGCACCAAGTCGCTGCTGACGCTGGCCTCCCTGCTGGGAGGAGCGCTTCTTATTCTGAGCGCGGAGGTGAGCCTGCGCATCATTCGCAGCCGGGCCATCGCCTACCTTGGCGCGCGCGTGGAAAGCTTGGTGACCTTAAGCGCGTTCCAGCAACTGCTGTTCTTACCCATTGACGCCACCGAGACGGCCAGCATTGCAACCCAGGTGACGCGGCTGAAGCAGTATCAGAACGTCAAGGGCCTGTTCACCGGGTCGCTGGCGGTCGCCATATTGGACCTGCCGTTCATCTCGCTGTTTATCATCGCAACTTTTATCATTGGCGGGCCGCTCGGCTTCATCCCGGCAGCGTTGGTGCTGATGTATATCGCGCTTGCGGCGTTCTCCATTCCCGTGGCCGGCAAGCACATGCGCTTGGCCGGCGGCGCCAAGACACAGATGCGCAACTTCCTTATGGAGACAACGGGCAAGCACAGAAGCATCCGTGATGCAGGGGCCGAAGATGTCTGGCTCAAACGGTTCGAAAGGCTTGCGGGCCACCAACTCCTCACCCAATTCAAGGCGCAGAACTTCAACGTCACAATTCAAACCGTTGCCAGCGCGTTGATGCTGATGGCCGGTGCCGCGACGGTGGGTGTGGGCTGCCTGCTGGCGATGGAGGGTGCGGTGTCCATGGGCGCGCTCATCGGTGCAACCACCATGGTGTGGCGCGGTCTGGCGCCGATCCAGTCCGCGTTCCTGGGTCTCAGCCGCCTTGGCCAATCCATGGACAGCTTAAAGCAGATCAATCAGTTGATGCGGCTCGATCTGGAGCGCCACCCCGGCCGGCACGCCACCATCTACCGGGCGTTTAAGGGGAAGATCTCGCTGGTTGGCGTAAGCCTGCGGTACGCGGGCCAGACCGAGACGGCCCTCAGCGGCATATCGCTCAAGATCAAGGCCGGTGAAACCATAGCGGTTACAGGCAATAGCGGCTCCGGCAAGTCGACTTTGCTGAAAGTGATATCGGGCCTTTACCGTCCCCAAGTCGGGTCGATCTTGATCGACGATCTCCACATACGCCAACTCGACATGGGCGAACTGCGCCATGCCATCGGGATCGTACCGCAAAAGCCCTCCTTCTTCTATGGCACCATCGCTCAGAACATACGGCTCGCGCACCCCACGGCCACTGATGCTGAGATCGAAGAGGCGCTGGCGATGACCGGCATCCTCGATCAGGTCAATGAACTGGAGGATGGAGTGAACTTCCGCCTCATGGGTAATCGGGAAACCCAGTTCTCCGAAGGCTTCCTCAAACAACTCATGCTGACGCGCGCATTTGTCAAACAGCCCTCCCTGTTCCTGCTGGATGAGCCGGGGGCGCAACTGGATCTTGCCGGCGACGAAGCTTTCGTCAAAGCCCTTCGGCGCCAAAAGGGCAAGGCAACCACCGTTATGGTCACCTCGCGCCCGTCCCACATGCGCTTGGCCGACCGTGTGATCGTGCTGGAGCGCGGCCGGATTGTTCTGCAAGGGCCGCCCGATGAGGTTGTTCCGCGGCTTCTGAACCAAACGAAAGCACCCGAGTCTAATTTGAAAGCGGCGGGATAAGGTGTGCCCCCACCGGGAAGAGAGTGAGTAAGATGCCCATCTTCAAATCGAAAAAGACACAAAACGCCGGAGCCGAACGCGATGGGCTGAGCGGAAAGAAGCTCACATTCCCTCTCGCGCTAGAGGATGGGCGTGTGCCTGGATTGCTCCAGAACATTGCGTTTGTGGCCGGTTCGCTCGTGGTGCTGGGCGTTGTCTGGTCGAGCGTTGCGCAGATCCGCGAGCTGGCGGTCGGACACGGCGAGGTTGTTCCGGCGCGCGCCGTCAAGAACGCTCACCACCTTGAAGGGGGGATCGTTGATGTCGTCTTGGTTGAAGAGGGTCAATCCGTCATCCAAGGAACGCCGTTGTTGCGGCTGCGGCACAACGCGGCCGAGAGCGATCTTGAGCAACTTGAGATCCAATCAGCGTCGCTGAAGATGCAGGAAAAGCGTTTGCGCGCGCTCCTGCGCGGAGAGCGCTTCGAGATCAGCGCGGCAGAGAAACGCTATCCGGACTTGGTCCGCGATCAGCTTGATCTCTACGATGCTCAGCGGGCGCTGTATGAGCAGGAAGAACGGACCCTGCAAGCCCGGGTCGATCAGAGGGTGTCTGAGTACGCCTCCCTGGTGGAGGAAATCGCAAGTGCCCGGCGGGCCGTGGACTTGACCCGCGAACGCGTAAACTCAGTGAGAAGTCTGAACGACAAGAAAGTGGTCGCCCGCAAGGAGCTGCAGGAAATCCTGGTCGACCATGAAGAGAATGTGACCAAGCATATCGCCCTGGTGGGGCGGCGCAATGCCATGCAAACGAATATCGAGGAAGCCCGCTCGCTTCAGCTTGAAGCCAAGGTCAAGATCCAGAAGAGATATGTTGAGGAGCTGGCAAAGGTCTCCGCGGAACTCGCCCAGTTGGAGCATGCGATTGCAAAGCAGAATGACCTGGTGAACCGCCTGATCGTGCGCTCGCCCTCTGCCGGCGTCATCAATCATCTGGCGTTCCGGACCCGGGGCGAGGTCATAAAGGCCGGCGATCTCGTTGCGAAAATCGTCCCCACGGGCAATGACATTGTCGCCGAGGTGCGCCTGAGCCCTCGAGACATCGGTCACGTGAACGTGGGTGATGAGGCGGAAATCAAGATCTCCACGTTCGACCCGAATGTCTTCGGTGTGGTTCCGGGCAAAGTCACCAAGTTGTCGGCCAGCACGTTTCAGTCCGAACAGGGCGAGGTTTACTATAAGGCCACGCTCAAAATGGCCCGGCTCTCGGTGAGCGCATCAGGGATCACCCATCGCATCACACCGGGCATGGTGGTCCAGGCAGATGTGGTGACGGGGCGCAAATCGTTGGTTCAGTATCTCTTGAAGCCCATCTACAACTCTTTGGACGTCGCGTTCACCGAACGCTGATCCAAGCTGACTTCAAGAATGGCAGGTTAACCCCTGCTTGTTGCGAGGCGCGACCGCAACGCGCTTTTGCTCTTAATAGAAATGGTGTAGCGTCCAGCCGGTGAGTGTTTGGCAATGAGGGCGTAGAGACCATGGTGCCGGGGGGCTTTAAGCATATAATCCCAATTGTGCTCCTGGCGGCCGGACTGTGCCTCAATGTGCCGTCCGCATCGGCCTATGTGTTCGGCAAGGACGACCGGGTTCCCCTTCCCAGCTCCCTGGACCACCTCAAGTACAAGATTGGGTTTCTCTATACATTCAGCGGAAGATACGGCTGCACCGCCTCCTGCGTTGCGGAAGACACAATCCTCACGGCGGCACACTGCGTGTTGGGCGGCCGCGGAAAACGCTCGGCCAAACCGGCGACGGATCTGAAGTTCTACCTGCCGAACAAATATGTGAAGGGCAACTTTGTTTCAGCCGATGTCTTGCACACCGGCGATTATCTGCCCCGCAACGTGCTGTCCGGCGTCGGGGGCAAGCGCACCTACAATGGCCGCAACTCAACGCTCGACTGGGCCTTTGTGAAATTGAGCTCCAAAGCCTGCAAGCGCGGCAGCCTTCCTCTCAAATCCCTGAAGATGGGGGAGATCGCAAAGGCTGGAAAAACCGGCAAACTGATGGAAGTGGCCTTTCACGGCGACAAGAAGTTCGGCGAAACCCTCTTCTACACCGACAATTGCCGCCTAAAGGGCGTTGGCACAAAGCGCCAGCGCGCACGGGTGGCGAAGACCATCCGGCACACCTGCGATCTGGTGCAAGGGGCGTCCGGGTCGCCGCTTTTGATGAACGTGGACGGAAAACTGTCCATCGTCGGGCTCAATGTGGCAGAGCGCTACACCCAACGCTACCTGCGCCGCGGCAAGAAGATCATCAAATATTATAAGCGCAAGCCGTCCTACAATCTGGCAGTGCACCCTTCGGCCTTCATCGACCACCTTGAGCAACTGTCTCCCGTGAAGCTTGTGCTCGGCAAACGCCGGTTGGAGCAGATCCAGCAGGCCCTGAAGGAGCGCAAACTCTATTCGGGAACCATTGACGGTGTGTTTGGGCCGGCCACCCGCAACGCGATCCGAAAGTTCCAAAAAACCCAAGACCACCCCGTCCTCGGGATGCCCACGGTGAGCTTGTGGCAGCAGATCGGGACATCCTCCGTGGCCACCAGTGAGGAAAAGCCGAAACGGCAACTCACCGAGCTTGAACGCCTTAGCAAGAAACGGCTCACCCTGTCGGGCAAAGCCAGGAACGAGCTGACCTTGGAAATCTACCGCCGGCGAATGGAACAGGTGACCGCCGTGCAAGAGGAGTGGGCCCGCAAGAATGCGCCCACATCAGGCGAACTCAAGCCCTCCGCTCCGGTGCCCACCCACTAGAGCTGCTCTAGACCCGTCATCTGATCTGGATCAATACTCCGCCGATCCTTCGCACCTATCATCGCGGGTCCCTGGACCGAGGAAGGTGCGATGTCGGCGAACCCAACGGGGCTTGATCCTTATAAGCCCTCTGAAATTGCGGTGCTGGTTGAAGCGGCAGGTGTTGTGAAGGCAAGGCTGCCGGTCACGCAAATGGCAACGCTGGCGGTTTTGGCCGGCCTCTTCATCGGCCTTGGCGCGGCCGCCTTCACACAAACCATGACCGGCGTTGATGCGGCGGCGGGCCCCTATCGCATTCTGGGCGGCGCGGTGTTTTCTCTTGGCCTCATCTTGGTGGTCGTCGGCGGTGCGGAGCTGTTCACCGGCAATGCACTCATGGTCATGGCGGCGGTCGACCGCCGGATCACCCTGGCTGAGCTGGGCCGCAGTTGGCTGATTGTCTATGTGGGCAATTTTGTCGGCGCGTTTGGCTTGGCGCTGGCCTTTTCCTTCTCGGGCGTCTTGAGCGGGGCGGTCGGCCAGACCGCGATGAACATTGCCGAGGCCAAGGTGGCGTTAGGGCCCATTGAGGCAGTGGTGCGCGGTATTCTCTGCAATATGCTGGTCTGCCTTGCGGTCTGGCTGGCCCTCGCCGCGAGGACGGTCACCGGAAAGATCCTGGCCATCCTGTGGCCCATCACCAGCTTCGTGGCTCTTGGTCTCGAACATTCAGTGGCAAACATGTATCTTCTTCCGCAGGGCATTCTTGCAGGCGCCGCCATTGGGCCGGGGGCCATCGTCCAGAACTTGGCGCTGGTGACCCTGGGCAATATCGTAGGGGGCGCTGGCGGGGTCGCGCTGACCTATCGCCTGGCCTACGGGCCCGCAAAGCCCGCACCCTAACTGGCGCATAACGGGCATTCGATGACCGGTATTGCAAGCTTTGAACATCTAACGGGCCATTCGCGCGGCACCACCACCTGGCTGCGGGGCGACGCGATCGATGTGGTGCTCGGGCCCAACGCGATGCTGCGGGTTCACTCCCCTGAAAGTCCCGGCCAAGACGGCAATGCGATTGCCCACTTACGGCGCCGGGAAGACGATTACCAGATTGAGGCTCACGCCGGCCAGCCGCTCTGGATCAATGGCCATCAGGTTACGCAGCACACCTTGCGCCATGGGGACATGATTGAGTTTGGTGAGCGCGGTCCCGTTTCGCGCTACAGCGTCTATCACGAACAAGATCACATGCACCGCAGTGTGGGCACTGTGATGCAGGACGCGGCGGGCTATCTGCGTGTCAGCCGCAAGCCTATCCTGGTGCGCCTGTTCCGCGCCGGCTGCCAAATCGCCTGGCGCCTCACGCGCGAAACCACTGTTCTGTTCCGGCTTTCCGTTGTGATCGCCTTCACCGTATTGGCGACGCTGGCTTACAAGCAGTATCAGGTCAATCAGCTTCTCCAGCGCGAACTTGAGAAGGGGGCAAGCCAACTGGACGCCTTTGCAAAGTCCTTAGCGCAAACGCAGGAAACAGCCCTCACCCCGAGCGATCTTGAGGCGCTCCGCTTAGAGCTCAACCCCAGCATGGAAGCCCATGAGAAGCGGCTGGCGGAGTTGGAGAAGCGCTGGGCTGCGGGCCGTCGTGCCATCGCGCAATCGTCCTCTTCGGTCATCTTCCTGCAAGGCGCTTACGGCTACAAGGATGAAGCCAGCGGGCGCATGCTGCGTCATGTGATGACACCAGGCGGACACCCGGTCATCACACGGTTTGGCACGCCAAGACTGTCCTTGGACGGGACCGGGCCCGTGGCCACCCGCCAGCTCACCGGGACCGGGTTCGTGGTCAAGGACACCGGCGTCATTGTGACCAACCGGCATGTGGCCATGCCCTGGGAGAAGGCGGCGGATACCAAAACCTTGCAGAGCGCAGGGCTGGTGCCGGTGATGATCCGTTTTGAGGGCTACTTTCCAGGCAGGGCAGATCCTGTTGGCGTTT
Source organism: Hyphomicrobiales bacterium (assembly GCA_028285595.1). Lineage (GTDB taxonomy): Bacteria > Pseudomonadota > Alphaproteobacteria > Rhizobiales > CAJQND01 > JAAEUE01. Next base: position 9,787 of record JANQOW010000136.1, read on the forward strand.
CGCTTCTCCGCGCCAGCGAGAAGGCAGACTTGGCCCTGATCAAGAGCGCGGACCAAGGCCAGATGCCCGAAGGTCCAGGCCTGTCCCTGGCGGCGCAAAGGTCTGCGCCGGGAGACCAGGTCATCATTCTCGGTTACCCCACCGGGCTCAGGTCCATGTTGGCGCGCGCGGGCGAGGCCTTTGTGCGCAAGTTGCAGGAGGCGAAGGTCTCAGGCTTCTGGGACATTGCTGCGGCACTCGCGCGCGAAGGCCGGATCAGGCCCTTGGCGAGCCAGGGCATTGTCGGGCAGATCGCGGCAGAAACTGTTGTCTACGATGCGCAGACCACACATGGGGGCAGTGGGGGCCCGGTGCTCAACGCTGCGGGAGAAGTGTTGGCGGTGGCCTCGGCAATTGTGCCCAAATTCGGGGGCTCGAACTTAGGCGTGCCCGTCTCCAGCGTGCTTGAACTCCTCGCATTGGAAGGGATAGAGGTTAAGCCTGGAACCTGAAGGGATAAGCCGCAGCATGATTGAGAGGGCCAGAGCCTGGTTTGATGCCACTTTTCTTGATCTGGCCCGGCAAATGCGGTGGTCATTTCTGCCGCCCTTAATGGTCTACTTCGCCGCCGGCCTCTCCGGTGCAACGGCGATTGTGGGAACGTTCTTCGTAAAGGAATATCTGGGGCTCTCGGCGGCATTCCTCTCCGGATTGGCGTTCTGGGCCGGACTGCCCTGGGCGCTGAAAATGCCTTTGGGCCATTTGGTGGATCTGATCTGGCGCTGGAAGTCCGTGCTCATCTATCTCGGCGCCAGCCTCATCGCCGCCAGCGTGGGCATCATGTACGCCCTGGTCACCATGCCCGATGAGATGGCGCAGATTATGCCACCCGATGCCTGGTACATCGTGAGCGCCCTCCTGGCCCCCACGGGCTATGTGCTGCAGGACGCGGTGGCGGACGCCATGTCGGTGGAGGCGGTGCCCAAGTATGACGACAGCGGGGCGCCGCTTGCCGAACAGACCAGCAAGTCCCTCCACACCACCATGCAGACACTCGGCCGCTTCGCCCTCATCAGCGGCTTGGTGAGCGTGGCGGCCATGAACATCTTCATCTTCGAGGGCGTCGAACAGTTAAGCACCCAAGAGAAGGCTGAAGTTTACGCCCAGGTCTATCTCCTGGCCTTCATCATCCCGCTTGTGTCGATCACCGGTGCGGTGTTGGCAGAGCTGCACCGCTGGCAAGAGGTCTCCGCCATGCGCCGCCGCGGCTTGACCGAGCGCGAGATTGCCGCACTGGTGGCCCGGAGCGATGAAAAGGTGGAGCCCAACTACTGGTACTTTGGCGGCGGTCTCGCGTTTGTGCTGCTCACGCTGGCGATCGGTCTGAGCGGTGTATCCTTTTCCCAGGAGATCGTCTTTGCCGGATCCATGACGATCGTGCTTTTGCTTATGCGGCAGTTGCTGCGTGAGCTCTCGCCCGACAAGGCCCGCGCCCTGGTGGGCACGGCGATTATCATCTTCATCTTCCGCGCGGTGCCTTTGCCCGGTCCCGGCGCCACCTGGTTCCAGATCGACGTGCTGGGCTTCGACCAGCAGTTCCTCTCAGTTCTCTCGCTGATTGCCTCGCTGCTCACCCTGGCGGCCATGATCGTGCTGCGGCCACTTATGGCGAAACAGAAGATCGTGTTCATCGTCATGCTGTTGACCGTTGCCGCGGGCATCCTCTCCCTGCCGAACATCGGGCTCTATTACGGCATCCAGAACTGGACCGCGCCGCTCACCGGCGGCATCGTCGATGCCCATTTCATCGCGTTGATCGACACCGCTGTTGAATCTCCCCTTGGCCAGATCGCCATGATCCCCATGCTGGCCTGGATCGCGAAAAACGCGCCGGCTCATCTGAAAGCCACCTTCTTTGCGGTCATGGCCTCGTTCACCAATCTGGCCCTGTCTGCCTCCAGCCTGTTCACCAAGCATTTGAATGAGGTGCTTGTGGTGACCCGCGAGGTGCGCGACCGGCAGACCAATGTGATCGAAACCGCGGCAGACTACAGCCAACTCGGCACGCTGTTGATCCTGGCGGCCGTGGTTACGGTGTTGGCGCCCCTGATTGCGATTTTTCTGGTGCAGGTCTCGCGCTTCAGGACCACCGATTAACCAGCGGCCAAACGTCTTTGCCAGTACCCCGGTTTCAGGGGTATCCTGTGGGGTGAGGCAACCGTAACATTTGCGCCCGCCGAGGGAGAGGGTCCATGCTGAAACTCCGTTTGATTGTCGCCGCCCTGCTGGTGTTCGCACTTCCCGTGGCCGGGAGCGCTGCGGACCGTGTGGCGCTGGTGGTGGGCAATTCGGCCTACTCCCATGCAACGCCCCTCACCAATCCGAAGAACGATGCACAAGACATGTCGGCCGCGTTTGAACGTCTGGGCTTTGAGGTCACCACATTGACCGATCTGGGCTTTGATGACATGCGCCGGGCCTTGAGAACGTTCAGCAGCAAGGCCGTTCGGGCAGATATGGCGGTGATCTTCTATGCCGGACATGGCATGGAGGTGAACAAACAAAACTATCTTATTCCCGCTGACGCGAAGCTGCAGACCGACCGGGATATCTCGTTTGAAGCCATCCCTCTGGAGCTGGCCACCGAGGCCGTGTCCGGTGCCAGAACCTTGCGGCTGGTGATCCTGGATGCCTGCCGCAACAACCCGTTTGCGGCGTCTATGACAATGACGAGTTCCACCCGCTCGCTCGGCCGCGGCTTGGCGCGGGTTGAGCCGGAGGCCGGGACCCTGGTGACCTTCGCGGCCAAAGAGGGCACAACGGCGCTGGACGGCACAGACCGCAACAGCCCTTACACCAAGGCGCTGCTGAAGCACCTGGAAACGCCGCAGCTCGAAATCAACTTCCTGTTCCGCGAAGTGCGCGATGACGTGATGGCCAGCACCAACCAGCAACAGCAGCCCTTCACCTATGGCTCGCTCGGCAGTCAGCGCATCTACTTCAAGCAAGGCGACGGCCAGCTCCCACCGAACCCCGCGCCGCCCAAGCAGGAGGTGCCGTCGGCCAACCTGGAACTGGCGCTCTGGAATGAGGTCAAAGGCAGCAGCGACCCGGCCATGTTCCAGGCCTACCTCCAGCGCTACCCGTCCGGTGTCTTTGCCGGGATCGCGCGCCAGCGGATCAAGAAGCTGCAGCAACGCCAGCAGGAACCGGAGCCGCCCGAAGAAGAGGAAGTGGCGCGCATCGAGCCGCAGCAGCGCACCATCCAGGGTCCGCGCGGCACCATCCATCTGGGCGATGAAAACATCAGAGGCTGGGCGCGGGTGCGCGGAACCTGCCTGTCCATCAGAGTGCCCAGAGTTGCTCCGGGCGGTCGCGTCACCCTGCGCTACAGAGGCTTCGGGGTGGAGGATGCTTATGCCAAGCTCGGGTCCGTGCGCAAATGGCTGCCGCGTATGCGCAACAGAGGCGGCAAGCGGCGTCCAAACTACTGGAGCGGATACAGACAGATCGAGTTTCCACTGAGGAACGGATACCGCGGCGGCACTCTTTCCGTTTGCAGCGCGCGCGTGCGCAACCCGGAGAAGCCGGGCGACAAGGACGATCTGCAATTGCGCGATGTGTCTGTGGAGATCTGGGGCTAGAGCGATCAGCCGACCAGATAGCTGCGCAGCTCCTGGCAAGCGCGTTCATGGGCGCCGCGTTCATGTGAGACCAAATAGTAGCCAAGCTCCGGGCGCCCGATGGGTTTGCCCAGCCGGATCACCTCGCCGCTCGCCACCAAAGCGTCATCCAGCCCAACATAGCCGAGCGCCACACCTTCCCCGCAGCGCACCATATCCAGCAAGCTGGGAAAATTCAGAACATCCGTCCGCTCCATGGCAGGCGGGGAAGGACGGCCGTGATGGGCGAACCAGCGCTCCCATGTCATCCAACCGTAATTGTAGGGATCTCCGTGCTCCAGCAACCAGGCCGGGTCCAAGGTCTCTTCGGGCCGCTCCGGATCCAGTTCTGGATGTGCATCCAGAAAGGCCGGTGCCGCAATCACATGGGTGGTCTCGGTGAACAGAAGGTCCTCCCGGGCGCCCGGCCATCCGCCTGCGCCGAAGCGGATGGAGAAGTCCACCTGGCCGGTGTCAAAATCGCTGTAGTGGTCCGAGGTCAGGAAGTTGATCACCGCCCCTTGTGCCGCGCCACGCATGGCGGTGACCTGGGGCATCAGCCACAAATGGGTCATGCCGAACGAGGCCCCGATCACGATTTCCCGGTGCCGGCGCGCCGCAATCTGTCCAAGGGCAATTTCCAGACGGTCCAATGTGGCGGTGATCTGCTCAGACGCCAGCGTTCCTTCCGCGTTGAGCCGCACCGCGTTGCCGCTGCGGACGAAAAGCGCGCTGCCCAGCCAGTTCTCCAAAATGGTCACATGGCGGGTCACTGCCGGTTGGGCAACGCCAAGCTCTTCGGCGGCCCGGGTGAAGTTACCATGCCGGGCCGCGGCTTCGAAGGCGCGAATGGCATTCATCGGTGGCAGGTGGCGGCGCATCGCGGGTTGTCCTAGGCAATAATTATTTTATGGCAGATTATAAATTTCAGGGATTTCGGGCAATTTCAAAATTCGATAATTTTATGGCCTCTGCACCATAGGACCACCGCCGATGAGCACCTCTTCTCCACGGCCCGAAAGGGGCCCCCGCAAAGTCTGGAATTTCACGCCAGTGCTGCCCATCGCTCTGGCGCCCTATTGGGATTGGCCGGCCAAGCCGCTGGCCTCGGCGCTCTATCTTCTCAAAAGCTGGAATCCGGTGGGCATGCGATTTTTTTACCTGGCGGCAGCCGTGGTCACGTGGGCCTGGTTCACGCCGGATCTGGCACGGGCGAAGAGTTTCCAGTTCGACTGGATGTTTGAGGTCTGGCTGCGCAACTTTGTTATTCTGACCGGTGTGGCAGGCGGACTTCATCTCCTGTTGTGGCGCCTTAAGGCTCAAGCCGATGAGTACCGCTATGACATGCGGCCCATGGCCACCGGGGCGAAGACCTTCTTCTTCAAAGACCAGGTTCTGGACAACATGCTCTGGTCCTATGTGGCCCTGCAGTTCTGGACCCTGTTTGAGTGTCTAATGTGGTGGTCCTATGCCAACGGTTGGGCGCCCATGATCACATTCGACGCCAACCCTGTCTGGTTCCTGACGCTCATCGTTCTGGTGCCGATCTGGGCGGGCTTTTACTTCTACGCCCACCATCGCCTTTTGCATGTGGGCCCGCTTTACCGGCATGTGCATTCCTGGCATCACAAGAACATCAACACCGGCCCCTGGTCGGGCCTCGCCATGCATCCGGTTGAGAGCTTTATTCTGCTCACCGACGTGCTGATCTTCTTTGTGGTGCCGGCCCATCCCATCCATGTCTTGTTCCTGATGTTTCACCACGGCATCGGCGCCCCCACCTCACATGCCGGGTTTGAGCGCGTGAAGATGGGCAAGAACGCTGGAGTGGAGGTGGGTGATTTCTTTCATCAGCTTCACCACAAGTATTTCGATTGCAACTACGGCACTTACGAGACCCCGTGGGACGCCTGGTTCAAAACCTTCCACGATGGAACACAAGAAGGCGATGCGCTGGTGAAGGAGCGGCGGCGCAGGATTTGGTCCACCGGCGCGGCGTAACGCCAAAGGGTTGCAGAAGGTTGTGACTTTTCTCACAGGTGGAAAATCCCCTTTCATGATTTGATGCGCGCCGTCTGCATCGGGTGATCAAGAGAGGGGTTTGTAAGGTCATGATCGCCTTTGCTGTAAGGTTCGGTGCGCCCGCTGGCTGGAGCTGTTTGTCCGGCCGGCTCTTCGTGAAGACCGCCGGCGCCAAGTTCATCAACAATGCCCGCACCTTCTGTTTTGGGGCAGATGTCACCCTAAGGGCGGATCTCAAAGTGCGCCTGACGCTGGGCCCTGAGCCTGAACTGGCGTCCGGCAGCAATGAACTCCTGATTTATGGCGAGTGGGTCTGGAACCTTGAATCCATGTCGGTTGTCATGCCTCTGGGCACGGCCCCCGATGAGGTGCGGCGGCTGGTACAGCGCTTTGGCCGGGACCGGGTCTGGCTGCAGATCCTGAACGCCTACTGTCCTGATGACGGCGTTGGCGACCCGGAAATCTGTTTTCAAGCTCTGCTCAAGCCTGAACCCTCAGCGTCTGCGCTGTCAGCAACAGCCCTCAGGGCTCAGTGATCCCACTCGCACAGGGCACGCTCTCTGTCCGCGCACACCCGCCTTTTGCGCGAGGGCCTGCGAACGCCGATGCTCAAGGACGGATCGCCCAGCACCCGGATGCGGGCCTGACCGCGCGGTTTCCTTCTGCGCTCTACTCTGGCGCGGCGTTTGGTTCTCACGCGCTCGCGCTGTTTCTTCACGCGCGTGCGTTCGGCCCGGACCACACAGTTACCCCGTGAGGTGAGCACTTCGCCGCGGCCGCAGGTTTTGCGCACGCACCGGCCCTTTGAGAGCGTGTGGCGCGGCCCGCATTGTATCGGGCAGACCCGTGCGTTGAGCTCGTTCAACTCGTTCAGCAATTCCTGGCTGGGCTCAAGGGCGGCGAGCCGAACCTTCCGGTGCCGGGCATAGCTCTGCAGAGCCCGCCGGCTTCTCGGGCCCCAAGCGCCGTCCGGCCGGCCGGGATTACAGCCCAGGCGCAGCAACTGCTTCTGCACGCCAAGCACGATGTCACGGACACTCAACTCAGGGACGGCCGGGGTGGACACCGGTGCCGGTGCCGTTGGCTCCGGCTCCTCGGTGGGAACAACCGCGATGGCCCGGTTCTCATCGGTGGGAATAACCGGATCTGTGCTGGTGAGCGCGGCCACCTTTTGTCTCTGGGCAGCCTGCTGGCGTCTCTTTTCCTTGCGCAGGTTGGCAATGCGGATCTTGGCCAGCGGGGCGAAGCTGCCTGTGGGGTATTGGGTCACGTAGGATTGCAGCGCAGCGATGTCCTTGGAGTCGCGCACCTCGTTCCAGTAGAGCAGCTCGATCTGTTTGTCATTGGCCGTGGGCACTTGCGGAACCAGGGTTTGGATCACCTGAGGCGCAGGCGTGACAGCCGACGTCACCGGCGCTGTCTCCGCAGCTCCCGGCTTCAGGACAAGCGGAGACGACAGTTCGTCATAGTAGGCCGGCCGCTGCACATGACCGATGTTCTGGGACATGGCCTGCACTTCCTTGCGCACATCCCGCGCGATAGACGCCAGCGTGGCGCCGGGCTTGTCCAGCTTGTTCAGCAGCACCCGGGTGTAAACTGAGGTTTCTGCGGTGTCGTCGGGCCCAAGTGTGTCCAGTGCCCGCTGGCGGTAGCCGGCCGAATACATGATGAAATTGCCCGCCGGAGCTTCCACCCGGGCCAGGCCGCGCGATGACCCGATGGAGCGCACACCAGACTGCTCAAACGGGTTGTCCCGGCAGGCATCGATCACGAACACCCGTGCCCGCGCACCTGTGCTGGTCAGTTGGCTGATGAGGCGGCGCAGGCCAATGGCTTCATACTTCACCGTATCGCGTTGTCCGCTCTCCGGTTTGGGGATATCGCGCGGCAAGAGGAAATTGTCTCCATCAATCTCAACGCCGTGGCCGGAGAAATGCAGGAACGCCAGATTGCCGGGCCCCAAACGGGCCGCGAACCGGCCAAGCGCGATGTTGAATGTGCGCCGGTCCGGGTTGATCACCTTGGTCACATCAAAGCCCAGGCCTTTCAGCTTGCGCTCCATGGCATTTACATCGCCAACCGCCTTTTCCAGGCGGGGAAGGTGGTCATATTCGTTTATGCCGATAAGCAGGGCGAGGCGGCGTTCGGCCTGCGCAGAACAGGTGCCAACGACGATGCTGCAAAGCAGTGTCAGGAAAACTGCAATGTGTCGCACGATCTCACTCTTCCCAAGCGCCCGCCGGTGGGATCGATTGATGCTGCCACGAATTGTATGTTTTGTGAACATGGCTACCCCAAAATTCTTCGCTTCGTGGTCCTGGTCTCAAGTATTTGGTGTGTTGGAAGAATGTTTGTTCTTCCGGTTGCTCTATATGTCCTGTTTTATACAGTCCGGCCGGGAGCGGCACAGTGACAAGAGTCACAGCCCGCTGAAGAGGTGTCAGGCCGCCGTCAGACCGCCATCCACCACGAGCGAGGAGCCGGTCATGAAACCCGCATCGTCCGAGGCCAGGAACACAATGGCGCGGGCAATATCATCCACCGTGCCCAGCCGGCCCATGGGATGGCGCTGGATGGAACGGTGCAAGGCAGCATCACGATCATTGTTGGTGAGCAAGCGGGCCCCGGTGTCGATGGTTTGTTGGCCCATTTGCGTGTCAATTACACCGGGATGGACCGAGTTTACCCGGATTGGATCCTTCTTGCGGGCAAAGTCGAGCGCGGTTGACTTGGTGAAGATGGTGACCCCGCCCTTGGTCATGGAATAGAGCGGATCGAGCGGTGCGCCAACCAGGCCGGCGATGGACGACAGGTTCACGATGGCACTGCCATGGGGGCTGTCCTTACCCGAGCGGCGCAAGGCCGGCGCTACGGCTCTGGTGCCCAGAAAGACGCCGGTCATATTGACGGCCACCAACCGTTCCCAATCGGCAACGCTCACCTCTTCAAAGTCCTGGCCCAAGAACAGCCCGGCATTGTTCACCAGAATGTCGATCTTGCCAAACGCATCCTCGGCGGCCTTGACCGCTGCAGTCCAACTGTCCTCATCGCTCACATCAAGATGCACGGCGTGTGCAACCTCGTCGTCCGTGTTGAGTGCAGCAACGGTTTCGGCGCTCTCTTGGTCCAGCACGTCGCCCAACACCACCCGCGCCCCGACGGACACCATGAGCTGGGCGGTCTCCGCGCCAATGCCCCGCGCGCCGCCTGAAATCAGGGCCACTTTGCCATCAAGTCTGTTCATCTTCCCTGCCTCCTTCTCTGGCGTTTGATCTTAACGGCTCTTAGAGGCTTTTGCCCTACTTTCCGCCGAAAGACCGGTTCTAGTGTGCTGAACAGGGTAAAACCCATGAAGTCGTTGCGTTTAGAGTGTTATCCTGCGGAAACCTTCATTTTCGGCCTCACCGGCATTCTTCTCCTGGCAAATCTGTGGCTCTATTCCCAGCTTGGCCCGCAGGTTGAGTGGCGCGATTACGCAACGATCCTGGGCGCAGGGACCATGTTCTTTGCCGGCGGTCTGTTCTACCGCATGTCAGGACGCAGCCCGCGCATTGGCGCGGCTTTGATCGGCACGTCGATCCTGATCGTCTTTTCCATGGCCGCATCCACCTTCAACTATCTCCTGTTGCCCGTGAAAAACCCCATGATTGATGCGTGGTTGGTGTCGGTTGACAGTTTCTTCGGCTTCCATTGGCCCGATTGGATTGCCTTTGCGGCGGAAAATCCAACGCTCAGCCTGATCTTGCGCTGGTCCTACCTGTCCACACTGCCGCAATTGGGCCTGCTGGTTGTGGTGCTGGGCCTGACGGGGCGTCTGTTTGACCTGCATGTGCTGCTGACGGGAATTGCGATCACAACCGTGATCGGCATTGTCTTTTGGCTGATGTTCCCGAGCATGGGCACGACAACCATCTATCAGATACCGCCCGACGTCCAACGCGCTGCGCACATGCTGGTCTCCATGGACTATGGGGAGAAGTTGCGCGCGCTCGCCACGGTCGGTCCGAAGGAACTCAACCCCACGGATGCGTTGGGGCTCATCGCCTTCCCCTCATTCCACATGGTTCTGGCCAGCTTCTGCGTCTACGCCGCCCGGCCTTTACGCTGGGTGTTTCCGGTCTTCGTGGTGATCTACATCCTGGTGATTCCAGGCACGATCATCCATGGCGGGCATCACATGATCGATCTGCCCGCCGGCATTGCCCTGTTTGCCTTCGGCGCGTGGCTCGCCCACCATCTGGTGGCACAGCGCTGGCCGCTGGAAGGCGGCCGGCGTGTGCTTGCCTCTGAGGCGATTGCGTAAGCGTTAGACGCCAACTTCGGTGACAAACCTGGTCTGCAGGTAAGCGTCGAGCCCTTCAATCCCGCCTTCAGACCCGTACCCGCTTTCGTTGATACCGCCGAACGGTGTTTCCGGCGTGGACACAACAAAGCTGTTCACTGCCAGCATGCCGGATTCGATTTGCTCGCCCAGCGCTGCGGCGCGGGCACCGTCATTGGTGAAGGCGTAAGAGGCCAGACCGAACATCAGTTTGTTGGCGCGGGCCACCACTTCGTCGAAGCTTTCAAACGAGGCAATCGGCGCCACGGGGCCGAACGGCTCCTCGTTCATGATCTTGGCTTCTTCGGGCACATTCTTCAACACGGTGGGCTTGTAGAAAAAGCCCTGGTTGCCCATGCGCTCGCCGCCCATCATCAGTTCTGCGCCGCTGGCCACGGCATCGTCCACAAAGTCCTGCATCACGCCCAGGCGTCGCTCGCCCACCAGCGGGCCCATGGTCACGCCATCATCCATGCCGTTGCCCACATTCACCTTCTTGCTGGCCTCAACAAACGCATCGGCAAAATCGTCCGCCACCTTGTTCTGCACATAGAACCGGGTGGGAGAGACGCAGACCTGTCCGGCATTGCGGTACTTGAACCCGGCGGCCATTTGGGCCGCTTTCTCAACATCGGCGTCCTCAAACACGATCACGGGAGAATGCCCGCCGAGCTCCATGGTGCAGCGCATAAGGTTGTCGGCCGCCAGCTTCTGCAGATGCTTGCCCACGGGCACGGAGCCGGTGAAGGAGAGTTTGCGCAGGCGCGGATCAGCCAGCATGTGGCGCGAGACTTCGTCCGGCACGCCGAACACCACGTTCAACACACCATCCGGCAGACCGGCTTCCTGCAGCGCGCGCGCGATGGACACGCACGTGCCTGGCGTTTCCTCGCTGGCCTTGATGACGATGGAGCACCCTGCTCCAAGCGCACCGGCCACCTTGCGGATTACGTTCACGCCGGGGAAGTTCCAGGCCACGAATGCGGCCACCGGGCCCACGGGATCTTTCCGCACCATCTGGCGCATTCCGGGCATGCGAGCCGGCACCAGGCGGCCATAAGCACGTTTGCCTTCCTCGGCATACCAGCGCAGAACCGAGATGGTGAAGTCAAGCTCCAGCGCGGCCTCGCCCACGGGCTTGCCCATTTCCATGGTGAGGTTTTCGGCCATTTCGGCTTTGCGGTCTTCCAAAATGCGCGCGGCTTTCTCCATAATGTCCTGGCGCTGAACGGCAGGGGTTGCCCGCCACACTTTGAAGCCTTCACACGCCGCATCGACCGCAGCATCCAGATCTGCGGCGCTGGCATGAGGCACGTGGCCGATCACCTCTTCGGTGGCCGGGTTGATCACCGGTTCGGATTTTCCTGAAGTGCCTTGTGAAAACTTGCCATTGATCAGAAGTTCGAGCTTTTCATACGCCATCGCCGCACGGGTCCTTTAAGTTTCAGATAAGATGAAATGGGCAGCCCTCTCGGCCACCATCATGATTGTGTTCGTTAGATTAGCACTAACCCCGACCGGAAAAACAGAGCCATCGCATACCCGCCAGTCTTTTACCGATTGTGCGGGCCTCACGCCCCGGGCTCGGGCAGGGCCAGCTCGATGGTTTCGCCCGGCAGACCCATGAGATCCACAGTGGTTCGCCCCGCCAGCAATTCGCGCCGCACGTCCTCTTCGCGGGCATCGCGCTGGCGGGCCTCGTCCAGAGCCTGCGCCCAGCCCGATTGCGCCAGCACCACGGCGCCGTCCCGGTCGCCCACCACAATATCACCGGAGCGGATGGCCACATCGCCCAAGGTGATAGGTTTGCCCACGCACCCCGGGCCGTTCTTTGCCGGCCCCCGGATGGAGAGCCCGCGGGCAAACAGCGGAAAGCCCAAGCGCGTGATCTCATCGGCGTCGCGCACAGCGCCGTCCACCACCATGCCGCCAAGCCCGCGCTGTTGGGCTGCCAGGGCCATAATGTCTCCCGTCACCGCCACATCCATATGGCCTTTGTAATCCACCACCAGAACCGTGCCCGGCGCTGCTTTCGAGATGGCCATGTGGAGCGCCAGGTTATCGCCTTCCGGCACATCCACCGTGAGCGCCGGGCCGGCGAGCTTCATGGCGGGATCAACGGGCTTAATCGCCGGGTCCAGGGCCCCGCTTTCACCTTGACCATGGTAAAGATTGGCTGCGCCGAGGGCCTTCATCTCCCAAAGCTCTGCCTGGCTTGGCATGCTCATGTGCCATCTCCTCCTCTTAAAGGGTGTTCGCAGAGAAGGTTTTAGCCCCGATTGGATGTCGGTGCGAGTAGGGAGTGAACGCGGAAAGGTGAGGGGCGCGTTTTTAAGCAGCGTCGAGCTGCTTCAGGACATCTTCCACATTGCGCTCGTCGCGCATGGCCTTGATCACGCGGGCAATCTCAAAGCCGATCTCGGTGACCCGTTGGGTGATCTCGCTCTTCTTCCAGTCAGAGGCCCGCTCTTCGAGCTCCCCACACATTCCGGCCAGATGCATGGCCGCGGTATTGGAGCTCATGGACTTCAGGGAATGGACAATGGCGGCCACGTCGTCCCGGTTGTCACGTTGGGCTGCGCGGTGCAGCGTTTCCAGTGTGTCCGGCGCGTTCACGGAGAAAAGATCGAAGATCTTTGCCAGCATCTCGCGGGCACCGTCGCCGCCCAGTTCAGCGATATCGCGCAAGGTGTCCAGATCGAGCGGGTTCTCCGGCTCTTCAACCACCTGCTCAATCACTTTTGGAGCAGCCGTCTTCGCCCTGACGCGGATCAGCCGCTTGGCCGCCCTGGGCTTCCTGCCACACCAGGTCTGCAGGCAGTTGGTCAGCGCTGCCATGGTGAAGGGCTTGACCACACAATCGTTCATGCCCGCATCGCGCCAGGCATCGGCACCGGCACCGGCCACATGCGCGGTCAGGGCCACAATATTTGTGGGCGCCAAATTATTCTCAGCTTCATGAGACCGGATCGCGCGGGTGGCTTCAAAACCGTCCATCACCGGCATGCTGCCATCCATCAGGATCAAGTCGTAGCGCTTGTCCTTGGCGGCTTCGAGAGCTTCGCGGCCGTCTTCCACAAGATCAGGCGCAACGCCCAACCGGCCCAAGGCCTGAACAACCACCTCGCGGTTGACCGCGCTGTCGTCGGCCACCAGGATCTTCTTGCCCTTGAACGAGGGCAGTTGATCCTGGCCTTGCGCGTTGGAGCGCAGCAGATCTTTGCCCCGGGGCTTGCCGGCCAGAAGACCTTCCAGCAGCACATCACAGCCGGCTGTTGAGATTGGTTTCATGAGCAGATCCTGCGCGCTGCCGTTCTCCAGCATGCGGTCTGCATCGAAATCACCCAACTGGGACACGGCAATCGAAAGCGTCCGCGCCGCGTTGGGACGGGCTGCCGCCAGGGTCTCCGGCTCTGCAATCAGGTAATCCGGTGGACTGTCGCTCAGCGACAGCGTGCCCGGCCCAAGCAGCTCCACGTCGATGTTCCGGTGCTTGAACGCGCTTGCGATGACGCCTGCGGTGGCGTTACCGCTCAGCGCAATGACCGCCCGCTTGCGTTTGCGGCCAGCGGCGGTCGCGGCTTTCTTGGCGCGCTGCAGAACTTTCGGTGTCAGTACGAAGCCGAACACGGAGCCTTTGCCTTCGGTGCTGATCGCGCCGATGGAGCCGTCCATAGCTTCCACCAGGCGTTTGCAGATCGGCAAGCCAAGGCCGGTCCCGCCATACTTCCGGGTTGTCGATTGGTCGGCCTGGGAGAAGCTCTCAAACACCTTGCCCAGCTTGTCTTCGGGGATGCCGATGCCGCTGTCATGAACGGCAAACTCAATGGCCCCGTCGTCCCCGCCGCGCACCCGGCGCACGGTGATCAACACCTGACCTTGCTCGGTGAACTTCAGTGCGTTGTTCACCAGGTTGCTCAGCACCTGATTGAGCCGTACCGGATCGCCTTCAATAGCTGCGGGCACGTCTGGAGAGATCTGGCCGGCCAAATCAACCCCTTTGCTGGCGGCCCGCTCCCAGAAGAGGCTCAAAACATCATCCACCAGAACCGCCGGCTCCACACGAACCTTCTCGACCTCAAGGCGCCCGGCCTCGATCTTTGAGAAATCCAGAATGTCATTGATGATCGACAGCAGGCTGGTGCCGGATTTCATGATCACTTCGGCATAGCGCTGATAGCGCGAGGTCAGATCGGCGGTGGCCAGAAGTTCGGCCATCACCAGCATGCCGTTCATGGGCGTGCGGATTTCGTGGCTCATTGTGGCAAGGAACTCAGACTTGGCGCCATTTGCCTCTTCGGCCTGTTCCTTGGCGGTGCGCAATTGCTTGGTGCGCTCCTCCACCGTGTGTTCCAAAGTGGCGGCATGGTGCGCCAACAGGGCATCGCGCTCGCGGATATGCTTGAGCATATCGTTGAAGCTGTCCACCAATTCGCCCGTCTCGTCGTCGGTTTCCCGCTCAACTTTCTTGTCGAACGTCTTGTCGGCTCTGACTTCGGCCATGGCCTGGGTGAGCCGGCGGATGGGCCGTGAAATGCCGGCCTGCAGCTTCAGGGCAAGGCCCAGACTGATCACGGCGGCAAACGCGGCAACAAACAACACGCTCCACAGGCTGGAGATCAGACGGTTCTTCAGATCGGAGGTATCGGCCACCAGCCGGATCTGGCCGATGCTGGAGCCTGATTTGATCACTTGGGTCGACACCCGCACCGGAATGCCCTTCAGGAGCTCCCAGGGAGTGCGTTTCACTTCATAGTCGGCATACCGGTTGAGCACCACGTCGGAGCCTAAGGAGGCGAAGCGGTTGCCGTCCTCGTCAATCACCTCAACGAAACTGATTTGCGGCAGACGTGCGATGGCGCGAAGGGTGAACAGAGTTTCGTTCTTTTTCCCGGCGGCCAGATTTTCGGAGATGGTTGAGGCAAAGATCTTAGCGGTGGCTTCCAGCTCGCTGTGCTTGGCCTCAGAATAGCGCGCAACTTCCCGATACCCTGACGCCAGGGTCACAAGCATAAGGGCGCCCAGCACCGAAATCAGTATGATCAGTGCGAATTTAGCCCCAATGGACGTGCGGTACTTCTGCATTACACTCTACAAATCACGTCAATTAACCCGTTAAGTTTTAGGGCAACGTGGTTAACAGTTTACTGCGAAGTTGCATTCTGGGCAGAAAGTGATTCATAAAAAATGGCGGAAAACCGCCATTCTTAGAAATCTATGTGAGATAAAATTCGATTTTCCGCTAAAAGCCACTCACTTTCGGCGCATCGCGGCGTCTTTCGGCTTGCCGCCTGTCGCTGCGTCGGGGCGCGCTCGGTATGGGTGCGCCGCGGTGGAGCTGCAGAATGTCTGCCACCTCCTTCGCCGTGGGCAGCCAGCTGGGGTCCACATCAGTGACAATGGGCTGGCGGCCTAAGGAGTGGTACTCAAACGGCAATTTGCGCATATCCAACGGACTGAAGAGGTTTCTCAAATCCACAATCACCTTGCCGCGCATAAGATTGGCTACGGCGCGCAGGTTCAAGGTCCGGTATTGCTCCCATTCGGTTAGGATCACCAAACCATCAGCACCGTCATAAGCATGTTCGGGCGCGCTGCACCACGTGACCCCGGGAAGTTGGTCGTGGGCTTCGGGGCCGGCCAGCGGGTCGTGAACCAGAACGGTTGCTCCTTCGCTCTGCAGTTTGGGTATGATTGTGAGCGAGGCAGCTTCACGCAGATCGTCAGTGTTGGCTTTGAAGCTGATCCCCAAAACGGCGATGCGTTTGCCGGCGACCGAACCACCAAGGGCGGCACGGATCTTGTCAACCA
This sequence comes from Hyphomicrobiales bacterium, assembly GCA_028285595.1. Lineage (GTDB taxonomy): Bacteria > Pseudomonadota > Alphaproteobacteria > Rhizobiales > CAJQND01 > JAAEUE01. The sequence goes on from JANQOW010000136.1 coordinate 25,582, forward strand.
TCTCCAATTTACGTGTTTCGTTTGACGCAATGGTGGCTTCCACAAGGCGCATCTCGGTGCCATAGGCTCTGCCGGCGGCTGCGAAGGCGCGTGTGTCTTTAGGGAAGCAGGACCCGCCAAAGGCCGGGCCGGGCTGCAGAAAGTGTGGTCCGATGCGCTTATCGGTGCCCATGGCGCGGGTCACTTGAGCGATGTCCGCATCGGCCCGCTCGCATAAGTTCGACAGCTCATTGACGAAACCGATGCGCGTGGCCAGGTAGGCATTGGCGGCATATTTGATCATCTCGGCGGTCTCAAAACCGGTGAACATGATCCGGTCGGCTTCAAGCTTCAAAGGCGCATAGAGCGTGCGCAAGCTCTTTGCGGCGCGGGCGTCTTCAACGCCTACCACAACACGGTCCGGATTGAAGAAGTCGTCGATTGCGGAGCCTTCGCGCAAGAATTCCGGATTGGAGGCCATCGCATAGTCTGCCTCCGGATTGGCCTCGGTGATAATCTTGGCCAACCGTCGCGCTGTGCCCACAGGCACGGTGGATTTGGTGACCACCACCGTAAAGCCCTGCAAAGCACCGGCAATGGTCTTGGCCGCAGCATCCACCCAAGACACATCGACCGAGCCTGAACCGGGAGCCGAAGGGGTCCCCACGGCGATGAACACCACGTCAGCTTTGGCCACTGCTGCGGCCATATCGGTGGTGAAGGTCAAGCGGCCGGCTTCATTATTTCTCGCCACGAGCTCGTCAAGGCCGGGCTCATAGATGGGAATATCCAGAGCGTTGAGCCGATTGATCTTGCTTTCGTCAATATCGACGCAAGTTACTGGAAAGCCGAAATCACTCAGGCAGGTGCCGGTCACCAAACCAACATATCCCGTGCCGATTATTGTTATGTTCATGTGATACGTCCCGATTGTCTTTAGACTTCATTAAGCAAGCGCTATGCCAGTTTTGCAGCGATCTTCCGGTGGATTTGCGTAAGGATTAGACGGCGTTCTTGTGCATCACACCAAGTAACGGTGTGGCGGCAATAATCTTCAGATCCAGCCAGAACGACCAGTTGTTGATATAGTGAAGATCGTGCTGAACCCGGCTCTGCATGAGGCCCGGCTTGTCGGTGGGACCGCGGTGACCGTGGATCTGTGCCCAGCCGGTAATGCCCGGCTTGACCTTGTGGCGGCTGGCATACGTCTCCAGTTCACCGGCATACTGGTCATCCAGGCTTAACGGATGGGGCCTTGGTCCCACCAAGGACATATCGCCCTTCAACACGTTCAACAGTTGGGGCAATTCATCAATGCTTGTCTTGCGCAGGAAGGCGCCCACGCTGGTGACCCGCGCATCCCTGCGGGAGGCTTGAACCGCGTGCGCGCCGTCTTCCATGACACTCATGCTGCGCAGCTTGAAGATCTTGAAGACCTTGCGGTTAAGCCCGTGCCTTTGCTGCGTGAAGAGAACCGGGCCAGGGCTATCCAACTTGATGGCGAGTGCTGCGAGCGCGAGCACCGGCGCCAGAACCAGCAGCCCGGCGGCGGCGAGACACACATCGAGGCCCCGTTTGATCAAGAGGCCCCAGCCACCGATGGGTGCGGCCTGAACATCGAACAGCGCAAGCGTGGGCTGTGTGCCGCCTGCAAGAGGCGTGTTCAAGGCTATGGCAATCTGCACCGCGCACGGGATCTGGTTAAGCTCGGCGAGCGCGCGTCTGGTTCGCGCGCTGGCCGGATCATCCGTGGCGATCACAACACGGTCAAACGCCTGGTCCCTGGCGCCCTCCAGAACGCTCCTTGAATGTGAACCTGGAGCAAACACACCCGCCAGCTCCACGAATTTGATCTGAGGCCGCAGGGCGTCGATGACGGCGTGTGCGGCATCCGGCGTGCCGATAACGGCCACGGCGTGTTGGACTGCACCCCCTGAGATCAACCGGTTGCAGAACCAGCTTACAGCTCCGCGCAGCGCGGCAAGGCCGATCAGACTGGAGATCAGCCAAGCCACCAGCCAGAGCCCTGAGAACAGCTCGCCAGGGTGAAATCCAAAATCGAGCAAGAGCGCCAGACCAAACGCAAGGGAGACATAACTGATCACCCTGAGAGCCGAGCCCGAGAAGGCCGCAAGGCGTTCAAAAGCATAAAGACCGTTTGCCTGCAGCAAGGCGGCGGCGCCGGCCGGCACCAGCATGTAGAGCATCGCTTGAGGGTGCAGCTGGGTCCAAATGGTGAGCGGCGTGTCAGACCACAGAAAGGCCGCCAAGATCCCGAGAACGGAAATCATTCCGATCTCCGCCAGGAAGAAGAGGTCGCTCACCAGCGTATCGCACTTAAGAGCAGCAAGCGCCTTCAAAGGTCGCGCAGGCGCGCGCTCTTGGGGCGTAAGATGCTCCGGCGCTGAACCGACCCATCCTGCGTCCTGTGCTTCGCGCAACGACGTCTCGCCTATTGCATCCATCTGAGCACACCCCTTCCCGGCAAAACTGCATGGCTCCGCGACGCGAGATGTTTCAAAACAACGCGCCGCATTAATGTGTGGAAGAACAGGAGCAATCGCCGTGCCGCTTTGCGTCTCGGCGGGCACCATCGTCAAAACGTCGCAAGCCGGGTTTCGGCGTCAGTGGACTCGCGTTTGCATTGCAAGGCGCAATTGATCCCCTCCAAGGGCTGGCCACGTACCAATTGGGCACATCCGGTAGGAGCGTGGTGTGAGGGGCGATAGACGAGGTAACGTGATGAAACACTGGCGTTATATGCTGTGTGCACCCGGCATGAGCGCAAGCGAGGAAGCTGCCGCTCTGGATTGCCTGAGATCCGGTGGGCTGGCCTCTTGGGCGCATGTGGAGGCCTACGAAAGAGCTTTCGCTCGCACGCATCGTACCCGGCATGCAATCGCCGTGGCCAATGGCACGGCGGCAATGCATCTTGCGTTGCTGGCTGCCGGCGTGGGGTCATCGCCTGAGGATGAGGTGATCCAACCATCCCTTAATCTTGTGGGCACGGCCAACATGACCGTCGCTGCCGGAGGGCAGCCGGTCTTCGCCGACATTGTGGCCCTGAATGAACCAACCATAGATCCAGAAGATGTGGCCCGCCTGATCGGGCCCAACACGCGCGCGGTCATCGCTCTGCACTATGGGGGCTACCCGGCGCGTATTGCAGAGCTGCAGGCCGTCTGCCGGGCGCACAAGGTGATGCTGATTGAGGATGCGAGCCTGGGTCCAGGTTATGTGTCGCCGGACCTGAGCCACAGAGCGCTCGGGACCCTCGGTGACATTGGCTGCTACACGGTCTGCACCAACAACACCCTGAACAGTGGTGAAGGCGGCATGGTGGTCACCGATGATGACGCATTGGCGGCGCGCATGCGCGCTCTGTTGGAGGTCGATACGGGCACTTTGAGCCCCGATTGTGGCTCAGGGCGGGTGCTTGCCAGCCATATCATGACGCATGGGTTCAACTACCGTATGGACCCCTTGCGCGCGGCTCTCGGTCTGGCGCAACTGGAAACAGCGCCAGCAGCCATGCAGATGCGTCAACGCCGCGCGCAAGCCTATGCCAATGTGGTGGAAAGCTTCTGCGACGGTTTGATCGAGCACGTGTTCGGCTGGGCGCCGGGGGAAGGCGCGGCCCTTTTGGCCGCCGTCCTGGTTGAACCCCACGCCCGGGACGGCTTGCGCACCTTTCTGGCGGAAAAGCGAATCCAGACCAGCGTGCACTATCCGCCCGTTCACCGCTTCGGAGCGTTTGCCAAGTGCCGGTCGGAAGGGTTGCCGCGAACGCTGGAGTTTGCCGACAGGGTTATCACTCTGCCCCTCCATGCCGAACTGCCGAACATGGCACCGGAGCACATCGTCCGGTTCTGCACCACGTATCTGGCGCGGCACTCCGCTTCAGTTGTCTCTTAGACTGCTCTAACGCGCCGCCAGCGCTTCTCCAAGCTGGCCCAGCCATTCGGTGACCTTTTCCCTCAGCATGGTTGGGCTGACGGGTTTGGAGAGGTAATCGTCCATGCCCCCTTCCAGGCACTTTTCCCGGTCCCCGCGCAGCGCATTGGCGGTTACGCCCACAATCGGAACATGCCCGCCCGTATCCCGTTCAAGCTCGCGTATGGCCTGGGTGGCATCCATACCGTTCATATGAGGCATGGAAACATCCATCAAGATCAGTCTGGGTCTGTGAGCCTCGAAGGCCTCGACCGCCTCTTTCCCATCACCCACAATCTTGAAGGTATGAGACATCTCTTGCAGGATCTGGGTGAAAACGATCTGATTGATATCGTTATCCTCAGCAACCAGAATGTCGATGGGGTCAGCTGTTTCCGCGCGCGCAGGTTCCTCTTGCTGAACCGGCGCCGGGGCATCTTCATGCACGATCTCTTCGTGTGGTTCCTGCGGCTCCTGCGGCTCCTGCGGTTCCGGCAGGGCGGTTTGCGGTTCGGCTGATTCTGCATCGGCCACCAGATCCGCCAGGGTGAGCAGGGCCGGCAGTCCGTCCGGGTTCGGGTCATGCAAGGGCGCCCGTGCCCGCTCGCCCGCAAGCACATTGGACACCGCATCGAACAGCACGGCCGAGCGCACCGGCTTCACCAAATGCCCCTCAAGTTGAAGGCGGCTGATCTCCGGGTTGGAGACCGAGCCGTCCGCCGAGCTCAGCATGATGATTTTCGTGCCCTTGAGACGGACGTCATTGCGGATGCATTGCGCCACCATAGCGCCGTCCATCTGTGGCATGTGGTAATCGAGGATCACCAGCTCGTAAGGTGCGTCTTCCTGCACGCCTTCCCACAGGGCCATCATCGCGCTGGCACCGTCCGTCACCGCAGTGACGTTGAGATCCCATGCGCCCGCCTGTTCCTTCAAGATCGACAGATTGACGTCATTGTCGTCCACCAGCAGCACCCGCGAACCGGTGATGTCCACGGGCTCGCTTGTGTGCTTGGGCAGTTCGCCATGGACGGGAAGGTTCACGGTGAACCAGAAGGTTGAGCCTGTACCCTCTTCGCTCTCCACCCCGATCTTGCCGCCCATGAGGTCGACCAGCCTGCTGCAAATCGCAAGACCAAGGCCAGTACCCTCGAACTTGCGGGTGGCCGAGCTGTCCACTTGATTGAAGCTCTCAAAAATCTTGTCGAGGCTGTCCTCGGGGATGCCGATGCCGGTGTCCTGAACCTTGAAGGTGACCTCAGCCACTTCTCCGTAGATCGGTCCGAACACCTCGATCAACACGTGGCCTTTCTGGGTGAACTTCACCGCGTTGCCCACAATGTTGATGAGGATCTGGCGGATGCGGCCGCCATCGGCCATCACCTGCTCAGGCAGGCCAGGGTCGACCCGGGTAATCAGCTCCACCTGTTGTTCCGCCGCTGTCGCCGCCACCAGGGTGGCCACATCTTCCACGATCTCGGCCAGATGGGTCGGCTGTTCGTTAAGCTGCAACTGACCGGCATCGATCTTTGAAAAGTCGAGCACATCGTTGATGATGGTCAACAGCGCATTGCCGGACTTCATGATGATGTTGGTGAACTCACGCTGTTTCTCGTCCAGCGTGGTGCGGCTCAGCAGCTCGGCCATGCCCAGAACCCCGTTCATGGGGGTGCGGATCTCGTGGCTCATGTTTGCCAGGAACTCCGACTTTGCCCGGGTGGCGGACTCAGCGTCAGCGCGTGCATCTTCCAGATCAAACTCGCGCATTTTCGCATCGGTGATATCGGAGCGGATACCCACCCGCTCTCCGTCCGGCGTCTTGGTTTCCAAGCGGCGCATCCAGCGTCCGTCCTGGAACTTCGCGATGGATTCAAAGGTATCGTTCGCGCGGCGCTGGTGCATCAGGTTTTGCAGCCACTCTTCAGGATCCTCGTCATCCAAGTCCCAAATGTCGCGTTGGATACCGATCCGGATCAGGCTCTCAAAACTCTCACCGGGTTTCAGCACATCCGCCAGCTCAGAGTGCATCTCGACGAACTTGGAGTTGAACACCCTAAGGCGGTCGTCGGCATCATAAATGGCAAAACCGTCTTCAAGGGATTCCAGGGCGTTCTCCAGCCGGCGACGTTCTTCGTCGGCTTTCTGTTCAGCCGCCTCGACCGCTTCTTCGCGTTGCTTCAGCTCATTGATATCGATGGCGATGTCGGCCACGGCGCCACTTGGCGTTGCCGATCTGTGGATGCGGTACCATCCATGCTCCGGGTAGTGGCGTTCCAGGATACGCCCTTGCTCGGCACTGTGCTCGGCCACCCGCGTGGCCACAAGCTCTTCCAGCTCGTCCTTAGAAACGGTGCCTTCGTTTGTGGCCCGCACAACGTCTTCATAGGTGACTTGTCTGGCGGCAAACTTATCCCTTAGCCGATCCACCGCCTTGTCAAACAGGGCCTCAAAGGCGTCGTTCCAGACAATGATCCTGCCCTGATCATCGTAGATCGCAAGCGGCATGGTGCTGACCTGCAGGCCTTCCACCAGAAACCGGTGCTCAGCCTGCAACCGCTCAAGGTCGGGCGTACCGTCGCTGTTGACTGGAGGTGAATATGACGTGCCCACAGTGGTGGCCTCTGGGAAATGATTTCGCGGCGATAATCTGTGACAGAAAGCTAGGCTGTAAAAGTTAACGAGTTGTTTCAAAATTGGGCCAAGTCATACTTATTGGCCGCCTTGATGAGACCCGCGGATTATGCCGGATTGTTGCGGGGTTCGGTCTGTTTACCCAACTGGCAAGCGTCCTTTTTAACGGACGAAATCCTATGCTACATTAAGGTTTCGCAAGACCGGAACGGTTGGGGTTTCGCTGGTCATATGACAGATTGGAATTCGCTCCATACTTTGCTGGCGGTTGTTTCGACCGGATCCTACGCGGAGGCCGCGCGCCGTCTCGGAATTGATGAGACGACCGTGAGCCGACGGGTCAGGGCCCTCGAACGCGATATCGGCCGCCGCTTGCTGGAACGGGGTGGGCGTCACCTTGAAACCACCCAAGTGTGCCGCGATGTGTTCGGCCACCTGAAAGATGCCGAGCGCTCGCTCGACCTGACCCTCGACAAGCTCACCGCCCCGCAAGACCGGCGGCCCATTCAGACGATCCGGATCACCTCGGTGGACTATGTCTGCGATCATCTGCTGGCGCCCATGATCCTTGCCCTCACCGAGGAGCGCAATTACCGCATTGAGCTGGTCGGAGATGACCGGAATCTGAACCTGCGTCGCCGTGAGGCCGACATTGCGCTCCGGCTCGGGCCGCCCATGGGTGGCGGTACCCATTCGCGCTATCTGGGCGACATTGAGTATGCGGTCTATTCGTCTACTGGGCCGCGGCCGGCAAATGAGGCTTGGGCCGCCTTGGACAGCGGCCAGGCCCACTTGCAGGAAGTGAAGTGGTCGGAAGTTGAGGGCAGCAACGCCGGCGTGCGCTTCACCGCCACCAGTATTTCCGGATTGCACACGATTATCGAATCCGGCATCGCCATCGGCTTCTTGCCGCGGTTCATCGCCGAGGGGAACGATGGCTTGCAGTGTCTTGAAGAGTATGAGCCCAAGAGCCGGCCTTTGTGGATGTTGTGGCATCCGGAGTTTGAAGAAGCGCCGTATTTCGAAACGGTCACCGAGCGCATGGCCGCCGGGATCACGAAGCGGCTCTCGCTCGCTTAAACGTACCTGAACACGAACACGATCCAGAGGAGGGAGAGCGCCAGCCCTCCCCAAAGCGGCGTGCTCATGACCCATAGCCAGCCGAGAAAAATAAAGGCGCTGCCGAGCAGGGAGATAAACAGCCGGTCGCCCCGGGTAGTCTCCAATGTCAGGATGCCGCGCCTCGGCCCGCCGCCGGGATCCTTCCATTCCCAAACCATCATGGCGATCAGGCACAGGGCGATGAAGCTGAAGAAGCCCAAGGTGGGCCAGGTCCAGGCCATCCAGGAAAAGTCCATAACGCGCCCTCCTACACCCGGCCGAGGGCAAAGCCCTTGGCGATATAGTTGCGGACAAAGTAAATCACGAAAGCGCCCGGAATGATGGTCAAACATCCCGCCGCCGCAAGCAGGCCGAGCTCATAGCCGGACGTGCTGGCCGTTCGCGTCATGGTCGCGGCGATCGGCTTTGCGGCCACCGAGGTGAGGGTCTTGGCGAGCAGCAGTTCCACCCAGGAGAACATGAAGCAGAAGAACGCCGCCACGCCGATGCCCGCTGAGATGGTGGGCAGAAAGATCTTGATGAAGAACCGCCAGAAGGGATAGCCGTCCACATAGGCTGTCTCATCCAGCTCACGCGGTACGCTGGACATGAAGCCCTCCAAAATCCAAACGGCCAACGGAATGTTGAACAGGCAATGGGCCAGCGCCACGGCGATGTGTGTGTCGAACAGTCCGAAGGCCGAGTAGAGCTGGAAGAAGGGCAGCGCAAACACGGCCGGAGGGGCCATGCGGTTTGTCAGGAGCCAGAAGAACAGATGCTTGTCGCCGAGGAAACGGTAGCGCGAGAACGCATAAGCGGCCGGCAGAGCGGCGGTCACCGAGATCGCGGTGTTCATGACCACGTAGATGATGGAGTTGAAGTAGCCGTTGTACCAGGTGGGATCGGTGAAGATCTTGCGGTAGTTATCGAGCGTAAACTCCTGGGGCCACAGGGTGAAGGTGCCCAGAATTTCGTTCGTGGTTTTGAACGACATGTTGAGCAGCCAATAGATCGGCAGCAACAGGAAGATGATGTAAAGCGTCGGGGCAAGCCAGGTGAACCGTCTCATCATACCTCCTCGTTGCGCATCATTAGTGTGTAGAACACCCAGCAGACCAACAGGACGATCAGGAAGTAGATCAGCGACATGGCCGCTGCCGGTCCGAGGTCAAATTGCCCAAGCGCCACCTTCACCAAGTCGATGGAGAGGAACGTGGTGGTGTTGCCCGGCCCGCCACCGGTGAGCACGAAGGGCTCGGTGTAGATCATGAAACTGTCCATGAAGCGCAGCAGGATGGCGATGGTCAAAACCCGCTTCATCTTGGGCAGTTGGATGTAGCGGAACACCGCCCAAGAGCCCGCGCCGTCAATCTTGGCCGCTTGGTAATAGGCGTCCGGAATGGCGCATAGACCCGCATAGGCAAGCAGAACCACCAGGGACGTCCAGTGCCACACGTCCATCAAGACGGTCGTCATCCAGGCCGCCACGGGCTGCTGGGTGAAATTGTATTCAATCCCGAGCGCATTGATGGTTCTGCCGAGCAAGCCAATGTCGGGCAGAGCAAAGATGTTCCACATGGCGCCCACAACGTTCCACGGAATGAGAAGGGGCAGCGCCATCAGCACCAGGCACACCGGCACCCAGGGCCCCTTGCGCGGCATGGTGAGCGCGATGGCGATCCCTAGAGGAATCTCGATGATCAAGATCGTGCCGGTGAAGGCGAGCTGGCGCAGGAGCGAATCATGGAAGCGCTCTGAATTCAGCACCTGTTCGTACCACTTCACGCCTTCCCAGAAGAACACATTGTCTCCGAAAGTTTCCTGCACCGAATAATTCACCACAGTCATCAGCGGGATCAGCGCATTGAAGGCCACCAGTAAGACCACCGGCAGAACAAACAGCCAGGCCTTTTGATTTTCGGTCTTGCTTGCCATGATCCCCGCCTCAGCTCACCGCCCAGCCGTCCACATAAACCTGCGTGTATTTCGGATCGAAGGCCAGCTTGGCATTCTCCGACGGCACAGGCTTACCCTCCGGAACCAGCAGGCGGATGGTGTTGTTCTCATGCTCGGTTTCAACAATCTGAAAGCGCCCTGCATCGCTCACTTTCGTAACGCGAACCGGAACGCCCCGGCTCGAGAACGAAACAAACTCAGGTCTTACGCCAATTTCCAATTTTTCAGAATGTTCTGGAATTTCTAGTTTTTTAGGAACTTTGCCGACCGTACTGGAGCCCAGCATAATTTTGCTGCCGTCAATATGGCCGGGCAGCACGTTCATGCCGGGTGATCCGATAAAGTGGCCAACGAACGTATGCTGGGGCCGTTCAAACAGGTCGACGGGTGTTCCCACCTGAACCACTGCGCCTTCGTGCATCACCACCACCTGGTCGGCAAAGGTGAGTGCCTCAGTTTGGTCGTGGGTCACATAGATCATGGTGGCTCCGACCCGCTGGTGAAGCTCCTTCAGCTTGGAACGGAGGACCCACTTCAAGTGCGGATCGATCACGGTCAGCGGCTCATCGAACATGATGACGTTCACATCCGACCGCACCAGGCCGCGGCCAAGGGAGATCTTTTGCTTTCCGTCCGCGGTTAGCCCCGATGCCCGTTGTTCCAGAGTTGAGGTGAGATCGAGCATAGTTGCAATCTCGCGCACCCTTGCATCCACCGCGCCCTCCTTCACCCCGCGGTTGCGCAAGGGAAAGGCGAGATTGTCGTAGACGGTCATGGTGTCGTAGACCACCGGGAACTGGAACACCTGAGCAATGTTGCGATGATCGGGCGGGGTGCTGGTGACGTCCGTGCCGTCGAAGGTGACCGTGCCTTCGGAGGGCGAAAGCAAGCCGGAGATGATGTTGAGCAAGGTTGTCTTGCCGCAGCCCGAGGGCCCCAGCAGAGCGTAGGCGCCGCCATCCTGCCACTCCACATCCATATGCTTTAAGGCCCAGTCCTCGTCCGCCTTTGGGTTCGGCACATAGCTGTGCCGCACGTTATGGAGGCCGATCCGCGCCATCAGAGCAGTTTCCCTTCCCGGTCAAAATACATGGACTTGGCCAGCTCCGCATAGAAGGACACGCGTTCTCCCACCTCAAAGGGATGGATGCCGTGCGATTGCGAGATCCAGGTCTGCTGGCCAAGATCGAAATGGATGACACTCTCAGAGCCGCTCAACTCGGTGATCAGCACGTCGCCTTCGATCTTCACCGCAGATTTGCTGGTGCGCACCGGGCTGATCAGATGGGGCCGGGTGCCGATGGTATAGGAGCCATCGCTGAGCGCCTTCTGAGCTTTCGGCACCGGCCAGCTTACCTGCTCGGTGAGATGGAAGCGGGCGCCGCGCTTGCGTACGGTTGCCACGTTGATGGGCGGGTCGGAGAACACTTGGGCGCTCAACAGGTCGCCAGGCTGGCGATAAAGCGCCGCCGTAGGGCCAAATTGGGTGACGCGGCCTTCATGCAATGTGGCGGTATGGCCGCCCAACAGCAGGGCCTCGCTGGGTTCGGTGGTGGCATAAACAACTGTGCACTTGCGCCCGGCAAACAGCCTCGGCAGCTCATCGCGCAACTCTTCGCGCAGTTTGAAGTCCAGGTTCGCCAGCGGTTCATCCAACAGCACAAGGTCGGCATCTTTCACCAAAGCCCGCGCCAGCGCCGTGCGCTGTTGCTGGCCGCCGGAGAGCTGGCTGGGGCGGCGCTCCAGCATGGGGGTGAGTTGCAGCAGGTCAGCAATCTCACGCACCCGCTTGTCCACCTCAGCGCGGTCCATGTGCGTGACCCTGAGCGGTGAGGCGATGTTCTCATAAACGGTAAAGTTGGGATAGTTTATGAACTGCTGGTGCACCATCGAGACGTTGCGCTTCTGCACGGAGATCCCGGTGACGTCCGCCCCGTCAAACCACACTTCACCTGAGGTGGGCCGCTCAAGGCCGGCCATCAGATGCATCAGGCTGGTTTTGCCGGACAAGGTGGTGCCCAGCAGGATGTTGAAGCCTTCCGGCGCAAGTTCCAAAGAACAGGGATAAATATGCGTCTCCGCCCCCACCTTTTTCACAACGTCTTTAAAAATCAGAGACATTGACGCCGTCCGCCGCTCCCCACACACAAGCCCCAAACAGATGACTTGAACTCTGTACTCACAGAAAACTCAGCCGGGAAGTTGAGAGCTTCCCGGCCGAGGGATTTCGTGTTCTGCTGGAGGCCGCCTCAGCCTTGCTTCCAGCGCTTGATCAATTCGTCATAGTCCACGGTTTCCCCTTTGGGCTTCTCGTTGTCCAGCTTCGCCTTGGGCGAGCCTTCCTTGTTCAGCCATTCTGAGGGGTCTTTTTCCTCATTGAGCCGCGGGCCACAACCGCCATAGATTTTGGCGCGTTCGTCGGCCGATTGCATGCGGGCCATGGTCTGGTCCATCTCAGCGGCCAGCCGGTCCATCGCCTGCTGCGGGGTAAACGCGCCGGAGTTCACATCCCCGATCTGCTGCCACCAGATTTGCGCCAGCTTGGGATAATCGGGAACGTTGATGCCCGTCGGGGTCCACAGCACACGGTCAGGCGAGCGGTAGAACTCGACCAGCCCACCCAGGTTCGGTGCACGTTCAGTGAAGCTCTCATGGTTCACGGAGCTGTCACGGATGAAGGTCAGACCCACATGGCTCTTCTTCACGTCCACTGTCTTGGAGACCACAAACTGCGCGTAGAGCCAGGCAGCTTTGCGGCGGTCAACCGGCGTGGATTTAAACAGCGTCCAGGAGCCTGCGTCCTGATAGCCAAGCTTCTGGCCTTTTTGCCAATAAGGACCGTGCGGTGACGGAGCCATGCGCCACAGCGGCTTGCCGGCATCATCCACCGTGTTGTTGCCATCAGCCTTGGGCTTCACCATGGAGGCGGTAAACGCGGTGTACCAGAAGATCTGCTGGGCCACGTTGCCCTGGCTCAAGGCCGGCAGCGATTGGTAGAAGTCATAACTGGCCGCACCGGGAGGGGCATATTTGCGCAGCCACTCATCCCACTTGCGGATGGCGTAAACCGCCGCCGGGCCATTGGCCGCTCCGCCGCGCGAAACCGATGCACCCACCGGGTTGCAGGTGCCGGGCTCCATGCGGATGCCCCATTCGTCCACCGGCACGCCGTTCGGCTTACCCTTGGAGCCGGCGCCCGCCATGGAGAGCCAGGCATCGGTCATGCGCCAGCCCAGATCAGGCGCGCGCTTGCCATAGTCCATATGGCCATAAACGCGGACACCGTCGATCTCTTTGACGTCTTCAGAGAAGAATTGAGCGATGTCTTCGTAAGCCGACCAGTTCACCGGAACGCCCAGGTCATAGCCGTACTTGTCTTTGAAGCGCTTCTTCAGATCTTCCCGGTCAAACCAGTCCTTGCGGAACCAGTAAAGGTTGGCGAACTGCTGGTCAGGCAACTGGTAGAGCTTGCCGTCCGGCCCGGTGGTGAAGGATTTGCCGATGAAATCATCCACATCCAGCATGGGGTTGGTGACGTCTTTTCCGTCGCCCGCCATCCAGTCGGTCAGGTTCACGGCCAGTTGCAGGCGCGAGTGGGTGCCGATCAGGTCGGAATCGTTGATATAGGCATCATACAGATTGCGCTTGGTCTGCATTTGGGTCTGGACGGCCTGCACCACTTCACCTTCGCCGAGGAGCTGGTGGTTGACCTTGATGCCGGTAATTTCTTCAAACGCCTTGGTCAGCGTTTTGGATTCATATTCGTGGGTCGGGATGGTCTCTGAAAGAACGTTGATTTCCATGCCCTTGAACGGTTCAGCCGCTTTGATGAACCATTCCATTTCCTTCATCTGATCGTCTTTCGACAATGATGACGGCTGGAACTCACTGTCGATCCACTTCTTGGCTTCCTCCATGCCGGCAAACGCAGGCACGGCGAATGCCATAACAGCAGCAAGGGACGCAGCTGCGAGCAAACGCGTCTTCATTTTGGTTATTTCCTCCCGTTGGTCTGGAGCGTTAACCATATCGGCGAAAGTAAACGAACGTCAATCGAAACTTGAATCACGGAAAATGTGCACTAGTCTAGGTTTGAGAGCGGTTCGACCACGCAATCAGGATAGGATTTGAGGGATGGAAGCCATAGCGCCCCGCCAGGCGGACATTTTAAAGCGCGCGCGCGATGCCGGGCAGGTCATGGTGGACGAATTGGCGCAAACCTATCAGGTGACACCGCAGACGATCCGCAAGGATATCAACGATTTGTGCCAGCGTGGCCTGCTGCAGCGGGTTCATGGCGGCGCCGTGCCGTCCACCAGCGTGACCAATTTCGCCTATGAGGCGCGCCGCCGCCTGGCCCAGAACGAAAAACGCCTGATCGGCGTCGCCGCGGCGCGGCTGATCCCGGACGATTGCTCGATCCTGATCAATATAGGCACCACAACCGAGCAGGTCGCCATGGCCTTGAGGGGCAAAAGAGATCTCCTGGTGATCACCAATAATACTCATGTTATCAGTATCTTAACGGGCCATCCGCAAATCGAGATCATTGTGGCCGGCGGTGTGGTGCGCCAATCGGACGGCGGCATCGTGGGCGAGGCGGCGGTGGACTTTATCCGTCAGTTCAAGGTGGATTATGCCATTATCGGCACGTCCGGGATCGATCCTGACGGCTCCCTGCTCGACTATGACTATCGCGAAGTGAAAGTGGCCAAAGCGATCATGGACAATGCCCGCACCACCATTTTGGTGGCCGACTCCATGAAACTGGAGCGCACCGCGCCCGTGCGCATCGCCCATTTGTCCGATCTGGATTACGTGGTGACCGATGCCCCGCTTCCCCATTCACTCCAGGACGTCTGCGATGAGACGGATGTGAAGGTCATCGTCGCCGCTGATCCATTAAGTTCGTTTTAGTTCGTTTATTTTCATTGCGAAACTGCACGTCGTCCCATATCTTTCTCTACGCCGGCTTCCGGCGGGAGTGACAGGGTGCAGGATATCTTCATCATTGGTGGTGGCATCAACGGCTGCGGCATCGCGCGGGATGCGGCGGGCCGGGGTCTTTCCGTCTTTTTGGCGGAAAAGGCCGATTTGGCCAGCGGCACATCCTCAGCCTCCACCAAGTTGATCCACGGGGGTTTGCGCTACCTGGAGCAGTATGAATTCTCCCTGGTGCGCGAAAGCCTGAAGGAACGCGAGACGCTGCTGCGCATGGCCCCGCACATCATTTGGCCCATGCGGTTCGTGCTGCCTCATCACAAGGGGCTGCGTCCCAAATGGCTGATCCGGCTGGGCCTGTTCCTCTACGATAATCTGGGTGGCCGGAAGATCCTGCCCAAGTCCCGTGCGCTCCGGCTTGAGGGCAGCGCCCTGGGCGCGCCATTGAAGGCTGAATTCTCAAGCGGCTTTGAGTATTCGGATTGTTGGGTGGACGATGCCCGCCTGGTGGTTCTGAATGCGCTCGATGCGAGCCGGCACGGCGCGACCATCCGCACCCGAACCGAGGTTGTCTCCGCCCACCGCGAAGACACCCGTTGGCGGGTCGGGCTTCGCGATGTGGAGACCGGCGCGCGCCAAGAGGTTGAGGCGCGGGTGCTGATCAACGCGGCGGGCCCTTGGGTGTCGGAGGTGGCGGCCAACCGGTTGAAGCTCAACCGCCGGGCCCAGAGCCGCCTGGTGAAAGGCAGCCACATTGTGGTGCGCAAGATGTTCGAACACGACCGCGCCTACATCTTCCAGAACCAGGATGGGCGCATCATCTTTGCGATCCCTTATGAGGATGATTTCACCTTGATCGGAACCACCGACGTGGATGTGGGTGACGATCCGGATGGGGCGGTGATCAGCGAGGAGGAGATCACGTATCTGCTCACCGCAGCAGGCGAGTATTTCCGCGAGCCCATCCGGCGGGACGATGTGGTGTGGACGTATTCGGGCATCCGGCCGCTGTTCGACGATGGCGAGCAGACTGCTCAGGAGATCACCCGCGACTATGTATTGTCCGTAGAGGCAGCGGAGGGCCAGGCGCCTCTGCTCAACA
The DNA here is from genome assembly GCA_028285595.1 of Hyphomicrobiales bacterium. GTDB lineage: Bacteria > Pseudomonadota > Alphaproteobacteria > Rhizobiales > CAJQND01 > JAAEUE01. The sequence goes on from JANQOW010000136.1 coordinate 41,225, forward strand.
TCTTCGGCGGCAAGATCACCACCTACCGCCACCTTGGGGAGGAAGCGCTGACAAAGCTCGAACGCTGGTTGCCGGACCTATCGCCGCCATGGACAGCAGGGGCGGGCCTGCCTGGTGGTGAGTTCGCGCCCGCGGACGTTGACGGCCTTGCCCAGAAGATTAGCGGTCACGCCCCGGGTTTAAGCGATGATCAAGTTGCTCGGCTGGCGCGCACCTATGGAACATTGGCTTTGGATTGGCCGCCCTCTGAGTTGGACGAAGATTTGGGCGGAGGCTTGTTGGCCGGCGAGGTGCGCCACCTGATGGCTCACGAATGGGCACTGACGGCAGAGGATGTGCTCTGGCGTCGAACCAAAATGGGCCTTAGGCTGCAGCCTGAACAGGTGACCAGGCTGGACGCCTGGATGAAGCAACACCAGCGGGCCGCGGCCGAGCAGGAGGGATAGGTCATGACGGAATATGTGCTGGCGATCGACCAGGGCACCACGTCGTCCCGGGCCATTGTGTTTGACAAGAACTGCAAGATCGCCGGCGTGGCGCAGGAGGAGTTTGCGCAGCACTTCCCACAATCCGGCTGGGTTGAGCACGAGCCTGAAGACATATGGGAAACGGTGGTCCGCACCTGCCGGCAGGCTCTGGCCAACGCCTCGGCGGAACCAAATCAACTGGCGGCCATTGGCATCACCAATCAGCGTGAGACCACGTTGGTATGGAACCGCAAGACCGGCAAGCCGATACACCGGGCGATCGTCTGGCAAGACCGGCGGACGGCTGAGCGCTGTGCTGCTCTCAAGGCCGACGGTCTTGAAGGCACTGTGACGGCCAGAACCGGCCTGCTGCTGGATCCTTATTTCTCCGGCACAAAGGTCGCCTGGATCTTGGATGAGGTGGACGGCGCGCGCGCGGCGGCCGAAGCGGGAGATCTTGCCTTTGGAACGGTAGACACATTCCTGCTCTGGCGTCTCACCGGCGGCAAAGTGCATGCAACCGATGCGACCAACGCCAGCCGCACACTGCTCTATGACATTCATGCCGGTGACTGGAGCGATGAGCTGCTTGATCTCTTGCGCGTGCCCCGCTCCATGCTGCCGGAGGTGAAAGACTGTGCGGCGCCGTTCGGTCAATCGGACCCGGAGCTGTTTGGCAGCGCCTTGCCGATCTGCGGTATTGCCGGCGACCAGCAGGCGGCAACCGTGGGCCAGGCCTGCTTTCAGCCGGGCATGATGAAGTCCACCTATGGCACGGGCTGTTTTGCTTTGCTCAACACCGGATCGGAAGCCGTCGCGTCCACCAACCGATTGCTCACCACCGTGGCGTACCAACTGAACGGCACACCCACCTACGCTTTGGAAGGGTCGATCTTCATCGCCGGTGCGGCGGTGCAGTGGCTGCGGGACGGCTTGGCGCTCATGGCGGACGCGGCCCAATCAGGCGCAATGGCCGATGCCGCCGATCCGGCTCAGCAGGTCTACCTGGTGCCCGCCTTTGTGGGCCTGGGCGCACCTTATTGGGACGCGGAATGCCGCGGCGCCATGTTTGGTCTGACCCGAGGCAGTGGGCCCAACGAATTCGCGCACGCCGCCTTGGAGAGCGTGTGCTATCAGACCCGCGATCTTTTGGAGGCCATGCAGAAGGATTGGTCGGGCGCCGGATCCACCGTGCTGCGCGTGGACGGCGGCATGACCGCGTCTGACTGGACCATGCAACGCCTGGCCGATCTGTTGGATGCCCCGGTTGACCGTCCTGATGTCATGGAGACCACGGCCCTTGGCGCTGCTTACCTTGCCGGCTTGCAGGCCGACTTTTATCCCGCACCCGAAGAGTTCGCCGGGCTCTGGTCCTTAAACCGGCGCTTCTCGCCCGATATGGACCAGGATCTGCGGGACCAAAAGTATGATGGCTGGAAGGACGCCGTGCGCCGCACGCTCAGCACCTCATAGGGGCGTGATGTATTCAGGGATCTGCGCCACGGGAAAGGTCCGCCGCCAGCGGTCCTGAATGTATTTGGCAAAAGGTTCACCGCTGTCGACGTCGAGCTGATCCAAAGGCGCAATGGGCGCGGTGGGGCCTGGATTTACGAAAAACGGGATGGAGTAGCGGTCACGTCCACCTCGGTTGATCACCCGGTGCGGCGTTGACGAGAAGCGGCCATCCGTCCAGATCTGCATCACATTTCCGATGTTGATCACGAAAGTGTCGGGTATGGACGGTGCGCCAATCCACTCGCCGCTCTTGTTCTGGATCTCAAGGCCATCCCCCTCATCCTGCCAAAGGATCGTAAAGGCCCCGGAATCCGAATGAGGCACCACGCCAATATGCTTGACGCTCTCTGGCGCGTCCTGCGGCGGATAATGGTTGAGTTTGAGCATCGACATCGGATCTTGGAAATATGCATCCAGCCCGTGCTCGCCCACACCAAGCGCCATGGCAAAGCCGCGCTGTAGGGCTTGGGACAAGCGCTCCACGGCTTGAAAGTACGTCAGCATCGCGGCCTTCAGTTCCTGCGGCTCGTCCGGCCAAAGGTTCGGACCGTCCAGAGGGTGCGCGGGCGAGAGGGGCCGCTCATAGCTGATCCAAAACCCTTCCTGGTGGCTCTTGGCCGCACGTGCCTCGCCCTCATAGCTCGCATAGTCCAGCGGCAGGTAGCCCCGCAACTGAGGATTGATGGCGATCTCCATCTTCTGTGCCATGGGCAGGGTGAAGAACCGGCTCGCCTCATGGCGCAGCGCGCTGATCAACTCCGGCACCACGCCGTGATTGTGCACATAGAAAAACCCAACATCCGTGCAGGCCCGCTCCAGCGCAGCAATCAGCGCGTCGCTGCCGCCGCCGCTGAGCAGTTCGCTCACATCAAGCTGGGGGATCTCGGAAAAATCGAGGCGTCTTGAAAGCGGAATGGCCATGGCGCGATCTGCCTTCCTTCAGGCCGCCGGTCTGTAGGTTTTGGCCGGCTTGGCATTCATCAGGCGCCCCTCGACCCGTTCGCCGGGCAGCCAGTCATCCAGTTTCTCGCGCACCTCCAGAAGCGCGCTCACGTCGATGCCTGTTCCAAGGCCAATGCTCTCCAGAAGGTAGACACAATCTTCTGTGGCGATGTTCCCGGTGGCTCCGGGCGCAAAGGGACAGCCGCCAAGTCCGCCCAGGGAGGCATCAAAGCGGCGCACGCCGGCCTCGACGGCGGCAACCACATTGGCCAGCCCCATGGCCCGCGTATCGTGAAAATGGGCAGCCAAAGGCACATCGCCCACACAGGCTTCAAGTTCGGTGAAGATGTGGCGCACCTGCAGCGGGTTGGCGTAGCCCACCGTGTCGGCAATGTTCAGTTCATCGGCGCCGAGATCTGCGAGTTGCTCGGCAATGTCATAGACCCGCGCTTCCGGCACCTCTCCCTGGATGGAACATCCAAACGAGGTGGCAATGGCGCACGAGAGCTCCACCTGGTTCTCAAGTCCGCGCTCGGCCCGGGCAGCCACCAGCTCTGAGAATTCGGCGAGGGAGGCATCGGTGGATTTTCGAACGTTGGACAGATTGTGTTCTTCGCTGGCGGACAGCACAAAGGCGATCTTTTCGGCGCCCCGGTCGAGGGCAATCTGGCCGCCTTTAAGATTGGGCACCAGAACAGACGGGCGGATCCCGTCGATCTTCTGTGCGCCCTCCAACACGTCGGCCGCATCAGCAAACTGTGGGATCACGGAAGGCGGCACAAAGGACGTCACCTCAAACTCAGTGAACCCGGTCGCCGCCTGCAGCCGGCACCACTCCAACTTGGTCCCGGTGGCCAGCATCTCCTTGACCAGTTGCAAGCCGTCCCGCAAACCCACTTCGCGTACGATTGCCGTGTCCGTCATTATGGCCTCGCTTACCGTCCTTCGAACTTTGGTTTGCGCTTCTCGTTAAATGCCAGCACCCCTTCGCGCCGGTCTTCTGTTGGCACCGTGCGATTGTACGCTTCAATCTCGAAAGTTAAACCGTCGCTGAGGGACATTTGCAGGCCCCGGTGGATCGCCTGCTTGGCCTGGCGCACGGCAATGGGGGCGTTGCTGGCAATGCGCCCAGCGATGGCCAGGACCTCCTCCATAAGCTTGTCCTGCGGAAAAACCGCGTTCACCAAGCCCCAGGCATGGGCCTCGGCGGCGCTGAACGGTTTGCTGGCCAGGATCAGCTCTTTGGCCCTGCGCTCGCCAATGGCCCGTGACAGGGTCTGCGTGCCGCCGGCGCCGGGGATGATGCCGATCTGGGTTTCCGTTTGCGCAAATCTCGCGTTGTCCGACGCATAGAGAAAGTCCACCGCACAGGCAATCTCGCAGCCGCCTGCATAGGCCGCCCCGTTGACCGCGCCGATGATTGGCACCGGACAATCCAAGACGGCGCGCAGCATGCGCTCAAACACCAGATGCTGCTTGCCCCAAGCTTCATCTGTCATGCCTTTGCGTTCTTTCAGATCTCCGCCGGCGCAAAAGGCTCTGTCGCCCGCGCCGGTGAGGATCACGCAGCGGGTCTCGCCCGCATCCAGCGCCAGATCCTCAAACAGCTCCAGGATGTCGCGCGCCATCTGGGTGTTGAACGCGTTTGCCGCTTCAGGCCGGTTCATGGTGACCTGGAGCAGATGCGGGCCCGGGGTTTCGATCTTCAGGGTGGAGAATGTTTTGCTCGTCATGATGGGGTGATTTTTCGCCTGAACCCGTCTTCAGCACAAGTATATTGTGTGCCCGGCCCAATTGGGGCCATATGCGCGCCGGAGAGATGCGACGAGGCGATGGGTGTGATGGGATTGAACCGCGAACTGGACGGTATTTTGGTGATTTCTCTGGAGCAGGCCGTGGCCGCGCCCTATTGCGGATTGCTGCTGGCCGATGCCGGGGCGCGGGTCATCAAGGTGGAACGGCCCGAAGGCGATTTCGCCCGCGGGTACAACAAAGCCGCCGGTGGACACAGCACGTTCTTCGCCTGGCTCAACAGAGGCAAAGAATCCATCTGCCTTGATCTGAACACGCCGGAAGACGAGGCACTGCTGCGCAGTCTCTTGCGCAAGGCCGATGTGTTTGTGAGCAATCTTGCGCCTGGCGCGTTGGAGAAACGCGGCTTTGGCTATGACGCCCTGTCTGCCGAGAACCCGGGCCTGATCTCTTGCGAGCTCACCGGCTATGGCCGCAGCGGCGCGGCGGCGGACAAGAAGGCCTATGACTTCCTGGTCCAAGGCGAGGCCGGCTTGTGCGCCGTAACGGGCACGGAAGAACAACCGTCCCGGGTCGGGGTCTCCATCACGGACATTTCCACTGGGCTCACCGCTTTTTCGGCCATCCTGCGGGCCCTCATCCAACGCGGGCGCACGGGCAAGGGCATGGAGATCCCGCTCTCCATGTTCGACGTGGTGGCCGAGTGGATGAACATGCCGCTGCTCGACTACCGCTATAGCGGCAAGCCGCCCATACGCCGGGCGCTGACCCATCCGCACATTGCCCCTTATGGTGCCTTCAACGCGGCTGACGGCAGTCAGGTGCTGATCTCCGTGCAAAATGACCGGGAATGGGCGAGCCTCTGCACCAACGTTTTGGGCAAACCGGAGCTCGCCAGCGATCCGCGCTTTGCCCACAACCCTGACCGCATTGCCAATCTGGAAACCGTCGAGGCGGAGGTCAACGCGGTGTTCAGCACCATGGAGCGGGCCGAACTGATGGACACCCTCGGCAAAGCGCGCATTGCCTGCTCCCAGCTCAGCACGGTGGAGGATCTCTCCAACCATGAGCTCTTGCGCAACCTTTCTATCCGCTTTGCAGAAACCGATCTTGAAGTGGCCGACCTTCCTGTACAGATAGACGCAGACCGCGCAACCGACGTGCCCCTGCTGAACCAACATGGCGCGAGCATCCGCGCCGAATTCACCGAATAAGAGGAGATCCGTCATGGAGAAGTACAAGCATTACATCAACGGTGAATGGGTCGACCCTGCGGCCGGGGAATGGTTTGAGACCGAAAACCCCTATACCGGCGAAACCTGGGCCCACGTGGCCAAGGGGGATGAAGCGGATGTGGCAAAAGCCGTTGCAGCGGCCAAAGCAGCCTTCGAAGGCGGCTGGGGGGAGATGAAGCCTACGGCCCGCGGCAAGCTGCTCGTCAAGCTGGCCGATCTGATCGAACGCGATGCCGCCCGCCTCGGGGAAATCGAGGTGAAAGACAATGGCAAGCTGATCGCCGAAATGGGCGCCCAGACCAAATATATGGCCGAATGGTACCGCTACTATGGCGGACTGGCCGACAAGGTGGAAGGCTCCGTCATCCCAACGGACAAAGAGGGTATCTTCAACTTCACCCGCTATGAGCCCCTGGGCGTGGTGGGGATGATCACCCCATGGAACTCGCCGCTTCTGCTCTTGGCCTGGAAGCTTTCGGTTGCGCTGGCGGCAGGCAATACGGCCGTGGTGAAGCCTTCGGAGTTTACCTCCGTCTCCACCCTGGAATTCATGAAACTGATCGAAGAGGCCGGCTTCCCGCCCGGCGTCGTGAACGTGGTCACCGGCTTCGGGCTCGATGTGGGCGCACCGTTGGTGGCCCATCCGGATGTGGCCAAGATCGCCTTCACCGGATCTGACCTCTCTGGCCAGAAGATCTATGAATCCGCCGCCAAGCAGATCAAACCCGTCACCCTTGAGCTCGGCGGCAAGTCGCCCAACATCGTCTTCGACGATGCAGATATCGAGGCGGCGGTGATGGGCGCCATCTCCGGCATTTTCGCCGCCACCGGGCAAACCTGCATTGCCGGCTCCCGCCTGCTCCTGCAGAAGTCCATCCACAATCAGTTCGTGGACCGGCTGGTGGAAGTGGCCCAAAGCGCGACGATTGGCGATCCCATGTCGCTGGACACCCATGTGGGCCCCGTCACCACGCCGCCGCAATATCAGAAGATCCTTGACTATATCGAGGTGGCCAAGCAGGACGGCGCCACCTGCGTTCTGGGCGGCAACCCTTATGATGGGCCGGGCGCAAAGGGCCGTCAGTTTGTGGAGCCCACCATCTTCACCGGCGTGGACAACACCATGCGCATTGCCCAGGAGGAGGTGTTTGGTCCGGTGCTGGGCGTGATCCCGTTCGACACCGAGGAAGATGCCATCCGCATTGGCAATGATGTGAACTTCGGCCTGGCCGCCGGTGTGTGGACCCAGGACATTGGCCGCGCGATCCGCATGTCCGAGAAGCTTCGGGTCGGCACCGTGTGGGTGAACACTTACCGCGCCGTGAGCTACACCTCGCCGTTTGGCGGCTACAAGCGCTCCGGGCTCGGGCGGGAAAGCGGGATGGAGGCAATCAAGGACTTCATGCAGGTGAAGTCCGTGTGGATTGCCCAGCAAACCAGTGTCGCCAACCCCTTTATCATGCGGTGATCCGACATGGCGTATGAGCTTGACCATCCTGAGATCCGCGAGAGCGTCGTCCGGCTCTGCGCAAACTTTCCCGGCGAGTACTGGCGCAAGGCCGATCGCGAACAGGCTTACCCGACAGAGTTCGTCAAGGCACTGACGGATGCGGGCTTTCTGGGCGCGCTCATCCCGGAGGAATATGGGGGCTCCGGCCTGCCCATTTCTGCTGCAGCGGCAATCTTAGAGGAGGTCCACAGGTCCGGCGGCAATGCCGGGGCGTGTCATGCACAAATGTACACCATGGGCACGGTGCTGCGGCACGGCTCTGAAGAGCAGAAGCAGAAGTATTTGCCCGGCATCGCAGAGGGCTCTTTGCGCCTGCAAGCCTTCGGCGTCACCGAGCCCACCAGCGGCACGGACACCACGGCCCTTCGCACCACGGCGAAGTTGGAGGACGGGCACTATGTGGTGAACGGCCAGAAGATCTGGACCTCAAGGGCGGAACATTCCGACCTGATGCTGCTCTTGTGCCGCACCACGCCGCGCGACCAGGTGGCCAAGAAGACCGATGGTCTCTCCGTTCTATTGGTGGACATGCGCGAGGCCCTGGGCGACACGCTGAACATACGCCCGATCCGCACCATGATGAACCACTCCACCACGGAGGTGTTCTTCGACAACATGAAGGTGCCGGCAGAGAACCTGATCGGCGAAGAGGGTAAGGGGTTCCGCTATATCCTGTCGGGCATGAATGCCGAACGCATCCTGATCTCCGCCGAATGCATCGGGGATGCCAAATGGTTCATCGAAAAGTCCTCCGCTTACGCCCAAGAGCGCAATGTGTTTGGCCGGCCCATTGGCCAGAACCAAGGCATTCAGTTTCCCATTGCCAAGGCCTATGCGGAGATGCGGGCCGCCGAGCTGATGCTGCGCGAAGCGATCCGGCTTTATGAGGCCGGCGGGAACCCGGGCGAAGAGGCCAACATGGCCAAGATGCTCGGCGCCGATGCCTCCTGGGCGGCGGCCGAGGCGTGCGTGCAGACCCACGGCGGCTTCGGCTTTGCGGAAGAATATGACATCGAGCGTAAGTTCCGCGAATGCAGGCTCTATCAGGTGGCCCCAATTTCCACCAATCTTGTGCTAAGCTACATCGCTGAGCATGTGTTGGGCATGCCCCGCTCCTATTGAGGAGTTTAAGCCGTGAACAAGATCGAAACTGTCCAGCCCGATACCGAAGCGCTTCCGGTCACACGCCTGTTTGCCCGCTTTGCCGTGGCCCCGATCGATGAGACGGCGGCGCACGAGGCAAAGCATGTGGCCTGCCTCTCGCTCTTGGACTGGATTGGTGTTGCCGTGGCCGGGGCCGATGAGCCGGTTTCTCAGATCGTTCGGGACTATGTGGCGAGCGATGGCGGAACCCCAGAGGCGTCGGTGATCGGGCATCCGACCAAACTGCCGGCCCGTGCCGCCGCGCTGAGCAATGGCGCTGCGTCCCATGCGCTGGATTATGACGACACGCACTTTCTCCATTTGGGCCATCCGACAGTCGCTGTCGTGCCGGCCGCGCTCGCGCTGGCTGAAAAACACAAGGTATCGGGGGCAGCCTTTTTGGATGCGGTGTTGGTGGGCGTTGAAACCGCCTGCCGGGTTGGCGAATGGTTGGGGCGCGGCCACTACCAACATGGCTTCCACCAGACAGCCACATCCGGAACTTTTGGCGCTGCCGCCGCGGCCGCCAGACTGCTGGGCCTGGATGAGGACCGCACGGCTCACGCGTTGGGACTTGCCGCAACGAAAGCGTCCGGCTTGAAGTCTCAATTCGGCACCATGGGCAAGCCCTACCATGCGGGCCTGGCAGCTCAGAGCGGTGTGGAGGCTGCCCTGTTGGCAGCGGCAGGGTTCATCTCCCGTCCCGACGGCATGGAGTGCGAGCAGGGGTTCGGGGCCACTCATGCGGGCGAGGGGAATGACGGCGCGCTTGGTCTGGGAACACTCGGCCGCAGCTTTGTGTTCTCTGAAGTGCAGCACAAGTTTCACGCCTGTTGTCATGGCACCCACGCGCCCCTGGAAGCGCTTATCTCGGCACGTGATGATCATGGCATTGCGCCCGAAGACGTGTCGCGCGTGGAGATCACCGTCAACCCGAGGTTACTCAAAGTTTGCAACCTTGAACAGCCCGCCACCGGTCTTGAAGCAAAGTTCAGCTTCCGGCTCACCGCCGCCATGGCGCTTTATGGCCATGACACGACGGTGCTCTCCAGCTTCAGCGACGAGATGTGCCGCGCGCCGGAGCTCGTGAGGCTGCGCGATAAGGTGCGTGTGGCCACTGATGAGACGCTTCCGGAATCTGCGGCGCATGTTCAGGTTGCGCGCAGCCAGGGCGATGCCGTCACCGTGCACCGCGACATTTGCGACCCTCTGCCTCTTGCGCAAAGAGAGGCTAAAGTGCGCGCCAAGGGCGCCGGTCTGCTGGGGGCAGATCGCGCCGATCGTTGTTGGCAACGCATTCAGGACTTGAAGTCGGCAAACGCAGCCATAGATTTGCGTCATCTCGCAGAGCTTTAAAGAGACCCCATGACAGACCTCACCGACCTGCCTCTCACCAGCACCCACTGGGGCACCTACCGCGCCAAGGTCAGCAATGGCCGTGTTCAGGAGCTCTATGCGTTTGAGCACGACCGCGATCCCTCGCCTATCGGCCCGGGGGTCATCGACGTGCAGGACGGGCCAACGCGGGTTGCCGCGCCCATGATCCGCAAGAGCTGGCTGGATCACGGACCGGGCGCCGCCACGGAGAACCGCGGGGCAGAACCGTTTGTGGAGGTCTCCTGGGAGGAGGCTGAACGGCTGGTGGGCGATGAGCTTAACCGGGTGCGCCACACCTTCGGCAACAACGCCATCTATGCCGGCTCCTACGGATGGTCGAGCGCGGGGCGGTTTCACCATGCCCAGAGCCAACTCCACCGCTTCTTGAACTGTATCGGCGGCTACACCAAGTCGGTCTTCACCTACAGCTTCTGTGCGGCGGAAGCCATGGTGCCGCACATTCTGGGCAGCTACCGCGCTTACCTGGACACCTGCACGAGCTGGGATTCCATCATCGACCACACCAAACTGTTCGTGGCGTTTGGCGGCGTGCCATTGAAGAACGGCCAGATCTGTCAGGGCGGCACCGGCCATCATTATCAGCGCGAGAATCTTGTGGCCGCCAGCAAGGCCGGTGTTGAGTTCGTCAATATCAGCCCCTTGCGGTCTGATGTTCTGGAGAGCGTGAATGTTGAGTGGTTGGCCGCGCGCCCGAACACGGATGCCGCGATCCTCTTAGGCATTGCCCATACGCTCTATACCGAAGGCCTGCACGATCAGGCATTCCTGGACCGCTATACGCACGGGTTCGATAAGTTTCTGCCCTACCTCACCGGCGAGACGGACGGTGTGGCGAAGACGGCCGAGTGGGCCGCTCACATCAGCGAACTGCCCGCGGACACGATCCGCGCCCTGGCGCGGCGCATGGCGGCCTCGCGCACCATGATATCAGTGAGCTGGTCGCTCACCCGCCAGGACCACGGCGAGCAGGCCTTCTGGGCGGCCATCACCGTGGCCTGTATGCTGGGGCAGATCGGCCTGCCCGGCGGCGGCTTCGGTTTCGGCTACAGTGCCGTGAACTCCATCGGCGGGAACGTGACACGGCTGCCCGGCGCGGCCCTGCCGCAAGGCAGCAACCCTGTGCAGGATCTCATCCCCGTAGCGCGTATCTCCGATCTGCTTTTGAAGCCCGGCGAAGACTTCGAGTTTGATGGTGTGACCCGCACCTACCCGGATATCAAAATCGTCTATTGGGCGGGCGGCAATCCGTTCCACCACCATCAAGATCTCAACCGCATGCTGAAAGCCTGGCAGAAGCCGGACACCATCATCGTCAACGAATGGTGCTGGAATTCCCTGGCCAAACACGCCGACATCGTTTTGCCCTGCACCAACCCCATCGAGCGCAAAGACATCGCAACCACGCCGCGCGATCCTTACACCGTCTCCATGAGCCAACTGGTGGAGCCGTTTGCGTCCAGCCGCAACGATTATGAGATTTTCTCCGGTATTGCGCGCCACATGGGTGTTGCGGATGCCTTTACCGAAGGGCGGACCACGGAGGAATGGCTGAGCTGGATCTATGAGGAAACCCGCAACCGCTCTGCCTCGCGCGGTATTCAGATTCCCACCTATGAGCAGTTCTTGAAGGATGGCTGGTTCAGGCTCGACGATCCTGAAAAGCCCATGGTGATGCTGCAGGACTTCCGGGAAGATCCGGACGCCAATCCTTTGGGCAGCCCGAGCGGAAAGATCCAGATCTTCTCTGACGTGGTGGATGGCTTCGGCTATGACGAGTGCCCGGGCCACACGGTCTGGCGCGAGCCCATGGAGTGGCTCGGCATGGAGGAAAAACCCTATCCGCTCCACATGATCTCCAACCAGCCCAAGGACAAACTGCATTCCCAGCTTGACCACGGCGGCCAAAGCCGGGCGGGCAAGATTGGCGGCCGCGAGCCGGTGGTGCTGCATCCGGACGATGCCGCCGCGCGCGGCCTCAAAGAGGGCGAGATCGTGCGGGTGTTCAACGACCGCGGCGCCTGCCTGGGCGGTATTCAGATCAGCGACGATGTGCGGCCCGGAGTGATCCGCATGAGCACCGGCGCCTGGTACGACCCGCTTGAGCCGGGCACGCCGGGCAGCCTGTGCAAGCATGGCAACCCGAACATGCTGACCCCCGACAAGGGCACCTCACGCCTCGGCCAGGGCCCCATCGCCCATTCCTGTCTGGTGGAGGTTGAGCGCTTTGAGGGCACACCGCCGCCGGTCACTGCGTTCGATCCGCCGGAGATTTTGCAATCGCGCTGATGGGCGGGCGAGCTTTACCCTAGGCCTGTTTCAGGCCATCATCCTCCGCAAATCACTGTCCGGAGGATCGTGCCATGGCCGAGATGTTCACCAAGGCCGAATGGGATGCCATTCGCCAAGAACTTAATCGGGATCCGCTGAAATTTGGGCTCCCCATGCGCCAATATGGCAGCGTGTTGATTGCCTCGTTCAATATCCGCAAGCTCGGCAAGCTGGGTGCCAAGGGGCGTGATGACGCCACCATGCGGTTCCTGGCGGATGTGTGCCGGCGCTTTGATTTGGTGGCTGTGCAAGAGGTGATGACCGACATGACGGCCCTGCGCCGCCTGCGCGATCTCATGGGCGAGCGCTATGGCCTTGCCGTCTCGGATGTGGTGGGCACGTTTCCCGGCGAGAGGGGCAACGAGGAGCGCCTGGCCTTTATCTACAACCCCGCTCTGGTGCGCCGGGCGGAGCTGGTCACCAGCGTTTCCACCAGCCGCACGAAGGTGATGAAAACCATCGCGCGCTATCATCAAGAGCTGTTTGATGAGATGGAGACCAACGCAACCGCCAAGGCGCAACGCAAGTACTACCATGAGGACCTGCCTGAATATCATCGCAAAGTGGCCGCCGGAGAGAAGCCGCGCGCGCCCAAGGAGCCCGGATTCAAGGTCGATGTTGACCCGTTCCTGCAGTTCATTCGTGAGCCGTTCGCCGTGGCGTTCGAGGTGCACGGTCACCCAGGATTGGGCTCCTATGACTTCCTGGCGATCAACGCCCATTTGCAGTTCGGCCGGATGCAGGACCGCAAAGCCGAAGCGCGGGCCATGTTCGAATGGATCATCAACAAAGTGCAGTCGGAGGATGCCACCAACATCGTCATCCTGGGTGATCTGAATTTCGACCTGGACCGGCCCGAGGAAGATCTCAAGGAGATCATCACCGAGTTCAAAAAGATCCGCATGCGCGGCAAGAACAAGACCTTGTATGTGAGCTTTCCGTTCATCTTCCCGCACCCCCAGCCAACGCCGCTGCACCCTGAGGGAACCGTCTACCGCACCAACATCCGCTTGAGCCAAACCTACGACCAGATCGGCGTGTTCTCGCGCGATGAGCAGGTCGGAAAGTATCTGGAAACCACGTGGACCGGCCATGGCGGGAACACCAAATGGGGTCAACCTTCATTCCCCGACTATGGCGTGTTCAACTTCTCAGACCTCTTCAGCGTGGCTCTGAACGGCAAGCCGTTGAACGATCTGACGAAGGCACAGAGGACCACGTTTACAAAGCGGTTTGAGCACAAGGTCTCCGATCACATGCCAATCTGGTATCGGGTGCCCCTGCCCGTGCCGAAGGAAAGCTTCCCCACGGACGTTTAGGCGTTCAGCTCAAGGTCTCCATCAGGCCGGCCAGCAGTTTGGCGCGCGGCACCAGGGAACGCACGTCAATATGCTCGTTCAGAGTATGCAGGCCGTTGCCCTCAACGCCCAGACCATCCAAGGTGGCCATCCCGAGCGCGCCGGTAAAGTTGCCGTCCGAGCCGCCGCCGCGGCTGCCATGGCTGATCTCAAAGCCGATCTCAGACGCGATGGACTTGGCTCTCTCATAGAGCGCCATGGTGCCCGGTTGATCCGGCTCCCAGACGGGGCGCGTCACACCGCGGGCCACCTTGAACGCAATGCCGTCATGGGTGCCGGCCAGGGCCAGCATCTGCTCAACGCCTTTGTCGAGATCTTCTTGTTTCTTGGCCATGCTGAGGGCCTCTGCGCTGCAGGTGGACGAGACGCAGTTCACCCATTGGCCGCCATGGATGACACCGACGGAGAAGGTGCAGTCGTCCGTCGTCATGCTCTCGATGGCATCGATCTGGCGGATCATGCCGCGGATCGCTGATTTGCCCTCCTTCAGCCGCGCACCGGCATGGCTTGGCATGCCTTTGGTTTCCAGGTTGAACCGCGCAATGGCGTAGCGTCCGGTGACAACGCCGCCGTCGGAGTTCGCAGGCTCGGGCACCAGGATGTACTTGTGGCGGGCGGCCTCCGCCTCGATCAGGTCCCGAGTGGAGGGCGAGCCCACCTCTTCGTCGCTGGTGAACAGGACCGTGATGGGAAGGGGCGTCACGACGCCGGCATCATTAAGCTGGCGGATGGCCTCCAGCGCGATGTAATTGCCGCCCTTCATGTCCTGAATGCCTGGGCCCCAGCACAAATCTCCGTCTCTGCGCCAGGCCAGTTGCTCCAGGGTGCCCAGGGGATGCACCGTGTCGAGGTGGCCCAATATCAGGACGCCGGGCGCATAAAGGTCAGGGTGGGGAAAGCGTGCGCGTACACAGTCGCCAAAACCCATGCGGCCTGGAATGCGCTCGATGCTGGCGCCTGCCATGGCCAGATCCCGCGAGGCCAGGTCCATCATCCGGTTCACCGCTGCTGCGTCCCATGTTGGGCTTTCGCACTCGATCCAAGGGCGCAGGCCCGCCAGCATGGTTTCAGTGTCAAACGGCAAATCGCGGATCATCTTGGCAAAGCTCCTGAGAAAAGGGGGAGTGAAACGGAACTGCATATGGAAGGCGATGATTTGCGCTATGTCAAATGCAAGAGACGCAAGCGGGCTTAGAGTTACATCTTTGTCAAACTGCGTTGCTAGGATGAAGAACCTGTGCGCGCATTGCCATGCAGAAAGACGGTGAGGGACATGACGAACATTATTGACGAGCTGGAGGACAAGAACTGGCTGGAGGCCGAGCTTCAGGACAGTTTTGATGAAGAACTCGAGATGGAGATTGATGATGAGCGCCTGCAACAGGAGCTGCGCAACATCTCCGAATGGGGTCACAAGTCCACGCTCGACCGTCGCGCTTACTTCAGGGCGCTGCTGCATTTGCAGGCGGAGCTGGTGAAGCTGCAGGACTGGGTGGTCCACACCAAGTATAAGCTTCTGGTGATTTTTGAAGGCCGCGACGCTGCCGGCAAGGGCGGCGTGATCAAGCGCATCACTCAACGGCTCAATCCCCGGGTGTGCAAGGTGGTGGCGCTGCCGGCGCCCAGCGAGCGCGAAAAAACCCAATGGTATTTCCAGCGCTATGTGCCGCACCTGCCCGCGGGCGGGGAAATGGTGCTGTTCGACCGCTCCTGGTACAACAGGGCCGGTGTGGAACGGGTCATGGAGTTTGCCTCCGACGACGAGGTGGATCAGTTTTTCTACGACGTGCCGGAATTTGAGCGCATGCTGGTGCGCTCCGGCATCAAGGTGATCAAGTACTGGTTCTCCATCACCGACCAGGAGCAGCAATTGCGCTTCTTGATGCGGGTGCACGATCCGATCAAGCAATGGAAGCTCAGCCCCATGGACCTGCAGTCACGGGTGCGGTGGGAGCAATACACCAAGGTGAAGGAAGAGATGTTCGAGCGCACGAACATCAAAGAGGCGCCGTGGTGGATTGTGGAAGGCAATGACAAGAAGCAGGCGCGGCTCAACTGTATCGATCACCTGCTGAAACAGATCCCCTACGAAGACGTTGAGCACGAGCAAGTGGTGCTGCCGGACCGGGTGTTCAACCCGAAATACGAGCGCAAGACCCTGCCGAAAAAGCTCTACGTGCCGGAGAAGTACTAGAGCAGTTTACGGGCAGTTCTGCTTGGTCCATTTGTCCTTATGAGCGCCCCGCGCACACAATTGCTGGCGCCATAAGGCCTCTATGACCCAGCCGGAGCCTTGAGGTTTGACGGTCGCCGCCCAGCGGCCACCGGAGACGGAATCGTCCGCATACCCGGTCTGGGTCACGAACACCTCATACGCGGCCCCATCCGGCGTTTCATTGACGGCGATGGTCATGCGTTTGGCCCCGTCAAACTCCGCATACCCCCCGAACAAGGGCTGAAACAGGCCCATCATGTCGCCGGCGCTCGGGGTTTTCCAGTTGGCAAGATCCACCTGTGCCCACGCCTCGGGCGGAGGCAGGTCGGCATTGGTCTTGAACCCGGCCTGGACCGGGTTGAGCATGGCCATGAAGAGGGCGCTGAGGACAACGAAGGATAGCGTGGGCCGCATTGGGGTCTCCTGTATTGTTTGGCCCGCACCCTATGTCGGCCGGGTGGGGTGTTCAACCGGGTGCCCTCAAGGATACGCGCTCCCCAGCTTTTGAGTGGTGGTTTGGTAAAACTCTAACAAAGAGTGCAATCGGTTGTTCAACCAGTAGGGGTATTATCGTGCGCACGGACAACCATTACGAATATGGCTTAACTCTGGGTGAGGGTAATCCCGATGCAGTATTCATTACGTGCCTGTGTGTTTGCGCTTGTTGGGCTGGTTGCCTTCAGTTTGCCGTCCTTTTCGGAAACTGCAGCGCCGAAGAACGACGTCCCGGAGAAGCGGGTCTATTCTGAAAACTTCGACGGAGAAGACCGCTCCCTCATGCTGGGGGGGCAGCTCGACTTTGCCAACGCCCAATCAAAATGGCTGCTCAATGTCTCAGATGGAAAGATGGTCCTGGAGAACAGGCTCAATCCGATGAGCCTGCAGTATCAGGACATCAAATGGGTGCGTTACCAGGGCGAGGAAACGGTCTCCACCACGGAAGATGCAAGAATTTCCGTCACCGTGGAAGCGGCCAACCAGGGCCGTGGAGGTGCCGGTGTGCTGGTCGGCAGCGGGAAGCTCGGAAACTATCTGGTGTTCGCCGTGGGCAAAGAGGGCCATTTCCATGTTCTGCAAAAGAAACAGGGCAAGACCCGGTTCGTGTACAGCGGCGAGAGCAAGCTGATCAACGTGGAAGGGGCCAATAGGGTCACATTTGTGCACCGAGACGGCAAGGTCGCCTTCTTTGCAAATGGCAAAGAGCTGATTGCCATGGCCTACAAGCCCAGAACGCCTCTCGGCGTGGGTCTGGCGGCTTTCGGTATTGGCAGCTTCAGCTTCGATGATGTGGAGATATCGAAGTAGGGCGCTCAGTCTAAAGACAAGGGTTCATGGCGGGCAGCCGCGGCACGGACAAGAGCTTGTCGATGCCCGCCTGATAATCCGTCTCGCTCTTCTTATCCATGTCCGCCAGGTAAGCATTCACGAAACCCAGCGTGCCCGAGCCGGCCTTGGAACAGGCCACGCGGCCGGTTTCCGGTGCGGCCTGGCTCTTGCGGAAGCGTTGAAAGCGGGCGGTCATCGCCGCGTCCATTTCAGCCTTGCTGGCCTTCTCCAGGCCATTGGCCATGATGAACCGGTTGAGCTTGCCCAGCGTGGTATCGAGGCGTTTGGCCAGATCGGGACGGTTGGTTTCCTCGCAGACATCAAGCGCGGCGCGGACCGTCACCGCGATCTCCCAGAAACACAAGACCGGGCCATGCAGAACGTCGGCCGTTGCGGTGCTCACCTCGCCGTTCTTTCGCACTTGCCGGATCTGAACCCCGCCCTTGGTGATCACCTCGCGGGTGACCGAGCCGTCTTCGTCCTTGAACGTCTTCACCCGCTCTGCGCCGTCTGCAAACAGTTTGTCGTAGGGTGTTCCCCAGTCTTCCGCGCCGGCGGCGGCGAGAGGAGAGAAGGCCAGCGCAAGCGCCAGAAGGCCCGCGACCCGTTTCGACCGGTTCCGTGCCATGGTTTCAGTCCTTCCTCATCTTCGTTTCAGCGTCCGACAAATGTGGGCGCGCGCTTTTCCAAGATCGCCGCCACGGCTTCCTGATGATCCTCCGATGTATGGCAGGCGCCTTGATAGACGGCGGAGAGTTCCAAAAGATCATTGAGGCTGGACGCCTGACTTGCGCGCAGCAGCCGTTTGGCCTTGCGCAGTTGGACCGGCGGATTGACCGCGATCCGGACCGCCAGATCCTGGGCCGTTGCCATCAGCTCATCGGCGGCCACCAGCTTGGACACCAAGCCCCAGGACAGAGCGGTCTCAGCATCCACCGGCTCGCCGGTGAAGGTCATTTCAGCGGCCCGCGAGGCCCCAACCGCGCGGGGCAGGAACCAGGCGCCCGCATCGCCCGGGATCAGGCCCACCTTCACAAAGTTCTCCGCAAACACCGCATGCTCGCTGGCAATGCGGATGTCGCACATCATGGCCAGATCACAGCCGGCGCCGTAAGCTGCGCCATTGACTGCCGCGATCACGGGCACGTCCAGCGCATAGACCGCTTTAGGCACCCGCTGAATGCCTTTGCGGTAATTCTCGGCAATCTCATCGGCGCTTCCCGCAAAAGTGCCGGTGCGCTCGGCCATATGTTTGATGTTGCCGCCGGACGAGAAGCCTTTACCGGCGCCGGTGATGATCACGCAGCGCACGTCCAAATCCGCCTGGATCTGCGCACAGCGCTCAACGAACGCATCCACGAAGTCCAGATCCGTAATCGGGTTGCGCATCTCCGGCTGGTTGAGAGTGAGGGTCACCACATGGCCGGCGCGCTCAACACGTAGCTTCTCGCTCATCAGCTTGCTCCCTGAAACGCCGGGCCGTTGGCCCCCAACCGCACACCGGTGCGCAGCCGCTTATAGCCAATCTGCGGCAGCTTGCAGGGGTTCGCCCCCGGCGCATCGGCGAAGAGGACGGTCTCGGAGATCGGGTCATAGTCGGCCAGAAAGTGCACCGCGCTCTTAATCACGATGATGTCTTGGGCGGTGGGATCAATGCCGATATGGCGGAAGAAGGCCTGGTCCGCGTTCTGGGTGCGGACCGAGCCCACCACCACGCGCACCTCCGCGCCGTTCTCCTCAATCAGCAAAGTGGCCATAGGCCCGAGTTCAGCGTGCGAGCCGCCATACATGGGCCCGGTGCACACGAAACTGCCGTCCGACAGGGCCTCCACGGTCACCTTTGCGTGCACCGGCTGGCAGCCCAGCTGCGGCAACCGGC